>DATAON010000077.1:0-111004 GCA_036265715.1 Solirubrobacterales bacterium | reverse complement strand
GGAACCACGACTTCTACGGCCGGCCCCCGACCAGCCGGGGTTTCGCCAATCGCTCCTAGGAGGGCTGGTCGCCGCGGGCGAAGCGCGGCACGACCGAGACGTAGTCGGCCTCGCTCGGCGGCCCGGCGGCGACCTCGGCGGTGCGCGAGGTCAGGTCCATCACTATCGATAGCACCGTCGAGTACCGCTCGAGCTCGGGAAGGGTCTCGTCGGGCAGGGGGCAGATGCACTCGACCGCGCCTTCGCGGTTGCGCAGCACCTCCTTTGCGACGTCCGCCGTGATCGTCCCGCGGCGAGCCCCGAGCAGTGCCTCGATCATCGCCAGGCGCGACTTCGAGCCGGGGTAATCGCGCGCGCAGAGATCCTCGAACTCGACCTCCTCGGTGAAGTGGTTGGCGTGACCCAGCACTCCATCGACGGGCTTGACAAGGTTGACCGTCTCCACTCCTCCCGGCCCCACCTCAACGGCGAGGCCCGGTCCGCACGCGCTGGCGATCGTGTAGTTGGCCGAGGAGCCGCGGCGGGCACGGACGATCGCCGCCAGCGCTTGCTCGATCGTGCGCGAGTTGAGGATCGCGCGGAGGATCACATGCACCGGAACGTCGCGCTCGCCACGGTCCAAATCCGAGAACAGGGCGTTCAGAGTGACCCCGATCCCGTCCTCGTTGAAGCCCATCTTGCCGATCAGGCCAGCCTCCGGCGCCATCACGAAGGCGGGGCGCTCGGGGCCCTGGTCGACCTCGATCACGGTCGCGCTGTCACTGGCGCTGAACCAGTCCCAGTTCTGGCCGAGCAGGACGCGTTTGTCCTCGGTGACCGATGGCCCGGCGTAGAAGGCGGTGCACTCTGGAAGCGAGAGGTCGCCGAGGCCGAAGAGGATCTCGCTGCGCGCGTTGATCGCCAGGACCTCGCCGAGCTGCAGGCCGGCGCCTTCAGCGATCCCTTCGATCTCGGTCAGGATCTCGGCGTCGTAGGCCTGGATCGGCTCCCGGAACTCGAGGCCGAGCGCCGCGACGGCATCCCAATCCAGCTCTGCGTAGCGGGCGAACAGGCGCCGGTAGAGCTCAACCGAGGCCAGCACCTGGCTGCGCGCGCCCTCGCCGACCATCTGCCCGCGAAGGCGGGGGTCCGGGGAGGAGACGTGCAGGGTCGGAAGGCTCATCGAGCGCCAAGGACCCACTTGCCGTCGGCCAGGATCGGGGTCGAGCTGCCGTCGGCGCCGATCCCGTCGACGGCGACCTCGGGGCCGCCGATCATCATGTCCTGGTGAACGTCGGAGACGTTGAAGCCGCGCTCTTCGCGCGCCGCGCGGTCCTCCGGTAGGCCTGGAACGGAGAACTCGATCGCCTGACCGAGGGCGATGTGGCAGGACGCGTTCTCGTCGAGGAGGAGGTCGCCGAAGACCCGGTGGGCCCGGAAGATCGGGCCCTCGGAATCGACCAGGGCGACCTCGCCGAGCCGGTCGGAGCCCTGGTCCTTGGCGATCCGCGCACGCAGCTCGTCGACGTTGGTCTCCGCGTCCGCCTTGACCACGCGCCCGCCCTCGAAGGTCAGGGTCGCGCCGTCGACCAGCGGGCCGTCGGTGAGCGGGATTGGCCAGGTCATCCTCACGGTGCCATCGACCCGGTTGCGGTCGGGCGCGCTGAACACCTCCTCGCTCGGCAGATTCGCGATCCACTTGCGACCGTTCGTCTCCGCCCCGACCGAGCTCCAGATCGCCCCCGGCATCAACCCGACCCGCAGGTCGGTGCCCGGCCCGTGGAAGTGGATGTCCTTGAACCCGTGCCCGTCGAGCGCCCGCGCCCGGCCGTGGAGGGTCTCGACGTGCTCGGCCCAGGCCGCCGACGGGTCGGGCGCGTCGAGCCGCATGATCGGCGCCAGCTCCGCCCAGAGCCGGTCGACGTCGTCGCTCCCGAGGATGCGCCGGGCGAGGCCCGGCGTCGCGCCAAAGATCGACGCCCAGCGGATCTCGCCCGAGATCGCCATCTCCAGGGCGTTCGGGGTCGCCGGCATCACGTCACGGCCGAGCAGCTCGGGGTCGAGGCCGTCATAGACGTCGAGGTCGGAGTTGCCGAGGATTTCGATGTAGGCGCCGCGGCTCTCGACGCACTCGTCGACGAAGCGGTTGAACCAGTCGGGGACAATCGAGAGCGCCTCCGCCGGCCCATGCTCGACCCGCAGCCGTTTCAGCTGCGGATCCCACCATTTGACGTTGACTATGCGGGCGCCCGCCAGGTAGGCCTCCTCGGTCAGCGCCCGCACCAGCGGCGCGTGGTCGAGGCTCGGCGGGCAGATGTAGACGTCCTGGCCGGGCTCGACGTTGACGCCGGAGCGGATGGTCAGGCGGGCCAGCTTCTGCATCACCTCCGCGGCGCTCATCTCTGCACTCAAGGGACAGCTCCTTTCAGGACTTCGATGGCGGAGCCGAGATCGGCTCCATTTCCAGGTCCGGCAGATCCGTCGCCGCCGCCAGCAGGCTCTTCGTGAACTCCTGCTTGGGAGCCGCGAGGACCTCGGAGACGGGGCCCGTCTCGATGATCTCGCCGTCGCACATCACCGCCACCCGGTCGCAGAGCTGGCGGACCACGGCGAGGTCGTGGGAGATGAAGAGCATCGTCAGGCCGAGGTCGCGCTGCAGTCGCTTCAGCAGCGCCAGGATCGAGGCCTGGATCGAGACGTCGAGGGCGGAGACCGGCTCGTCGGCGACCAGCAGCGCCGGCTCCAGGGCGATCGCGCGGGCGATCCCGATCCGCTGGCGCTGCCCGCCGGAGAAGGCGCGCGGCCGCTGGTCGAGCGCCGTCGCCGGCATGCCGACCATCGCCAGCAGCTCGGTCGCCCGCTCGCGCGCCGCCTCCTTCGTGGCGCAAACCTTGTTCACCCGCAGCAGTTCGGTGATCGCGGCCCCGACCGTCATCCGCGGGCTGAGCGAGCTGTAGGGATCCTGGAAGACCATCTGCACGGCGCGGCGCTGATCGCGATCGCGCTTGAACCCGAGCGGCTCGCCCGCGAAGGCGATCTCGCCGCGGGTCGGCTTCTGCAGGCCGACGACGCAGCGCGCCGCGGTGGACTTGCCGGCCCCGGACTCGCCGACGATCGCGAACGCCTCGCCGGCGACGATCGAGAAGTCGACCCCTTTCAACGCCTCGAACGGGACTTTCTGCTTCCCCGTCAGGGTGCGGCCGCCGCCGAACTCGACGCAGAGGCTCTTCACCTCGAGCAAGGCCTCAGCCACGGGGGCTCACCATCCCGGCCAGCAGCTCGTGCCGGCGGCAGGCGGTCATGCGCTCGTCGCCGATCTCGGTCACCACGACCTCCTCGAGGCAGGCCGCCTCGGCGAAATCACAGCGCGGCGCGAACGGGCAGCCGGGCAGGTCCTCGCCCGGCTGCGGCGGCGAGCCGGGGATCGCGCGGAGGTCCTCGATCGTGCTGTCGCGGGTCGGCACCGCCCGCAGCAGCGCCAGCGTGTAGGGGTGGCGGGGGCGGCGCAGGACCTCGCCGGCGGGCCCTTCCTCCACCATCCGGCCCGCGTACATGACGACGATGCGGTCGCAGATCCGGGCGGCGACGCCGAGGTCATGGGTGACGATGACGACGCCGATGTCGAAGTCGGAGGCGAGCCCGACGAGCAGGTCGAGGACCCGCATCGTCACCGTCGCGTCGAGCGCCGTGGTCGGCTCGTCGCAGAGCAGCAGGCCCGGCTCGCCGGCGAGGGCAATCGCGATCACCACCCGCTGGCGCATGCCGCCGGAGAGTTCGTGGGGGTAGAGCCGGTAGCGCTGCTCCGGATCGGCGAAGCCCATCCGGCCGAGCAGCTCGACCGCCTTGTCCTTCGCCTCCGCGCGGCTGACGTCGCGGTGGGCCCGGGCCGCCTCGGCGATCTGGGTGCCGATCCGCATCGTCGGGTTCAGCGCCGTCATCGGCTCCTGGAAGATCATCCCGACCTTCTCCCCGTGCAGCTTGCGCAGCTGCGCGGAGGAGGCGTTGCCGACGTCGATGCCGTCGACGTCGATCTCGCCGCCGCGGAGCTCGACCGCGGGGGGCAGCAGCCCGGCGATCGCCCGCAGGGTCAGGGACTTGCCGGAGCCGGACTCGCCGACCACGCCGACGACCTCGCCGCGATCGGCGCGGAGGGCGGCGCCGACGACCGGCTCGAAGCTCGACTCCGCGCCCCCGACCCCGAGCCGCAGGTCGCGGACCGAGAGCAGGGAGCGAGAGGCTGAAGCGGCGTCGTTGCCGTTGGTCGGCGCGCTCACCGCGCGTCCAGCCTCTCGGCGAGCGAGTCGGCGATCAGGCTGAGGCCGAGCCCGGTGAAGATGATCGCCACGCCGGGGGCGACGGCGAGCCACCACTGGGTGTTGAGGAAGGGCTGGGCCTCGGAGATCATCGTCCCCCAGTCCGGCTGGGGCGGCGGCACGCCGAGCCCGAGGAAGCCGAGCGTGGTGATCGTGAGGATGATCAGCAGCGCGTCGGAGAAGGCGAGCACCACCGGCTGGGCGATGATGTTGGGCAGCATGTGGCGCAGCAGGATGCGCCAGACCGGGATCCCCCCGGTGCGGGCGGCGAGGATGTATTCCTGGTTGCGTTCTCGCCGGGCCGAGGTCCGCGTCAGCTGGGCGTAGGCGACCCAGTCGACGATGGTGATGGCGACGATGATCGTGAGGACCCCGGGGCCGAGGACGAAGAGCAGGGCGATCAGCAAGACCAGCACCGGGAAGGCGAAGACGACGTTGATGACGCCGACCAGGAACGAGTCGACCCAGCCGCCGTGGAAGCCGCCGACGATGCCGACCACGATCCCGATCGTGAACGGGAAGATGACCGCGCCGAAGGCGACGAAGAGGTCGATGCGGGCGCCGTAG
Source organism: Solirubrobacterales bacterium (assembly GCA_036265715.1). Classification (GTDB taxonomy): domain Bacteria; phylum Actinomycetota; class Thermoleophilia; order Solirubrobacterales; family 70-9; genus VAYN01. The sequence continues at coordinate 106,145 of DATAON010000077.1, read as the reverse complement.
AGGAGCCGCGAGAAGACGTCGCGGCCGAGCTGGTCGGTGCCGAGCAGGTGACCGGCTTCGCCCGGTGCCAGGAGCGAGTTGGCGACGTCCTGTTTGAGCGGGTCGTCGGGGGCGATGACGCTGGCCAAGGCCGCCAGCAGAATCATGGTGCCGACGATCGCGATCCCGAGCCCAAGCGAGAGGTTGCCGCCGATGCGGCGGCGGACGGCGCCGCCGACGCTGCGACCGATGCCGCCGCGTTCGGCGTCGGCGACGCGGGCCGGCGGGCGGATGATCTCCTCGCTCATTGGATCTCCAGGCGCGGGTCGAGCAGCGCCTGGATCAGGTCGCCGAAGAAGTTGATCGCGATCACGAGCAGGGCGAAGAACAGGGTCACCGCCTGCACGACCGGGAAGTCGCGGGAGTTGATCGCGGTCAGCATCAGCTCCCCCACCCCGCCGAGGCCGTAGACCCGTTCGATCACGACGGTGCCGCCGACGAGGAAGCCCATGTTGATGGCGAGGATCGTGACCGAGGGGGGCAGCGCGTTGCGCAAAACGTGCCGGAGCCGGATCCGCCGCTCGCTCAGCCCCTTGGCCCGGGCGGTGACGACGAACTCGGAATCGGCGACCTTCAAGACCTCGGCCCTGAGGCTGCGAACGACCAGCGGGATCACCCCGACGGCGATCGTCAGCGACGGCAGGAACATCGATTCGAGGTGGCCCGTGAATCCTTCGCCGTAGCCCGCCGCGGGCAGCAGGCTGGCTTCGATCGCGACGTACTGGATCAGGATCAGGCCGAGCCAGAAGCCGGGGATGCCGAGGCCCGCGATCGAGAAGACCCGAACGAGCTTGTCGCGCATCGCCCCCGGCTTCGACGCCGCCAGGAGCGCCAGCGGGCCGGCGATCAAGCAGATCAGGACGGCCGAGTAGGCGAGCAGCCAGAGGGTCACCGGTAGCCGTTCGATGATCAGCGAGCCGGCCGAGTCCTGGAACCTGAAGGAGGTGCCGAGATCCCCCTGGACCAGGCGGCCCAGGTAGTTGACGTACTGCTCCGGCAGCGACTTGTCGAGCCCCCACTCCTGATGGAGGTTGGCGATCGCCTCCGGGGTGGCCTTGAACCCGAGCGCGGTGCGAGCCGGGTCGCCGGGGACGAGGTGGATCAACCAGAAGACGACGAAGGTGACTCCGAACACGACCGGGATCACGTGCAGGAGCCGCCTGCCGATGAATTGCGCGTACGTCATCCCGTCAATCCCCGAGCCCTCCGTCCGGCCTCGAAGACGATGGTTCGGACATTTTGCGTTTCTCGCTCATTCACCCGTGTTTCCCGTGGCGACTTTCCAGGCCGCGCGGCAATCACCATAGCGAACAGATCCAGAAACTGCCGAACAGATTGACCTGTTTAATACTAATTCACTAGGACACCGTGATCCCACTGGCCAACCCATACACTGGTCCGTGTAACGGCCGTCGATAGCATCCGTTAATGCAGACGATTCGACTGAACAAAGTCACCGGAGTGCCGGTCTTCCGGCAGATCGTGGACCAGATCGTGTACATGGTCGAGATGGGGCAGTTGAACGACGGCGACCGGCTCCCCAGCAGCCGGATGCTGGCCGACAACCTCCACGTCAACCGCAACACCGTCGCCCGCGCCTACGGCGAGCTGCGCAACCGTGGCCTGGTCAGCCGGCAGGGCCGCCACGGGATGGTCGTCCGCGCCGCCGACACCGCGCGCCGGCAGATGGCGGCGCGGGAGAGCGCCCACGCCGTCCTCGGCACCGCGGTCACCCGCTGCATCGAGCTCGGCCTCTCCGCCGATGAAATCGCCGCGCTGGCCTACCAGCAGAGCCTGCACGCGGAGCGGACCGAGGTCCAGCTCTCCTTCGTCGAGTGCAACGTCGAGCGTGCCGAGGCCTTCTCCACCGAGCTCGGCGAGGCGCTGGAAGCACCGGTCAACCCGCTCCTGCTCAGCGCGATCGAGGCCAGCGACGTGCAGGGGCAGGACCTGGTCATCACCACCTTCTTCCACCTCAGCGAAGTCCGTCGCCTCGTCCGCGACCTGGTGCCCGAGGACGCGCCCGAGGTGCTCGGCATCGTCGTCGCGCCGCACCTCAAGACCCTGGTCCGCCTCGCCCAGATCCCCAAGGACCACCGGATCGGCATCTACTACACGACCGAGGACCAGGCCCAGCTCCTGGGCCAGTCGCTGGCCGACTCCGGCCTCGCCGAAATCGCCCTGATCGCCGGTCCCGACGACCCGAAGCTGGCCGGCTGCGACCTGGTGATCGTGCCGAGCGAGAACCCGGAGCTGGCGGTCGCGCTCGAGGGCAAGGTGCCGCTGCTGGAGTTCGGCAACATCCTCGATGCGAGCTCGATCAAGATGGTCTCCGACGTCCTCGACGAAGTCCGCGAGCGCAAAGGCGCGATAACCAGCTCGGCAGCTTTGTGAACCTGTACAGTGGGACACAAGGATGTCCGGGAGCTATGCCATGGGGGAAGACTGCGAGATAGTCTGCCCGGCCGGGTCAGGCCAACGGGTGCGTGTCTACTCACCGGTCGGGGGCGCGCGTTGCAGCCGCTGCGGCCGTAACGCCGAGGACATCGCCTTCCTCGTTGAGGAGGCAGATCGCGCCGCGCTCAGCGGCGGGTTCTGCGGGCCCTGCCTGCTGCCGCTGCTTCGCACCGCGGTCGGCGCCGACGCGGCGAGCTGAGCCAGGGCTCCCCGACTACGTCGCCGGCTCCAGGCCGAGCTCGTCGTCGACCGCGGCGAAGTGGCGCTCGACAGCGGCCTCAGTGACCGCGGACAGCGCGGACGGGCGCCAGCGCGGTTCGCGGTCCTTGTCGACGACCTGTGCACGGATGCCCTCCACCAGGTCGGGGTCCGCGGCGCAGGCAGCGGAGACGCGGTAGTCCTGGTCGAAGCACTGCTCGAGGGACGTCATCTCCCGCGCCCGGCGCAGAGCCGCCAGCGAGACCTTCAGCGCGGTCGGGGATTTGGACTCGATCGTCGCCGCGGCCGCGGCGGCCGCGGGATCGTCGAGCCCGTGCAACCGGGCCAGGATCGCCTCGACCGAGGCGCCGCGGTAGCCGTCGTCGATCCAGCCTCGCTCGGGCAAGAGCGTGGGCTCCACCGGATCCGGCGGCCCCGGCAGGCCCGCGACGGCCTCCTCCACCCGGCCCTCGGCGAGCAGCTCGGGCAGCTGCGCCAGGCTCTCCGCCGAGACCACGCGGTCGGCGAGCCCGCAGAGGACCGCGTCGGCGGCGCCGATGCGCCCGCCGGTGAGGACGAGGTGGGTGCCGAGCTGACCGGGGGACCGCGCCAGCAGGTAGGCGGCGCCACAGTCGGGGTGCAGCCCGATCCCGACCTCGGGCATCGCCAGCACCAGCCGCTCGGAGGCGAGCCTGTGGGTTGCGTGGCAGGCGAGGCCGACGCCGCCGCCCATCACGATCCCGTCCATCGCCGCGACGAACGGCTTCGGGTAGGCGGCGATCCTCGCGTCCAGCAGGTACTCGGCGCGCCAGAAGGTGCGGGCCGTGCGGGCCCCGTCGCCGAGGATCGAGTCGCGCATCATCACGATGTCGCCGCCCGCGCAGAGGCCGCGCTCCCCCGCGCCGGTCAGCAGCACGCAGGTGACCTCCGGGTCGGTTTCCCAGTCGACGAGGGCGCGGTCCAGGGTTTCGACCATCTCCAGGGTGAGGGCGTTGATCGCGCGCGGGCGGTTGAGGACGAGGTGACCCGCCGCGCCGACCCGCCGGACCAGCACGCTCGGCTCCACCTCGGTTTCAGGGTTCCTAGAAATGGCCCATAGCACTATGCCATAGGATCGGCGGATGGACGAGGCCAAGGCGCGAGCAGACCTGCCCGACCCGGTGCGGCGCGTCGCCGCGGCGCTCGAGGCCGCCGGCCAGCCAACCGACATCCGCCTGCTCGACCAGCGGACCCACACGGTCGAGGAGGCGGCGGGGGCGCTCGACATCGACCCGCGTCAGATCGTCAAGTCGATGGTCTTCCGCGGCGAGCGGGACGGGCGCCTGGTGCTGGTCGTGCTGGCCGGCGACCGCCAGGTCGATCTCGGCAAGGTCAGCGCGCTGCTGGGCGAACCGGTCAAGCGCGCCGACCCGGACTGGGTGCGCGAGCGGACCGGGTTCGACGTCGGCGGCATCCCGCCACTCGCCCACGCCACCCCGGCGACGATCGTCGTCGACGCCGGGATCGACGGGGACGAGGACCTCTGGGCCGGGGCGGGAACCTCGCGGGCGATGTTCCGGACCAGCGGGCGCGGGCTGCGCGAGGCCACCGGCGGCACCGTTGCCGACGTCGCCCGCTGAGATCCCCGGTCGCTGGACCTCCAGAACCAGGTCCGCGCATCGCGTGGTTCCTTTTTCACCTAATAGGTTAAAATGGAACCACGACTTTCCGCAGGGACCCTTCGGGGGCGCGTGTTTCGCTAGCCCTGCTAGCGGTCCGGCGCGTTCTCGACGATGAAGTCGATGATGACTTCGGTGCGGGTGCCGGGGCCGAAGACCTCGGTGACGCCGACCTGCTTCAGTTCGTCCGCGTCCTCGTCGGGAATCGTGCCGCCGACCAGGAAGAGGACGTCGCTGCGGTCGTTTTCGGCGAGTAGCTGGCAGAGGTCCTTGGCGTACTCCATGTGGGCGCCGGAGAGGCTGGAGAGCCCGAGCACGGCGGCGTCCTCCTGGATCACCGCCCGCAGGATCGAGTCGGGGGTCTGGTAGATGCCGGTGTAGACGACCTCCATCCCGGCATCGCGCAGGGCGCGGGCGACGACCTTGGCGCCCCGGTCGTGGCCGTCGAGCCCAGGCTTGGCGACGATCACCTTGATCGGCGGCGCCTTGGTTCCTTTGGCGGTTTGGGTGGTCATGAGTAAGCGCTCCTTCGTGTCTAGAAGACGGTCGAGGGCTGGTACGTGCCCCAGGTATTGCGGAGGACGTCGGTGATCTCTTCGACCGTGGCCCGCGCGCGGACCGCCTCCTCGATCTCCGGCATCCGGTTGCGGTGCAGATCGCCGGCCACCGCCTCGAGATCGCGCAGCGCGCTGGCGACGCGTTTCTCCTCGCGGGAGGCCTTCACGTCCTGCAACCGCTTGATCTGCCGCTCGCCGACGCCGGGGTCGGGCTTGAACAGCTCGACGCCGCCGGTCGAGCGGTCGTCGTCGACGAACTCGTTGACGCCGACCGTGATCCGGTCATTCGACTCGAGCGCGATCTGCTGTTCCCAGGCGGAGTCGGCGATCAGCTGGTTCACGTAGCCGGTTTCGATCGCCGGGATCGTCCCCCCCAGTTCGTCGATCCGCTTGATCAGGTCCATCGCCTCCTCCTCGATCCGCGAGGTCAGCGACTCGATGTAGTACGAGCCGCCGAACGGGTCGACGACGTCGGCGACGCCGGTCTCGTGAAGGATCAGCTGCTGGGTGCGAACCGCCACCTTGATCGCTTCCTCGGAGGGGATCGCGAAGGCCTCGTCGAGCGAGTTGGTGTGCAGCGACTGGGTGCCGCCGAGGACGCTGGCGAGCGCCTGGATCGCGGTCCGGGCGACGTTGTTCAGCGGCTGCTGGGCGGTCAGGGAGACGCCGGCGGTCTGGCAGTGCGACCGCATCAGCCAGGAGCGCGGGTCGGTGCACTTGAGCCGCTCGCGGGTCAGCCGCGCCCAGAGGCGGCGGGCGGCGCGCATCTTCGCGATCTCCTCGAGGAAGTCGTTGTGGACGTCCCAGAAGAACGAGACCCGCGGCGCCAGCGTGTCCGGATGGATGCCGCGCTGCTGCGCCAGTTCGAGGTAACAGAGGGCGGCGGCAAAGGTCAGTCCGACCTCCTGCACGGCGGTCGCGCCGGCGTCGCGGTAGTGGTACCCGCAGGCGTTCAGCACGTTGAAGCGCGGCATCACCTGAGCGCCGTAGTCCATCGTGTCGACGACGAGCTCGGCCGCCTTCGACGGCGGGAAGATGAACTCGTTCTGAGCCGAGTACTCCTTGAGGATGTCGTTCTGGGTGGTGCCGGTCAACTGCGTGCCCGCGATCCCGCGCTCGTCGGCGACGACCCGGTACATCGCCAGCAGGATCGTCGCCGGGGCGTTGATCGTCAGCGAGGTCGAGACCTCCTCCAGCGGGATCCCGTCGAACAGCGCGTGGAAGTCGACGACGGTGTCGACGGCGACCCCGATCTTCCCGATCTCCCGCCGGTACTCCGGGTGGTCGGAGTCGTAGCCATTGAGGGTCGGGAGGTCGAAGTCGGTGGAGAGGCCGGTCTCGCCGTGGTCGAGCAGGTACTTGTAGCGACCGTTGGTGTCCTCGGCCTGGCCGAAGCCGGCGACCTGGCGCAGCGTCCACGGCCGGCCGCGGTACATGCTGGCGTGGGGGCCGCGGGTGAACGGGTACTCGCCCGGCAGGCCGATGTCCTCGACCGGGTCGATGTCCTTGACGTCGTCCTCGGTGTAGACGTCGTTGATCTCGAGCCCGGACAGCGTCTTGTACTCCTCGCGCCGCGGGGAGATGCGCTCGTAGTCCTTGGCGAGCCGCTCCTCCTTCCACTGCTTGACGCGGGGGGACTCGGCTGTCGGCTCTTTGGCTTCGTTCAGATCGTCCATCTCTGTGCTGCCTCCTCCAGGATGCGCTTGACCGCGCTGTTCAGATCGAGGGTCTCCTCGGCTCTTTCGTCCGCGCAGGAGCGGACCCATGCCTCGGCGACCAGCGCCGCCTCACGGGCTCGCTTGCGGGCGCGTAACTGCTCCAGTCCCTCGCCGTCCTGCAGCCTGCTCCAGCGCTGCTCGAGCGCGTCGCGCAGCTCGGGCACCCCGATCCCTTCGGTGGCGATCGTGGTGGTGACGAAGAAGTCGCGACCCATGCTCAGTCGCAGGTGGCGGACGGTCTCCGGCGCGCCGGGTCGGTCGGCCATGTTGACCACGACCATGTCGGCGACCTCCATCAGGCCGGCCTTGATCGCCTGCACCGCGTCGCCCAGCCCGGGGACGGTGACGAGCGCGATCGTGTCGGCGAGCTCGGCGATCGCGACCTCGGTCTGGCCGGCGCCGACGGTCTCGATCAGGATCACGTCGAAGGAGCCGGAGAGCTCGAGCAGCCGCGCCACGTTGCGGGTAGCGCCGGCGATAGCGCCGTGCGAGCCGCGGCTGGCGAGGCTGCGCACGAAGACGTCCTCGCGGCCCATCAGGTGGGTCTCCATCCGCAGCCGGTCGCCGAGGACGGCGCCGCCGCTGATCGGGCTCGAGGGGTCGATCGCCAGCACCGCGACGCGGGAGCCGGCCTCGGCGTAGGCCTCGATCAGCCGGCCGGTCAGGGTGCTCTTCCCCGCTCCGGGCGGGCCGGTGATGCCGACGACCTGGACGGGCTCGGGTGGGGTCGGCAGCTCGACCTGCCAGGGCGGGCTGTTCTCGACCCGGGTGATCGCCCGGGCCAGCGCGCCCCAGCCCTTGCCGGCGCTCTTGCCGTCGCGGAACTCGGAGATCAGCCCCTGGAGGTCAGTTTGCCCGTACAAGCTCGATCTCCCCGTCGAGGATCTGTTTGCGGATCAGCCCCTTGTCCGACTTGCCGATCCCGATCGCCGGCATCGAGTCGATCAGGGCGGCGGCCGAAGGGCGCTTGAAGGAGCTGAGCTGCTCGCGGCAGTGGGCCAGCAGGGCGCCGGCGTCGAAGCCGTTGCCGCCGGCGGCGGCGACCGCGACGACGACCGGGGTCTCGCCCCAGCGCTGATCGGGGATGCCAACCACGGCGGCGGCGCTGACCCCCGGATGCCGGCAGGCGACGGCCTCGATCTCGGCCGGGGCGATGTTCAGCCCGCCGCTGATGATCAGGTCCTTGAGCCGGCCGGTGAGGAAGACGCGGCCCTGCTCGTCGACGCGGCCGAGGTCACCGGTGCGCATCGAGCCGTCGGCGGCCCAGGCGGCGGCGGTGGACTCCTCGTCGCCGTGGTAGCCCAGCATCCGGGCGGGGGTGCGGCAGATCAACTCGCCGGCGCTGCCGTCGCCGATCTCGGCCCCGGACCCGTCGATCGCGACGACCCGCGAGGTCGGGAAGTTGACGCCGACCGTGGTCGGCTCCTCGCGCAGCATCCGATCGCTGGCGAAGGTCATCGGCAGGACCTCGGTCATGCCGTAGAACTGGTGCGTCTGCACGTTCGGCAGCGCCTCCCACCAGCGTTCGAGCAGGCTGACCGGCATCGGCTCGGAGGCGAAGAGGATCCAGCGCAGCTTCGCCAGGTGCTCCAGCGGCGCCTGGTCGAGCAGCCGCGACATCACCGTCGGCACCGCGTCGAAGTTGGTGCAGTCGGCGGCGGCGAGGGCGACCCGCTCGGCGTCGAAGCGGGGCAGCACCCGGATCGAGCCGCCGGTCGCCAGCGTCGGCAGGACCTGCTCGCCGATCGCCGTGTAAAAGGGGAGGAAGGCGAGGTTGCGGTCGCTCGGCCCGTACGGCAGGGCGCTCGCCATCTGCAGGCTGGCGTGGAGCATCGTGCTGTGCGAGTGGACGACGCCCTTGGGGCGACCGGTGCTGCCGCTGGTGAGCAGGATCAGGGCCGGGCTCGCGGGGCCCAGTTTCGGCAGGTAGCCGTTGCCAATGCCATTGCCATTGAGGCCGGCAAGCTCGTGGGTCGGCAACGTCTCGGCCAGGCCTTCGCGCAGCTCGTCGTCGACCTCGCCGATGACGACCCCCGCCGCTTCGACCAGCTCCAGCTGGGCGCGGATCTCGGCGACGTCGAGCATCACGTTCAGCGGCACGACGACGCAGCCCGCGCGCAGGATCCCGAAGTAGGCGGCGAGGTAGGCGGGCTCGTTGGTGCCGGCGAGCGCCACCCGATCCCCCGGCTGCAGGCGGAGGTCGTGGAGCAGGTGACGGGCGATGCCGAGCGCCCGGTCCCAGAACTCGGCGTAGCTCCATTCGACCCCGTCGCTGACGATCGCCGGACGACTGGCCTGCGCCCGCGCGACGGCCGCGATCCAGGCGACCAGGGTCTGCGGGGTCTTCGTGGCGGCCAACTCAGGCCCCTTCGCGGTCGCTGACCCCGACGACGATGGTGACGCTGGCGCGCGCCGCCAGCACCGGCTCGTCGGAGACCAGGACGCCGTGCTCGTCGACCTGGCGAAGCTTGTGGATCTCGGTTGAGATGCGACGGCTGGTGCGGCCGCGCTCGACCACCCGGGCGCGGCCTTCGACGAAGTCGCCGACCCGCAGCGGAGCCAGGAACTCGACCATGTCGTAGGCGACGCAGAGGCCCTCGTCGCCGCCCTCGCGGAGGGCCAGCTCGGTCTCCAGGTCGGCGAAGATCTCCATCGCCTTCGAGCCCGCGGCGATGCCGCCGGCGTAGCGGGCGTCGGCGGGGCTGAGGCGGAGCCTGATGACCGCGTCATGCTCCAACCCGCCCGGGGTCGCCGGGGTCTCGACCGAGGCGGGGTTCTTGCCGCGGGGGGACGCGGCAAGGCCCTCGATCTCGACCCCGGCGCCGCCCACGAGGGCGCCGACCTCGACCAGGGTCGAGGCAGGGTAGTGCGAGCCGAGCTGCTCGCGGAAGGTGGCGGCGATCTCCTGACGGGCGTCGACGTACGCCGCCAGGTCGGTGACGAAGATCCGCAGCTGCAGGAGGTCGCCGGGCTTTCCCCCGGCCTCCTCGAGCGCCGCGACCAGGCGCCGCAGGGCGGACTCGAACTCGGCCGCGAAGCCGGCGGCGGCGATCACCTCGGCCGCGGCGGTCTGGCCGGCAAGGGCGATCACGCCGCCGGCGCCCGCGGCGTCGTGGTAGCCGGACTGGGGCCCGGACAGGCGCACACTCATCTCAGATTGGTGTCCCCCCAAGGTGGACGCTTTTTATCATAGATAAGTAGGACACAACAACCTTTTCCCCGATTTTCGGCTCTCGGAGCGGCTAAGAAGGCTGCATCCGCAGCGCGCCGTCGAGCCGGACCACCTCACCGTTGACCATCCGATTGGTGATCAGGTGCTCGACGAGGTCGGCGAACTCGGCCGGGTCGCCGAGGCGCGAGGGGTAGGGGACGTTGGCCGCCAGGGTTTCCCGAGCCGGGGCTGGGAGCCCCGCCAGGAGCGGCGTGTCGAAGAGCCCGGGGGCGATCGTCACCACCCGGATCGCCTGGCGGGCGAGCTCACGGGCGACCGGCAGCGTCAGCCCGACCACGCCACCCTTGGAGGCGGCGTAGGCGACCTGGCCAATCTGCCCGTCGTAGGCGGCGATCGAGGCGGTGTTGACGCAGACCCCGCGGTCTCCGTCCTCGCTCGCAGCGGCCGCCGCCATCGCGCCCGCGGCGCAGCGCAGGACGTTGATCGTGCCCAGCAGGTTGACCTCGATCACCTTGGCGAAGGCGTCGAGCGGGGTCGGGCCCTCGCGACCGAGCAGCTTGGTCGGCGTGCCGAGGCCGGCGCAGTTGACGGCGATCCGCAGTTGGCCAAGCTCGGCGGTCCTCGCCACGGCGCCCTCGACCGAGGCGGCGTCGGCGACGTCGACCTCGACGGCGAGACCGCCGATCTCCGCGGCGAGGCTCGCGGCGGCGTCCAACGCGAGGTCGGCGACGACGACCTTTGCCCCCTCGTCGGCGAGGCGCCGCGCGGTGGCCGCTCCCAGCCCGGAGGCGCCGCCGAAGACGGCAGCGACAGTTCCCTCGATCTTCATCCCTCTCCTAACGGCCGATGAATAACCCAAGGCACTATGCCATATAGTCGAGTCAGGACGCTGACTTATTGGGACATTAGGCGCGGCACGAGCGAGAGGAGTGAGATGAGGACGATCGCCGAGGCGCTCGCAGAGGGATTGGCAGCGCAGGAGATCGAGCGGGTCTACAGCCTGCCCGGGAGCCACATGAAGCCGCTCTGGCACGCTCTCGACAAGCTCGGGGTCCGCGTGGTCACGGCCCGCGACGAGCGTGCCGCCGTGCATATGGCCCAGGCCGAGGCCGAACTGAGCAAGCGGCTGGCGGTCGCGATCCTCACCGCCGGCCCCGGCGTCACCAACGGCGTCACCGGCCTCGGCGCCGCCTTCCTGGACCGGGCCCCGGTGCTGGTGATCGGCACCCGGGCGCCGCTGCTCCAGGACGGGATGGGGGCGCTCGAGGAAGTCGACCAGGTGGCGATCGTCGGCCCCCTCTGCCGCGCCGCCCACGCGGTGCTGGAGCCGCGCCACGCCCTCCCCCGCCTCGACCTGGCGATCTCGGCGGCGATCGGCGATGACGGCCTTCCCGGCCCCGCCTACTACGAGCTTCCCTCCGACCTCTTCAACGCGCCAGCGCCGCGCGCCTACGCCGAGATCCGCCGGCGCACCCGTGGCGTCCGCCTGCCGGTGCCGGACGCGGTCGAGGCGGCGGCCGAGCTGCTGCGCTCGGCCCGGCGCCCGCTGGTGGTTGCCGGTCGCGAGGCGCTCGCCGCCGCCGACGTCCTCCCCCGCTTCGTCGCCACGGCCGGCGCCGCCTACCTCGACACGCGGGCGAGCCGCGACGGATCCTCGGCCGCGACCGGGGCCTTCGTCCCGGCGATGCGGGCGCGGGCGATGGCGGAGGCGGACCTGGTCATCACCCTCGGCCGCCCGCTCGACTTCGAACTCGGGTTCGGCTCGCCGGCGGTCTTCCCCGCGGCCAACGCCTTTCTCCGCGTCGGGCGCAGCGCCGAGGACGTCAGCGCCAACCGCCGCGGCGACGTCGAGCTGCGGGGCGACGTCGGCCCGGCGCTGGCGGCGCTGCTCGACGCCGGCCTCGCGGCGGACCGCGACGCCGACTGGCTGGCCGCGCTGGTGGCGGAGAATCGCGGCAAGGAAGAGCGCTTCGAGCAGCGCCTCGCCGCCGCGACGGAGCTGGACGACGGCCTGCACCCGCAGCAGCTGCTCGCCGCGGTCAACCGCGTCGTCGACGAGGAGACGATCGTGATCGCCGACGGCGGCGACATCCTCTCCTGGGCCCGCACCGGCCTGCGCGCGCCGACCTACCTCGACCTCGGCGCCTTCGGCTGCCTCGGCACCGGGATCCCCTACGCCGTCGCCGCCTCGCTCGCCAACCCGGGCCGCCGGGTGATCGCCGTGGTCGGTGACGGCGCCTTCGGCTTCAACGCGATGGAGCTGGAGACCGCCGCCCGCGAAGGGGCGCGGATCGTCGTCGTCGTCGCCAACAACAGCGCCTGGAACATCGAACGCGCCGACCAGCTCGAGAACTACGACGGCGAGGTGCTGGGGACCGAGCTCTCGACCTGCGACTTCGGCATGCTCGCCCGCTCGCTCGGCGCGGCCGGCGAGCGGGTCGAGCGGGCCGCCGACCTCGACCCGGCGCTGGCGCGGGCCCTGGCCGCGGCGCCGGCCGTGGTCGACGTGCGGGTCAGCCGCCAGCCGCAGTCGGCCGACACCAAGAGCGGCCTCGCGGCGGTCCCCCAGCTGCACGTCCTGGCGGCCTGGGACCGCGACGAGCGCGCCTGGCTAGACGCCGCCGAGTAGCCGCGGACCGGCCGGTCCACGGCTGGATCGGCCAGGTACGGCGTCCGGGTGATCGCCATTTCTCCCCCTCCCGGGGGGAAATGGCGATCACCCGGGGCCTGCGGGAGACCCGAGCCTAGGCATCGCGTGGTTCCTTATGCACGCATTTGGTGCAAAAGGAACCACGACTTCGTAGGGCCGGCCGGTGCCCACATGTGACCTAGCCCCCGAGGGCGTGCTGCTCGCGCCGCTGTCGCGCTTCGATCCGCGACGACGCGTGGCGCTCCGCTACCGCCAGCGGCAGTTCGCCCAGCGCCACGGCCTCGTCGAGGATCTCGCGCGTCCGCGCGGCGGCCTCGTCGAGGTTGCGCTCGACCTCCTCGCCGGAGACCTGCCGGCGCTCGCCGTCGGCGCGGACGAGCCCGCCGCAGTTGGCGAGGAAGTCGGGCACGTAGAGCACGCCACGCGCAGCGAGCGCGGTCGCGACGTCGACGCCGGTAAGCGGGTTGTTCGCGGCTCCGCAGACGACGCGGCAGCGCAGCTGCCCGGCCCGCTCCTCGTCGATCAAGCCGCCGAGCGCGCACGGCGCGAGGACGTCGAGCTCACGCTCGAGCAGCGCTGCCGGCGAGTCGACGAGCTCGACGCCGTCGAGGGCACGAACCGCCGGGTCATAAGCGACGACGGTCGCGCCCTGCTCCACGAGCGAGAGGGCAAGCGCGCCGCCGACCTTGCCGAGGCCGAGGATGCCGACCACCGTCCCGTCGAGGTCGTCGGTCCCGTCGAGGACCGAGAGCGCCGCCTGAATCGCGTGCAGGACAGTGCGCGCGGTGTCAGGCGAGGGGTCGCCGCCGATGCCGCTCCGTGCCGTGCGCCCGACGACATGCCGAGTGTGCGCCGCGAGGAAGTCCATGTCCTCGGTCGTGGTGCCGACGTCCTCGGCCGTGATGTAGGCGCCGCCGAGCAGCTCGAGCTCCTGGGCGAAGCGCTCGAGGCGCCGATCGCGCAGCTCCGGGTTGCCGTCGTCGAGCATCACCGCCTTGCCGCCGCCCAGGTCGAGGCCCGCGGCCGACGCCTTCAGCGTCATCGCCCGCGAGAGCCGCAGCGCGTCCTCGACGGCGTCGACGAGGCCGCGCTCGTAGCGCCAGTGCCGAAGGCCGCCGAGCGCCGGGCCCAGCACCGTCGAGTGGATCGCGACCACGGCCTGCAGGCCGATCTCCTCGTCTGAGATCACCAGGACGCGCTCGTGGCCCCAACCGAGGGCCTCAGCCAGCGAATCGCAGCTCATTTCATTCCTTCCTCTCCGAGTTTGGCGCGGAGCTCGCTCGCCCGCTCCCGAAAGCGCTCGACGTTGGCGAGCTTGATCTCCTCGTAACCGCGGACGAGCTCGGGAAGGCGGGCGATCTCGCACACCGTCTCGGCGGTCCCCGGGTTGAGCTGCTCGATCGCCGCCTCGACCTGCCCGAGGTACTCGCCGGGAAGCTTGCGCTCGACGCGGCGGACGCCGGCGTAGCCGAACGGGTCGAGCGGCGTTCCCCGCAGCCGGCGCGAGCGGGCGAGGACGCGGAAGGCGGGCACGAACCAGCGGCCGAGCTTGAGCTTGCGCTTCATCCCGAGCGCGCGCAGCAGCGGCGGGTGCAGGTGGAACTTCACCTTGGCGCCGGGCGGCAGGTCGCGCAGTCCTTCGACGTGCAGCCGGGCGACCTCGTACTCGTCCTTGTAGGCGATCAGTTTGTGCAGCCCGCGCGCCACGTCCTCGGTCACGGCGGTCGAGCCGGGAAGGCGCTCCTGCTCACGCGCGAGTATCGGCGCGAGATCGTCGACATAGCGCTGCGCGGCGCCGCGGCCGCCCCAGCCCAGGAGATCCTCGACCCGGATCGTGAGCAGGCGGCGAAGCTCGCCCTCGTCGGTCGTGACCTGGTCGACGTAGGAGAGGGTCTTCGCCGACGGCGCCGGCGCCGCGGGCTCCGCCAGCAGCGCCTCGATCGCGGCGGGCGCGGCGACCGCCGCACGGCCCCACTCGAACGCCGCCAGGTTGTTCTCGACGCTGGCGCCGTTCAGCCGCAGCGCCTCGGTGAGGGCCTCGCGGGAGAGCGGGATCGCCCCTCGCTGCCAGGCTGCGCCGAGCACCAGCATGTTCGCCGGGAGGTGGTCGCCGAACAGCGCCTGCGAGAGCTTTTGGGCGTCGAGGAAGACGTTGTCGTCCGCGCGCGTGGCCCCGTTGACCGCCGCCACGGCGGCCTCGACGTCCGGCGAGGCCGCGTCGGCTCGAACCACCATCTCCCCCGTCGGCACGAGGCTCGTCGAGGCGACGGCGACGGTGCGGCGCGAGTCGGCCACGCGCAGGTTCCGCGGCAGCGCGGTGCCGAGCAGGTCGAAGCCGAGCAGCGCGTCGGCGCCGGCGGCGGACGGCAGCACCCCGCCCTCCGGCTCCTCGCTGGTCAGGCGGATGTCGGAAACGACCGGGCCCGCCTTCTGGCTGAGGCCCGTCTGGTCGAGACCGCTCGCGTGGCGGCCGTCGAGCAGCGCCGCCATGCCGAGCACCTGGCTGACGGTGACGACCCCGGTGCCGCCGATCCCGATCAGGCGCAGCCGGGTGTCCTCGGCCGGCACGCAGGGTCGCGGCTCGGGCAGCTGCGGCAGCTGCGGTCGGTTGACCGGCTCCTTCTTCTTCGCGGCTTTGCCCGGCACAATCGTCAGGAACGACGGGCAGTCGCCCTCGAGGCAGGAGAAGTCCTTGTTGCAGGAGGCCTGGTGGATCCGGGTCTTGCGCCCGAACTCGGTCTCGACGGGCTCCACCGAGAGGCAGCCGGACTTCTCGCCGCAATCGCCGCAGCCCTCGCAGACCCGCTCGTTGATCACGACCTCCTGGGGCGGTTCCGGGGCCTTGCCGCGCTTGCGCGCCCGGCGCAGCTCTGCCGCGCAGGCCTGGTCGTGGATCAGGACCGTGACCCCCTCGACGTCCTTGAGCGCCCGCTGGGTCTCGAGCAGTCGGTCGCGGTCGCGCACCTCGGCGATGCTCGGCAGCTCGACCCCGGCGTAGCGCGAGGTGTCCTCGGTGGTGACGACGATCCGCTTGACGCCCTCGGCCTCGAGGCTGCGGACCAGCGCTGGGACCGAGAGTTCGCCCTCGACGTGCTGGCCGCCGGTCATCGCGACGGTGCCGTTGTAGAGCAGCTTGTAGGTGATGTTCAGGCCAGCCGCGACCGCCGCGCGGATCGCCAGCGAGCCCGAGTGGTGGTAGGTGCCGTCGCCGAGGTTCTGGACGATGTGGCGGGGCTCGACGAAGGGCGTCACGCCGATCCACTGGACGCCCTCGCCGCCCATCTGCGTGATCCCGGTGACGTCGCCGTGCCCCTCCGGGCTGAGCATCACCATCGTGTGGCAGCCGATCCCGGCGCCAACCAGGGTGCCGTCGTCGGCGACGGTGCTGCTGTTGTGCGGGCAGCCGGAGCAGAAGAACGGCGTGCGGGCCGCGCCGAGCCGGGCCGCCGGCCGGGCCGCGATCGCGTCGAGCTGGTCGAGCCGCGCCCGCACGCCCGGCAGGTCGTGGTGCTTGAGCAGCCGCTTGGCGAGGACGCGGGAGATCGCATCCGGCTCCAGCACCCCCGCCGCGGGAGAGAGCGGCGCGCCGCTCTCGTCGCGCTCGCCGACGATCCGCGGCGCCGGCGCGAGGCCGTAGAGCGCGTCCTTGACCAGGCGCTCGAGGAACGGGCCCTTCTCCTCGATCACGATCACCTCGTCGAGCCCGGCGGCGAACTCGCGCAGCGGCTGCTCGTCGAGCGGGAAGAGCATCCCGACCTTGAGGATCCTCAGGGGAACCTGGTCGCCGACGCCGAGGTCGTCGAGCGCCTGCAGGAGGTCGTGGTAGGCGGCGCCCGCGGCGACGACTCCGACGCGCGCTCCGGGCGGGTCGTGGGTAACCCGGTTGATTCCGTTCGCGCGGGCGTACAGCTTGGCAAGCGGCAGGCGCACGCCGGTGAGGGTCCGCTCCATCTCCAGCGACTGCGGCGCGAGCAGGTGCGCCGAGGGCACGTGCACGTAGGGCGCGCCCTCCCACTCCATCGTCGGCAGGACCGGATTGACCCGCCCCAGGCCGACCTCGGCGGTGGCGGTCGCGTCGGCGACCGCGGTGACCACCTTGAGCGCCGCCCAGAGTCCGGACGCCCGCGAGCAGGCGATCGCGTGCCGGCCGAAGTCGAGCAGCTCCTGGACGCTGCCGGGCGCGAAGACCGGCACGTGGAGCGCGGCGAGGATCGACTCCGAGGCCGACGGCAGGGTCGAGGACTTGCAGGCGGGGTCGTCGCCGCAGAGCGCGAGCACGCCTCCGCGCGGTTCGGTGCCAACGTAGTTGCCGTGGCGGATCGCGTCGGCCGCGCGGTCGACGCCCGGGGCCTTGCCGTACCAGACGCCGAGCACGCCGTCGTAGCGCGCCCCTGACAGCGTGCCGGCGATCTGGGAGCCCCAGACCGCGGTAGCGCCGAGCTCCTCGTTGAGCCCCGGCCGCAGCACCACGTCGTTCTCGGCGCCAACCGAGCCGAGGCGCGCGACCTCGCGGTCGAACCCCCCGAGCGGCGAGCCCTGATAGCCGGAGACCAGCGCGGCGGTTTTGAGCCCGGCCTGCCGGTCGGCGCGATGCTGATCGAGCAGGACCCGGACCAGCGCCTGCACGCCGGAGAGGAAGACCTGCCCCTCCTCGAGGAGGTAGCGATCGGAGAGAGAGACGGCGCGGAGATCGACCGCGCCGCTGGAGACGGCAGAACCCATGGTCCAGTTTGTATCCCAAACTTGGTCAAAATGCAAACCAACCTTGGTCAGATGATGTTGCCCTAGGGCTTACGTCTCTACGCTCAACCGCAGGCTCGACGGATGCAGGTTCCCGTGGAGGACGGTGTTCGAGGCGATCCTCGGCTCCGCCTGGTCGGCGATCGGCCCGAAGCTGTTCAGATTGCGGGCGAACCAGGGGAACTCCGAGCTCGCCAGCACCAGGCGCAGGCGGTGGCCGGCCTTGAAGGAGTGGAAGGCCGGGGTCAGCTCGATCGAGAAGCGAGTGGCCTCGCCGGGCACCAGCGGCCGCGGATCGTCGGGGTCGGCGCCGTGGGAGGCCCGCAGGCAGCCCCAGGCGACGAGCAGCGCGCGGCCGCCGGGGTCGACGTCGGCCAGCTTCAGGTGCCAGTCGGTGTCCTCGCAGTCGCTCGTCGCCCAGAGCTCGAGCGCGCCCCAGCCGCGGACCGTGAGGTCGGCGCTTAGCGCCTCGCCCGTCCAGCTGACCACGCCCGGCTGCGCCTCGAGCTCGGCGAGGTCGAGTGGCGGCTCCCACGGCATCTCGACGACGTCGAAGCGCTGGCCGTTCGGGGCCATCGGGTCATAGCGGTAGCTGGTCTCGCCCGCCGGCCCCGGCGAGTCCGCGAGCCGGCCGTCGGCAGCGAGGAACACCCTCCGCTCCGAGGTATCGCCCTGCCAGCGCTGGCGAACCTTCCAGGCTGCGTCGCCGGGGTCGTAGAGCTGGACCCGCGGCTCCTCGTCGACGCCGTTCTCGGCCCCCTTGAGGAAGCGGTCGAAGAAGCGGAGCATCACGGCCTGCGTGTCGAGCGCCGATCCGGGTGCCTCGATCCCGTCGTACTCGTCGGTCGACCAGAGGGTCGAGGTGTGGCTCCACGGGCCGACCAGGAGCCACTGCCGGTCGCGCGCCGGCGAGGTGGACATCATCTGCTCGTAGTGGTGGAAGGCGCCGGTGAGGTCCTCGCGGTCGTTCCAGCCGGTGACGTGCAGGCACGGCACGTCGAAGTCGTACTCGCCGTCCCAGCGGCGGGCCCGCCAGAGATCGTCGAGGGTGTCGTGCTCCATCATCTCCCGCCAGCCGGGGCCGCCGGCGTCGACGACCTCGCCCATCGCTGAGACCGGGAGCATCTCCAACAGCGACCTGACGTCGATCGTCTGGCTTTCGTCCATGATCCGACGGCGGACGAGCGTCCACCACCAGACCAGGTTCGTCTGCAGGCACCCGTGCATGTAGGGGATCTCCTGCTGCCAGCGACCGGCCGGCGAGAAGGGGACCGCGGCCTTCAGGTGTGGCGGCTGCCGGCTGACCGTGGCCATCGCCACCCAGCCGTCGTAGCTCAGGCCCTCGACCCCAACCGCTCCGCTGCACCACTCCTGCGCCGCGGCCCACTCGACCACCGCGGCACCGTCGTCGCCATCGGTCAGCGTGAACGGATGCCAGACGCCCTCGGACTTGCCGCGGCCGCGGCAGTCGAAGGTCACCAGCGCGTAGCCGGCGGCAACCCGCTCGGCAGCTTCGTCGCCGACCGCCCAGTCCTTGTTGTACGGCGTGCCGCGCACGATCGCCGGCACCGGCAGCTCGGCCTCGGGCGGCAGATGCACGCTGGCCGCCAGCTCGATGCCGTCCGCGGTGGCGATTCCCACCTCGAACGCCCGCGCCTGCGAGGGGTCCTGGTGGAGGAGCGCATCGAGCTGGTCGCGGCGGCGACGTCCAGTGGGCTCGATGCCGAACGGCGTGCGCACAATGGGTAAGTTTGTATACCAATCGTGGTCAGTGTTCAAGTCGCGATCACGCGCGGAGCGGTATAGCTTGGGGTCGTGAGCACCGGGTTCTCTCCCGTCGGGCCCCGCCGCACCTTCGAGGGCGCGGTGGCGCAGATCGCCGAGCGCGTCCGCCTGGGCGAGCTCAGCGAGGGCGAGCGGCTGCCGTCGGAGCGCGAGCTCGCGGCCGCGATGCAGATCAGCCGGCCGACCCTGCGCGAAGCGGTGCGGGTGCTCGCCGACGCCGGCGTGCTCTCGGTGCGCCCGGGATCCGGCGGCGGGATCTTCGTCGCCTCGGGCTACGTGCCGATCGGCCTGATCCAGGCGAAGTCCGAGATGCGGCTCGACGAGGTCGCCGGAGTGATCGAGGCCCGGCGGCTGCTCGAGCCGCGGGTCGCGCAGCTTGCCGCGGTCCACGCCCGTGAGGACGACTTCGCGCGCCTGCAGGCGACGATCGACAAGCAAAAGGAGCTGCTCGCGGGCGGCCAGGTGCTCGACGCCGAGGACCGGTTCCTCCAACTCGACACGCAGTTCCACCTGGCGATCGCGCGGGCGACCGGCAACACGACGATCGTGCCGATGGTGCGGATGCTGCTGCGCCGGCTGGAGATCGCCCGCGACATGACGCTGCACGAGCCACCGGTTCCCGACTGGGCAATCGACATCCACGAGCAGACGCTGGCGGCGATCCGGTCGGCCGACCACCCGCGGATCGAGCGGGTCATGGACGAGCACCTCGCGACCATGGAGCGCCACTGGGAGCAGGAGACCGAGCGCGTGCTCGTCCCCCAGGTCCCGGACTTCCTCCGGCCCGTCGCCGAACGGGCCGCGGCGGCCGGGCGCAAGTCGGCGGAGAGCTGACGGGGCGATCCGCACCGACCGCGGCTCGGGGCCGCGGCCGGTGCGTCTGCCTGCTTCTTACTTCGGGACTACCGCCAGGGCGGGGTGTTGCCCGGCAGGGCCGGGACGTAGCCCGAGCCGGCGCTCCGCGACGAGCTCGCCGCGGTCTCGAACGGCTGCACGGTGCCTTTGCATTTCGTCACCGCCGCTGGCGGCACCGCGGTGATCAGGTACTGGTTGACCGTGTTTTCAACACACGGCGCGGTCCAGTAGGCAGCGTGTCCCCAGCTGTCGGCTGAGATCAGTCTGCTGTTCGGCATCAATTTCCAAACCGCTACTCCCGAGTCGTAGTTGGTGTTCGGATCCCAGTAGTTGGCGGTGATCAGCACCGGGTTGGCGGTGCGACGATCGAACGGCCCGAAGTAGGCGTCCTCGTCGTGGGCCGTCCAGGTGTTGGTCGCGCACGGGGTGTCGATGTAGTTCCAGACACGCCCGAAGTACGGGGCGCGCTGATCCGCCAGGGCACCCGTGAGGCGCCAGATCGAGGCGTCGGGAGCGTGCAGGCCGTCGCTGCACATCACGGCCCGCAGCGACTCTTCGAACGACAGGGTCGCTTCCTGCGCTTCCTCTTTCGGGGTCAGCGCCGCCACGGCTGCCGGCCCTGCTCCGAGGGCACCCGGCGTCCGCAGGCGGTAGGTCTGGGTGAGGCTCCTCCCCAGCGCGCGCCGGGCCGAGCTTTTCGCGGCCGGCGAGGGGCTGGCGGCGCCTTCGCCGGTCAGCGTCCAGAGCGAGGCGAGCATCGCGTCGATCGATTCCCAGCCGGTCGGATAGGCGAGCAACGTCCGCGTCTGCTGGACGAACCAGTTGTAGCCCATTTTCAGCGTGCGGGGAGGGACTTCTCCGTAGCCACCGACTTTGACGGTTACCGTTTCCGTGCGCAGCCGTTTGGCCAGTTTCCCGAATTTGGCGAGCGGGTCGCCGCCGGCGAATTTGCAGGTCGGCTGGCCGACCGCGGCGCAGCGACGGAGGATCTCCGCCAGCGCTTTGTAAGACCCGTCGGCCGAGCGCAGCCGGTCGAACATCGGCTGGTACTTGGTCAGCGGATTTCCGACCCAGGCCCGCGGTTCGATGTTGCCGTCGAGGTTCATCGCCCGCACCCGGTCAGGGAACATGTTGGCGTAGACCTCGCCCAGGTAGGTGCCGTAGGAGACGCCCCAGTAGGTGAGTTTTTTGTCGCCAACGGCGCGCCGGAGAACGTCCATGTCACGCGCCACCTCGGCGGTCGACATGCTGGAGACGAGCGGCTGTGCGTAGCTGGAGCAGCCTTTGCCGACCGCGCGGGCCGATGCGACCTCAGCCTCTTCCTCGGCCGCGGTCGCCGGCAGGTTCACCGGGTTGAGGTGCCCTTCCCAGGCCGCGTTCCGTTCCTGGAAGGTGTTGAAGCAACGGATCGGCGTGCTGCCCCCGACCCCGCGCGGATCCATCCCGATGACGTCGAAGCGGTCGATAACGCTGGCCCCGAACCAGAACGGCATTTCGAGCGCCAACCCCTGGGCGCCGGCACCGGGGCCGCCGGGGTTGACGAAGAGGCTGCCGATCTTCTGCTCCGGTTTGCTGGCTGGGTGCTTCAGCAGGGCGAGCTGCACCTGCGGCCCGCTCGGTTTGTCGTAGTCGAGCGGGACCGGGAAGGTCGCGCACTCATAGGTTCCCCATTCTTCGTAACACGGTGCCCAGTTGGGCTCGGGAGCCGGGACCCGGTCGACGCGCTGCGCCTCGACTTTGCTGGTGACGTCGTACGCCGGTTTCGGCGTCTGTTTGGGCGGATCGTGCCGGTGCCCGGAACCGGCAAGCGCGCTCGCGCAGGCCGTGAGCATCATCAACGAGATCGCTAGCAACCCAAATGCGGCTTTCCCAAAGCCGCTAAATCGAACATGCCGTGGCATAGCTCTCCTCCGTAGTTTGGACTAAAGCACTAGTCTTTAGGACATTACTAGCACGGCGCGGCTTCAGCGACCCAGCCGGATGCCCAGCAGACGCGGGAGCGCAGCGACGAGCCGCGCCGCGGGGTGGCCGCGGCGCTCGTCGGCATCGCGGCGATCCAGGTGGGCGAGCGCCGCACGCACGAGCGAGCCGCCGGACCACGCGAGCGGCTCGGGTGGAACGCCGCTGGGACGCGAGTTGACGATCGGCAGGCGCGTCGACTCGTCGCGAAGGTCGAGCGCCATCGAGGCCAGGATCCGGCCGACGAGGTGCGACGGGCCGACGCCGTTGCCCGTGTAGCCGAAGCCGACATGGAGGCCGTCGACCGAGTCGACCTGCGGCAGGTTGTTCGGGGAGACGTCGATCGGGCCGCCCCACCCGTGCATCACCGCCCTGCCGGCGAGCTGGGGAAACGTCCGCACCAGGTCCCGCTTGACCAGCGCCAGCGTCACCGGGTCGATCTCCGCCCGCCCGCCCAGCCGGGCGCCCAACGGGATGCGGCCGCCGGCCCAGCCGAAGACGATGCGGTGGTCCCTGGTCGTGCGGAAGTAGTGCACCAGCCGCGACCCGTCGGTGATCGACTCGCCGCCGCTCCAGCCGAGCTCCTCGAGGACGTCGGGGACCGGCTCCGTCACCACCATGTGCGACGAGGCGACGGCAAGGCGACGTCCCAGGCCCCGCCAGCCCTTGGTCGCCGCGTTGATCGCCAGGACGCCGGCCGGCGCGGTGACGCTGCCGCTCGCGCACTCGAGCCGGAGGTCGCCACCGGGCAGGCGCCGGGAGCGGCGCACGGGGCTGTCCTCGAAGATCTCGACGCCCGCCTCCAGCAGCCGCTGCCTCAGCCCCAGCGCCAGCCGGCCAGGATGCACCGTCGCGAAATCCGCCACGAAGGCGGCGCGGCCGAAGGTCGGCGACGCGCACCGGGCCCGCACCGCGTCCGCGTCGAGGCCGGTCGCGCGGTCCCCGGCGCCGAGGTCCGCCGCGGCCTTGACGACGTCGTCGACCCGGCTCTCCTGCCGCGCGCTCGTGGCCACCAGCAGCGTCCCGCTCTGGTCGAACCAGGCGTCGACGTCGTTCTCCTCGCACCAGCGCCCGATCGCGAGGACCGAGTCCGACGAGGCGTCCGCCAGCCGCCGCGCCGGCTCGTCCCCGAAGGCCGCGCGCAGCAGCGGGGTGGCCCGCCAGTAGGACTCGCAGAAGCCGCCGTTGCGACCGCTGGGACCGGAGCCGCAGCGGTCCTTCTCGAGGATCACGATCCGGGCGCCGGGCGCGCGGGCGAGCGCGTGCCACGCCGCCCACATCCCCGTGTAGCCGCCGCCGACGATCACCAGGTCGGCGGCGGAGTCCCCGCTGAGGGCGGGGCGGCGAGGGGCGGTGGCAGCGGCGGCCTCCGCCTCCG
This sequence comes from Solirubrobacterales bacterium, assembly GCA_036265715.1. GTDB lineage: Bacteria > Actinomycetota > Thermoleophilia > Solirubrobacterales > 70-9 > VAYN01. Next base: position 82,979 of record DATAON010000077.1, on the reverse strand, counting down.
CCAGCCACCACCCTGTCGCCGTGACCTTCAAGGTCCCTCTATTCGCTCAAACCCACTTCGCGTAGGTCGTAGATGCCGGTCGGGCCGGTTTCGAAGCCGCTGACCTGGTCAGTGCCGATCCAGACCGTGGGGGCGCTGCTGGTCGTGATCAGGTTGTTGCCTTCGTAGACCTTCTGCTGGATTTCGCCGTAAAGCTCTTCGCGCTTTTTAGGGTCCACCTCGACGTTCGCTTCTTCCACCAACGCCGCGACTTCGTCCGTGTTTTCGGCGGCGGTCCAGAAGCTGTCGGTCTGGGCGATGGAGTTCGTCCATTCGACCGGGTCGTAGACCGCCGAGGAGGCGTTGATGAAGTTGAGGTCGTATTCGCCAGCAGCCAGAGGTTCGTAGAAGCTGGCCGGATCCAGCTGCTGGATCGTCAGCTTCATCCCGATTTCTTCCAGGTTCTCCTGCATCACCTGCGTCGCCGCCACCGACGTTTCGGCGCCGGCTTCGACGAAGAGGGTGTAGTTGGGTTGTTCGCCCGTCGCTTTCACCGCTTCGGCGAGCAGCGTCTTCGCTTTCGCCACGTCCTGGACCGGCAGCTCCGGCTCCTCGGCGTAGAGCATCGTGGGCGGGAAGAAGGAGGCCGAGGCTTTGCCGGCGCCCTTCCAGGCCCCCGCGGTGATGTCTTCGCGGTTGATCGCCAGGTTCACCGCTTCCCGCGCCCGCGGATCGGTGAACAGGGCTTTTTTCGAGTTGACGAGGATCATCCCCAGGACCGTTTCGACCTGGTAAGTGCGCAGGTTGGAGGTCGATTCGAGGCCGGGCAGCTGCGCGAACGGCGGTTCGGCGATCAGGTCGACTTCGCCGGCCTTGATCTGCTGAACGCGGCTGATGTCGGAAGCGGGGTTGACGTAGACGACTTCGTCGAGCAGCGGCAGGCCCTTCTCCCAGTAGTTGGGGTTGCGCTCGAGGATCAGCTGCTGACCGCGGTCCCAGGAGACCAACTCGAACGGGCCGGTGCCGACCGGTGCGTTGCCGAACTCCTGTTCGCTGGCGCCGCCGTAGTTGGCGGGGACGATCCCGGCCACGTTCAGCGCCAGGATGCTGGGCAGCGCCGGGGTCGGCACTTTCGTCTTCATCACGACGGTCAGCTCGTCCGGCGTGCTCACCTTCGTGATTCCTTCGTAGAGGTTGGCGTACGATTCGCTCGTTTTCGCCTCTTCGATCGTGAAGGCGACGTCGGCTGAGGTCAGCGCTTTGCCGGAGGAGAACTTGACCCCGGGCCGCAGGTGGAAGGTCCATTCGGTCAGGTCAGCCGATTCCTCGACTTTTTCCGCCAGCAGCGGTTCGACTTCCTTGGTGTCCGGGTTGAGGGCGTAGAGGCCCTGCAGCACCTGGTTGAGGACCTGCGCTTCTTGGATGGCCACGAGTTTCTTCGGCAGCAGGGTCGTCGGTTCGGCCGCCGAGGCGATCTTGATCGTGCCGCCCCGTTTCGCCGGCGCTTCGGCCGAGGTGCCGCTCGTGCTGTCTCCTCCCCCGCCGCAGCCGCTGATTGCCGCACCCACGGCAACAGCCATAACCGCCACGAGAAAAGCCACCTTCCCAGAACCGCGCATTCGATCTCCTCCAAGAGTCGGATTAACCCAGGGCCGTTATTGCCCAACCCTATGGGCCATTAGACTGTCCATTAGACCATATGAGTCATATCGACCGCAATCACATCCACGAGGTGATGCAGAGCCTCTGCCAACTCCACGGCCCGAGCGGGCTGGAGGGGCCGGTCCGCGACCAGGTCGAGCGGGTCTGGCGCCAGCACGGCGTCGAGGTCCGGCGGGACCCGGTCGGCAACCTGCTCGGGCGGGTCGGCGGCAGCGGCCCGCGGGTCCTCCTGCAGGCCCACATGGACCAGATCGGGTACATGGTCCGGCACATCACCGACGACGGCTTCGTCTTTCTCGAGTCCGCCCAGGGCGGCACCCGCGACGAGCCTGAGCAGCGCTTCATGGTTGGACAGCGAGCGCTGGTGATCGGGCGCGAGGGAGTCGTCGCCAGCGGCATCTTCGCCTCCCCGGCGGGGCACGCCGTCACCCCACCGGAGAACCACCGCAAGCTCGACCTCTACAAGTTCTTCCTCGACCTCGGGGTCGAGTCCCGGGTCGAGGCCGAAGCGGCCGGGGTCCACATCGGCGCCGCGGTGATCTGGGAGGCGCCGACCCGCCTCACCGGCAACCGGATCACCACCCCGGCCGTCGACGACCGCGTCGGCCTGGCCGCGATCGAGCTGGCGTTGGAGCGACTCGACCGCGCGCGGCTCGGCTGCGAGCTCTGGGTCGCGGCGACGGTGATGGAGGAGAACTTCCTCCACGGGGCGCGGGCGCTGGCCGCGAACGAGCGCTTCGACGCGGTGATCGCGATCGACAACACGCCGGCCGGCGACATCCCCGTCCTCGACCCGACCGCGCTCGACACCAAGCTCGGCGCCGGGCCGGTCGTCGTCTTCCACGACCACCTGATCGCCTACAGCCGGGGGCTCGCCTGGGCCCTCCACGACGCCGCCGCTGCCGCCGCGATCCCGATCCAGCACGGCGCCTTCAGCAACTTCACCACCGACGGCGTCGCCTTCCTCGACGGCGGCTCCCCCACCGTCGCGATCGGGCCGGCCACCCGCTACACCCACACCGCCTACGAAACGGTGGACGTGCGCGACGTCGACGCCACCGCCAACCTCCTCGTCGCCTACGCGCTCTCGAATGGCAGCCGCAGGGACGACGGGTAGGACGCCCCGTGTAGAACGGTGTTGACGGCGGTTCGGGGCTCCGCCTGCTGAGCGATCGGGCCGAAGCGGTTCATGTTGCGCGCGAACCAGGGGAACTCGGAGCTGGCGAGGACTAGGCGGATCCGGTGCCCGGCCTTGAAAGTGCGGAAGGCCGGGTCGAGCTCGATCTCGTAGCGGATCGGCTCCCCGGGGACGACGGGGGCGGGACTAGCCGGGTCCGCGGCGTGGGAGGCGCGCAGGCAGCCCCAGGCGACGCAGGTCGCGCGGCCGCTCTCGTCGACATCGGCCAGCTTCAGGTGCCACTCGGTGTCCTCGCCGTCGGTGATCGCCCAGAGGACCACCTCGCCCCAGCCGTGCAGCGTGACGTCGTCGGCGAGCGGCTCCCCGGTCCACGAGACCACTCCCGATTGCGCCTCGAGCTCGGTGAGATCCAGCGGCGGCTCCCAGGTCGTCGTCGAGAAGTCGAAGCGCAGGCCGTTGGGCTCGGTCGGGTCGTAGCGGTAGCTGGTGGCGTCATCGGAGCCGGGGGCGTCGGCCAGCGACCCGTCCGCGCCGAGGAAGAGCTCCCGCTCGGCGGTGCCCCCCTGCCAACGCTCGCGGTCCTTCCACGAGCTGTCGCCGAGGTCGTAGAGCTGGACTCGCGGCTCCTCGTCGACCCCGTTGCCCTCTCCCTTGACGAAGCGGTCGAAGAAGCGCAGCGTGATCGCCAGGGTGTCGAGCGCCGAGCCGGGCGCCTCGACGCCGGCGTAGACGTCGGTCGGCCAGTAGGTGGCCGCGTGGCTCCAGGGGCCGACCAGCAGCCACTGGCGGTCCCGCGCCGGCGAGGTCGCCAGCATCTGCTCGTAGTGGTGGAAGGTGCCGAGGATGTCCCCGCGGTCGTGCCACCCGGTCACGTGCAGGCAGGGGACGTCGAAGTCGTATTCCCCGTCCCAGCGCCGGCTGCGCCAGAGGTCGTCGAGCGTGTCATGCTCGATCAGCTCCCGCCAGCCGGGCCCGGCTGGGTTCAGCGCCTCACCCTGCGCCGCCACCGGCAGCGTTTCGACGATCGCGGCGACGTCGAGGGTCTGGCTCTGGTCCATGATCCGCCGCCGCATCAGCGTCCACCAGGCGCCCCAGAAGGCCAGCATGCAGCCGTGCCGGTAAGGCAGCTCCTGCTGCCAGCGGCCCGCGGGGGAGAAGGGGATGGCGGCCTTCAGGTGCTGCGGTCGCTGGCTCACGGTCGCCATCGCGATCCAGCCGTCGTAGCTCAGCCCCTCGACCCCGATCGCGCCGTCGCACCACTCCTGGGCCGCCGTCCACTCGACGACGTCGTGGCCGTCGGTGGCATCGACCATCGTGAACGGGTGCCACACGCCCTCGGACTTGCCGCGGCCGCGGGTGTCGTAGTGCACCACCGCGTAGCCCGCCTCGAGGCGGCGCTCGTCGTCGTTCGTACCCCAGTCCATGTCCTTGTCGTAGGGAGTCCCGTGGACGATCGCCGGCACCGGCAGCTCGGCCTCGGGCGGCAGATGGACGGTGGCGGCGAGCTCGACGCCGTCCCGCATCGGGATCCCTACCTCGACCCGGCGCGGAGCCTGCGGATCGACCAGCGCGGCGGCTTCCAGCGCGTCGCCCCGGCGCTCGCGCGGGAGCGCGACCCCGAACGGCAGCTTGGGCGAGGTGTCTCTAGAGGCCACGAACGGCTCCGAGGATGAACGGCTGGACCGCCGCCTCGCGCTCCTGCGGTCCGTCAGGCACCGTTCGCCGGCTCGTCGGCCGAGCCCAGGATCGCCAGCGCCTCCTGTCGGCGCACCGGCTTCCAGCCCCGGGTCGGGACGGCGGAGCGCAGCAGGCGGGTGTACGGGTCGCGCGGCGCGCCCAGGATCTGCTGCCGGGTGCCGCGCTCGACCACCTTGCCGGAGCGCAGGACGACCAGGTTGTCGCAGATCTGGTTGGCGACGGCGAGGTCGTGGGTGATCACGATCAACGACAGCTCCTCGCGCTCGCGGGTGGCCGAGATCAGGTTGAGGACCTGCGCCTGGACGGAGACGTCGAGCGAGGCCACAGCCTCGTCGAGGATCAGGATGCGCGGCTGCACGGCGAGCGCGCGAGCGATCGCCACCCGCTGCCGCTGACCGCCCGAGAGCGCCTGCGGGCGAGCGCCCGCGACACGCTCGTCGAGCCCGACCTCCTCGAGCAGCTCGCGCGCCCGCAGTTTGCGCGCGCGCCGGTCGAGCGCGGTGTGCAGGGCCAGCGGCTCTTCGACGCTGCTGAGGATCTTCTGCCGGGGATCCAGCGACTGGTACGGGTTCTGGAAGACGATCTGGATGTCCTTGGCGACCCGGCGGCGCGCCCTCGCGGTCCGCAGCTTCGACCCCAGCGGCCGGCCGTCGACTGAGATCGTCCCGGCGCTCAGAGGCTCGAGCCCAACCAGCATCCGCGCGATCGTCGTCTTGCCCGAGCCGGATTCGCCGACGATGCCGAGCGATTCCCCGCGCTCGAGCGTGAAGGAGACGTCATCGACCGCCACGACCTCACCGGCGCCGACACCGAGCAATCCACTCTTCAGCCGGTACACCTTGCTCAGCGAGGTCGCCTCGAGCAGCACGCTCCCGTCACTCATCCTCGGTCACCTCGCTTCTCAAGACCGTGTCAGCGAGTTCGTCGGCGCGGTGGCAGGCGACGACGCCGGCGCGGAACGGCTCGAGCCGCGGGCGCACGGCGCGGCATTCCTCCCGCACGTACGGGCAGCGGCTGGAGAACGAGCAGCCAGCCGGCGCCTCGTAGGCCGGGACGGAGCGTCCCGGAATCGTCGCCAGCGGGCCGATCTCCGGGCCGAGGCTGGGGCGCGACGTGACCAGGCCGGCCGTGTACGGATGCGTGGGCCGGGTCTCCATCAGGTCCGACGGCCCCTGCTCGACTATCGACCCGGCGTACATCACCGCGGTCCGGTCGCAGGTCGCCGCCGCGAGCTCGAGGTCGTGGCTGATGAAGAGCACGCTGGTGCCGCGGGCCTCGCGGACCTCGCGCAGGATCGCGACGATGTCGGACTGGGTGACGAGGTCGAGCGCGGTGGTCGCCTCGTCGGCGATGATCAGCCGCGGCGAGCGCATCAGCACGGTCGCGATCATCACCCGCTGCAGCATCCCGCCCGAGTGCTGGTGCGGGTACTGGCCAAGCCGCTCCGCGGGCCGGGAGATGCCGACTTCCTCCAGCGCCGCGGCGGCCCGCTGCATCGCCTCCTCCTTCGAGCCCTCGCCGTTCGCCAGCGCCGCCTCGATCATGAAGTCGCCGATCGTGCGCACCGGATTTATGTGGGCGGCGGAGTCCTGGAAGATGAAGCCGACGTCGTTGCCGCGATGGCGGGCCAGGGTCCGCCGATCCATCGCCAGCACGTCCTTGTCGTCGAAGCCGACCCTCCCGGTCAGCTCGGCGCTGGGCGGCAGCAGCCGGATGATCGACCGCGCCGTCATCGACTTGCCGGAGCCGGACTCGCCGATCAGGCCGACGATCTCGCCCCGCCCGATCTCGAGGTCGAGCTCCGAGACGATCGTCAGCTCGCGCTCGCCCTGGCGCAGGCGCAGGCCCAGGCCCTTGATGTCGAGCAGCAGCTTCGAGCTCATCGCCCGGCCCGCCGTTGCTCGTCGCGCATCACGAAGCGGTCGCTGATCACGTTGAGGGAGACGACGGTGGCGACCAGCACCGTGCCGACGACGAGAAGCTCGCCGGCGTGCCCCTTGACGAGGTTGGTCTGGGCCTCGGCCAGCATCGCTCCCCAGTCCGGCGTCGAGCCCTGCGTTCCGACCCCGAGGAAGGAGAGCGCCGCGAGATCGAGCAGCGCGTAGCTGAGCGAGGCGACCGACTGGGTGACGATCACCGGGAACAGGTTGGGGACGAGATGGCGGGCGCAGATCTGGAATCCCCCCTGTCCCTGGGCGACGCAGGCGGCGATATAGGGGAGGTTGCGTTCCCGCAGGGCCACCGAGCGGACGACGCGGGCGATGAACGCCGCGTAGCCGGGGAGCAGGCCGAGGATCGCCGCCTCGAGGCCCGGCCCGGTGAGCGCGATCAGGATCAGCGCGATGATCAGCGAGGGGAAGGCGAAGAGGACGTCGATCGCGCGCGAGACGATCGCGTCGTAGACGCCGCCTTTCCAGGCCGCCGAGATCCCGAACGCGCTGCCGACGATCGCCGCGGCGAGGACCAGGATCACCGGCCCGATCAGCGCCGGCCGGGCGCCCCAGAACAGCTGCGAGAGCGTGTCGCGGCCGAGCGCGTCGGTGCCGAGCAGGTGCTCGGACGAGAACCCGGCCGACGGCGCCGCGAGGTCGATCGCCGCGGGATCGTAGGGCGCGATCAGCGGCGCCAGGATCGCGCCCAGGACGACGATCGCGAGGAATCCCACCGCCAGCGTGAAGCCGAGGTTGCTGCGCGAGATCCCCGCGCGGATGCGGCCGCGCCGGCGGCCGAGCCCGAGGGTGCCGGGGAGGGCGCTCATCCGCCGGCTCCGACGCGCGGGTCGAGGGCCGCGTAGAGGAGGTCGAGCGCCAGGTTGATGATCACCAGCGCGGCGACGATCACCAGGACGATGCCCTGAACCATCGGGAAGTCGCCGCCGAGAACCGATTCGAGCAGCAGCGAGCCGAGACCGTCGAGAGCGAAGATCGATTCGACCACGACGGCACCGGAGAAGAGGCTCGCGACGGCCACCGCGGTCGCGGTCGTGACCGGGATCAGGGCGTTGCGGACGACGTGACGCCGCAGGATCGACGACTCGGGAATCCCGCGGGCGCGAGCGGTCTCGACGTGCTCGCGGTCGTACTCCTCCCAGACGGCGACCGTGGTGACCCGACCCACGTACGCGGCCAGCGTCACCGCCAGGGCGATTGCCGGCAGGGTCAGGTGCCACAGCCGGTCGAGCAGTCCCGAGCCCGAGCCGAAGACGGGGAACCACCCGAGGTTGACGGCGAAGACCGCGATCAGCGCCGGCCCCAGCACGAACGTCGGGATCGCGAGGCCGATCCGGGTCGCCCCCCTGGCGATCGTCCCCAGCCCCCCCTTTGCCGTTCCGGCGAGGATCCCCGAGCCGAGCCCGAGCAGCCCGATCAGCACCCCCGAGTACGTGAGCAGAAGCAGGGTCGTCCCCGCTCTTTCGACGATCGCGCCGCCGACGCCCTCCCGAGTCTGGACCGACTGGCCGAAGTCGCCCTGGACGACGCCTCCCAGCCAGGCGACGTAGCGCGCGAGGAACGGGTCGTTGAGGTGGTACTGGGCGCGCAGCGCTTCCTCGGCCTGCGGCGTCACCGCGTGCCCCTTGGTCAGGAACGGGATCGGATCCGGGTAGGCGAGGAAGAGCGCCGTGAAGACCAGGAAGCTCGCGACCAGCAGGGTGATTCCGAGAATGCCCAGACGCCCGATCACGAACCGCGCGACGCTCATGACGGAGCTGTGATCTTTCCGCCTTCGACCTGCGCGAGCAGCTCCTCCGCGGCGCGGCGGCCCGAGACGAACGCACCCGGGACCGAGGCGGACGCGGGCGGACGTGCCGTCGCCTCACCGGCGAAGAACAGGTTCCCGACCGGACTCGCCAGCAGCTCGTGCAGGCCGGCCCCGAGCTCTGACTGCGGCATGTAGGAGTAGGCAAGCCGCGCGTACGGATCCTCGCCCCAGCACTGCGCCTGCACGGAGACCAGGGCCGGCAGCGAGTCGACCGAGAAGATCCGCTTGAGATCCTCGAGCGCGGTCTCGACCGCCGCATCCACGTCCTTGGCCACGGCGCGGGCGCGGCTGCCGGAGGTCCACCAGGTGAGGATCGGCGTCGAGGCGCCGCGGCCGGCGGCCGGCGGCCAGAAGCATTCGCTGTCGAGATCGGTGAACAGCAGCCCGCACTCCTCGGGCCAGAAGGACTCCTCGAACTCGAGCACGACCTTGTTGACGACGCCGGCGCCGAGCTCATCGATCGCCCGCTGCTTGTCCTCGGGCAGCGGCGGCGTGAAGCTGACGTCGCCGGCCTTGAGCACGCCGAGCGGCAGCGTCACGATCACGGCAGCGGCCTCGAAGGGGCCCTCGCTGGTCTCGACCTCGATCTCGGATCCCGTCCAGTCGATCCCACGGACCACGGTGCCGAGGCGCACGTCCAGGCCCTCGGCGAGGCGGTCGCAGAGGGCGCTGTAGCCCTCGACGACGCGGTAGTTCCAGTCCGGCTTCGGGTCCGGCTCGGCCGGGGTCTCGGCCTTGGGGTCGGCGCTCAGCATGTCGCGGATCCCGAAGACGCTGACCTCCTCGAGGTCCTCGGTCACGTAGACGTGAAAGGTGTTGTGGTAGAGGCGGACCTCGTCCGCGGAGGGAGCGGGCGACTTGGCCGCTACGACCTCGCCCATGATGCTGTCGACACTGGTGTCGCCGGCCCCGCCCTCGGCCCGCTCGACGGCGATCTCGGCGATCCCCTCGGCGACGTCGAAGAACGAGCTCGAATCGGGGTCGGTCTGGTCCCGCAGGACCCCGCCGACGTGCTCGTACACCTCGGGGCCGTGGTTGCGGTAGGCGAAGACGGTGTCCAGCCCGTACTTCTCCAGCAGCGGCCAGGTGGGCCCGGTGGTGCCGTGGACGAACTCGGCGCCCAGCTCGATCGGGTGCGGCCCGAGGTCGGTGCGGGACCAGGTCCGCCCGCCGATGCGGTCGCGCGCCTCCAGGACGACGGGCGAGTGGCCGGCGTCGGCGAGCGCGCGGGCCGCCGAGAGCCCGGACATCCCGGCGCCGATCACGAGAACGCGCCCCATCAGACGACCACCAGCTCACGCGGGAACTTGCTGACGAAGCTGGCGTCGTCCTCCCGGACCCGGATCGTGTCGACCAGGATCGAGAAGCCGGCGAGGTTCGGCAGGTAGAACTGGGCCTCGTGGTTGACCACCATGCCGGGGGCCAGCGGGCGCTCGTCGTCCATGTCGTGCACGCCGTAGATGAAGTTCCCGACCCAGTCCGGCGGGAAGGAGATGCCCAGCTCGTAGCCGCCGATGTAGCTGTGCTCGCCCCAGAGGCCCGCCTCCTCGTAGTACGACTTGGTGAGGTGGTTGATCTCTTTGAACGGGATGTTGGGGCGGAGGATCTTTTCGATCTCGTCGTAGACGCCGGCCGTGATGTTGATCCGCTCCGTCGCGGCCCGATCGGGCTCGCCGATGCAGAACATCCGCCCCTGATCAGAGTGATAGCGGTTGAACACCCCGCAGACGTCGACGAACAGGGCCTCGCCGGGCATGATCTGCTTGCGCGAGGCCAGCGAGTGACCGGCGACCTGCTTGAGGCCGGACTCGACCAGCATCGGGATCGACTGGTTCTCGCCGCCGGCCTTGGTCATCGCCGCGAAGACGATTCCCCACAGCTCCAGCTCGGTCATCCCGGGCTGCAGATTGTCGACGACCGCCTGCAGCCCGATGTCCGCGATCGACGCCGCGGTTTCGATGCACCGCATCTCCGCCGGCGACTTCAGCGAGCGCACCTCGCGGACCAGCTTGGTCGCGTCGACGACCGTCGCGCCTTTGGCCTCGAAGGCGGCCTGGTAGAGCTCGCTGTAGTGGCGGTTGGGGCGGTAGGCGCCCATCTCGAACCCGGTCACGCCGGGCAGCCAGCCCGCGGCTTTGAGCTCGGCCGCGATGAAGTCGTAAGGCTCGACGAAGACCTGTGACCACTCACCGCCGTGGACGCGGATGTCGTTCGCGATGGTTTGGTAGCGGGCGTGGACCGAGTGGTAGTAGTCGTCGAAGAAGATGAAGTCGTCGTGATCGACGTGGACACACACGGTCGTGACCGGGGCCGCGGGGGTCTCACCGCTCTGGTACCAGGCCGACTCGTAGCCGGAGATGTAACACATGCTCTCCGGGCTCTGGAGGAAGAGGACGTCGACGCCCTCGCGTGCCATCGCCTCACGCACGCGCGTCAGCCGGTCGGCGTACTCGCGCCGCGAGAACGCGACCTCGGGCATCGCGTCCGCGTGTTGCGCCACGTAGGAGCGGTCCGGCCCGGCTTCACTGAAATCCGTCACTTCTCTTCTCCTTGTTCGACGTCGAGCTTGGCTCCGTATCCGTATCCGCCTCCGCCTCCAACCGAGACCGAGATCGAGTCGCCGCGCTGAAGGGTGGCGCTGGCGACGCACGGCAGGCGTTCGGTGCTGCCGTCGGCGCGGCGCAGGACGAAGGCCCCGGGGGCGCCGGGCCCGCCACCGAACAGACCGGGAGGACCGGAGTCGTGGCGGTCGGAGTAGGCGGCGAACAGCACGTCGTCCGCATCCGCAAGGTATACCCGCTCGAAACCGCGGCCACCGCGGAACTTGCCCTCACCGCCGGAGCCCTCGCGCAGCGCGAACGACTCGATTCGCAGGTGGGGGTTCTCGATCTCCAGCGCCTCGACCGGGACGTTGGCGCAGTTGGAGAGCGGGTTGTCCAGCGCGTCCATGCCGTCGTGGCGGGCGGTCGCGCCCCAGCCGCCGCCGAGGACCTCGCCGATGATGTGCTGGCGGCCGCTGTCAGGCTCGCGATGGCTGAGCGCGAACGCCGTCGTCGTGTTGAAGCCGGTGGCGATCACGCGCTCGGGCACCGCCGCCGAGAGCGCCGAGATCACCGCGTCGAAGGCCCGCGAGGCCGGGGTCATCCGCGCCCGGACGGCGGCCGGTTCGCGGGGGTTGAGGATCGTGCCGTAGGGCACGGTGACGCTGACCGAGCGGTTGCAGCCCGCGTTGAACGGGATGTCGCGCTCGTCCAGGACGCCCTTGATCGCCGCGTGCACCGCCGAGACCGCGGAGGCCAGCGGGCAGTTGACGTTTCCGTTCACCTGCGGATCGGTGCCGGTGAAGTCGGCGGCGATCTCGTCGCCGTTGATCTCGACCGTGACGGCGATGCGGGCCGGGTCCAGGCCCCAAGGCGCCAGCTCGACGAACGCCTCGCCCTGGTAGGTGCCGTCGGGGATCCGCCGGATCCCTTCCCGCGTGCGTCGCTCGGCGTAGTCCTGCAGCTCTTCCATGACCGCCAGCACGAGCTCGACCCCGTAGCGCTCGCTCAGCTCGTTCATCCGCTCGGTCGCCGTGTGGTTGGCCGCGAACTGCGCGTTGAGGTCGCCGATCACCTTGTCGGGCACCCGCACGTTGGAGCGGATGATCTGCTCGACGAAGCCATCGCCCCAGTCGCGCTTGACCGAGAACGGCGCCAGCGGCAGCCGGATGCCCTCCTGGAAGGTGTCGGTCGCGTCGGCGGTCAGGCCCGGGTAGGCGCCGCCGACGTCGACGTGGTGGGCGACGCTCGCCGCGTACCCGATCAGGCGCGTGTCCACGAACAGGGGGGTGAAGAGGAAGATGTCCTGCAGGTGCTGGCCTCCCTGGAACGGGTCGTTGACCAGGAAGGCGGTGTCGGGGTCGACCTCGTCCAGGCAGCCGCGCTGGACCAGGAAGTCGAAGGCGGCGCCGACCCCGCCGGTCTGGATCGGGATCATCTCGGCCTGCGCCACGATCTGGCCCCGCGCGTCGAGAACGGCGACGGAGAAGTCACGGGCCTCGCGGACGATGGTCGAGTAGGCCGAGCGTCGCAGGTTCGTCGCCATCTCGTGCGAGATCGCGAGCAGCGCCTTGCCGACGATCCCGAGCGCTACCGGGTCGATCTTCTTCTCAGCCAACACGGGTCAACCTCAGGTTCGTGAACTCGTCCACGGTGCACTCCCACCCCTCCGGAACGAACGTGGTCGAGGTCGCGTCCTCGACGACCGCGGGCCCCGCGACCGTCTCGCCGGTCGGAAACCCCGAGCGCTTGACATAGGTGCAGTCGACCTGCCGGCGACCGAGCGAGATGCTGCTGACCTCGCGGTCCGTGGACCCGTCCGGGGAGACGCGCGGCACCGAGGGCTTCGCGGTGACCTTGGTGACGGTAAGGCGGTAGGTCACGAGCTCGATCGGGTCGTCGTGCGGCGCATGCCCGTAGCGGGTGCTGTGCAGGTCGTGGAAGCGCTCGGACAGGCGTGCCAGGTCGGCCAGGTCCGCGTCGAGGTCGATCGGCATGTTGAGGTCGAATCCCTGGCCCTCGTAGCGGAGGTCGAGCGAGCAGCGGCTGGAGACGCCCTCGACCTCGATGCCCTGCGCGGCCAGCTCGGCCAGCGCCTGCTGCTCGAGCGAGCCGAAGACCTCGCGGACGTCCGCCGGATCGAGCTCGGAGAGCGCCGCCACCTTGGTGCGGGAGAAGTCCCGCTGCAGGTCCGCCTCGAAGAGGCCGAAGGCCGAGAGCAGGCCCGAGAAGGCCGGCACCAGGACCTTGTCGATGCGCAGGTGGTCGGCGACCGAGGCGGCGTGCAGCGGCCCGGCTCCGCCGTAGGCGACAAGCGTGAAGTCCCGGGCGTCGTAGCCGCGGTCGGTCGAGACGATCCGCACCGCGTGCGCGATGTTGGCGGTGGCGATGTCGTAGATGTCCTCGGCGACGATCGCGGGCTCCTTGTCGAGGGCCTTCCCGAACTCGGTGAGGGCGGCGCTCGCCGCCTCCACGTCGAGCTCCCCGGCGCCGCCAAGGAACCCCTGCGGCCGGATCAGGCCGCGCACGACGTGGGCGTCGGTGGTGGTCGGCTCGGTGCCGCCGCGCCCGTAACAGACCGGGCCCGGCGTGGCGCCGGCGCTCTGCGGGCCGACGGACAGCATCCCGCCGCTGTCGACCCAGGCGATGCTGCCGCCCCCGGCCCCAACCGTCTGGATGTCGATCATCGGGATCCGGACCGGCAGGCGGTCGAGAACCGAGTGGGTGGTCACGACCGGGTCGCCGTCGGCGATCAGGCAGACGTCGGTGCTGGTGCCACCCATGTCGAGCGTGATCACGTTGTCCACCCCGGCGGCGCGGGCGATGCCCGTCGCCCCGGCGACGCCGGCGGCGGGGCCCGAGAACAGCATCACCACGGGCCGCTGCCGGGCGTAGGGCGCGGGCAGGATGCCACCGTTGGACTGCATCACCCAGAAGTCGGCGGCGGCGTCGCGGACCTGCTCGATCCGGTCGAGGTAGCCGCCGACGACGGGCTTGACGTAGGCGTCGACGGTGGTCGTCGTGGCGCGCTCGTACTCGCGGAACTCGGGCGAGACCTCGAACGAGAGCGAGACCGCGATCTGAGGAGCGATCTCGGTGAAGATCTCGGCTATGCGCTGCTCGTGGGCGGGGTTGCGGTAGCTGTGCAGGAGGCAGACGGCAACCGACTCGATGCCAGCGTCGACGAACTCCTCGACGGCGGCCCGGACCGACGCCTCGTCGAGCTCGACGATCACGCTCCCGTCGACCCGCACCCGCTCCACGACCTCGCGGACGTTGCCCTGCTCCACGAGCGGCTCGGGCTTGCGGTAGTCGAGGTCGTAGATGGCCTCCCGATCCTGTCGCTGCAGCACCGGGATGTCGGCGAACCCCTTGGTCACGACCAGCCCGATCGGCGGCGCTTTGCGCTCGATCATCGCGTTCGTCGCGACCGTCGAGCCGTGCATCAGCGGGGTCTCGGCGGAAACGAAGGCGCCCGCTCGCGAGAGCGCGTCGGCGACTGCCTCGTCCGGGTTGGCCGGCGTCGAGAAGACCTTCTCGGTGTGGGCGATCTCACCGGCCTCGTCGAGCACCACGAGGTCGGTGAAGGTCCCCCCCGTCTCGATTCCAACTCTCATCTGCGAATGACTCCGTTCTTCCTATGCCAGGTTGGCCCAGACGGCCTTGGTCTGGAGGAACTTCTCCAGCGCCTCGTGCCCGCCGTCGCGCCCGTAGCCCGAGTGCTTGTAACCGCCGAAGGGGACCGCCGCGTCGAAGTAGCCGAAGCAGTTGATCCAGACCGTCCCGGCCTCGAGCATCGCCGCCAGCTTGTGCGCCCGGCTGACGTCCTTCGTCCAGACCCCGGCGGCGAGGCCGAACTCGGTCCCGTTCGCCGCCGCCGCGAGCTGCTCGAGGTCGTCGAACGGCTGGGCGACGAGCACGGGGCCGAAGATCTCCTCGCGCACCAGCGCGCTCGTCTCCGGCAGGCCGGAGAAGACCGTCGCATCGACGAAGTAGCCATCCGGCCGATCCTCGGGACGGCCGCCGCCGGCGACGGCCGAGCCGCCGTCGCTGTGACCGCGGTCGAGGTAGCCGACCACGCGGTCGAGCTGCTCCTGGGAGATCAGCGGGCCCATCGTGGTCTCGGGGTCGAGCCCGTGACCGACCCGCAACCCGCGGGCCGCCTCGCCGATGCCGGCGACCACCTCGTCGAAGGCGCTGGCCTCGACGTAGAGGCGCGAGCCCGCCGAGCAGACCTGGCCGGTGTTGGCGAAGATCGCCGACGCGGCCGCGGCCGTCGCGGCCTCGAGGTCGGCGTCGGCGAAGACGATGTTCGGGCTCTTGCCGCCGAGCTCCAGGGAGACGTGCTTGAGCGTCTCGCTGGCGCCGCGGGCGACCGACTTCCCGACCTCCACCGATCCGGTGAAGGCGATCTTGTCGACACCTGGGTGCGCGACCAGTGCCGCGCCCGCGTCGCCGTAGCCGCTGACGACGTTGATCACGCCCGGGGGCAAACCCGCCTCCAGGGCGAGCTCGCCTAGCCGCAGGGCGGTCAGCGGCGTCTGCTCCGCGGGCTTGAGGACGGCGGTGCAGCCGGCGGCGAGCGCCGGCGCCAGCTTCCAGGTCGCCATCAGCAGCGGGAAGTTCCAGGGGATGATCGCGCCGACGACGCCGACCGGCTCCCGCCGCAGGTACACGTGCTGGTCGGGGAACGCGGTCTCGACCGTGCTGCCATGGATCTTCGTCGCCCAACCGGCGAAGTAGTGCAGGTGGTCGATCGCGAGCGCGACGTCGACGGTCCGCGAGACGTCGATCGGCTTGCCGTTGTCGAGCGTCTCCAGCTGCGCCAGCTCCTCGCTCTTGCTCTCGATCAGGTCGGCCAGGCGCCGCAGCAGGCGCGCCCGCTCGGCCGGCGCCGCCCCGGACCACTTCGGGAGCGCCGCCCGGGCCGCCTCGACAGCTCGGTCGACGTCGGCCTCCCCCGCCCGGGCGACACGCGCCAGCGTCTCGCCCGTGCCGGGGTCGATGGTCTCGAACGTGGCGCCGTCGGCGGCGTCGAGCAGCTCGTCGCCGATCACCAGCCGCCGCGCCCCCTCGCGAACCGCGGCGACCTCCGGGAGCAGCGCCGTGCCGAGCGCGTCGTAGGACTGACTCATTTCTCCACCCTTCCGATAGTCGACATGGGACAGATCACTTGCCGCCGAGGTACGCGCCCCACTGGGCCCAGTTGCGCCCCATCATCGTCACCGGCCCGCCGGTGACCCCCTCGTTCATGTAGCTGAGGAAGGGCTGATCGACGATCGGGATCCAGGGCAGGTCGCCGTCGACGATCGTCAGCGCCTGGGTCGCGAGCTTCGCCCGCTCCTCGGGGTCGGCGGTGCCGACGGCGCGTTCGACGATCTGCGTGTACTTCGGGTTGTCGTACCCGGAGTAGTTGTATTCGCCGCCGGGCGTCCAGTAGACGAGGTTCTCCAGCGGGTCGGAGACGTTGCTGTTCCACGGGAGGATGAAGCCGTCGTACCGTTCCCGCAGCTTTTCGTCGTAGTAGAGGCTGACTCCCTGGCTGGTGGTCAGCGTCGTCGCGGTCGCATCCAGCCCGACCGCGTTCGCCGTCTCCACGATCACGTCGGAGACTTCCTTGTAGTTGCCGGTGATCGCGATGTTGACTTTCTCGCCCTCGAAGCCGGCATCGCGGATCATTTCGCTCGCCTTGTCGATGTCACCGCTGGTCGAGAGCGGCGGACGCTTCGCGAAATAGTCCTCGAACGTCGAGCGCGCGTAGGCCCAGGGCTGGATCGCCGAGACCATCGACTTCGACGGGACGGCAGCGTTGGCGTAGACCGTTTCCGCGATGCCGTCGCGCGGCAGCGCCAGGGAGAGCGCCTGACGGACGGTCCGGTTCTTGAGCGCGCCCTCGCGCGTGGTGGTGATCAGCTGCAGGTCGAGCGTGCTGTTCCCGTAGAAGAGCGTGCCCGATTTCGCCCCCTGCAGCCGGGCGGCGGCGGTCGAGCCGTAGATCGTGCCGCCGTCGATGTCGCCGGCGAGCAGCGCCGAGGTCAGCGTGTCCTCGTCGGGGACGACACGGAAGTTCAGGGTCGAGGTTTGCGGCTGCAGGCTCTCGTCCCAGTAGTTGGGGTTCGCCTTCAGCACGATTTCGTTCGCGGTCCACGAGGCCAGTTCGTAGGGGCCGGTGCACATCAGGCCGCCGCTTTTCGTCCCGAAGTCTTTGCCTTTTTCTTCGGCGTAGGACTTTTGGACGATCGCCCCGGCCGCGGTCCCGAGGATCTCGGGGAAGACGTAGTCGGGCCGCGTCATCTCCACGGTGACCTGCATCGGACCGGTCGCCTCGATCGATTTGACGTTCCCGTAATAGGTGGCGAAGTGAGAGGCGACCTGGGGGTCGAGGTTGCGCGCGAGGCTGTAGGCGACGTCCTCGGCGGTGACTTCGTCGCCGTTCCAGAATTTGATTCCGGGCCGGATCTCGTAGACGAAGGTTTTCGGGTTGGGATTGGCGACCGATTTCGCGATCGCCGGGGCCCCGGAGCCGTCGGCTTCGAAGCGGAGGATGTTGTCGCAGAGGTTCGTGCGGATCTCGTCGCCGTAGTCCAGCCCCAGCACCGGGTCGAGCGTCGTCGGGGCCGTGATCGCGCCCCAGGAGACACTGTCCAGCGACGTGGTCGCCGCCGGCGCTTCGTTGACCAGCGGCAGCGAAGCCTCGCTCGCCCCCGTGCCCGACGACCCGCTGTCGCTGTCGCTGCCGCAGGCAGCCAGCGCAAGGGCCAAAACGACGGCCAGCAGGACCGCCACGCTCTTCTTGCTCATGTTCTTAGTCTCCTCCTCGGATTTCATGACCCCACCGGAACCCTGTCGGTGGCACTGCCGGCGGTGGCCTCCCAACGCCCCGCCGCTGCTGCGACTACCCAATCGAACGCAGGGTCCGCAGCTCTGTAGAGCTCCGGATGCCACTGCACACCAAGGACTTCGCGTCCGGGCATCTCGATCGCCTCGACGACGCCGTCGGCCGAGCGCCCGACGATCTCGACCCCCTTGCCTGCCTCGTCCACTGCCTGGTGGTGAAAGCTGTTGACGTCGAGCTCGTCGCCGAAGACCTGCGCGGCCAGCGACCCGGGCGTGAAGGTGACGGTCTGCACCCGCGTCGCCGCCGGGTAGATCGGCAGATGCTCCTCGAACTCGTCCCGCGCCCCGAGGTCGGCGATCAGCGTCCCGCCGGAGATGACGTTCAGCAGCTGGAGGCCGCGGCAGATGCCGAGGATCGGGATGTCCCGGGCCAGCGCCGCGGAGATCAGCGCCAGCTCGAACTCGTCGCGAAGGGTGTCGTGGGGACCGACGTCGCTGCTGGGACGGCGGCCGTAGCGGCGGGGGTCGATGTCTTCGCCGCCGGCGAGGACGAGGCCGTCGAGGCGCTCGACGGCCGCGGCCGCGACGGACGGGGAGATCTGGAACGCGGAGGCGGAGAGCTGGACGGGGACGCCGCCGGCGCGGGCGACGCCTTTGGCGAAGTCGCTGAAGTAGGAATCGATCGTCGCGTCGAGCAGCACCGGGTGCATGCCGCGCACGCGGGCCGCGAGCAGGCGGCTGCCGCTGACGCCGATCAGCGGCGCCGCGTCAGCCGAGCTCATCCGCGAACTCCTTCTCGACGTCGTTCAGCGTCTCGTCGATCGCCTCGGCGATCCGCTCCAGCTCTGCGTCGGTGACGACCAGCGGCGGCGCCAGGTGCAGCACGTCCCAGACGCGGGTCACGATGCCCCGTTCGCGCAGGCCCACCGCCACCCCCTTGATGAAGGGTGAATCCGAGCCCCAGCTCTCCTTGGTCTCCTTGTTCTTGACCAGCTCGATGGCGCACATCAGCCCCGTCCCGCCGCGAACGTCGCCGACCGTGGGGTGCGCGCGCAGCGCGTCGGCGAGCGCGAGGAGCTTGTCCCCCTGGGCCGCCGAGCGCTCGACCAGCTGCTCGTCCTCGATGATCTCGATGTTCTTGCGCGCGGCGGCGGCGGCCACCGCGTGGCCGCCGAAGGTAAGAAGATGAGCGAACGCGTTGCCGCTCTCGGCGAACGGCTCGAACACCGAGTTGCGCACCGCCACCGCCCCGACCGGGGCGTAGCCGCTCGACAGCCCCTTCGCCATCGTCATCAGATCGGGGACCACGCCGTAGCGTTCGGCCGCGAACATCGTGCCGCTGCGGCCGTAGCCCGTCACCACCTCGTCCATGATCAGGAGGACGCCGTGGCGATCGCAGATCGCCCGCAGCTCCTGCCAGTAGGCGCGGCCGGGGACGTGGGTTCCGTTGGAGACGGAGATCGGCTCGGCGATCACGGCGGCGACGAACTCGGGGCCCTGGGTGAGGATCTCCTGCTCGAGGTATTTCGCGCACATCAGGTCGCCCGCCTCGCCCTCGAGGCCGAAGTCGTTGCGGTAGCGGTTCGGGGAGGGCACCTTGGAGACGCCGGGGGCGAACGGGCCGAAGAAGCGCTCGCTGGCGGAGGCGGTCAGCGCCATCGCCCCGGCCGTCATCCCGTGGTAGGAGCCGCGACGGGCGATCACCTTGTACCGCTTGGGAAACCCGCGCAGGACCTGCGCTTGCTTGGCGATCTTCAGCGCGCTCTCGACGGCCTCCGAGCCACCCGAGCAGAGCAGCACCCGGTCGAGGTCGCCGGGGGTCAGCTCGGCGACCTTCTCGGCGAGGGCGATGGCGCTGGTGTTGGCGGTGTTGGAGGCGGCGGTGTAGGCGAGCTTGCCGGCTTGCTGCGCCATCGCCTCGCCGATCTCGGCGCGACCGTGGCCGACGTTGACGAGGAACAGACCCGCGAGCGCGTCCAGGTACTCGCGCCCCTCGACGTCGACCAGGGTCGAGCCGTGGCCGGACTCGAAGACCCCGAGGGCACCTCCGTCGACCAGCTCACCCCACTCGGCGTCGTTACTGTGGGGCCAGAGATGGGAAAGCGCAGCGCCAGCGCTCAGCGGGGTCGGCGACTCGGTCTCGCTCATCACGTTCGCAGGTCCTCCGTCGGTGGATGTCAGATCGCCCAAGCAACCCATTGGGCTAAAGCTCAGTCCATAATACACAACGGTGTCAGGCCCACATCGCCGCCACTCGCTCGATGGCTTCATGGGCTAGCCTTTAGCCCATGAATAATCTTGCCGCCTCCAAAGACAATCTTGCGGCCCTGCGCGCGAACATCGACTCCCTTGTCGCCGAAGGCCGGCTCGACACCGTCGGGGTCGCCGGGGGCGACTTCAACGGCATTCTCCGGGGGAAGTACCTGCCGGCGGCCAAGTTCCTCGCGGAGGCCGAGTCGCCGATGGCGTTGGGCGACATGGTGTTCGTGCTCGACCCGTCTGAGGGCGTCGTCGTCGACGGCCCCGACGAGGGCTGGTGGCCGGTGTCCGACCGCGGCTTCAAGGAGATGCGCTGCCTCTCGATCCCCGAGTCGTTCCGCCTCGTCCCGTGGCGGGATCGCACCGCACTGATCCTCGCCGACTACGAGTTCAACGACGGCACGCCCGTCGACGCCGCCCCACGGCGCGTGCTGCAGCGCGTCGTCGAGCGCGCGCGCTCGCTCGGCTTCGAGCCGATGACCGGCTACGAGCTCGAGTTCTTCGTCTTCCGCGAGACGCCGTCGAGCGCCGCCGCCAAGGGCTACCGCGACCTCGAGCCGGCCGCCTCCCGACGGCAGGCCTGGAGCATGCTCCAGGACGCCCAGGACGAGCACCTCACCCGGCACCTCCAGCGTGGCCTGGAGGAGTTCGGGGTGCCGATCGAGACCTGGCTGGTCGAGGGGGCCCACGGCCAGTTCGAGCTCAACGTCCCCTACGCCGACACCATGTGCTCGGCCGATCGCGCCCTGCTTCATCGCTTTGCCGTGAAGGAGCTGGCCGAGCGCGAGGGGTTGCTGGCCACCTTCATGGCGCGCCCGCCCGGGACGGCCTACGGCTCCAGCATGCACCTCCACCACTCGCTCTGCCGGGAGGACGGGACGAACGCGTTCAGCGACCCGGGCGCCCCTGACGCCCTGGCCGGGCTCGCGCGCCACTTCATCGCCGGGCAGCTGGCGCTGCAGCGGGAGCTGTCGTGCCTTTTCGCGCCGAACGTCAACTCCTACAAGCGACTCCTGCCGGGCCTCTCCTCCGGTCCGATCGCGACCTGGGGCTTCGAAAACTGGTCCACCGCGGTGCGGGTCATCAGCAGCACCCCGAAGGCGACGCGGATCGAGTTCCGCACCGCCGGGGCCGACGCCAACCCCTACCTGGCGATGGCCGCGTCGCTCGCCGCCGGCCTCTACGGCATCGAACAGCAGCTGGAGCCGCCGCCGGCGACGGAGGGGCTGGCCGAAGAGGTCGACGCGCCCCGCGTCCCGCGCAGCCTCGAGGAGGCGATGGCCGCCCTCGACGGGAGCGCCGTCGCCCGCCAGCTGTTCGGCGATCACTTCGTCGACGTCTTCCTCGCGACCCGGCGCGGCGAGCTCGACGCCTTCCAAAACACGGTCACCGACTGGGAAGCCGAGCGCTACCTGCGGGCACTCTGATGGCACCGGGCCTCGACCTGGTCGACGGGCAGACGGGCTCGCCGGACACCGTCATCGGCGTCGCCGAGAGCCCGAACACCGGCGCGCGGCTCGGGGACCTGGCAGCCACCGCTCCGGACCGGGTCGACGCCGCCCTCGCGGCAGCCGACTCGGCCTGGGCCTGCGGTGACGGCGACTGGAGCAGCGCCACCCACGCGCAGCGCCTTCCCGGGCTGCTGCGCCTGGCCGCCGAGCTCGACGCGCGAGCCGATTCGCTCGCCGTCTCGCACGCCGCGGAGATCGGGATCCCGATCTCCACCGCCCGGCTCTTCGCCGGCGGCGTGGCGGGCGTCGTCGAAGAGATCGCCGCCGCGGCAGAGGGCGTCCTGGCGCCACGACCGCTGGATGCCGGCGAGCGCCGGGTCGTGCGGTTGCGGCTGCCGCTCGGGCCGGCGGCGCTGATGGGCTCCTGGAACGCGCCGGGCTTCACGGCGGCAACGAAGATCGGCAACGCCCTGGCGGCCGGCTGCCCGGTCATTTACAAGCCGTCGGAGGTGACGCCGCAGTCAACCGCGACGCTGGTCGAGGCGCTGGTCGCCGCCGACCTCGGGCCGGGCACGGCGCAGGTCGTCTGCGGCGGCGCCGACGTCGGCCAGCAACTGGCGGCGAGCCCCCACGTGCGCTTCATCAGCTACACCGGGGGCTCAGCCGGCGGCCGGGCTGTGGCCGCCACCGCGATCGGGCGGATGATCTCGCTCCAGCTCGAGCTCAGCGGCGCCAACCCGGCGCTGGTGATGCCGGGGGCCGATCTCGACGAGGCGGCCCGCGAGCTGGCGCGCGGCGCGACGGTGCTGAACGGGCAGTGGTGCGAGGCGCCCCGGCGCGTCTTCGTCCCCGCGGGCGACCACGACCGGCTCGTCGAGCTGCTGCTCCAGGAGCTGCGCGGCCACACGATCGGGGACTCGCTGGAGCCGACGACGACGCTCGGCCCGCTCGCCTACCGCGGTCATTTCGAGCGCGTCACCCAGCAGCTGCGCGAGCTGGCGGCCCAAGGCGAGGCCACTCCGTCCCACGACGAGCTGCCGGCCGAGGGGTTCTTCCTCTCACCGACGGTTGTCTCGGGCCTGCCGCTCGACGCCGTCAAGCACGAGATCTTCGGCCCCGTCCTCGCCGTCATTCCCTACACGTCGCTGCCCGCTGCGCTGCAGGCGGCCAACGGCCTCGGCGACGGGCTTGCCGGCTACGTGTTCGGTCGCGACCGCGATGCGGCGTTCGCGCTCGGGTCCAGGCTCCACGCGGGCGAGGTGCGCGTCGGCGGGGCCCGCGTGCTCGACCTCGCCCCCGGCTCCGCCCAGTCCTTCTGGGGCACGAGCGGCATCGGCGGGCACGGCCGCGACGAGGTCCTGGAGGCGCACCTCGGCACTCGCGTCGTCGGCGAGGAGGACTTCACCCTCGCGCTCTAGGCGCCGACCGTCGGGTGGTGTCAGCTCGCGAGGAATCCGGCGAGCACGTTCTCGGTGATTCTCGCCACGTTGTTCTCGTAGTTCTCGTGCGACAGCGCGCCGCACCAGTTGCAGGACCCGACCGAGAAGACGGCGCCGCCGTTCGGGTACGGAAGCAGCGTCATGTCGGCGCGGACGTCGTCGCAGGTCGGGCCGGTCAGGTCGAGGTGGACGAACTCGACGTCCTCGACCACTTTTGTGTAGGCGGGGCCGTGCATCCCTTCTGAGGTGGCGAGCCGGAGCAGGTCGACCGGCGCCCCCAGGGCCGCGTCGGTGCGGTCGATCTCATAGCCGGCGGCGCCGTCGTTGATCAGGCCGAAGTCGCCGATCAGCTCGTCCTCGCCGACCCCCTCGAAGACGAAGGCGGCGCGCGGGTCGCGGGAGTCCGGCAGGCGCCGGTAACCGGGCGCGCGTTCGCTCGAGCCACCGCTCTGAGCGCTGAAGGCGACCCCGACCAGCCGGTTGGGGTCGCGGCCGCGGAAGCGCCAGAGGCTGCCCTGCTCGCCACTGGAGCTGTGGTGCACCTCGCCCGGCTCGGAGGTCCAGGGACGCGTGCCCTGGTGGCCCCGCCGCACCTCGATCAGGTGCGGTCGCTCACGGTCGACGCTGGTCACCCAGTAGAAGCCGTTGCCGCCCAGGTACATCATCTTGCCGCCGCCGCGGAGGTAATCCTCGATCGCCTCGAGCATCTCCAGGCTGGTGTACTCCGGATGCGTACCCGTCAGCACGACCTTGTACGGGCCGAGGCAGGACAGGCCGTCCCGGTGCAGGTCCTCGTCTGTGAGCACGTCCACCTCCTGGCCGATGCGGTCGAGGAAATGGACCAGGTAGAGGTCGGCGGCGAAGCGCTCCGGCGCACCCGTGGCCCACCACAGGTACCGGGGCCGGACGCTCGGGATCGGCCGCAGCCGCGAGGAGTAGCAGCTGCCGCTGCCGTCGCGGTGGCGGTCGTAGAGCGAGAGGCCCCACTCCGGGCGCGAGCGCAGCAGCTCGTCGCCGCGATCGACGGGGAACTGAGTGGTCTCGTCGAGCAACCCGTCCATCGCGGACCCGTCGATCAGGCGTTCGTTGGCGTAGGCCATGTAGGTGAAGGTCGGCAGCACCAGGGCGACGTCGGCCCGCGGCCCGGCGGCCTTCGGTCGCACCGTGAACGGGAGGTGGTCCTCCTCGCTGCCACTCCTGACGCGCAGCGCGTAGACGGCGCTCGGGGTCCCGTCCGGGACCGTCCAGGACGTGGTCGGCGTCCAGCCCGCGTCGTCGAGATCGTCCTCGTGGAGGTGGATCGCGCTCCACTGCTCGGGGGCGGCGGCCGGGCTGGTCGTCGTCCGGTCCCAGTGTGGGCCGGTCATCAGCCGCGCCGGCGCGTTGACGACCCGGCCGTGGCGACCGTTGCCGCTGACGTCGACGGCGCGGGCACCGTCAGGCTCCTGCGCCAGGTCCCAGGCGAAGGCGGCCCTGGAGGGCGCCGGCAGTCCGCTGTGCCAAGGGGCCGGTGGCGGCTCCCCCGCCGCCTCCGCCCCGAGGCGAAGGACGGGGCTGTCGACTTTGCCGTTGAAGCACTCGACCGCCACCAGCCGGTCGGAGCCGTCGTCGCGGGGGCGGCCGCCGAGGAGGAACGGCGCCCCTGGCTCGAGCTGGCCAGCGGCGACCTGGCGCTGCTCGGCGAAGCTCGACTCGTTGCCGGCGCCGCGGCCGGCGGCAACGCTCAATCCCAGGCGCCCGTCGCCGGCGGCGACGAGCGCGTCGACCGCCGCCCACTGCCGCAGCTCGAGCGCCGGGCCCTCCAGCGTCTCGGTCGCGCCCGCGCGGCGGCAACTCAACCGCAGGTGCCCGGCGACCATCTGCAGCAGCCAGCCGTCGCCGTTGCCGGCCAGCATCGAGGCGATCGTCTGCGGCGCGTCGGCGCGGAGCGTCGGCCAGACGAACAGCGAGAGCCGCACGGGGTCGGCTCCTCGCATGCCGTCGTCGGCGCCGAGGGCGACGAAGGAGCCGGCTGCCGTGCGCTGCCGCACCGCCGCGACCGATCCGTTCACCTCCGCCTCCAGCTCGCGCTCCTGGAAGCCGGGCCCGTCGGCGTGCTCGTGACCGTGCAGCAAGCGCACCAACTGTGTCTCGACCTCGTCGCCCTCGGTCGAGACCATGAACTTGATCTCCTCGCCGGGCTCAACGCTCCAGAGGTCGCTGTAGCCGCTTAGAGGCATTCGCTCGAGCCGCCGACGCCCACTACTCGTCGGTGAACTCGATGAGCTCGCGCGAGGTCCGCTTGATGTGGGACTCCATCGCGCGTCCCGCCGCTTTTGCGTCCTTCTTGCGGATCGCATCGAGGATCCGCCGGTGGGCTTTCGGCGAGGTCGAGGCGATGTGCGGATCGAGCGCATCGGCGACGTCGAACATCGCGGTTCGCACCTGCTCGATAGCCGTGTGCAGCAGCGGCGACCTCGCCGCCGCGGCGATGCCGAGGTGGAACTCGGAGTCGGCCTGCCGGAACTCGCCGAGGTTGGCGCTCTGCTCGAGGTCGACGATCGTGGCCTCCAGCTCGGCGATCTCACTCGGAGTCGCGCGCTCGGCCGCGAGTTCTGCCGCGAGCCGCTCGTTCACCTCGCGGAAGCGCTGAAGGTCCAGCAGCTCGTCCAGCCTGGCCCGCAGGATCTGCCGCAGCTGCGCGGAGGACTGCTGTGACCCAAGCACGGTGACGCCGCCGGCGGAGCCCCGCTTGACGACGACGTAGCCTTCCGCCTCGAGGACGCGAATTGCCTCCCGCAGGGTCACGCGGGAGATCCCCAGCTGCTCGGCGTGCTGGCGCTCTGGGAGGAACTTGTCGCCCGGTTTGAACTCGCCCAGATGGATCGCGCGACGAAGGTGATCGGTCGCGACGGCGTATGCGGGCCGGATATCGAGGCGCTGCGAGCCGCCGTTGGACGCACCCCGGTTCATTTGCTGAGCATACTCCCTGGGTCAAACCTCAGAGCGTAAGCCCAATCGATCCACGCTCCCCTCCGTCGCCGAGCGGCTGCGCAGGACCAACGCCGAAAGCAGGGCGCTGACCGCGAGCAGGGCGATGCTAGCGAGCAGCACCAGATGGAGGCCGGCGAGGAAGGCTTCCCTCGCCTCCGCGACCAGCGCGGCGTCGACCGCGGCGGGCAGGCCGGCGGCGACGTCGATGGCGCGCCCGAGCGACTCGCCGGAGGCACTCATTCCGGCGGCGCTGACTCCGGGCACCGGGCTCAGGGCGCTGGTATAGACGGCGGCGAGCATCGAGCCGAGGACGGCAACTCCGAGGCCGCCGCCCAACTCGTAGGCGGTCTCCTCGATCGAGGCGGCGTTGCCGGCCCGGTTGGCCGGGACCGCGGAGATGATCACGTCGTTGGCGGCGACGAGCGCAACCTCGAGGCCGAAGCCGAGCGCGACGAATGGCAGCGCCAGCAGCATGTACTCGTCCTCGACGCCGAGCGCCAGCATCGGCACCAGCGAGAGGGTCGAGATCAGCAGCCCGCCGCTGATCGTCGCGCGGGTGCCGGCGCGGCGCAGGATCGGCGCCGCCAGCAGGCCGCCGACGAGGCTGGCGATCATCACCGGCAGCAGGCGGACGCTCGCGGCAAGCGGTTCGAGCCCAAGCACGAGTTGGAAGTACTGGGCGAAGAACAGCCCCAAGCCGACCAGCCCGAACATCGACAGCAGCACACAGCCAACCGAAACGGCGAAGGCGCGGTTGCCGAACAGCCGCACGTCGAGCAGCGGGTCCGGCCGCGCGAGCTGCAGGCGCACGAACACCGTCAGCGAGGCGAGGGCGGCGACAAGCACGGCGATCACCACCGGGTCGGCGAAGCCGTCGTGGGCTCCCTGCTGGAAGCCGAAGGCGAGCCCAAGGATGCCGGCGCCCGCCAGCACCACCCCGCCCATCTGCCACGGCGGCGGTTCGGCGGCGCGGCTCTCCGGCAGCAGCTTGACGGCGATCGGCAGCACGACCAGCACGATCGGGACGTTGATGAGGAAGACGGCGCCCCACCACCAGTGCTCGACGAGGAAGCCGCCGACGAGCGGGCCGATCGCGGCGCCGCCGGCCATCGTCGCGCTCCAGATGCCGACCGCGGTGCGGCGCTCGTCACGGTCCTCGAAGACGTCGCGGATGATCGACATCGTCGCCGGCAGGATCAGCGCGCCGCCGACGCCCATGATCGCGCGGGCCCCGATCAGGACAGTCGGTGACCAGGCGAACGCGGCAAGCGCCGAAGCGGCGGCGAAGACGACCAGACCGGCGCAGAGCACGCGCTCGCGGCCGAAGCGGTCGCCGAGGGCGCCCGAGGCGACGAGCAGCGGCGCGACGACGAGCGGGTAGATGTCGATGATCCACAGCAGCTCGACGCTCGTCGGCTGCAGGTCCTCGGTCATCGCGGGGGCGGCGACATGGAGGACGGTGACGTCGATGACGACGACGAGGACCGCGATGCAGATGACGGCGAGAACCGTCCAGCGCCCGGCGGGATGGGCGCGCGGCCTCATCGCCTCCCCCCTCCCGGGTCGGGAGCGCCGGTCGCGATTCCACCCAGCACGGTCGCGCGGAGCAAACGGGTCGCGTCGCGCGCGCCGACAAAGCCATCATCAACCGCCCACCAGAGGGCGGTCAGCTGGGAGCCAACCGAGTAGACGAGCCAGCGCGGCGGCAGGTCCGGGCGAAAGAGCCCGTCGGCCTGACCGCGAACGAAGAAGTCCTCAAGCCGATCTTCCTGAGTCCTGATCTCCTCGACCAGCCTGGCGATCCGGTAGGCGCCGGGCTCGGCGAGCATCAGGGCGTAGGCCTTGGCCAGCGGCAGCGGCACCTCCAGCAACCGATCGAAGGCCTCCAGCACCGGCCCCTCGTCGATCCGGGCCTCATCGAAGAGGCGGATGCAGTCGGCCAGCACATGCTCACTGACCCGCTCGACCAGCGTCGCCCGATCGCCGAAGGCGCGATGCAGCGTGGTCCGGCTGACCCCCGCGGCAGCCGCGATCTCCTGCATGGAGGAGCCTGGCTCACGCGCCAGCGCGCTGGCTACTGAGTCGAAGAGGTTGGCTTCATCCGTCATTGACGAGAATGTACCAGCAGCACATTCTCAGTTTCATGTGGAACAAACTTGTTCCAGCCCTCCGCATCTCCAGGCGGAGGGCGGAGCTGAGCCGGCTCTACCGACGCCCTGGGCTTATTCGTACCAAATGGAGCCCGACCCGCCGGTCCATGTTGTTTTGCCTCCGTAGGTGCCGTTGGTCCTAAACGTCCCGCATTCGTTGTAGTCAAGTTCGCCTGTGACGTCGACGTTTTGGATGATGTCGGTTTTGCCGGCGTTATTGGTGAAGGTCACGCCGCTGCCAAGGTGCTGCGGGCCAACCGTCAGCGTGCAGAAGGGGAATGTGATTTCGATCTTGTTGGACCCAGGGCACTCGATCTCTTGTGTTCCGGTCGCGTAGAGAAGGTAACCGCAGCCGTTCTCGTGGATCGGAACGTTGATGAAGCTGAACGCGATGCACTCGCTGTAGTCCGGGTACAGTGTCCAAGAGCTCGCTGTCAAGGCGCTGGTGGATCCGGTTAGCACCGCTTTTTTGCAGGTGACGAGCCCGGCGTTAGTAGTGAAGCTGTGCGCGACCACCGAGTTGCCGCTGATCGTCTGCGGGTGGAAAGCGGAGTGAAATTCGGCGGCAGGGACGGCCGAGGCGCTGAGCGCGCTGATTGCAAGGGCCGATGCCAGCACAGCGCCCAGGGTCTTGATCTGGCGGTTCATGTCGGGAGTCTCCTTCGTTCCCAAGGGCTTGACGCCGACGAAAGGCGCCGTGTCGTGCTTGTGACACCACAGCGATCAATACCGCCTGATGGCGCCGCGACCTCCGAGAACGCCATTGCCGCACGAGCCGACCGGGGCAGCCTCATCTGGGTTTCGTTGAATGTGCCGCAACTGACGTTTCGCGATGCGGTGCCCGCGCAGATTCACGCGCGTTCGGCGCCGGCTCCATCCCCCGCTGGAGTCATCTGACTTGACCGATCCTTGAAGGGGTATCTCGAAACCGACGCACTTCAGTCAGATAGAAGCGGAAGTCAGCCCTACAAAGCCAAACAACGCGCCCGACAGGATTCGAACCTGTGACCTTCGGTTTCGTAGACCGACGCTCTATCCGGCTGAGCTACGGGCGCGTGCCCGGCAAATCGCGCGTCGGGTGGACGCGGGAAAGGCGGGGAGCGAGATTCTAGGGGTCTTGCGGCGGGAGGGCGGCTCAGGGGCCGTCTTTGAGCCGGACGTGCCAGTGGACGGTTGCGGTGGCGACCTCGACGTTGGAGCTGTCGGTGAGGGAGACCTCGCAGGGGAACTCGACCTTGCCATCGGAATCGAGGGTGGCGAGGGCTTCGGCGGCGTCGACGCCGAGCTTGGCGCGGGCCTCGATGCGGCCGTTGGCGATCTTCAGGTACTTGATCTCGGCCTGGCGGGCGAGCGGGGTGACGTCGCCCATGCGGACGGCGAAGGCGCCGACGAAGGCCGCCCCAGAGGCGGTCTCGGCGACGGTGAAGAGGGCCCCCGCGTGCTGGCTGCCGACGTGGTTGGTCAGCTCCGGGCGGCGGGGCAGGACGACGGTCGCCTCGCCCGGCCCGACCTCGGTGATCTCCAGGTTGAGGTGGCCGGCGAAGGGCACGGCCATCGCCATCCCTTTGGCGATCGCGTCGAAGTCGACGTTGGGCATTCCCGGCACTCCAGGCATCGGCGCAGGTTACCCGGCCCGCGCCGGTTCAGCGACCCTCGAACGTGGCGTGCCCGGGACCGCCATGCTCGAGGAAGGTCCTGACCGCGTTCTGCAGGTCCTCGGTCGCGAAGAGGTCGGCGGCTTCGGTCCGGATCACCTCGTCGGCGGCGGGAAGGCCGCCTTCGCGGAAGCGGCACAGCACCTGCTTGGTCATCGCGTGCGCCACGGTCGGCCCGGCCGCGAGTTCCTCGGCCAGCGCCCGCGAGCGCTGCTCGAACTCGTCCTCGGGATAGATCTCGTTGACCACGCCCCAGCGCTCCAGCGTCTCCGCGTCGAAGATGGCGCCGCTCATCACGAACTGGCGGGCGCGGCCGCTGCCGGCGCGCTCGGCGAAGCGCTGGGTGCCGCCCATCGACGGCGTCAGCCCGACGACTTTCTCGACCAGGCCGAACTTCGCCTTCGGGCTGGCGACGATCAGGTCGCAGGCGAGCGCGATCTCCAGCGCCGCGGTCAGGGTCAGCGCGTGGGCGGCGAAGACGACCGGCGCCGGCAGCGCCTCCAGCGCGTCGATCATCTCCAGCAGCTCGACCCAGAGCGCGCTGCCGGTCTCGGGGGTGAGCCCGTCGAAGACGTTGACGTCGACGCCGCCGGAGACGGCGCGGCCCTCGGCCCGGATCAGCAGCGCCCGCGGCGGCTGCGCGGCGACGTCGGCGATCGCGTCCGCGAGGGCGTCGATCAGCTCCTGACTGAACAGGTTCAGGGGTGGGCTGTCGAGGGTGAGGACGGCGAGGCCGCTCTGCTCACGCTCCAGCCTGATCGGGGCGGACTCAGGGGACACGGTGGACCTCGAACAGGTTAGTGCCGAGGTGCTGGTCGGGCAGCGCCGCGATGATCGCGATCAGGTCGCCACTCTGGGCGGCGCCGTGGTGGGCGGCGAGCCGGGCGCAGTCGCTGAGCAGGCCGCGGACGTCGGTGTCGTGCTGGGAGAGCACCGCGGTGACGCCGAACAAAAGGCTCAGTCGGCGCACCGTCTCCGGGTTGGGGGAGATCGCCAGCACCGGCACGTCGGGCCGGTGGGCGGAGACCAGCCGCGCGGTGCGGCCGCTGGTGGTCGGCACCACGAGCGCTTTGAGGCCGAGCCGGTAGACCGAGGCGACGGCGCCCTGGGCGACCGCGTCGGCGACGTCCTGGGTCGCCTGGTCGGTGCGCGAGAACAGCCACTCGCCGTAGGGCAGGTCGGGCTCGGTGGCACGGGCGATCCGGTCCATCACCCGCACCGCCTCGACCGGGTGCTGGCCGACCGCGGTCTCCTCGGAGAGCATGATCGCGTCGGAGCCGTCATAGATCGCGTTGGCGACGTCGGTCACCTCGGCCCGGGTCGGGCGCCGCGCGGTCACCATCGAGGCCAGCATCTGGGTGGCGGTGATCGAGGACTTGGAGTGCTTGCCGGCGGCGCGGATCATCCGTTTCTGCACGCCCGGCACCTCGGCCAGCGGCAGTTCGATCCCGAGGTCGCCGCGGGCGACCATGATCCCGGCGGTCGCCGCCTCGACGATCGCCTCGATGTCGAGGGTCGCCTGCGGGCGCTCGATCTTGGCGACCAGCGGGATGTCGGAGCCAAGCTCTGTGAGTCGCTGGTGGACCGGGGCCAGGTCGGCGGCGGTGGAGACGAAGGAGACGGCGAGCAGGTCGACGCCGTTGGAGGCGGCGAACTCGACCCAGCTGAGATCGCCGTCGGTGGCGGCCGGGAGCCCGGCGCCGTCGGGGATGTTCATCCCCTTGTGCGAGGAGAGCGTCCCTCCCACCTCGATCTCGCAGTCGATCTGGTCGGCCTCGGAGTCACGCACGCGCAGGCGGATCGCCCCGTCGGCGAGGTAGACAAGCTGGTTCTCGCGCAGGTTGCTGACCCCGGCCCAGGGGACCGGGATGCGGTCGCGGTCGCCCTCGTCCTGCTGCCGGGTCAGGGTCACGTGCATCCCCGTCTCCAGCTCGGCGAAGTCGTCGCGCAGGGTGCCGATCCGCAGCTTCGGCCCGGGCAGGTCGCCGAGCACCGCGACCTCGCGGCCGACGCTCTCGGCGGCGGCCCGGATCGTCTCGATCGTCTGCGCCTGTTTATCCGGGCCGGCGTGGGAGAAGTTGAGCCGGAAAACGTCAGTGCCGGCGGCGATCATCTGTTCCAGCGTCGCCTGCTCCCAGCTGGCAGGGCCGACCGTGGCGACGATCTTCGTGCGCCGGTCCATATGTGCCTGTGCCACGGGTACGGAGTTCACGCGACTGAAGATAGAGGGCGGCGCCTCGGTGCTTCGTGAACGCGAGGTAATTCGACCCGAAGGGCGGGTCAGCCGCTCAGCCTGTTCATCCCCGGCCCGCCTTTGAGGACGTTGCGCCCGGGGCCGCCCCGGAGCGCGTCGTCGCCTCCCTGTCCGCGCAGCCTGTCGTCGCCGCGCCCGCCTATCAGCAGGTCGTCGCCGCCGTTGCCGCAGACGAGGTCGTTGCCGCCCAGCGCCCGGACCACGTCATCGCCGCCGCGGGCGACGATCACGTCACGGCCGCTGGTGCCGCGGATCGTGTCGTCCTTCTTGGTCCCGACGATCGTCGCCAGCGTGCCGCTACAACTCGCCGGGCTCTGGGCCATGTAGTCGAGGCCGTTGTCCGGATTGAGGTCGTCGGCGCCGGTGTTGCGGGTGGCGAGGAGGATGCCGCTGAGCCAGGGCGAACGAGGGGTGTTCGTCTTCGGCACTCCCCTCGCCAGGCCGGCGAAATAGCTGTCGCAGTATTCGTAGCCGATCGACGCGTTCTGGAGGCCGTAGCCGGGGACCTTCTCCGGCAGCGGCGGGAAGGCGCCCTGCGAGGGGCCGGTCGCCAGGGTGCGGAAGCCGGTGTAGGTCGCATACCAGCGCGAGGACTGGGCCGGAGGGATGATCGTCCAGCCGCACTTGAGCTTCTGCCCGACCGATTCGCGGGTCCAGATGAAGGCGTGCGGCGGCGCGCCGCCGACGGCCGGGCCGGCTTCAAGGTCGCATTCCCGCTGCGGGCTGCTCTGGCAGAAGAGCTGCTGCCAGGTGCGGTCGTCTGGGTTCAGCCGCTGCAGGTAGCCGGCGACGTTGGTGCCCGTTTTCGGCCCGACCGCGTTTTTGCAGGCTCCGTTGATCAGCTTGGCCGGGTCGCCCGGGTCGGCGATGCAGACGTCGGAGAGCAGCGCGGTCAGCTGCGCCTTGGTCGGCACCGCCCAGCCGCTGCCGTGGATCTTGCCGAGCGCTTTCGGGTCGTTGAGGGCGTCGACTTCCTTGCCGACCTCGTTGACGGCGGCGACGCCGAACCCTTTGTTGTCCGGCAGCCAGGCCACGTCTTCTTCGTTCGGCGGGAACCACATCGGTTTCCCACTGGTGGTCGTCGCGTTGATTTTGCCGAGGTCGATCACGGCGCCCGGCGGGATCATCGGCGGCAGGTTGCGCTGCTCCTGGGCGGTGTCGCGGACGTAGTTGCCCATCACGGTCTGGAAGGCATCCGGGTTCTCGGGCGCGGTGGAGCGGAACTCAGCCGCCATCCAGGAGCCCACCGCCCTGGCTTCCGCCAGTTCGGAGTAAAGGCTCTGCAGCAGTTCGGAATCGGCTCTGGTCAAGAACCGCTTGGACAGCAGCACCTGGCCGTAGGAGCTCAGCACGGAGCTCTGCAGGGAGCCCGGCACCAGCGCCCCGTGGATTTTCTTGATCCCGGCTTCGAGCGTGAGTTCTTCGCGATCGTAAGTTTTGAGGAACTTCGCCTCCAGGGCTTCGAGTCGGGTCTTCGGAGTCAGGCCGTTGTCGTTCTTGACCGTCGCCGCCTGGGGGTTGGGGCCAGCGAGGATTTCGCCGAGTTCGGCCCCGGCCCGGAGCATCGGCATGAACTGCTGCTCGAACAGGATCTGCTGCTTGACGACGACGTCGCAGAGCGGGGCCAGGGCGGCGTCGAGATGGAATTTCCGCTCTTCAGAGATCAGCTGGCCGACCGTTTCGGTCAGTTCCTCGAGCCGTTCGGAGATCCCGGTCAGCTGCACTTTCATTTCTTCGAGCTGCCTGACGGCTTTGGCGGCGTCGGTTTCCGGCAGGACTTTGTCGAGGCCGGTGAGCCTGCTGAACGAGTCGAAGACCATGTTCACCGCGCGCCCGGCGAGCGCACCCGCCGCCTTGTCCCCGAACCACTTGGCGAAGACCCAGCCTTTGCCGTCGGAGGCGACGGCGACCGGCGGCGCGAGCGAGGATTGCGCTTGGCCAGCGCAGACCGATCCAGGGGCGTCCGCCGCTTGGGCCGGGGCCGGGCCCGCCGCTTTGCCGCAGACGAAGACCGCGAGCGCCACCAGCGCGGCGGCGAGCAACAGCTTCGTGGAGTCAGGGCGCATCGGGCCTCCTCAGAACGTTGACCGGAGGACCAGAGGGGAGGCGCGAGCGACCCCGTCCTCCCCAGCTTTAGATCGGGAAGCTTAAGCGGTAAGACGGTCGGCGCCGCAAAAACCGGCGGTCGCTCAGAACGGAGAGGGAGGGATTCGAACCCTCGAGAGAGCTTGCGCCCCCTACTCGCTTAGCAGGCGAGTGCCTTCAGCCACTCGGCCACCTCTCCGGGCACTCGCCCACGATTGTAGGAATTAACCGGGAATGGCGGGGATAGGCTGACGTGGGTGTCCGCTCCGCCCAGTCAGTCGCATGACCGCTACGAGCGGATCTTCGCCGAGGTCGAGGCCCCGTTCGCCTTCGTCGACCTCGACGCGATGTGGGCCAATGCGGACGCGATGCTGGAGCGCGCCGGGGGCAAGCCGATCCGGGTCGCAACCAAGTCGATCCGTTGCCGGGCGCTGCTGGAGGAGATCCTGCGCCGCGACCAGGGGTTCTCCGGGCTGATGACCTACACCCTGGCCGAGACTCTGTGGCTGGCCGAGCAGGGCTTCGAGAACCTGCTGCTCGCCTACCCGACCACCGACTCGGAGTCGATGGGCGAGCTGGCACTGCGCTCGGTTGCGAGCCCCGCCGGAGCGCCGATCGTGATGGTCGACTGCCCGCAGCACCT
The DNA here is from genome assembly GCA_036265715.1 of Solirubrobacterales bacterium. GTDB lineage: Bacteria > Actinomycetota > Thermoleophilia > Solirubrobacterales > 70-9 > VAYN01. The sequence goes on along the minus strand of DATAON010000077.1, from coordinate 48,457 downwards.
GGACGCGATCGAGGCGGTGCTGGGCGCCGGCGCCTCGCCGATGCGGGTCTGCATCGACGTCGACGCCGGCTGGTGGCCGCTCGGCGGGCGGATCAAGGTCGGGCCGCGGCGCTCGCCGCTGCACACGGTCGAGCAGGTGGTGGCGCTGGCGCGCGAGATCGAGCGGCGACCGCAGATCGAACTCGACGCGCTGATGGCCTACGAGGGGCAGATCGCCGGGGTCGGGGACCGGCCGCCGGGGCGGCGCCTGCGCGGGGCCGCAATCCGCTTCATGCAGCGCCGCTCGGCCAAGGAGCTGGCGGGGCGACGGGCGGCGATCGTCGACGCGCTGAGCGAGTTCGTCGAGCTGGAGATCGTCAACGGCGGCGGCACCGGCAGCCTCGAGCTGACCGCGGCCGAGCCGGCGGTGACCGAGGTGACGGCCGGCTCGGGCTTCTACGCCCCCGCCCTCTTCGACCACTACAGCCGCTTCAGCCTCACCCCGGCGGCCGGCTTCGCGCTGCCGATCGTGCGCAAGCCGGAGCCGAAGGTGGCGACCGCGCTCGGCGGCGGCTACCTCGCCTCCGGCGGCGGGGGCGCGACGCGGCTGCCGGAGCCCTGGCTGCCGCCGGGCCTCAAGCTCGACCCCGAGGAGGGCGCCGGCGAGGTGCAGACGCCGCTGCTCGGCGCCGCCGCGGCCGAGCTCCAGGTCGGCGACCGCGCCTACCTCCGCCACGCCAAGGCCGGCGAGCTCTGCGAGCGCTTCGACGTCCTCCATCTGGTCGAGGGCGACGCCATCGTCGACACCGTCCCCACTTACCGGGGCGAAGGCCACAACTTCCTCTAGGCGCGGTTGTCTTTCTTAGCCCTGTGGGCGAACAAGGACAACCGCGCTTCTCAGATCAAGGGCCGAGGACGCGCTGCGCGTACTCGTTGGTGAAGACGCGCTGCGGGTCGAGCTGGTTGCGGGCGGACTGGAACTCGGCCCAGGCCGGGTAACGCGGTGCCAGCGTCTCGGCGGTCTGGAAGTGGCGCTTGCCCCAGTGGGGGCGGCCGCCGTAGGCGCTCATGATCTCCTCGACCGCCTTGAAGTAGGGGCGCCATTCCATCCCCCGGTACTGGTGCACGGCGATATAGGCGGTGTCGCGCTCATGCGAGGGGCTGAGCGAGGCGTCGTCGCCCGCCGCCACCCGCATCTCAATCGGGAAGAAGACCGGGTAGCGGTTGGCGCGCACCCACTCGATCACCCGGCGCGCCGCCTCCGGCCCGTGCGCACGCGGGATCCCGTACTCCATCTCGGTGAAGCGGACGCGGCGGTCGTTGGCGAAGACGCGGTCGCTGCGATCAGTCGTGCGGCTGCCGGAGGCGAGCCGGGCCGCGAGCCGCGAGAGCGCCGGGATCCGGTCCGGGAACGCCTTGCCGGCGGCCGAGAGTGCCTCCAGCCCCCAATTCTCGAGGACGACGTCGTTGAGGTAGGCGGCCGCCCGACCGCGCGGGCGCGGCGGTTCGGCGACCCGGTTGCGCTCGAGGACCAGGGCGCTGTCGGCGTAGGGGAAGGTGAAGAGCTCGAAGTGATCGTTGGCGTCGGCGCGCTGCTGGAAGGCGTCGAGGACCGCCTCGCGCGGCTCCGGTGTGTCCACCCGCTCAAGCGTGAAGGCAGGCACGCAGCGCAGGGTGACCGCGGCGATCGCGCCCAGCGCCCCGACCCCGACCCGCGCCGCCCGCAGCAGCTCCGGATTGGTCGCGGCGGCGAGGTGACGGACGCTGCCGTCGGCCAGGACCAGCTCCATCCCCTCGACCTGGGCCGAGATGTTGCGCAGGCGGGCGCCGGTCCCGTGGGTCCCGGTCGAGACCGCGCCGGCGATCGTCTGCACGTCGATGTCGCCGAGGTTCTCCATCGCCAGCCCCAGCCGCGCGAGCTCCTCGTTCAAGTCGGCTAGCACGGTGCCGGCGCCGACACGGACCAGGCCGGAGCCGGGGTCGGCGTCGAGCACCCCGGCAAGTGCCTCGATCCGGACCAGCGTCCCCTCGGTCATCGCCGCTTCCGTGAACGAGTGCCCCGAGCCGGCGACGCTGACCTTGCGGCCCGCCGCGGCGGCGGCAGCGACGACCTCGGCCAACTCCTCGCGGCTCGCCGGGTGGGCGATCTCCAGCGGCCGGCAGGTCTGGTCGCCGGCCCAGTTGGCCCACTCGCCGGCGGCCCGCCGCGTCTTCCCGCCCGCCATCGACCTCAGGCCTCCGCCTGTGGCGCGATCGGGAGCGGTGAGAGCGCCCGAAGGGCGTAGATGATGGTCGCGATCATCAGCGCCGCCAGCGCCAGACAGGGAGCCGCGTTGCCGGTCAAGGTGGCGACGACACCGCCGCCGACGCCGCCAAGCACCTGCCCCGAAGCCCATGCCATGTTCGAGACGCCGGCGGCGAAGCCCTGGTGCAGGCCACTGGAGGCGGCGATGTCGGAGATCATCGTCATCGCCGGAGCGAAGCAGAGTCCGGCCCCGAGCGAGATCACGATCAGGGTCGCCAGCACCACCCCAAGCACCTGGGCCGCCGCCAGCGGAAGCATCGCGAAGGCGCAGATCGAGAGGCCGACCACGTAGGGAGTGCGGCGGCCGACCCGGTCGGAGAAGCGACCGGCGATCGGAGCCAGGACCGACTCCAGGCCGGCACCGGCAATGAAGCCGGCGGCGATCACCGCGTGGCTGCCGCCGAGGTCGTCGATCCGCAGCGGCACCAGGACCTCGATCGCGCCGAACAGCGTCGACGGCACGGCGACGAAGATGGCGGCGTTGACTATGGGCCGGCTGGTCATCGTCCTCGCCACCTCACGCAGGGTCTGGCTCTCGGGCGCCGTGGTCTCCGGTATCCGCGAGGCCGCGTAGGCGAGCGCCAGCGAGACCACCAGCACGGAGCTGAAGACAAGCTCGGTCCCGACCGTCCCCGCCAGCGCCCCCAGCGCCGGTCCCAACAGGGCGCCGGCGACCGCGGACCCCAGCGCGGTCCCGATCACCGAGCCGCGTTTCTCCTCCGGGGCCGAGGTGACCAGCCAGGTCAGCGCGCCGGCCCAGATCAGGGCCCCGGCCGCGCCCTGGATGAAGCGGGCGAGGTCGAGCAGCAGGATCTGCTCGGCGAAGCCGAAGGCGAGACTGGCCAGCCCGAGCGTGCAGAGGCCCCAGATCACGGTCCGGCGCGGCCCCACCCTGCTGGCGACGAAGCCGGCCGGGAGCGCGGCGAGCAGGGTCCCCGCCGCGTAGGACGCGGAGAGGATTCCGGCCGCGGCGTCGCTGAGTCCGAGGTCATCTGCGTACTCGGGCAGCAGCGGCGCGATCGCCGAGAAGAAGACGACGTCGAGGAAGACCATCGTCGAAGCGAGAATCACCAACCGGCGCATCTGTCCATCCAATCAGGAGATTGCCGTGGGCTGGATCGGCGCCCTTTAGCATTGCCTGCCCAGGCGTCCCGGAGGGGTGGCAGAGCGGTTGAATGCGCCGGTCTTGAAAACCGGTGGCCTTCGCAAGGAGGCTCGTGGGTTCGAATCCCACCCCCTCCGCTCCCGGCGCAGGCAGGAAAGGGCGGCTAGCGGCCGAACGTCCCGAGTATGGAAAGGGTCCCCAGACGGGCCGCCCGCGAGGAGCGCTGGCGGCGCCGTGCCGAACGGGCCCGTGACGCGTTCGGCCTCGTCCTCGCGCTGGTCCTCCTCACCTACGTCCTCACCTCCCTGCTCGACAACCGCGGCTGGTCGGCGGTGTTGCTGATGGTCGCGACCAGCGCCACCTCGATCGTGGCGTTGACCAGCTCCCACTCCTCACCCGGCGCCGTGCGCGGGGCGATCCTCGTCTCGGGCCTGACGATCCTGCTCGGGGTCGTGGCGGCAGCGAGCGGCGCGCACGTCTGGCTCAACGTCGCCTCGGGGATCCAGATCGGTCTGCTGGTGGTGGCGATGGCGGCGGTGCTGCGGCGCGTCGTCTCCACCGCCGAAGTTGGCTCGCGCACGATCCTCGGCGCGATCAGCGTCTACACGGTGATGGGGATCCTCTTCACCTTTCTCTACGGCACGATCGACCGCATCCAGTCGACCCCCTTCTTCGAAGGCCACCCCCACCCCGACGGCAGCGACTTCATCTTCTTCAGCTACACGACGCTGACCACGACCGGTTACGGCGACCTGGTCCCAGGCGGCCAGCCGGGTGAGATGGTCGCCGGCTTGGAGATGATGATCGGGCAGATCTTCCTCGTCACCCTGGTCGCCGGGCTGGTCAGCCTCTGGCGCCCCGGCGAGGGCCTGCGCAAACGCCGCGAGCAGCGCAGCGGCGGGGGCGAGGGCCCCACCCCCGAGTCAGCCGCTTAGCGCCGCTTCCATCTCGGCTAGCTGCGACTCCATCCCCGCGGAGATGCCGTCGCAGATCTGGTGCACGCCGGGGTCGGCGATCGAGTAGATCGAGCTGGTACCCCGCTTGCGGCGGGCGACGAAGCCCTCCCCGTGCAGCGCCGCCAGGTGCTTGGAGACGTTCTGCTGGGAGCCGCCGACGGCACTGGCGATCTCCCCCACCGAGGCCTCCCCCTCGCGCCGCAGCAGGTCGATGATCCGCAGCCGGGTCGGGTCGGAGAGCGCGCGGAAGCGGCGGGCGATCAACTCGGCTGCGTCGGGCGGTAGCGGGGTCGTCCTCACTGTGTTATTGTACCATTTACAACTGTTAAGTTGTTCAGTTGTACATTCGTAGACTTGTGAAAAGGAGAAGCGAGATGTCAGCGACGACCGTACCCACCGCCCCGGCGAAAGCGTCCGCCCGCGGCTGGCCACTGGAGCGCATCCTCTTCCTCCTCGCAGGGACGATGACCGGGCTCAGCGCCCTGCTCGCCGCCACCGTCAGCCCCTGGTTCCTGCTGCTGACCGGATTCGTAGCGCTGAACCAACTCGCCTTCGCCAGCATCGGCCACTGCGGCGCCTCGCTGATCCTCGAACACGTCTTCGGCGTCAAGCGCAGCTCAGCGCGCTGAAACGAGCCGGCCGATCGGCCGGCTCGGGCGCTCAGCGCCTAGTCCGCGAGCTCGACGCGCTCGATCGTCTGCGGCTCGGTCGGCTTGTCGCCGGGACCGGTCGGCGTTGACTCGATCGCGTCGACGACGTCCATGCCGTCGACAACGGTGCCGAAGACGGTGTGCTTGCCGTCGAGCCAGGGCGCGGCCCCGGTGGTGACGATGAAGAACTGCGAGCCGTTGGTGTTGGGCCCGGCGTTGGCCATCGCCAGCGCTCCACGCACGACCTTGTGGTCGTTGAACTCGTCCTCGAATTCGTAGCCCGGGCCGCCGGTGCCGGTGCCCTGCGGGCAGCCGCCCTGGATCATGAAGTCCGGGATCACCCGGTGGAAGATCAGTTCGTCGTAGAACCCGTCGGCCGCGAGCTTGCGGAAGTTCTCGACCGTTTTCGGCGCGTCCTCGTCGTGAAGCTCGAGCACGATCGCCCCGGCGTTGGTGTGAAGCGTTGCCTTCGACATGGGGCAAGACCCTAGCGAGCAGTGACATCGACCGTCACCGGACGCGAGGATCCAGGGGCATAGGGCCAGCGCTCCTCGGCCAGCACCGTCGCCCGCAACCGCACCCGGGCGCCACCGCTGACATAGCGGAAGCGGTAGCGGGCCTGAAATCGGCCGTCGTGGTCGGAGCGGGTGACCAGGACCGGCCGCCAGCGCCCGCTCGCCTGCTCCAGGTACTGGATCGCGACCAGCTTGCCGCGGCGCGGGATCGCGGCGCCGCGACTGCGCACGAACCCACTTAGCCACAGCGTCTCGCCGTTGCGCAGCCGAGTGCGAGCGGCGCGCAGGCCTACCCCGGCCCGCACCCGCAGCGCCAGCGGCGCCCGGCGCGAGGGCTCCAAACCCGGCGCACCCGCGAAGGCGATGGTGACCCGGCGTGAGGGGCCGGGCTCCAGCCGCAGCTCGAAGCCGCCGCGCTCGCCGGTCCTGATCGTGGTCGCGAAGCGCTCGGCGAGGGCGCCGCGCGAGGGCCGGGCGACGATGCGCAGCTCGCGCCCGGCGACCCCGGCGCCGTCGGCGCGGGTGAGGCGGCCGCTGAGCAGGGCCGGCGCCGCGAAGGGCACGGTCAGCGACTCGCCGCGACCGTGGCCGCCGCGCAGGCGGGCGAACAGGCGCGTCTTCACCCCCGCCACCTGGGCCGGAGCCTCAACCCGGACCGCCATCCGGGTGCCATCGCCGCGCAGGGTCGTGGAAGCTGCGTTGCCCGCGGCGTCGAGCGCCTCGGCGCGGAACAGGTAGGTGCCCGGCCCGAGACCCGGCGTCGGCGCCCGCAGCTCGGCGGCGCCGGGGGCGATCGCCGCCAGCTTGGTCGGCAACTCCAGCCAGCGCTCGGACTCGGCCCGGCGATAGGAGATCGCGCCCGCGGCCGGCCCGGCGTGGGCGTCGGCCACCGCCGCCACAAGCTGCGTCGGCAACACCGAGTCGGCGCCGGGAGCGAAGGCGAGCGTCGGCGCCAGATCGTCGAAGCGCAGCGGCACGCCCAGCGCCGACCCCGGGGCCTCGTTGCCCGCCTCGTCGCGCAACCACAGCGCCAGCGAGTAGGCGCCGGGTCCGGGGACCCGTAGATCGGCCAGCGCCGCGCGCTCACGCCCAGCGGCGAACTGAACGCCGCTGTCGAACCCGTTCGGCCCGGTCAGTCGCCAGCCGGCGCCCGCGATCGGGCTCGCCGGCGCCTGCGCCGGGTTGACCCAGCCGAGGGCGAACTCGTTCTCCCGGTGCCAGCCGTCGCCACCCGCGATCGCCACCGAGCGGGGGTGCGCGGGTGCCGTGTTGTCGAAGAACAGGGTGCGGCCGCCGACGCAGCCGAGGTTGCCGGAGAAGTCGAGCTGGCAGTGGCCGAAGGCGTGCGGCCCGTCGCTGTAGGCGTTGGTCGCGATCGCCTGGGTGCCGGTGACGACGAGCGAGCAGGGCAGCATCCGGGTGCCGCGCCACTCGCTGCCGATGCGAGCGATCGCGCAGGGGAACTCGGTCAGGGCACCCCGGGCGCTGTCGATCAGGGTTTCGGCGAAGCGGATCCCGGAGCCGCCGTCGACCCCGGAGACCGCGAGCAGGCGGGTGCCGCGCAGCCAGCCCGGCGCGAGCAGATCGCCGCCGACCGACGGCGCCGGGACCGAGGGGTCTTCGAGCGTGATCGTCAACGCCCGCAGCGAGGACCATGAGGGAGACGCCAGAGAGCACCACTTCGACTCGGCGCGGGCGCAGAGCAGGCGATCCTCCAGCGCCAGGACCGGCGACGCGAGGCCGGTCGCGAACTCGCGCGGGGCGACGTCGGTGGCGGCCGCCGCGAGGAAGGGCGAGAAGCCGCCGGCGAAGTCGACCGCGCCGACGCGCTGCTCGATGCCGTCGTGCAGGGCGTGCCACCAGGTGCCGCGCACCTGGGTGATCCAGGCCCCCGGCGGCGCCGTCCAGCGCCAGCGGGCGAAGCGGTTGCCGCTCACCGTCGTCTCCCCCTCCCGGGTGAAGCTCTTCACATGGGCGCCCTCGAAGGGGTCCGCGCCGGGCGCCGGCACGCAGAAGGCGTCGGGCCGGAACTTGGCGGCACCCGAGGTGTCGGCCCAGTCGGCGTCGGCGCCTACGAACCAGCCGCACTGGGCCACCGAGAACTTGTTTGCCCGCGCCTCCGAGGCCAAGGCCAGCAACAGGGCCAGCGCCAAGGCCACCCCCATCGCCAAGATTCGGCCGACTCCACCCCGCGTCCCCTGCATACCGCCTCCCTCGCTCGATCTGCCCTAACCCGAGGCCAAGGGGCGGGCGGGCCCGAACTCTCCCCCTCCCCGTCCGGGCGGCCGCCGCTCCGCCTTTGCGAGAATGGCGCCATGTCTCTTCCAAGCCCTGAGCAGGTCACCGAGAAGCTCCGCGTCGTCATCGACCCCGAGCTGCGCAAGAACATCGTCGAGCTGGGCATGGTCCGCTCGATCGACATCCAGGAGGGTGGCCGGGTCGAGGTGATCGTTTCCCTCACCACCGCCGGCTGTCCGATCCGCTCCCACTTCGAACAGGCGGTCGCCAACACGGTCGCCGAGCTGGAAGGCGTGACCAGCGTCGGCGTCGGCTTCGACGTCCTCTCCGACGAGGAGAAAAGCACGCTGCAGCAGTCGCTCGGCCGCGGCAAGCTGCCCCAGGGCGCCCTGGCCAAGGTCAAAAACGTGATCTGCGTCAGCTCCGGCAAGGGCGGCGTCGGCAAGTCGACGATGACCGCCAACCTGGCCGCGGCGCTGACCGCCGAAGGGCACCCCTCCGGCGCCCTCGACTGCGACGTTTACGGCTACTCGATCCCGCGCATGCTCGGCATCAACGCCAAACCGGAAGTCAACGGCGAGCGCAAGATCCTGCCGCTGGACTCGCCCAGCGGCGTCAAGGTGATGTCGATCGGCTTCTTCGTCGAGGACAACTCCGCCGTCGTCTGGCGCGGGCCGATGCTGCACAAGGCGATCCAGCAGTTCCTCGAGGACGTCGCCTGGGACGAGCTTGAGTACCTGCTGCTCGACCTGCCGCCCGGGACCGGCGACGTATCGATGACGCTGGCGCAGCTGCTGCCGCAGGCCAAGTTCCTGGTCGTCACCACGCCCCAGCCCGCCGCCCAGTCGGTGGCCCGGCGCGGCGCCCAGATGGCCTCGAAATTCGACCTCGAGATCCTCGGCGTGATCGAGAACATGTCCGGCTTCACCACCCCCGACGGCGAGCGCTTCACGATCTTCGGCGAGGGCGGCGGGCAGCTGCTCTCCGACGAACTCGACGTGCCGCTGCTGGGCAAGATCCCGCTCTCGGAGGCGCTGCGCGAGCACGCCGACTCCGGCTCGCCGCTGGTCATCGACGAGCCCGATGCCCCCGCCTCGCAGGCGATCCGCCAGGCGGCGCGCGGGATCATCGCGATGACGCCGCAGGAGCTGCCGGTCCTACAGGCGGAACCGAACGGCGCCGAACTGCCGCCGGTCAGCGGCACGCCGCTTCCCGTCGTCCAGTAGGGCGCTCAGCACGATTTAGGTTCGCGCCCACAACTCCCGCCGAGGAGTTGTGTTAGCTTCTCCAAACAATTGCCTAGTCCCCGGCTAAGAGAGCCGGGGAGCGGGGGAACCATGTTTTCGGGGCGAACCCACCTCTTTTGGTGGGAGCGCAAGTCTCCTTCAGCGCTAGCCCGTCAGCTAACTCCGCAGGCATCCGAAGGAGGAATGGATGACGCTCGCCCAAAGGGCGGCCTGCGTGGTCGCCTTATGCAGTGCGTTTGCGGTGGTGCCGATCGCCGGTCTGGCGATGGTGCCGGAGTCCGCCTTGGCGGCTCCCGGTGGCATGTCTACTTACACGCCCCCGCCCGTAAGCGAAGAAGCGTCGCCGACCGCACCCGCGGGCAAGGCGATGCTGGTCAACGGACGCGCGGTCGCACCGATGGACGCGCCTCCCGCGGTCAAGAAGGTGATCGCCGCGGCGAACAAGATCCGCACCAAGCCGTACATCTACGGTGGCGGGCACGCTCGCTGGTGGGACCGGGGCTATGACTGCTCCGGCGCCGTCAGCTTCGCGCTCCGCGGCGGCAAGTTCCTCACCAGCCCGATGCCCTCTGGGCCGATGGAGAGCTGGGGAGAAGCCGGGAAAGGCCGCTGGATCACGGTCTACGCCAATTCCGGCCATGCATACGCGGTGATCGCCGGCTTGCGCTGGGACACCGCCGGTAACAGTGGCTCCAGCGGCCCCCGCTGGAGCGAAAGCCTGGACGCCGGGGCCAGTGGCCCCTTCGTAGCCAGGCACCCCTCCGGGTACTAGCTATCTAGAGGGAAAGGCGTTCGCCCCTACCGGGCCTGTCCCGGTAGGGGCGAAGCGTCTTGCACTTTTTCCGCGGCGCACAATCTCGGACGGCTGGCGCCGTCGTCGAAAAAGTTAAGCGAAGCCCCTACCGGGACAGGCCCGCTAAGCAGCTTTCGACTTGTAGTACTGCGCGTTGATCTCGGCGTATTTGGCCCACTCGGCCGGGAGCTGGTCCTCGGCGAAGCAGGCGTCGACCGGGCACGCCTCGACGCAGGCATCGCAGTCGATGCACTCGTCGGCGTCGATGTAGAGCATCTCGACCGAGTCGTAATCGGGCTCATCCGGGGTCGGATGGATGCAGTCGACAGGGCATACCTCGACGCACGAGTTGTCCTTGGTGCCGATGCACGGCTCGGCGATCACGTAGGTCATTCGTAGATCTCCTACTAAGTCGGTTTCGGTGCCGGGACAGAGGCTTTAGGGCCCCCGCCAAAAGCGAACGCACATTCTAGGGATTGCCGGGGCGACGGGCGCTGGCACCGCGCAACCAAGGTTCCAATATTGCGTTTGAGGAGGATCGGCCCTTTCCCTAACCTCGGTAGCCCCGTGAATCGACTCGCCCGCGTGTCGGTGCTTTTTGCTGCGCTCTGCCTGCTGGCGGCGGCGCCGTCCGCCGCTGCGGTGGAGGAGGGCTCCCCAGCCCCGCCGGTGGCGGCGGATGCCGTGCCGCTGTCGAAGGCGGTGATCGTCCAGTGGGAGGACGGCAGCCCGCGCTCGCAGCGGATCGAGGCGCGCGAGGAGGCCGAGGTCGGGTTCCAGGCCGATCTCGGCGATCGCGACTTCCAGCTGGTCGAAGTCGAACCGGGCCAGAGCGCGGCGGCGGCGATCGCCTCGCTCGAAAGCGACCCCGCGGTGGTCTTGGCCGAACGCGACGGCTACCGCGAGCCGACGGCGCTACCGAATGATCCGCTGCTTGGCGAACTCTGGGGCCTGCGCAACACCGGGGCCGGGGTCAAAGGCTTCTCCGGCGCCGTCGCCGGCGACGACATCGACGTCGAGGGCGCCTGGATCCGCACCCTCGGCAGCCCCAGCGTGGTCGTCGCCGACATCGACTCCGGCTACCGCTTCGACCACCCCGACCTGGCACCGGTCGCCTGGGTCAACCCGGGTGAGACCGATGACGGGATCGACAACGACTTCAACGGCTACGTCGACGACATCCACGGCTACGACTTCGTCGGCGCCAACGGCGAAGCGGTAGCGCTCGCCCCTGACAATGATCCGACCGACGACGACCTGCTCACCGGCGGCCACGGTGTCCACACCGCGGGCACGATCGGGGCAGCAGGGAACAACGCAGTCGGGATCACCGGCGTCGCCCAGAACGTTCGAATCATGCCGCTGCGCGTCTGCAGTCGCTTCCCAAAAGCCAACGCCAACCGCTGCCGCATCTCGGCCATCGTCAGCGCCATCAACTACGCCGGCAAAATGGGCGCACGGGTGGCAAACATGTCGCTTGGCGGGACCGAAGAGTTCACCGTAGAAGCCAACGCCCTGGCGGAAAACCCCGGCACGCTGTTCGTGATCTCCGCCGGCAACGACGGCCAGGACAACGAGGTCACCCATCACTATCCCTGCGACTTCGAACCGGTCGCCGACGCCGAACCGGCGGTCCCGGGTGCGATCGACAACGTGATCTGCGTCGCCGCCACCAACCAAGCAGACGCTCTGGCGGGGTTTTCCGATTACGGGGCGGCTTCGGTAGACCTCGCCGCACCGGGAACGGAGACGCTCAGCACCTACCCACTCGCAGAACCGTTCGAAGAGCGCTTCACGGTTGACGACTTTGCCACGGAATGGCCGGCCACCGGTGTCAACGGCGGCTTCGAGCGGACGAACGAGAGTCCGCTGACCTCGTTCGGGATGACCGACCTGGTCGGAGCGCCGGTAGCGAACACGGTGCGAGAGACGACCTCGCAGTCCTTCACGCTGCCGGTCAATCAAGGCTGCACCCTGTTTCAGACTCGCCGCGTCGTACTCGCGAGCGAAGACCACTATCGCTACTCGGTGCTGCTCAACGGGATCGTCCAGGCGAGCTCGGAACCGCTGAGCACGCCTACCCCCGAAGGACTTCAGATCATTGAACTCGCGCTCCCGGCGGCGTTCAAAGCCGGCGGCTCGGTGCAGCTGCGCTTCCGCTTCACGGCCGGGGCGACCCCGGAACCGGGCAGCGGCGTCTGGCTCGACGATCTGCGCATCCGCTGCCAGGTCTCGACCTACGCCTTCCTTCAGGGCACCTCGATGGCGGCACCGCACGTGACCGGGACCGCGGCGCTGCTGTTCTCCCAGAAGCCAGGGGCGAGCGTGAGCGCGGTGAAGGCGGCGCTGCTGGCAAGCGTTGACCCGGTCGCCTCGCTGAGCGGCAAAACCGTGAGCGGCGGCCGGCTCGACGCCTCGTCGGCACTGGATCGCTTCGACGAAGTCGCACCGACCGCGCCAGCGCTCTCCGTCACCCCCGCCTCGCCGGCGGCGGAGGAAGAACCGGTTGTCTCGGGCGCCGCCGAGGAGCGCTCCAGCGTGAGCCTGTTCGCCGGCGGCAGCTGCGAAGGGGCACCCCTGGCAACGGTAAGCGCCGCGCAACTGAAAGCGCCCGGGATCACCGTCTCGGTCAGCCCGGGCGCCACCGCGGTCTTCAGCGCGAAGGCGGCCGACACCGCGGTCCCGACCGCGAACGTCTCCGCCTGCTCGGCGCCGCTCTCCTACACGCAGCAGGAACCCGACGAGGAGGCCCCGGCGGCGCCGGTCCTGAGCGCGACCTCGCCGCCGTCGCCGGCGGCGGACGGAACGCCGGAGATCATCGGCTCGGCCGAGGCGGGGTCCACCGTTCGCATTTACCGCGATCCCGCCTGCCAGGGAGAGGTGCTGACGAGCGGGAGTGCCGAGAAACTCGCCTCCCCCGGCATCGAGGTCTTCGCCCCGGCCGCGACCGCTACGCAGTACTCGGCAACCGCGACCGACGCGGCTGACAACACCTCCGACTGCTCGGCACCGATCGCCTACACCAACACGACGCCGATCGGCGGCGAAAAAGAACCCGAAACCCTCCCGCCCCTGGTCGTGCCGCTGCCGCTTCCCATTCCCGAGCCGGTCGTCGGCTGCACGGTCCCGAAGCTGGCCGGGAAGACGCTGGCGCGGGCCAAGGCCGCCCTCGCCGCGGCGGGCTGCAAGCTCGGCAAGGTGACCAAGCCGAAACGGAGGAAAGGCCAGAAGCTGGTCGTCAAGGGCTCCTCCCCGGGCGCCAGCGCCACTGCAAGCGGGGCCGTCAAGCTGCGGCTGGGGCCGAAGCCGAAACCGAGCCGCCACTAGCATCAGGCCCCATGCTGCTGTTGACGGGGGCCACCGGAAGCATCGGATCGCGGCTGCTGCCGCTGCTGCTGGAGAGCGGCGAGGACGTGCGCTGCCTGGTCCGGGAGCCGCGGCGGCTGGGCGAGCGGCGGGTCGACGTGCAGATCGCGCTCGGCGACCTCGGCGAGATGTCCGATCCCTACCTGGTGCGCCAAGCGCTGCGCGGGGTCGACACCGTGATCCACCTGGCGGCAACGATCCGCGACCAGCCGCCGAAGCGGATCGAGGAGCTGAACGGGCTGGCGACGGTGCGGCTGCTGCGGGCGGCCGAGCGCAGTGGCGTCGAGCGCTTCCACTTCTTCAGCGCGCTGGACGCAGGGGCAGCGCAGCGCACTCGTTTCTTCCGCGCCAAGTGGCTGGCCGAGCAGGCGGTCGACTCCTCGCCGCTGGACACCACCGTCTTCGCGCCCTCGATCGTCTACGACCACTCCGACCCCTGGATCACCCTGCTGCGGCGCTTCTCCTTCCTGCCGGTGCTGCCGGTCTCCGGCGACGGCGAAGGCCGCTTCCAGCCGATCTGGGCCGACGACGTCGCCCGCTGCGTGATCGCGGCGCTGGCCGCGAGCCCGGCCCGCGACCGCTACGAGCTGGCCGGCCCGGAGACGCTGAGCTACGACCAGATGTCCGACCTGGTCAGCCGCATCGCCGGGCGGCCGCGGCCGCTCGTCCACGTGCCGCTGGGGCTGGTGCGCTCGGGTTTGATCGCGATCCGCTCCCTTTTCGGCGAGGCCGTGTTTGCAACTTGGGAGGAGGCCGAGCTGATGGAGGTGTCGATGGTGAGCGAGCGCGGACCGGCCGACGCGCAGGCCCTCGGCGTGCAACCGCGAAGGATGAGCGATGTCCTGGAGGGCCCTTAAGAGAGTCGCAACGCTGGTCGCCGTGCTGGCGGCGCTGGTCGCCGCCCCCAGCGCCGGGGCGCTGACCCTGGTCCCGCCGAAGTCGAACGTCTTCCTCGGCGTCTCCGACCGCGGCACCACGCAGGAGTTCAACGAATTCGCCCTGCTGACCGGCAAGCACCCGGCGCTGCTGCAGACCTTCCACCCCTGGGGCAACAGCGTCAACGAAGCCTACGAACGCTGGCGTGAAACGGCGACCCGGCCGATTCTCCACATCTCCACCGCCGACGACCAGACCCTGGCCGAGATCATCACCCCGCAGCAGATCGCCCTCGGCGGCGGCGACGACTACCTGCTGCAGTTGAACACCTTCTTCGCGACCCGTGGCCTGCCCGCCTACATCCGGCCGCTGGGCGAGCCGAACCGCTGCCTCAACGCCTGGTCGGCGGTCTACTGCGACGGCAGCCAGCGCGGCGGCGAACACACGACCGGCTGGTACAAACAGGCCTTCCGCCGGATCAGCGCGATCGTCCGCGGCGGCCAGACGCTGGAAGGGATCAACGCGACCCTGGCGGAAATCGGGCTGCCACCGCTGAACCGGACCAAAGGCCCGAACCCGACCAGCCTGCCGGCGGCGCCGGTGAGCATCATCTGGAGCCCGCTGCCGGGCGGCTCTCCGCGGGTCAAGGGCAACTTCCCGGGCAACTACTGGCCGGGCAGCCGCTGGGTCGACTGGGTCGGCACCGACTTCTACTCGCAGTACCCCGTCTGGGAAGACCTCGACCGCTTCTACAAGGGCGTGCAGTGGAAGAACAAGCCGGTCGCGGTGACCGAGTGGGCGGTCTCGCGCGAAGACGAACCGCGCTTCGTCAAAGACCTGATCTCCTGGGTGGTCAAGCGCCCCCGCGTGCGAATGCTCGTCTACTACACCGGCTTCGGGCCGGGCAACGAGTACGACCTCAACCTCTACCCCCGCACCAAGAACACCCTGAAGAAGAAGATCCGCCGCGCCAACTTCCTCCCCTACGCCGAATCCAACGCCAGCCTCTACCCCCCGCTCCCGCCCAAGGAAAAGAAAAAATAGAAGGGCCCCGGTTTCCCGGGGCCCTTCGGTGAAGCTGGAACCACCCGTTGCCGGGGGCTCGTTACATCATGCCGCCCATATCGGGCATGCCACCCGGCATGCCGCCACCGGCGCCGCCTTCCTCCGGCGGCTCGGCGATGATCGCCTCGGTCACGAGGATGTTCTTCGCGATCGAGGCCGCGTTCTGCAGCGCCGAGCGGGTGACCATGGTCGGGTCGATGACGCCCGCTTTGATCAGGTCGCCGTACTCGCCGGTCGCGGCGTTGAGGCCTTCGCCGGCCTTCAGCTCACGAACCTTGTTGACGACAACCGAGCCCTCGAGGCCCGAGTTCTCGGCGATCTGACGAACCGGCTCCTCCAGCGAGCGGTGGATGATCCGCGCACCGGTGACCTCATCCGCGTCCTTGGTGAGCTTGTCCGGGTCCAGACCGCTCTGGGCGTTGAGCAGAGCAACGCCACCACCCGGGACGACGCCCTCCTCGAGCGCGGCGCGGGTCGCCTGCAGCGCGTCCTCGACGCGGTGCTTTTTCTCCTTCATCTCGGTCTCGGTGGCGGCGCCGACCTTGACCACGGCGACACCTCCGGCGAGCTTCGCGAGGCGCTCCTGGAGCTTCTCGCGATCGAAGTCGGAGTCGGTGTTCTCGATCTCCTGTTTGATCTGCTTGATCCGGCCCTTGATGTCGTCGGCGCCACCGGCACCGTCGATCACCGTGGTCGTGTCCTTGGAGACGACGACGCGGCGAGCCTTGCCGAGCTGAGCGAGCTGGGTGTTCTCGAGTTTGAGACCCATCTCCTCGGTGATCACCTCGCCGCCGGTGAGGACGGCGATGTCCTCGAGCATCCGCTTGCGGCGGTCGCCGAAGCCAGGGGCTTTGACGGCGACACCGGTGAAGGTGCCCCGCAGCTTGTTCACGACCAGGGTCGCCAGGCACTCGCCCTCGACGTCCTCGGCCACGATCAGCAACGGCTTGCCGCCCTGCATGACCTGCTCAAGCACCGGCAGGATGTCCCGCACGGAGCCGATTTTCTGGTTGGCGATGAGGATGTACGGATCCTCGAGCACGGCCTCCATGCGGTCCTGGTCGGTGACCATGTAGGGCGAGATGTAGCCCTTGTCGAACTGCATGCCCTCGGTGAACTCCAGCTCCATGCCGAAGGTCTGGCCCTCCTCGACGTTGACGACGCCGTCTTTGCCGACTTTCTCGATCGCGTCGGCAATCACGTTGCCGATCTCGTCGTCACCGGCGGAGATGGCGGCGACACGAGCGATCTGCTCCTTGCCGGCGACCTCTTTGGACTGCTTCTCGCGGAGGTTCTCGACGACAGCGTCGACAGCCTTCTCGATGCCGCGGCGCAGGGCCAGCGGGTTGGCGCCGGCGGCCACGTTCTTCAGCCCCTGGCGGACGATGATCTGGGCCAGCAGGGTGGCGGTGGTGGTGCCGTCCCCGGCGACGTCGTTGGTCGCCGTGGCGACCTCGCGGACGAGCTGGGCGCCCTGGTTCTCGAAGACGTCCTCGACCTCTACCTCGCGGGCGATGGTGACGCCGTCGTTGGTGATCGTCGGCGCGCCGAACTTTTTGTCGAGCACGACGTAACGGCCTTTGGGACCGAGGGTGACCTTGACGGCGTTGGCGACAGCGTCGACACCGCCCTGCAGGGCCCCTCTGGCCTCCTCTGCGTACTTCAGCTCCTTATGAGCCATGTGTGTATTCCTCCTTGGTTCTGAAAATCCGGGTGGGGCGGCTCTAGCTGAGCTTGGCCAGGACGTCCGACTCGCGCAGGACCAGAAGCTCGTCGCCCTCGACGGTGACCTCGGTGCCGCCGTATTTGGAGTAGAGGACCTCGTCCCCCTCCGCGACGTCGAGCGGTCGGCGGTTGCCGTCCTCGTTGATGGCGCCATCGCCGACAGCGATGACCTTGCCCTTCTGCGGCTTCTCTTTGGCCGTGTCGGGGAGGACGATGCCGCTGGCGGTCGTCTCCTCCTCCTCGATCGGCTTGACGATCAGCCGGTCCCCGAGGGGCTTCAGCTTCATTCGTATACCTCCGTCATCGGTAAGTGTTCTCTGGTGGGGAAAAGTCGGGAAAACGCCGCTGCAGAGCCCTTTCCGGCTTGCGAGCGGCTTTGGCACTCTCATACCCAGAGTGCCAACCACCTGAAAGATAGCGATGTGCGAGCGCCGGTCAAGCCCGCCCCGGCAGATTTAGTCGGCGGCGAGCAATCTGCAACCGAGCAACCGGGCGATCCCCTCGCCGCCCCGCCTCATCACCCAGTCGTGGTTCCACTCGAAGGCGGGCCGCAGCAGCGGCGCCAGCCGGTTCATCCAGGGCGCCGTGGTCACCACGTTCCACTCGTAGAGGACGGCGGTGACCCCGTCCTGCTCGTAGAAGCGCCAGCGCCCGGTCCCTTCCAGCTCGCCGACCGCGTGGCCTTCGAGCAGGGTCGGGCGCTCGACCCGGGTCGTCGTCACCTCGAACTCGACCCGGTAGGGCAGCAGGCTCTTCCAGACCATCCGCGAGACGGTGCCGACGTCCTCGCCGCCGGGTGGGCGCGAGAGCTCCTCGGCCTCCTCCACCCCACGCCACCAGCTCGGCCAGTTGGCCTGGTCGTGGATCGCCTCCCAGACCGGCTCGCGCGGGGACTCCAGCAGCCAGGTGGTGAGGAACGCGTACTCGGCCATCGGCTGGAGGCTAGACCCCCGCGCCGACCGCAACCTCAGTTGTGGTGCGGCGTCTCCCCGTTGCCGAGGTGCGCGCGCGGCGGCTCGACGATCTGCGAGAAGCGGATCACCGTGACCGTGTCGTCCTCGGAGACCGGCCGGCTGTAGAGCTGCTCGAGCGACTTGATCGTCTCCTCGAGGCGGCGGAACTCGGGGTTGTCGTGCTCGATGTCGCGGCGCGAGAGCTCCCCGACCCGCTTCACCTCGACGTCGTCGATGACCGCCGTGAAGATCTTCTCGCGCGGGCTGTGGCGGAACCCGACCGTGATCCAAACGACCATGCCGCGCTCGTACTTGTTGGTCTTGTCGCCGAGCCTGATCGTCGCCGTCTTGCGACCGCGCTTCAGCTGGTCGATGTAGACCGCCGAGTAGAAGTTCAGAACGTAAGTGCCACCCCTCATTTGCGCCGCGAGCGTATAGGACCGGGCTCGGCGGGGTGATTCTCGCCGCCGCCGCGTGTCTCGGCTGCAAGTCCTCTTTCCGGCTGGACATTCGTCCGACCCCCGATTCGAGTTTTTCCGCCGGGTGACCGATGGAGGACCGTGGCTATCAACGAGACGAACCGCATCCGCTTCTTCCTCCTCGCGCTCGGCGCCCTGCTCGCCCTGCTCGCGATCCCGCTCGCGTCGCAGGCGGCAGCCAAAACCTGCGCCGGCAAGCGGGTGACGATCATGGGCACCCCCGGCGACGACACGATCGTCGGCCGCGGCGCCAGCGACGTCATCTACGGCGGTGGCGGCGACGACAAGATCAGCGGCGGCCGCAACGGCAACGACACGATCTGCGGCGGCCCGGGCGACGACGTCCTCAAGGGCGGCAAGGGCTACGACTCCCTCTACGGCGAAGAGGGCGACGACGCCCTGCTTGGCGAGACCGGCTCCGACCTGCTCAGCGGCGGCGGCGGTGAGGACCAGCTCTCCGGCTCCAAAGGCGGCGACACCCTCTACGGCGGTGGCGATGACGACACCCTGGTCGGCTTCAAAGGGCCCGACAAACTCGACGGCGGTGGTGGCAACGACTTCGTCGACGGCGAACAGGGCAGCGACGAGATCGGCGGCGGCGCCGGCGAAGACCTCCTGCACGGAGACAAGGGCAACGACACGATGCTCGGCGGCCCCGACGACGACCGCATCGAAGGCGGCCCCGGTGACGACGCCTCCCTCGACGGCGGCGGCGGCAGCGACGAGGTCTTCGGCGGCGCCGGGATCGACAACGTCGACGGCGGCGAAGGCGACGGCGACGTCGTCCGCGGCGACTCCGGAACCGACACCCTCTCCGGCGGCGGCGGCGCCGACGACATCGTCTCCTACGCCAGCGCCACCCGCGGCGGCATCGTCGTCGACCTCGCGACCGAGAAGGCCAAAGGCGACGGCCACGACGACCTCAGCGGCTTCGAGGACGTGGTCGGCTCCCCGCAGGGCGACACGATCACCGGCGACGGTCAGGACAACCGCCTCGACGGCGGCGTCGGCGACGACATGCTCGACAGCGGCGGCGGTGGCGGCGAAGCCTTCGGCGGCCCCGGCAGCGACGAGTGCAACGGCTTCGCGGTCGAGACCTCCTGCGGGCCGGAAACGCCTCCGCCCCCGGGCGTGCCCTCGGTGATCCTCAACCAGGGCCTCGACGGCGCCAGCCTCGTGGTTCAAGGCGGCAACGGCTCCGACGCGATCCACATCGGCTACATCGCCGGTGCCTGGTCGATCAGCGACGCCGGCCCGATCTACGCCGGCGGCGGCTGCGCCAACCCGCCTGGCAGCGGCAACGTCGCCTCCTGCCCCGGTCCCGCGCCGCAAGCTCTCGTCGTCGTCACCGGCGGTGCCGGCAACGACGACCTCGAGATCGACGGCAGCGTCCCCGGCAGCGCCAAGGTCCGGATCAACGGCAACGCCGGCAGCGACACCGTGGTCGGCGGCGCCGGCGACGACGTCCTCGAAGCGGGCGAGAACTACAACAGCCCCGACAACGGCAACGACACCCTGGTCGGCAACGCCGGCTCCGACGTCCTCTACTCCGACCCGGGCTCCGACAGCCTCAGCGGCGGCGCCGGCAACGACCTCCTGGTCAACGCCGTCCCGGTCTGCCAGGGCAACGTCTACGACGGCGGCAGCGGCGAAGACACCGTCTCCTACGCCCGCTCCAGCGACGGCGTGCGCGCCACCCTCGGCGGCAGCGGCGGCCCCGCCGGCTGCGGCAACCTCGACAGCGTCAGCGCCAACAACGAGAGCCTCGAGGGATCCGACGGCGCCGACGTGCTGATCGGCGACAACGGCGACAACAGCTTCCTCGGCCACCTCGGCGCCGACACCTTCGTCGGCAAGGGCGGCAACGACTTCGTCGACGCGATCGACGGCCAGCGCGACAAGCAGATCTCCTGCGGTGGCGGCGACGACGAAGCCTTGAAGGACCCGAAGGACCCCAGCCCTCAGAGCTGCTGAGGCGGCCGGGGGAGCTAGAACCCCTCCGCGCCGATCAGGGGGACGAAGCGACAGGGCGCGATCGCCTCGCGCTCGACGGCCTCTCCCCGCCGGCGCAGGACGGTGAGCACGTCACCGGCGCCGGTGGCGACCGGGACGACCAGGCGGCCGCCCTCGGCCAGCTGCGCAATCAGCGACGGCGGCGGCTCCGGAGCGGTGGCGTGGACGGCGATCGCGTCGTAGGGAGCCTGCTCCGGGAAGCCGCGGCTGCCGTCGCCGACCAGCACCTCGACGTTGTCGGCATCGATCTCCGCCAGCGCCTTGGCGGCGCCCATGGCGAGCGACTCGTGGCGCTCGATCCCGACCACCTCGGCCGCCAGCAGGGCTAGAACCGCGGCCGAGTAGCCGGACCCGGTCCCGACCTCGAGCACGCGCTCGTCGCCACCCAGCGCCAGCGCCTGGCAGATCGCGGCGACGATCCAGGGCTGGGAGATCGTCTGCTCGGCGCCGATCTCCAGGGCCGAGTCGTCGTAGGCGTGGTGGCGCGAGCGCCGCGGCACGAACCGCTCCCGCGGCACCCGCCCCATCGCCGCCAGCACCCGCTCGTCCTCGATCCCGCGCCCGCGCAGCTGCCGCTCGACCATGCGGGCGCGCTTGGCGGCGAAATCGGCCATCGGCCAAGTCTGGCGGCTCGCCGGCCCTCCTGGGTCAGGGTGCGAAGCCGGGAGCGAACGCCCAGTCCGGGCACTTGTCACGGAGGAAGGGGAGGTGAGCGTCCCAGGCGCCGGCCTCCAACCGGGAGAGGCCGACCGTGCTGATCTCGCCGTCGCGGATCCCGTAGCCCCAGCTGAAGCCGAGAATCGCGCGGGCTTCGAAGGGGAGGTGGATGCCGGCGATCCCGGCGAGGAAGGAGTGGCAGATCCAGTCCATGTCCGGAAACGTGTCGCGATGGGGGGCGTCGAAGGCGGTCGGGGCGAAGCCGAAAAAGCCGAACGGGTGGCTCACCTGGCCGAGCATTTCGAGCGTGTCGAGGTGAAAGCCGCCGCCGTTTTCAGGTTCCTGGACCAGCTGGATCCAACCGAGCAGGTGCTGGTAGCCGAGCGACTGCGGAGCGATCGTCGCCTCCAGCACCGGAAAGCCGCGGGCGCACTCGGGGCAGCCGTTGGCGGCCGGGTCGACGTTGACCCCGAGCTGAGCCCGCACGTCGACGGGGACGCCCTCGCGCTCAAACGAGAAGTCGAGCCGGTTCGCCACCCCCGGCCTCAGTAGATGTAGTTGCGCAGCTTCGGCGGCTCAAGCACGGTGACGCGGCCGCGGCCGGAGCGGACGACGCCGGCGCGCTCGAGCTCGGCGAGGAAGCGGCTGACGCTCTCCCGCGAGGTGCCGGCGAGCTGGGCGAGGTCGGTCTGGTTCATCCGGATCGTCACCTCTTCGCCGGGGCCCTTGCCGTCGGCGTGCTCGCGAGCGAGCTGGGCGAGGATGCCGGCGACGCGGCTGGGCACGGTCTGGAAGGACTGGCGGCTGAGCCGCACGTTGGCGGCGCGCAGGCGGCGGACCAGGCCGGCGACCAGCTTCAGGGCGATCTCCGGGTGGCGGGCCAGCAGCAGGCGCACGTCGTTGGCCGGCAGCGCCAGCAGCTCGCCGTCGGTCAGCGCCTCGGCGCTGGCCGAGCGGCTGTCGCCGTCGAGCATTGCCAGCTCGCCGAAGATCTCACCCGGGCCGAGGGTGGCGAGGGTGATCGCACGGCCGTCGGAGTGCTCGCGGGTGACCCGGAAGCTGCCCTCCTTGACGATGTAGCAGGCGTCGGAGCTGTCGCCCTCGTGGAAGACACGGGTGCCGGCCGGGAAGGTGCGGGGCACGGCGACGTGTGAAAAGCGCTCCAGCTCGCCTTCCTCGAGATCGGCGAAGAGAGCAACGCTCTGCAGCAGCTCGACCGCGGTCTGGCTCTCGACACTCCCCATTGGGGTGATTATCCCCCTCGGGGGGAGAGACTCAATATCCAGTCCCCTATGGAGGCATGTACGAGGCCGAGGTAGCCAGAAGTGTAGACTGCCGATATGGCGGTAGTCGAGACGACGACGGTCCGGGTTCGGCGGAGCACGCAGCAGCGGCTCGCGCAGGAGGCCGAGCTCGCAGGAATGAGCGTGATCGAGTTGCTTGACGCCCTCGTCGACCTGTGGGAAGAGCAGCGACTCCTGGTCTCGATGGACGAGTCCTATCGCAAGCATGGCGATGAGATTCGCGAGGAGATGAAGATCTGGGATTCGACGCTCTCCGACGGGTTGGACGATGCCGGCTAGCGGCCCCGAACCCCAGCGAGGGGAGGTTTACATGGCCGATCTCGATCCTGTGATCGGCCATGAGCAAGGAGGCCGGCGACCGTTCCTCGTTGTCTCGATCAACCCGATGAACAAGTCGGCCGCGCGGCTGGCCATCGGGGTCCCCCTGACGACGACGGACCGCAGCACGCGGATGCACGTACGGCTAGACCCCCCCGAAGGCGGCCTCAATCGGGTCAGCTTCGCCACTCCCGAGATGGTGCGGTCAGTATCGACCGCACGCCTCCGAAACCGGATTGGCTATGCCTCGGCGGATACCGTCGAGATGATCGCCCAGCGGATCGGGATCCTGGTCGGCCTCGGGCGCGCCCGTTGACCAGAGATCGCCTGGCTAGCGCGCCGACGCCGTCAGTTTCCGCGGGCCGCGGCTGAAGCCGGCGCTGATCAGCGCCTCCTCGTGGCCGGAGCCGATCACCGCCTCGCCGTCGAGTTTCTCGATCGCCAGTTTCGGCAGCTGACCAGCGCTGACGGCGTCGGCCAAGGCCTGCATCGCCTCCCCTAGCTCGGCTTCGTCCATCGCCCGCAACCGCAGGACACCGCGACCGCCACGCTCGAGGAAGACGACCGGCTCGCCGTCGCGCAGCAGCAGGTGGGCACCGGGGGTGCGGCCGGGGCGGCGGCCGCCCTCCAGCTTCGGCCAGGGCAGCGAGGCGCCGTAGGGATTGGCCGGGTCGGTGGCCGCGAGCAGCAGGAAGGAGCCGTCGGCTTCGGGCAGCGAGCGCAGGCGCTCGACCGCGCCGGGCAGAGCGAACTGGGCGCCGCCGAGGCCCTCGACGAAGTAGCCGCGGCGGGCGGTGCCGAGCAGCTCGAGGTTGCCGAGCTCGGCGTAGAGGGTCGAGAAGCCGCCGGGCACGCCCTCGGCCAGCACGGTCTCGCGGGTGACGATCCCGTAGCGCTCCATCATCAGCTCGGCCTGGGCGCGCAGGCGGGCGCCGGGACCGGGGGCGTTGGCGAACAGCGGCGCGGTCAGCGACCAGCGGCCCTGGACGGCGGCGCCGGCGGTCGAGCGGCGGCGGGCGAAGCGACGGCCCTGGCGATCGGCGGAGCCGACCGCCCGCAGCCGCGGCGCCCGCAGCGGCGCGAAGGCGTCGTTGGTGACCGCACCGGACCAGGCGAGGTCCCAGAGCGCGTTGTGGAGGTCCTCGCCGGGGTGGTCGAGGTCGGCCAGCAGGTCGAGCCAGAACGAGGGGCCGGCGGCGAGCCGCTCGCGGATCGCCTCGTGGACCTCACCGCTGGGCTCCTCCAGCTTGGCGTTGGCGGGCGGCGGCCCGGCGAGGCGAACGTCCTCGCGGAAGTAGAGGGCGACGCGGCCGTCGGAGCGGCCGAGGGCGCCGGCCCCGACCCAGACCACCTCGCCGCTGGTGCAGAGCTCGTCGAGCCAGTTCGGCGAGTAGGCGCCAAGCCGGCGTGGCAGCACGTCGGCCTCCCAGACTTTCGGGGTCAGGGCCACGCCCTGCAGCGGGCCCAGCGCTTCGCGCAGGCGATCGATGCCGGCGCCGGCGCGGCGGAAGGCGTCGACGTTCTGCCAGCTCGGCAGGAAGCGGGCCAGCTCCCGCGTGTCGGCCGCCTCGACCTCCTTGCGCAGCCGCGCCAGGCTGGCCCGGCGCACGCGCCGCAGGACTTCGGAGTCGCACCACTCGCGCTCGGTCCCGCCCGGCAGCAGCTCGCCGCGGACCAGCGCCCCTTCGGACTCCAGCTCGCGCAGCGCCGGCAGCGGGTCGAGGCCGTAGCGCTCGGCGGCGCGGGCGGTCGGGAAGGGGCCGTGGGTGCGGGCGAAGCGGCGGACCAGGGTCCGCATCGCGTCGGGGTGCTCCTCGAGGAAGACCTCGGGCAGCCCGCCCGGCGGCGGCACCCCGAGCGCGTCGCGGTAGAGGCCGGCGTCCTCGGCGGCGATGTAGCGCTCCTCACCGGCGATCCGGACTTTGGCGACGCGGCGCTCGGCGACCAGTTTCTCCAGCATCGACTTCGCCGAGTAGCCCTCGGCGACGCGCTCGTCGCACTCCTCCGCGGTGAGGTCGCCGAGGTTGCGCAGCAGCTGCTGGAGCGCGTCGCGGTCACCGGCGCGGCCGGCCTCGGTGCGGTGCTGGAGCTGCTCTTCGACCTCTTCCAGCGCTGCCGGGTCGATCAGCTCGCGCAGCTCCTCCTGGCCCAGCAGCTCGCGCAGGAGGTCGCGGTCGAGCGCCAGCGCCGCCGCCCGCCGCTCGGCGTTCGGCGTGTCCCCCTCGTACATGTAGGTGGCGACGTAGTCGAACAGCAGCGAGGAGGCGAAGGGCGAGGCGGTCGGGGTCTCGACCTCGACCAGGCTGAGCTGGCGCGAGTGCAGCTTGGTCAGCAGGTCGCGCAGCGCCGGCAGGTCGAGGACGTCCTGCAGGCACTCGCGGTAGGTCTCGAGGATGACCGGGAAGCGGGGGAAGTCGCGGGCGACTTCGAGCAGGCTCTGCGACTTCAGCCGCTGCTGCCAGAGCGGCGTGCGCTTGCCGGGGTAGGCGCGCGGAATCAGCAGCGAGCGCGAGGCGTTCTCGCGGAAGCGGGCGCCGAACAGGGCCGAGCCGGAGAGCTCGGAGACGATCAGGTCCTCGATTTCGTCGGGGTCGATCAGGACCAGGTCCGAGGATGGCGGCTGGTCGGCATCGGGGAGGTGGATGACGATGCCGTCGTCGGACCAGATCGCGTCGGCCTCGAGGTCGTGCTCGGCGCGGATCTTCGCCGCCAGCGCCAGCCCCCAGGCGGAGTGCACGCGGCCGCCATAGGGAGAGAGGATGCACAGGCGCCAGTCGCCGATCTCGTCGCGGAAGCGCTCGACCACGATCGTCTCGTCGGAGGGGACGACGCGGGTCGCCTGCTGCTGCTCGCGCAGGTAGGAGACGAGGTTGTTGGCGGCGCGCTCGTCGAGGTCGTACTCCTTGGCCAGCTCGGCCGGCTCGCGCGAGACCGCCTCGCGGGAGAAGGCGCCGATCGCCTTGCCGAGCTCGGCCGGGCGGCCGATCCCGTCGCCGCGCCAGAACGGGACAGCGCCGGGGGCGCCGGGGGCGGGGATGACGATCACCCGGTCGCGGGTGATTTCTTCGATCCGCCAGGTGCTGGCGCCGAGCAGAAAGGTCTGGCCCGGGCGCGCCTCGTAGACCATCTCCTCGTCGAGCTCGCCGACCCGGCGGCCGTCGGGCAGGTGGACGCCGTAGAGACCGCGGTCGGGGATCGTGCCGGCGTTGGTGACGACCAGCTGGCGCGAGCCTTTGCGGCCGTGCATGGTGCCCTGGGTGCGGTCCCAGACGATCCGCGGCCGCAGCTCGGCGAAGCGGTCGGAGGGGTAGCGGCCGTCGAGCATGTCGAGCACGTTCTCCAGCTGCTCGCGGGAGAGGTCATGGAAGGACTCGGTGGCGGTGACCAGGCGCTCGACCTCGTCGATCTCCCACTCGTCCAGCGCCGCCATCGAGACCAGGTGCTGGGCGAGCACGTCGAGCGGGTTCTGCGGGATCGTCGTCTCCTCGATCTCGGCTTCGCGCATGCGCCGGGCGACGACCGCGCACTCGAGCAGGTCGCCGCGATATTTGGGGAAGATCCGGCCTTTGGAGACCTCGCCGAGCCCGTGCCCGGCGCGCCCGATCCGCTGCAGGCCGCGGGTCACCGACTTCGGCGACTCGACCTGGATCACCAGGTCGACGGCCCCCATGTCGATCCCCAGCTCCAAGGAGCTGGTCGCCACGAGACAAGGCAGCTCCCCCGACTTCAGCATCTCCTCGACCACGGTCCGCTCCTCGTGGCTGAGCGACCCGTGATGGGCCCGAGCAATCTCGACGTACGGAGCGGGAGGGTCCGGGGAGGACTCAACCGAGCCTCCCCGCTGTTGCGAGGGCGAGTCCTCCCCGGACCCTCCCCCACCATGCCCCGCATGCTCGGTCGCCGGCAACTCGTGCTCTCCTTCGCCATTAGCCAGCTCGTTCATGCGCTTGGCCAGGCGCTCCGAGGCCCTGCGGTTGTTGACGAAGATGATCGTCGAGGTGTGTTCGGAGACCAGCTCCGCCAGCTTCGGGTAGATCGCCGGCCAGATCGAGCGGATGTGGGCGGAGGGCTCGACTTCCGTCGACGGCAACCCGTCCTCGCTCGGATAGGCCGGCGCGCCGGGGTCTGCCATGTCGTCGACCGGGACGACGATCTCGATGTCGAGCTCCTTGCGCTGCCCCGCATCGACGATCTCGCACTTGCGCTTCGGGCCGACGAGGAACTTCGCGATCCGCTCAAGGGGCCGCTGGGTCGCGGACAGGCCGATGCGCTGGACGGGGACGGATGGGGCGGGTCCTGTCACCGCAGGGGACCCCCCATCCCCTGCGGTAGCTAAAGCTTCCTCGGGGATGGGCCCCCCTACGGTGCCACCCACCCCATCCGTCCCCGCGCGCACCAGATCATCTAGCCGCTCCAGGGTCAGCGCCAGATGGGCGCCGCGCTTGGTCTGGGCGACCGCGTGGATCTCGTCGACGATCACGGCTTCGGTCGTAGCCAAGATCTCGCGGACTTGCGAGGAGAGCATCAGGTAGAGCGACTCGGGGGTGGTGATGAGGATGTCGGGCGGGGTTTTGGCCATCGCCCGGCGCTCTTTTTGCGAGGTGTCACCGGTGCGCAGGCCGACGGAGATGTCGGCGCCGATGCCACGCAGCGGAGCGCGCAGGTTGCGCTCGATGTCGTAGGAGAGGGCCTTGAGGGGGGAGACGTAGACGAGGCGAACGCCGGTCCCCAACGGCGGCGTCCCGTCCTCGCCCGCGCGGGCCAGCTTGTCGATGCCCCAGAGGAAGCTGGCCAGGGTCTTGCCGGAGCCGGTCGGGGCGCAGATCAGCGCGTTGTCGCCGCCGGCAATCGCCTTCCAGCCGCCGGCCTGGGCCGGCGTCGGCCCCTCGAAAGAGGCTTCGAACCAGCGTTTGACCGGCGGGCTGAACGGCGCCAGCGGGTCAGACTTCGCGGTGCGTTTCTTCGCGGTCGCCAACCCACCGATCTTACGCAGCCGGGTGCGCCGGCCGTGAGGTCGTCCTAACCCGCGCTATCCGCGGCTTATTGCGACCTCACGAGATCGCATCTCTGAGTTCGAGGCCCGGGCGACGCTACGGGGTGCCGCCGGCGAACTTCACGTACTCGTACCAGGCCTTCTTCGGCACGAAGCCCTCGCCGAAGAGGCCAGAGCCGTCGCAGAAGTTGCAGACGCCGCTGGCGTCGTCGACCGAGAACCAGTAGACGCGCTGGACCCGCCACTTGGCCTGGTTGCTGCGCAGGGCGTTGAAAGCCGAGGTCAGTTGCTGGGCCTGGCCGGAGACGCCTTTGGCAAAGAGGTTGGAGCGGGTCGGCTTCTGCGAGCTCCAGCCAAGCTCGGTGATCCACAGCCCCTTGCTGGAGTCATGGTTGGCCGTGAGGACGGCACGCAGTTCGGTGACCAGAGCCGGGATTTCCCGGGCGTAGATCGCGTAGGGATGCAGGGCGACGCCGGTGAACCGGGACTTGATCCCCGGGCTCGTCTTGTACATCTTGGTCAGGAAGTCGCTGGCCCACCAGTTGAGGCTCTTGTGCTTGCCGGATGCGGTCCGCGAGCCCTTTGGCTTCGAGAACAGACCGGCGAGGACGACCTGCGCCCCTGGGTCGACCGCTTTGATCACCGCCGAGGAGATCTTGACCAAGGCCCCGTATTCGGTCGGGTTCGGCTTCGCGACGAAGTACTTGAAGTTCGGCTCGTTGAAAACCTGCCAGGCGCGCAGGGGCCGCACCGGCAGAGCCGGATGGGTGGCCCAGAAGTCACCGTTGGGCCCGTAGCGTTCGACCGCCTGGGCGAGGAACTTCTTCCAGGCGGACGCGGCGGCGCCGCTGGCCGGCAGGTGCGCCGGGGCTTGGCTGCCGCCGCCGCCGGAGACCCGCACGGTCGGCACTGCCCAGCTCGGCACGCCGGTCACGGTCGGCAGCACCTCGATGCCCGCCAGCACTGCCCGTTCGACCGCCGTGTCGGGGCCGCTCCAATCGACCGCGGCGCCACGCGACGACTGCAGGGCGCCCCAGTCGAAGGCGAGCCTGACGCTGGCGACGCCGCCGTCCCCGAGCCGCTCGTACTGTTCGCCGCTGAGGCTCGCCTGCGGCACCGCGCCCCAGAACTTTGCCGGCAGCGCCTGTGCCGCCGCGGCTAGCCAGAGGCTGGCGGCGCAGACCAGCGCGACCGCCAGAGCGAGCGCGCGCGTGGTCCAGCTGATTTTTCGAAGCCCCTCTATAACCATCGGGTCAGCTCGCCTTCGGCGAGACCTGCCCACCGGGGCCGCCGCGCTGGCGCCGCTGCCTGATGACGACAGCGCCGATCGAGATCGCCGCGAGTGCTGCAATCGCGATCAGGATCGGGACGAGGGGAGAAGAAGAATCGTCGGAGCTGGAAGCGGCGGTGGCGCCGGGAACCGGCTTTCCATCCTGGATCGAAGCAGTGGTCGTGCCGCCGCTTTGGGAGCCATCGCCCGCCTGGGTGCCGTTGCCTTGGTTACTCTGGCCGGTACCCCCTCCCCCGTTGCCGTCGCCCGTGCCAGTCGACCCACTGCCAGACCCACCGCCGGTTCCACCCGAAGCTTCGCCCGCATCGGGAGCTTCTGAAGCTTCGGCTTCGGAACTTCCGTCATCAGACTTGTTCGTATCTTTGTGATGCTCTGGCTTCGGCTTAGTCGGAATCGTCGTCGGGTCGGGGTCGTACGGAGTTTCGGCCTGAGCCAATACCGGAAAGCAAGCGCATGCCAGCAGAGCAACTACTGAGAGAAGCGCGAATGCAGGGCGAGCCGATGGCCGACGGCGGCGGGGGTTCATTTGCATGGCGGGCAAGACTAGAGCAATCAGCGGCCGCCTTCGCCGCGCCCCTGCTGATCGGGGGACTGGCTCTTGCCGGAGGCGGTTTCGAACTTGGCGACCGTCATCTGGCCGGCCTTGCGGTCTGGCTGCTGATCGCAGCGATGCTTGTCCTCGGGGCCGCCGGCCGGGCGACGCTGGGCCGGCCGTTCTACTGGGCCAGCGGCTTGATCGGTGCGTTGGCGCTTTGGTCGGCATTGTCATCCCTCTGGTCGGCATCGGTCGAGTTGAGCGTGATCGAGGCAGACCGCGTGTTGGTCTACCTCGGGTTCTTCATTGCCACCTTTGTGATCGCTCAAACCGAGCAGGCGCGCCAACGTTTCGGTGAAGGTCTCGCGGCAACGCTGATCGGGATCGCCCTGCTCGCCCTGGCCTCGCGCCTGCTGCCCGACTTGATATCGCTCGGCTCAGGCCCCGGATCTGGCTCCCGGCTCGGCTATCCGCTCGATTACTGGAACGGCGACGGCGTCGTTTTCGGCATCGGCATCGGGCTGGGGCTGTGGCTGAGCAGGCGGGCACAGGGCCGGTTTCTTCGCTGGTTGGGCGTTATTTCCCTGCCCGCGGTGCTGCTCGCCCTCTACCTCACGTACTCGCGCGGCGGGCTGCTTGCCCTGCTCGTGGCCGCCGGCTGCCTGATCGCCCTCTCCCGCGACCGCCTCTGGCTGCTGGCGACGCTGGCGATCGGGGCAATCGGGGCGCTGCCCGCGGTGCTGGCCGTTCAGGCCCGCCCCAGCGTGGCCGAATATCTGAACTCCCCCCAGCTCGCGGATCAGAGCCTGGTCGTGCTGGCGATCCTCGCCGCCGGCTGCCTGCTGGCGGCGGCGCTGTTCGCGGGCCTGGGCTGGCTGGAGCGCCGCCCCGGCCAGCTGGTCGGCAGGGCGCTGGCGGTTTCACGCAACCCCCGCCTGCTGAGGGGGCTCGCATTGGCAG
Organism: Solirubrobacterales bacterium; assembly: GCA_036265715.1. Taxonomy (GTDB): domain Bacteria; phylum Actinomycetota; class Thermoleophilia; order Solirubrobacterales; family 70-9; genus VAYN01. The sequence continues at coordinate 18,134 of DATAON010000077.1, read as the reverse complement.
CGGCCCTGCTGGCGATCGCCGCCACGCTCGCGGTCGGCGGCCGTGCCTGGGACCAGTTCTCCAGCTCCGACCTGCAGCCGCCGGGCAGCCCCCAGGACCACCTGACCCAGATCGGCGGCAGCGGTCGCGACGACTTCTGGCGCGTTGGCGTCGACGCCTTCGGCGAAGCGCCGGTGCTTGGCCACGGGGCCGGGACCTTCCGCTTCTCCTGGCAGCTGCTGCGCCACGACCCGGTGACCAACGCCGATGTCCACTCGCTCTACCTGCAGGCGTTCACCGAGCTCGGCCTGCTCGGCGGGCTGCTGGTGCTGGCGATGGTGGGGGTGCTGCTGTGGACCGGCTTCGCGGCCTGGCGCGCGGCGCAGGGCGCGCGGCGCGACCTCTACGCGGCGCTGCTGGGGGCCGCGCTCGCCTTTGCCGTCTGCTCGGCAATCGACTGGTTCTGGCAGATCGCCGCGATGGGGGCGATCTTCTTCCTCTCCACTGGCGTCCTCGTCGCCGCCCGTTGCGCGCAGGTGGCGGAGGAGCGGGTGGCCAGCAATGGCCACGGTGGCCAGCGACGCTTCGGCCTCGCGATCGCCGGCCTCGCGATCGCCTGGATCACCGCCCTGGCCCTGGTCGGGCCGCTGCTGGTCGACCGCGAGATCAAGGCCAGTAACGCCGCCGCGGCCGACGGCAACCTCGCCAGCGCCGTCAGTCACGCCGAAACGGCGCGCTCGATCGAGCCCTGGGCAACGACCCCCTACAAGCAGCTCGGCCTGCTCGCGGAGGCGGAGGGGAACTACGCGCTCGCCAGCGAGCGGCTGACCGAAGCCATCGATCGCGAGGAAGACAGCTGGCTGCTCTATTACCTGCGGGCACGCATCGAGCACAAGGCCGGAGACGAAGCGGCGGCGCAGGCCGACCTGGCGGAAGCAAAGCGCCTCAACCCCAGAGAAGCATGCCTCGCCGGCGGCTTCGAAGGGTGCGACCGATGAGCCGAGCCCCGCACACGGAGCCTGACCGCGCCGCCGGCGCCCCCCCTCGACTTGGCGCCGCCCCGGAGCCGACGCAGAGCGCTCCCGAGACGCCGAGCCCCGGCCACGGAGCGCTCGAATCGCGCCAGCGCGGCGCCATGCTGCGACGCCTGCTCGCCTTCGCCGACTGGACCGCTCTGGTCGCCTCGCTGTTCGTGGTCACCGCGGCCAGCGCCACCACCGACGTCGGCACGCTCTTCTGGGCGACCCTGTTCAGCCCGATCTGGATCCTCGTGGTCAAGCTCCACGGGCTCTACGACAACGACCACAGGCGGCTCCGTCACAGCACCTTCGACGAGCTGCCGTCGCTGATCTCCGCCTGCGTGGTCGGGGTGCTCGTGCTCGACGGGCTGCTGGCCCTCGCCCCAGTCGGCCCCCTCTCCCCCACCAGCGCGATCTCGGTCGGCGTCGGGGCGCTCGCCGGCAGCTTCGTCCTGCGCGGCGGGCTGCGCTTCCTCTGGCACCGGCTGACCCCGCTCGCGTCCGGCGTCGTGATCGGGCCCCCGGCGGCGATTGACCTGATCGCACGGCGCGTCTCCACCCACCCCGAGACCCGGCTGGCCCTGGTTGGCTACCTATCGGCTCGGATCGAGCCCGACGCCACCGAGCTCGACCGGCTCGGCGCGGTCGCGGAGATCTCCAGCGTCGCCCGGGAGCACTCGATCGAGCGCGTGATCGTGGCCGAGGGCGAGATGAGCGAGCCGGCGGCCGAGCGCCTGATCGGGGAGTGCAAGGCGGCGGGCCTGGCGCTCACCTTCCTGCCCCAGCACTACGGTCTGCTCGGCCCGGGGATCGAGCTCAACCGCCTCGCCGAGCTGCCCGTCCTCGACTTCCGCTTCAGCGACCCGCCGCGCTCGACGATCGCCCTGAAGCGCGCCATGGACGTGCTGATCTCCGCCTTCCTCCTGGTCCTGTTCGCGCCGCTGCTGGCGCTGATCGCGCTGGCGATCCTGATCGACTCCGGCCGCCCTGTCCTGTTCCGCCAGCGCCGCGCCGGCGAGGAAGGCAGGCCGTTCAACATGCTCAAGTTCCGGACCATGGTCACCGACGCCGAGCAGCGGCTGCCGGAGTTGGTCGACATCGCCACCCTCGACCAGCCCGCCTTCAAGATCCGCAACGACCCGCGGGTGACCCGGATCGGGCGACCGCTGCGCCGCACCAGCCTCGACGAGCTGCCGCAGTTGCTCAACGTCCTGCGGGGAGAGATGTCGCTGGTCGGCCCCCGTCCCGAGGAGGAGGCGATCGTCGCCCTCTACGACGAGCGCCAGCGCGGGCGGCTCGAGGTGCGGCCGGGGATCACCGGGCCGATGCAGGTATATGGTCGCAGCGACCTCACCTTCGAGGAGCGCCTGGCGATGGAGCGCGACTACCTCGACAACCTCTCGCTGCTGACCGACCTCGCGATCCTGATGCGGACCCCGCGGGCGATGGTCCGCGGCGACGGCGCCTACTGAGCCGCCGCGATGGCGAAGCCGAGCCCGCTGGTGGCGATCTGCATGGCCAGCTTCGATCCCGACCCAGCGCTGCTCGAGCGCCAGATCGCCTCGATCCGAGCCCAGACCCACGAGAACTGGGTCTGCCTGGTCAGCGACGACGGCTCCGCCCCCGAGCGCTTCGAGCTACTGCGCTCGCGGACCGCCGCGGACCCGCGCTTCAGGCTGGAGGCGGCGCCGCAGCGGCTCGGCTTCTACCTCAACTTCGAACGGGCGCTGGGGATGGTGCCGGCCGAGGCCGAGTTCGTCGCGCTCGCCGACCAGGACGACTACTGGTACCCGGAGAAGCTGGCGGCGCTGCTGGCCGGCCGCGGTGGGGCCGAGCTCGTCTACAGCGACATGCGGATCGTCGACGAGGCGGGCGCGACGATCTCCGAGACCTTCTGGCGCGGGCGCCGCAACAACCACACCGACCTCGCCTCGCTGCTGCTGGCGAACACGGTCACCGGCGCCGCCTCGCTGTTCCGGCGCGAGCTGCTGGAGCTGGCCCTGCCGTTCCCGCCGCCGGTCGGGGACCCCTTCCACGACCAGTGGCTGGCCGCGGTGGCGCTGGCCAGCGGCGAGATCGCCTACGTCGACCGGCCGCTCTACGACTACGTCCAGCACGGCGCTGCCGCCCGCGGGCACGAGGCGGCGGTGCGCGCCTACGCCCCCGGGCAGCACATCTCCTGGCGCGACCCGCGGGGGACGCTGCGGCGGCTGGCGGCGCGCGGCGAGCGCTCCTACGAGGACAACGTGCAGCGGATCGGCCTCTCGGCGCGGACGCTGGAACAGCGGATCGGCACCGCGATGACGGCGGAGAAGGCGCGCGCCGTGCGTCGTCTGGCCCGCCTCGGACAACCGCCGGAACCGGCCGCCTGGCTGGCGCTGCGCTCGCTGCGGCGTTTTGGCGGCCACAACGAGACGATGGGGACCGAGCTCTCGCTGGCGGCGGCGATCTGGTGGCGGCGCCTGCACGCCGTGAGCGCGTCGCTCGGCCGCCGGGCCGGGGGGCGCCAGTGAGCGCGGCCGCGAATCGCTCGGTCCTGCACGTCCTCCCCCACCCCGGCGGCGGCGCCGAGACCTACATCGACCTGCTCGAAGAGCTGGGCGGATACAGCCACCGGCGAGTCGCGCTCAGCGTCACCCGCTCGCGCCTGCGCGGCGTCCCCTCGGTGCTGGCGCGGCGGCGCGAAGTCGCCCGCCTCGCCGGCGGGGCCGACCTGGTTCACGTCCACGGCGACATGGCGGCGATGCTGTTGCCGGCGGCAGCGCGGCGGCGGCCGTTGGTCTTCACCACCCACGGCCTGCACCGGCTGCGGCGCTCCGGGGGAGCCGCCGGCCGCCTGGTCCGGCGCCGCCTGCGCGCGGCGGTGGCGGCGACGGGGCGGACGATCTGCATCGCCAGTGACGAGCGCACCGACCTCGCCGCGGCGCTGCCGGCCTCGCTGCACGATCGCCTCGTCGTCGTCGCCAACGGCGTCCCGCTGCCGCCAGCGGCCGACCTCGGCCAGCGGACCCGCACCCGCGCCGAGCTCGGCCTCGCCGAGGACGAGCTCGGCGCCCTCTTCGTCGGCCAACTGGAGGAGCGCAAGGACCCGCTCGGGGCGATCTCTGCGGTCGAGGCGGCGCGGCAACGGGGCGCGCGCGTGGTGCTGCTGATCGCCGGCGACGGGCCGCTCGCCGGCGAGGTCGGCGCCCGTGCCGGCGACGGCGTGCGCATGCTCGGCCAGCGCGACGACCTCGCCCGGCTCTACGACGCCGCCGACATCTTCCTGCTGCCCTCCCACCGCGAGGGGATGTCGTTCGCGCTGCTGGAGGCGATGGCGCACGGGCTGGCGCCGGTCGTCGCCGACGGCACCGGCAACGCCGAGACGGTCGCCGAGGCCGGGCTCGTCTTCCCCCCCGGCGACCTCGACGCGATGTCAGCGCTGCTGGTCTCGCTCGCCGCCAACCCGCTGGCCCGCGGCCGGCTCGGCGCCGCCGCCCGCGAGCGCATCCGCGGCACGCTCAACCTCGAGAGCTTCCTCGCCGGCACCCGCGAGCAGTACGAAGCGGTCCTCGCTCAGGGCGCCTGACCGCGGCGCTCGCGCAGCGCCTGCTTCAACCCCACCGGCGTCGCGTAGGAGACGAGCGGGCGCAGCAGGCCGCCGGCGCCGCGCAGGCTGCGGCGGCGGCGCAGGGCGCGGGCGCGGATCGCGATCCCCTCGGCGAGCTGGGCGCGCTCGGCCCGGGCGGCGACGTTGTCGGCGCCCATCTCACGGGTGCAGAGCTCGGCCTCGAGAGTGAGCAGGCGCTGGCGCTCGGCGATCCGCAGCCAGAGGTCGTACTCGGTCGCGTAGCGGTAGCGCGGGTCGTAGCCGCCCACGGCGAGGGCGACCTCGCGGCGGAACATCGAGCAGCCGTTGGGAATCGGGTTGAAGCGCAGCAGCACCGGGCCGACGTCGCCGGCGGCGAAGCTGGTCCGCGGCGCCAGCGCGCGACCAGCGGCGTCGACCTCGCGCATCCGCGAGCCGACCACCGCGACCTCCGGCTCGGCCTCCAGCGCCGCGAGCTGCAGGCGCAGGCGCTCCGGATCGGAGTAGTCGTCGGCATCCTGGATCGCGACCAGCGGCGCCGCGGCGACGCGCAGCCCCTCGTTCAGCGAGCGCGCGATCCCGAGGTTGCGCTCCATCGCCAGCACCGAGCCGCGCGGGTCGGTGCCGATCGCCCCTCGCGCCGCCGCGGCCGAGCCGTCGCGAGAGCCGTCGTCGATCACGATCAGCTGCAGGCGCGCCTCGGTCTGGGCGAGGATCGAAGCGACCGCGCGGGCGACCGTGCGCTCGTTTTCGTAGGCGCCGATGAGCACCGTGACGGCGGGCGGATCGGGAGCCATCGCAGGGCGCGAGCTTGGCAGATCGCCGCCGCACGCGCTGCTCTACGCTGGCGAGCATGAGCACCGACCCCGTGCCCTGGGCCGGCCAGCCAGTGGCGATAGTCCACGATTGGTTCCAGGGCTACCACGGCTCCGAGCGCGTGGTCGAGGTCCTCGCCGACGACGTTCTCGCCGAGGCCTCGCGGGTCGACATCTTCACCTTCCAGGCCGCCCGTGAGCTACTGCCGCCGCGGCTGGCGGCGCGGATCGCGCGCGAGTCGAAGCTCTCGCGGCTGCCCGGCCTGCGCCAGGTCGGCCACGACCCGGGTCGCTGGCGCTACCTGCTGCCGTACATGCCGCGCTACTTCCGCTCGCTCGACCTCTCCGGCTACGCCGCCGTGGTCGTCTCCTCGCACGCCTGCGCGATCAACGCCTCGCCCCCGCCCGGCACGCCCTGCCTCTGTTACTCGCACACGCCGATGCGGTACGCCTGGCTTGCCGACACCGAGCGGGGGCGGCTGGAGGGGGTGCGGGGCAAGGTCCTCGGGGCGCTCACGGGCTGGCTGCAGCGCAGCGACCGCCGGGCGGCGCAGCGGCCCGACCTGCTGGTTGCCAACTCGACCGCCGTGCGCGAGCGCATCCGCCGCTTCTACGAGCGCGAGGCCGAGGTCGTGCACCCGCCGGTGGAGACGGCCGAGCTGCGCCCCGACGGTGAGGCCGAGCGCAAGCGCTTCCTCTGGGTCAGCCGCCTGGTTCCTTACAAGCAGCCGCTGCTGGTCGCCGAGGCCTTCCGCGGCCTGCCGCACGAGCTGACGATGGTCGGGATCGGACCGCTGGAGGAGGAGCTGCGGGCGACCCTGCCCGCCAACGTCGAGCTGCGCGGCTGGATCTCCCGCGAGGAGCTGGTCGCGCTCAACCGCGCGGCGGCCGGCTTCATCCACGTTGGCGAGGAGGACTTCGGGATCACCATGGTCGAGGCGCTGGCCGCCGGGTCGCCGGTGATCGGGCTCGACGCCGGCGGTGCCCGCGACATCGTCCGCGACGGCCTCGACGGCGCCCTGATCGAGGCGCCGCCGACGGTCGAGGCGCTGCGGGCCGCGGTCGAGCGGGTCGCCGCCGCCGAGTGGGACCGCGGGGCGCTGACCGCGCGCGCGGCCGAGTTCTCCCGCGCGAGGTTCTCGACCCGGATGCGGGATCTGCTGACGGCGACGATGACGCGCGGCGACGGCGCCGAGGCGCCGCGATGAGCGACGAGCCGAGCCACCGCCTCTGCTCGCAGGTGCTGGTTGAGGTCGGTGGCCGGATCGAGCGGCTGCTGCGCCCGCTCGCCGCCGCGCACCCGAACGCCACCCTGCTCGACGTCGGCTGCTGGGACGGTGAGCTCAGCGCCCGCTGCGGGGCGGCGCTCGGCGCCGGCCGCATGCTCGGGGTCGAGGTCTACGAGGGGCCGGCCGCCGAGGCCGAAGCGCGCGGCCTCGAGGTGGCCCGGGTCGACCTCGAAGCCGGCCGCCTGCCCTGGCCCGACAACAGCGTCGACGTCGTCGTCTGCAACCAGGTGCTGGAGCACCTGAAGAACGTCTGGCTGCCGATGACCGAGATGCACCGGGTGCTGCGGGTCGGCGGGCACGCGGTCCTCTCTGTTCCGAACCTGGCCAGCCTGCACAACCGGGTGCTGCTGGGGCTGGGCCGCCAGCCGACCTCGATCCGCGTCTTCGGCCCGCACGTGCGCGGCTACGGCTTCCACGAGTTCCGCGAGTTCGTCGCCCGCGACGGCGCCTACGAGGTCGAGAGCGCCAGCAGCGTCGGCTTCTACCCGCTGCCGACGCCGTGGAGCGCGCCGCTGGCCAGGCTCTGGCCGGCGGCGGGACACACGACGATCGTGCTCGCTCGCAAGACCGGCGCGCCGCCGCCCTGGCGCGCCTACATCGACGGCGCCGTCGACGACGGCATGCAGACCTTCTACGGCTAACCCGTTCGCCGTAACCGGACTTTTCCGTCCTTGGCGACGGAGAACTCCGGTTACAGCGAGGGGTCGGGGCGTTTGGTTAGTGCTGAGGAGCGGCCTTGGGAGGCGAAGACCCAGCGCGAGCGGCGGCTGAAGACGGGGCCGCCGGCGACGCGGTCGGTCTTGCGGACCAGCAGCAGCGTCACCAGCGCACCCAGCAGGGCGATCCCGGCGGAAACGGCGAAGGTGACCTCGAAGGCGGTCACGTGCGCTTGGGCCACGACCGGCTGCACCACTTCCAGCAGGTGGCTGGAGGGGAGGTTTTTCAGTCCCGACTGCTCGCCCTGGACGATCAGTTCGCGGGCGTGTTCGTTCTGCTCGGGAGTCGGGTGGATGCCCCGTTCGGCGAGGCGCTCTTCGATCTTGCTGAAGTTGATCCCGAGCTCGACCGCGGTCAGTGCCGCGATCCCGATCGCCCCGCCGAGCTGCTCGGAGGTGTTGATCATGCCCGCCGCCTCGCCGCTGTCCTCGGGCGGCACCGCGGTCAGCCCGGTCGGGTCGTTGACAGTGAGCACGATGCCGAGCCCGAGGCCCTGCAGCAGCAGGCCCGGGATCAGCGCCACGGCGCTCTCCTGGGAGACCGAGACGGCGAGGACGACGCCGGAGGCGGCCAGCACGATGAAGCCCGCGACCAGCGGCCAGCGCCCGCCGAAGCGATCGAAGGCCTTCCCGGCCAGCGGCCCCGCGAGGATGATCGGGATCGTCGCCGGGATCAGCGCGATCCCGGCGGTCGCGGGCGAGACGCCGACCACCAGCAGCAGGAAGAACGGGGTGAGGAAGCCGAGGCCGAGCTCGACCATCCCGGCCAGGAACTGACTCAGGTTCGAGGCGAGGAAGTTCTCGTGGCGGAAGAGCCGGAACTGGATCATCGGGTTGGCGGCGCGGCGCTCGATCGCGACGAAGACGGGGAGCAGGACGGCGCCGAGGATCAGCGGCACCACGGTCACCGCTTCTCCCCAGCCTTCGGTCGCGCCCTGGCTGAGCCCGAAGACGATCGCCCCGACCGCGACCGCGAAGGTGAAGACGCCGGGAAGGTCGAGGTCGCGCGAGGCGTCGGGGTCGGGGTCCAGGCGTGGGGTCGCCCGCAGGGTGAGGAAGATCGCCAGCACCGCCAGCGGCACGTTGACGAGGAAGACGAGCCGCCAGTCGATCGAGGTCAGGAGACCACCCAGCACCGGCCCGAGCGCCGCGAAGAAGGCCGAGGCGCCGGCGAGGATGCCGAGCGCCGAGCCCTTGCGCTCCTGCGGGTAGACCGCGCTGACGATCGCCAGCGCGGTCGGCATCATCAGCGCCGCCCCCGTCCCCTGCAGAGCCCGCGCCGCGATCGCCCACTCCATGTTCTGGGCGGCTCCCATCGCCACGGTCGCGGCGGCGAAGATCACGGCGCCCCAGAGGAAGACGCGGCGCAGGCCGAAGAGGTCGCCGAGGCGGCCGCCGAAGACCATCAGCGCCGCCAGCGGGATGATGTTGGCGGTCATCAGCCACTGGCCCTCGGAGACGCCGCCGCCGAGCGCCTGGATCGCGTCGGGGCTGGCCAGCGGCACCGCGGTCTGGTCGACCAGGATCATGCTGCTGGCGAGGGTCATCGCCGCCAGCGTGATCCCGTTGCGACTCATCTCATTACCAGGGCAGGGTGTCGGCGATCTCGGAGAGGCGCGGAGCGGTCTGGTCGCGCCCGGAGAGCAGCGGCTCGTCGACCTGCCAGTCGACCCCGACCTCGGGGTCGTCCCAGGCGATCCCCGCCTCGGTGGCGGGGTCGTAGACGCTGGAGACGAGGTAGGAGACGTCGGCGACCTCGCTCAGCACGACGAAGCCGTGGGCGAAGCCGATCGGGACGAAGAGCTGGCGGTGGCGCTCGTCGTCGAGCACGTGCGCCTCCCACTGCCCGTAGGTGGCCGAGTCCCGGCGCAGGTCGACGGCGACGTCGAGGATCGCGCCGCGGGCGCAGCGCAACAGCTTCGCCTGCCCCGGCTCGGTCTGGAAGTGCAGCCCGCGCAGCGTGCCCTTGCCCGAGCGCGAGTGGTTGTGCTGGACGAACTCGACCTCGACCCCGGCCGCGGCCCAGGCGTCGCGGCTGAAGGTCTCGACGAAGAAGCCGCGCTCGTCGCCGTGCACCGCCGGCTCCAGCAGCACGACCCCGTCCAACTTCGTGGGCAGTGACTTCATCGAAGAACCAAACGGCCGCGAAAACCAAGCAGGTCGGGGGACGCAGGGAGCGAGGTGAGGGGAGCGCACTTTTTAGTGCGTGACCCGATCCGAGCGACCGAGGACCCCGAGATGCGCCGGTTTGCAGGGGCCGCCATCGAGTTAACCCAGCGCCTTCCCGTACTGCTTCTCGTAGTACTCGCGATACTCGCCGGAGCGGATCGGCCCCCACCACTCCTCGTTGTCGCGGTACCAGGCGACCGTTTTCTCGAGGCCCTCGGCGAAGTGGACCTGCGCCTCCCAGCCGAGCTCCTCCTTCAGCTTCGCGGAGGAGAGCGAGTAGCGGCGGTCGTGGCCGGGGCGGTCGGCGACGTGCTCGATCAGCGACTCGTCCTGGCCGGTCAGCTCGATCACCCGCTTGATCACCTCGATGTTCTCGCACTCGTCGGGGCCGCCGACGTTGTAGGCCTCGCCGGCCTTGCCCTTCATCAGCACCGTGTGGATGCCGCGGCAGAAGTCCTCGACGTAGAGCCAGTTGCGGACCTGCTTGCCGTCGCCGTAGACCGGCAGCGGGTCGCCGTGCATGGCGTTAAGCGTGATCAGCGGGATCAGCTTCTCGGGATACTGGCGCGGGCCGTAGTTGTTGGAGCCGCGCACGATCGAGGCTTCGATCCCGTAGGTGTGGACGTGGGCGGAGACCAGCAGGTCGCCGGCCGCCTTGGTCGCCGAGTAGGGCGAGGAGGGGTCCAGCGGCGAGGTCTCGGTGAAGGAGCCGGACTCGATCGAGCCGTAGACCTCATCGGTGGAGACCTGCAGGTAGCGCTCCACGCCGAGCTCACGGGCGGCGTCGAGCAGGGTGCCGGTGCCGATCACGTGGGTGCGGGCGAAGGCGTCCTGGTCGTCGATCGAGCGGTCGACGTGCGACTCGGCGGCGAAGTTGACGACGGCGTCGACGCCCTCCATCGCCTCGCGCACGATCGCGGGATCCTCGATCGCCCCCTCGATCAGCTGCGTGCCCTCCGGCAGGTTCTCCGGCCGGCCGGCGTAGGTGAGCTTGTCGAGGACGACGATCTCGTGCTCGGCGCCGGCGATGCGGACGTAGGTCGAGCCGATGAACCCGGCGGCGCCGGTGACGAGCAACTTCATTCTTGGTTCTCCTCTGCTTCGCGTTGGGCGAGGTAGCCGGCCAGCCCGTCCTGCCAGGAGGGCAGCCGGATCGCGTGCTGGCGCTGGCTGGTCAGGGCCGAGAAAGGCGGTCGCGCCGCCGGCCGGCCGAACTCCTCGGTGCTGACTGACAGCACTTTGCAGTCGACCTTGGCCTGCTCGAAGATCTCCCGGGCGAACTCGTACCAGGAGCATTGGCCGGCCGCGGCCATGTGGTGGATGCCGAACTCGAGGCCCTCGATCAGGCGCACGATCCCGTAGGCGAGGTGCCAGGTGTAGGTCGGCGAGCCAACCTGGTCGCGGACCACCAGCACCTCACTCTGGCCGCTGGCCAAGCGCAGCATCGTCTCCACGAAGTTGTTGCCTCCGATCCCGAAGAGGCCGGCCGAGCGGACCACGAAGTGGCGCTTATTGGCGGCCGCGGTCGCCTCCTCGCCGGCCAGCTTGGTGCGGCCGTAGGCCGAGAGCGGCGCCGGCTGGTCGCTTTCGGTGTAGGGCTCGCTCTTGGCCCCGTCGAAGACGTAGTCGGTGGAGACGTAGACGACGCTGGCGCCAACCTCGGCCGCGGCGGCGGCGACGTTGCCGGCGCCGGTGCCGTTGACCGCGAAGGCGTCTGCCTCGGCCTCCTCGGCGCCGTCGACGTCGGTCCAGGCGGCGCTGTTGATGACGACGTCGGGGCGCTCGAGGTCGATCCGGCGGCTGACCGTCTCGGCGTCGGTGACGTCGAGCTCGGCGCGGCCGAAGCCGACGACGTCGTGGCCGGCGTTGCCGGCGGCCAGCATCAGGTCGCGGCCGAGCATCCCGGCGGCGCCGGTGACCAGGACCTTCATCTCTCTACTCGATCTTTTCTCGGGCTCACGGCGGCTGACAGGCTAGACGAGCCGGGATTTGAGTCGCGGCCGGCGAAGGCCAGGGCGGCAAAAGCGGCAAGACCGCCGAGGAAGACCAGCGCCGCGAAGGTCGAGTAGGAGCGGCCGGGGGGAAGCCCCAAGTACGGCGTGTAGACGACGAGAACGGTGAGGACATTGGCGCCGACCAGCCATGGCGCCCAGCGGGGAAAGGTGGAGCGCAGGCCGGCGACGAGCCCGGCGATGCCGACCAGGGAAAAGGCGAACGAGGAGGAGCTCGCCACCGCCATGCCGACGTTGTTGCCGAACATCAGCAGGCCCCAACAGACCACACCGACCGCGTAGAAGAGCAGGCATAGGCGCGCGAACCGCCAGTCGTCGTCCTCGCGCCAGCCGGTCCGCAGCCGCCCGACCAGAAGCAGCGGCAGGGCGAGCAGCAGCAGGCCAGGGGCCCAGAACAGATGCCAGTGTTTGATCTCGCGGGCTTTCGAGACGGCGCCGTCGAAGCTGCCGTGGACGACGTCGCTGACCAGTTCGCCGCCCTGGTGGACGACGTCGCCGAACGGGAACTGCCCCGGAGCGGGAACGGCGCCGCCGGGATTGCCGCCGGCCATCATCGAGAAATTGTCCAGCTTGTTCGAGATCGCGCGGCCCAGGCCGACCTCGCCATATTCGTCTGCGATCGCCTCAAGCGCGCCGCGGTCGTCGATCTCGGCGACGCCGGCGAGCGACCACTTGGTCAGCCGGTCCCCGGGCGGGTCCCCCCAATGTTGATAGGCCATCCAGGGCACGACCAGCAGCAGTAGGGCGGCCGCTCCGGCGGCGAGCCAGCGCCAGCCCGGCAGGCCCCGCCAGAGCACCACCGCCGCCAAGGGGATCAATCCGAAGACGCTGGTTCCGTGGGAAAGGAAGGCGAGACCAGCCAGGGCGCCGAGAAGGACCGTGGTCCAGGGTGCGCGCCTCAGCGACGATCCCCGCGGGTCGACCACCAGGGCCAGCCCCGCGAGCACGAAGGCGGCGCCGAGCAGCTTCGGCCAGACGTAGAAGGCGTTGACGATCGCGACGTCGCTGACCAGGGCGGCGACCATGACCAGGGCGCGGGTCCGGTGCCCCACCCGCGCGGCGGTGAGCAGAGCCCACATCCCGATCACCCAGAGCTGCTGGAGGATCACGCCGAGCAGCTGGTAGTGCAGCGCCACCGTGTCCCAGCCGAAGTCCCACTGGGTCAGGGCATAGCCGATCTGCAGCGGCGGCCGGTCGCTGAGCTGCCAGCCGGGCTCGAAGATCGGCACCGGCCCGTGGCTGCCCGAGTGGATCCAGTCGGCGAAGAAGAGCGGGATCGCGTTGTCGGAGGCGAACGGCGAGGGGTCGGTCGCAAAGCGCAGCGAGGCGGTTTCCATCGGGTTGTCGACGCCGCCGCCGAAGAACCCGAGGAAGATCACGAAGAGACTGGCGAGCGCCCAGAGACCGAGCGGGACGGCGAGCCGGGAGAGCAGCTCGCGCTGCGCCGCGAGCCGGAGCCAGAGCCAGGCGATCGCGACGGCGGAACCGAAGAACACCGTGAAGGCGCAGGCCGGGCCGAGCGCGGGGACGCCGTAGTAGACCCAGAAGGTCAGCATCGCGGCGACGCCGCTGCCGGCCAGACCGGCGCCGAGCGCCAGTGCCTGCGCGCGCACCCCGAGCCGCACCGCCAGGAAGGCGGCGGCGACGCCCGGCATCGCGGTCAGCAGCAGCTGCACCGCGACCAGGACGAGCAGGCTGCCGCCGCTGAGGCCCGGCGTGACTTCGGTCACGGGGCCGCCTCCTTCGGATACCAGCGCGCCCAGCGGGCGCCGCAAGCAACCGCGACGAAGCCGGCCAAGGCAGTGACGGCGACGATCGCGTTGAACGCTTCAAAGGAGGTGCCGGGCCTCGGTTCCAGCACCGGCAGGTAGATCAGCAGCACGGTGACGACGTTGGCGCCGACCAACCACGGCGCCAGCGACGGGTAGGTGGCGCGGAGGCCGGCGACGAGGCCGGCGACGGCGAGGATCGGCAGCACCATCGAGCCGGCGATCACAACCGCCCGGCCGGGCACGTTGCCGAACATCACCAGCCCCCAGGCGACGGCGCCGACGGCGAAGACGAAGGCGCAGACGCGGGCAAGCTCCCAGTCGGGCCCGGCCCGGATCCGTCCCCGCAGAGCGCCGACCGCAATCGCTGGAAGGGCCAGGATCAGCAGGCCGACGGTCCAGAGCAGGTGCGAGAAGCGACTCTCGCGGATCTCTGAGACGGCGCTCTCGACCTGGCCGCTCCAGAGATCGGAAACCGCGTCCACCGAGTCGTCGAAGGCGTTGTGGAAGTGGATCCATTCCATTTCTTCGGCGTCGGTGGCCGGGCCCACGCCCGCCATCGTGAGGAAGTTCCTCAGCTTGTTCTCCAGGGCGCCGCCCAGCCCGACTTCCCGGTAGGCGTCGACGACCGCCTCGGCGGTGCCGCGGTCGTCGATCTCGGTGTAGCCGGAGAGGCCCCACTTGACGACGCGGTTCCCGGGCGGGTCGGCGTAGCGCTGGAAGGCCGACCAGGGCAGGACCAGGAGCAGCGCCACGGCGAGCGCGGCGGCGAGCCAGCGCCAGCTCGGCAGGTCGCGGATCAGTAGGAGGACGAGCAGGGGGAAGAGGCCGAAGACGGTCGAGCCGTGGGCGAGGTAGGAGAGCCCGCAGAGCGCGCCGAACAGGACCGTCGCGGTGGCACTGGAGCGTAGGCCGGCGTCGCGGTCGATGATCAGCGCCAGCGCGGCCAGGGCAAAGGCAGCCGCCAGCAGCTTCGGCCAGACGTAGAAGGCGTTGACGACCGTGACGTCGCTGACCAGGGCGGCGACCATGACCAGGGCGCGGGTGCGGGTCGAGACGCGAGCGGCCTCGAGGACGGCCCAGAGCCCGACGATCCAGAGCTGCTGGGCAACCACTCCGATCAGCTCTACGTGGAGGGTCGCGAGGTCCCAGCCGAAGGGCCGCTGGCTGACGATGTACCCGACCTGAAGCGGCGGCCGGTCGCTGAGATGCCAGCCGGGTTCGAAGATCGGCGGCGGACTGGGACTGCCGCCGACGATCCAGTCGGAGAAGAACCAGGGGATGAAGTTGTCCGACGCCATCTGGTTCGGCGCGGTCGAGAAGCGGTAGCCGCCGGTTTCCAGCGCCGCCTCGGTGCCACCGTGGAGGAAGCCGAAGAAGACGACGAAGAGGGAACCGAGCACCCACAGCGCCAGCGGCGTGCGCAGCCGTCGCAGCAGCGCTCGCTGCTCGGTCCCGGCCGGCCAGGCCCAGACCGCGAGGCCGATCGAGCCGAAGAAGATCGCGTAGGCGCTGGGCGCCCCCAGCGACGGGGAGAGGTAGAAGACCCAGAACACGAGCATTGCCGCGACGCCGCTGCCGACCAGCGCGCTCGCGAGCAGCAGCGGCAGCGCCCGCGCCCCGAGGCGCATCGCGAGCAGGGCGGCGGCGATTCCCGGCACCGCCGTCAGCACCAGCTGAACGGCGCTGAGGACGAAGAGATTGCCGCCGCTCACGCCGCAGCTCGTTTAGACGATTTCGATCTCGGAGCGATCGCCGACCAGCAGGCGCAGCGTTTTCGGGACGCCGTCGGAGCGGGTCAGCTTGACGTTGCGGCCGAGCAGGCTCGCCTCCATCCGGGTGCCGAGGTCCTCGACCACGGAGCCGGAGAGGATGATCGAGTGCTCCACCTCGGAGCGGCGGATGTGGACCTCCTCGCCGATCGAGGTGTAGGGGCCGATGTAGGCGTCCTCGATGCAGGCGCCGGCGGCGATCACGGCGGGGCCGCGGACGACCGAGCGGGTCAGCGTCGCGCCTGGCTCGACCACCACCCGGCCCTCGATCTTCGAGGCCTCGTCGATCTCGCCCTCGAGCGAGGTCTGCAGCTCCTCCAGGACCAGCCGGTTGGCCTCCAGCATGTCGGCGAGCTGGCCGGTGTCCTTCCACCAGCCGCGCACGACCTCGGACTGGACCGGGCGCTTGTCGTCGATCAGTTTCTGGATCGCCTCGGTGATCTCGAGCTCGCCGCGCCAGGAGGGCTGCAGCGAACGAGCCGCCTCGAAGATCGAGGAGGTGAAGAGGTAGACGCCGACCAGGGCGAGGTTGGAGGGCGGGTCTTTCGGCTTCTCGATCAGGCGCAGGATGCCGCCCTCGGCGTCGAGCTCGGCGACGCCGTAGGACTGCGGGTCGTCGACCGGGGTGAGCAGAATCAGCGCCTCCGGCTCGTCGCGGGTGAAGGTCGAGACGAGGCCGCGCAGCCCGTCGCGCAGGAGATTGTCGCCGAGGTACATGACGAACGGCGAGGAGCCGATGAACTCCTCGGCGGTGAGGACCGCGTGGGCGAGCCCGGCGGGCGAGTCCTGGACGATGTAGGTGATCTCGGCGCCGAACTGGGAGCCGTCGCCGGCGGCCTCGCGGATCTCGTCGCCGGTCTCCGGCGCGATGATGATCCCGATCTCGGTGACGCCGGCCTCGACCAGCGCCTCGATCCCGTAAAACAGCACGGGCTTGTTGGCCACAGGCACGAGCTGCTTTGCCGAGGTGTGGGTGATGGGGCGCAGCCGGGTACCAGCGCCGCCGGAGAGGATCAGTCCCTTCAAGGGCTCCATGCGAGGCTGGAACCCTACTTCCTGGCGAAAGTACCGGCGCCGATCCCTGTCGGCCAGAAGGTAGCCTCTCCCGTCATGACCACGATCGAAAACCCCGCCGAGCGGGGCACCCACCTCGACCCGCTCCCGGTTTACCTCGACGCCCGCACCGCCTTCGCCAACAGTTATCTGCTCGGCGACGGCCTCGAGATCGGCCCCCTGCACCAGCCCCTGGCGGTCCCCCCGCACGCGCACGTGCGCTACGTCGACCGCATGACCTCGCAGCAGTTGCGCAGCGAGTACCCGGAGCTGGCCGACTGGGACCTGACCGAGGTCGACATCGTCGACGACGGCGAGAAGCTGACCACGATCCCGGCCGAAAGCCAGGACTTCATCATCGCCAACCACTTCCTCGAGCACACCGAGAACCCGATCGGGACGATCGAAGGCCACCTCGGCAAATTGAAACCGGGCGGGGTCCTCTTCTACGCCGTCCCGGACAAGCGCTTCACCTTCGACTTCCGGCGCGAGACGACGCCGCTGGAGCACATGGTCGCCGACGCCGACCAGGGGCCCGAGCGCTCCCGAGCCCAGCACTACGAGGAGTGGTGCCGCTTCGTGATCGGCCACGAGTCCGGCGACGAGGTGCCCTCGGACGAGTGGGTCACGCAGCGCGCCGCCCAGCTCGACGAGATGGGCTACTCGATCCACATGCACGTCTGGACCCAGGCGGAGTTCCTCGACCTTATCCTGGAGATCCGCCGCCGCACCGGGGCGGGCTTCGACATCGAGGCCGCCGCCCGCGTCGGCATCGAGTTCGTCGTCGTCCTGCGCAAGCCGGGCGCCCTGCCGGTCCCCCCCACGCCGCCGGCCCCGCCGCCGCAGGCCCCGCTGTGGCGGGTCTGGGGCTCGCGGGCGAAGTGGTTCGCGCGGCGGACCCGCGAGCGAGTGAACCGCCGGAGGGCGCGACCATAGATCGGCCGCCGAGCCCAGGCGCGGACGCCCCTGTGGTCGTCGAGGCGCGCGGCCTGGAGAAGACCTTCCGCATCCCCACGCACCGCGTGGATTCGCTCAAGGAGCGGATCCTGCACCCGTACTCGCGCGGCGAGGTGCGGCTGCTGCGGGCGCTCGACGGGGTCTCCTTCGACATCCACCAGGGTGAGTTCTTCGGCATCGTCGGGCGCAACGGCTCCGGCAAGAGCACGCTGCTGAAGCTGCTCGCGAGCATCTACAAGGCCGACGCCGGCAAGCTGCGCATGGCCGGCCGCCTGGCCCCCTTCATCGAGCTCGGCGTCGGCTTCAACGTCGAGCTGACCGCGCGTGAAAACGTCCTCCTCAACGGGGTGATGATGGGGCTGACTCCGCAGCAGACGCGGGACCGCTTCGACGCCGTGATCGAGTTCGCCGAGCTGGAGGAGTTCGTCGACCTCAAAATCAAGAACTACTCGTCGGGGATGCTGGTCCGGCTCGCCTTCTCGGCGATGCTGCAGGCCGACGCCGACGTGCTGCTGATCGACGAGGTGCTGGCGGTCGGCGACGCCGCGTTCCAGCAGAAGTGCTTCGACGAGTTCGCGCGCATCCGCGACGCCGGCAAGACGATCCTGCTCGTCACGCACGACATGGGCGCCGTCCACCGCTTCTGCGATCGGGCGATGCTGCTCGAGCGTGGCTCGGTTGCCGAGATCGGCGACCCCGACCGCGTCGCCGCCCGCTACATCGAGCTGAACTTCTCGGAGGCCGCTCGCGAGGGCGCCGCGCACCCCAGCGCAGCGGGGGAGCGAAGCGGCGACGGCGGGGCGGAGATCCTCGAGGCGTGGTTCGAGACCGGCGACGGCGAGCGGGCGACGGTCGTGACCGCGGGCGCGCCCTGCGCGTTCGCGGCGCGCGTGCGCTTCGACGTCGCGGTCGAGGATCCGCTCTTCGGCGTGGTGCTCCAGAACGACCACCGCGACACCGTCCTCGCCGCGTCCACGCTGTGGTCGGAGCCGCATCCCGGGCGCTTCGCGGCGGGC
>DATAON010000076.1:0-72131 GCA_036265715.1 Solirubrobacterales bacterium | reverse complement strand
GGGCTGCCACCGGTCTGCTCGCGCTGGAGGATCTTGGTCTCGTCGACGAACGGCCGCGTGAAGCTGGGCCGGGCCGGCACTTCGGCTGCCGGAATCGCGGCGTCGGCGGGCAGGTAGATCGGCAGCGCCATCAACGAGTTGCCGTCGTGGAGGCGGACCATCGCCTTCCAGTTGCCGTCGATGGGGACCGGCTCGGTGGTCCGGTAGCGACCCGGCCCGACCTCGTGCAGCGGCGCCACCACCAGCCCTCCTCCCTGCCAGGCGGTGACGTCGAACCACTCGGCGTCGGCGGCGGCGTCGGCGGGCCTCACGTTCAGCGCGACGTTGGCCTCGCGGCCGTCGCCACCGCCGACTTCGGTCAGGGCGACCTGGGCGCTGAGCCCGCGCTCGGCCGGGGCGTGGAGGGAGAAGGCGACGATCGCCGCCAGGGCCGCCGCCCCAGCCGCCGCTCCCCAGCGCAAGCCCGCGAAGGACGGCCGTGGCTCGACCGCAAGCCGGGTCCCGATCCAGGTCCCGATCAGGGCCGCCGCGACCGCGGCGGCGAAGCCGAGCAGGGCGCCCTCGGGCCAGAGCGCGCCGGTCCACGGCAGCGGCATCCAGACCTGCGACCAGAGCCACTCGGCGGCGAGGCCGACGGTGCCGATCCCGACCCCAGTCCAGAGCGCGAAGGCGAGCGGGCGCTGGGCGGAGACCCGCAGGGCGACCGCCTCGACGACCAGCGCCTCGGCGATGTAGAGCGGGAAGTGCGGCGTCGTCTCCCCCAGCACCGGCCCGATCACCAGCGCCAGCAAACCGCGCAGGACGATGAAGAAGGCGGCGGAGCCGAGCGCGGCGCCCGGCCCGGCGTAGAGACGGGCGGCGGTGAGGCCGACCCCGGCGGCGAGCATCAGCATCACCGGCTCGAAGACGAAGCGGAACTGCGGCACGCCGAAGTCGAACTCGGCCTGGAAGGTCGAGAGCCCGAGCATCAGCCCGCCGGTGAGGGCGATCGTCCGCGCCAGCACCATCGGCCCGCGCTCGATCAGCGGCTCGCCGCCTGCCGCGCTCGAGGCGGTCCCGGCCCGCAGGCCCTCGACGGTGAGCACGGCGATCCCGACCAGGCTCATCGCGGCGCCGCCGATCAGCATCAGATGGGTGGGGCCCCAGAGGGTGACGTCCTGGCCGAAGAGCCGGTGCCAGACGTCGTCGAGCGGGAACCCGGTCAGCGAGAAGAGGCCGCAGGCCATCAGCAGGATGCCGCCGAGGGGCGCGTGCCAGTCGGGGCCGAGCCGGATCGAGGCGGCGCTCGGGCGCACCCCTACCGGCAGCACGATCGCCAGAAAGCCAGCGGTGAAGATGCCGAAGAGCCCGGTGAGGATGAAGTAGTGGGCGGGGTTGGCAAGCGGGCCCTCGTCGCGGCCGACGCCGATGTGGAGGGCGATGTCCCAGTACATGCCGAAGAGGGCGACCAGCAGCGAGGTGGTGGCGATCAGCGAGGGGATCACCACCCAGCCGGGGTGGCCGCTGGCGCGTTCGGCGCGGGCGGCGAGGCGGCCCAGCCGTTGAATGCGGCCGGAGCGGTGGGCGAAGCCGACGTAGAGCAGCGCCGCGGTGACCAGGGAGGCGGCCAGCGAGGCGCCAATCACCTGGCCGAGGGCGGCGCCACCTGCGGGGGGAGCGGGGTTCATAAGCGAAGTGCCTTTCCGGTGCGAGGTTGCATATCGATTACCTCATACGGTGTTACCTCAAACGAGGTTACATAGGAGAGGTAGTATCCGCAAACGATGGCGGCCAAACGTGAGTCAAGTCACGCAAAGGAGCCGGGCCCGGAGGCGCAGTTGACGGTCGAGCAGCTCGCCTACGAGACCGGGATGTCGGTGCGCAACATCCGCAACCACCAGTCCCGCGGCCTGCTGCCAGCGCCCGAGGTGCGAGCGCGCACGGGCTACTACGGCCCCGCCCACGTCGCCCGGCTGCGGCTGATCCAGGAGATGCAGGCGGAGGGCTTCAAGCTGAGCGCGATCTCTCGCCTGATCGGCGAGCACGGCGCCGACGCCGACCGCTTCGTCGGCCTGCGCAAGGCGGTCACGGCGCCGATCGCCGACGAGTCGCCGGAAGTGCTGACCCGCGCGGAGCTGGCCGAGCGCTTCGGGGTCGACGACGAGCGGCTGCTGGCGAAGGCGAAGAAGCTCGGCCTCCTCATCGACCTCGGTGACGAGCGCTACGAAGCTCCCTCCCCCGCGCTCCTGCAGGCGGCCGAGGACGTGCTGAAGATGGGGATCTCCCTCCCCGCCGCCCTCGCCGCGATCGAGAAACTCAGCCGCAGCTCCCACACCGCCGCCCGCAGCTTCGTCGACCTCTTCCTCGAGGAACTGTGGAAGCCGTTCGACGAAGCCGGCCGCCCCGACGAGGGCTGGGCCGAGATCACCGAGTCGATCGAACGCCTGCGCCCGCTCGCGGTCGAGGCGATGGTCGCCACCTTCCGCCCGATCCTCAACGAGGAAATCGACAAGGCGTTCGGCGAAATCCTCGAACGCCAGGCAAAGAAGAAGCGCAGCTAGCCGCCACGGGGGAGAGAATTGCCGTCCAGGGTCTTATAGCTCCTGGATATAATGACTCTCATGGCAAGAGCCCAGAAGGTGATGGTGTCGATCCCCGATGACCTGCTCGGGCGCATCGACCGGGAGGTAGACGACCGCGGAACCACCCGCAGCGCCTTCCTGCAAGAGGCAGCACGACAGGCACTTGGATCGCCTGATCCCGCCACTATCGATGCAGCGCTCGCGCGAGGCCGTACGGCCCTCGCCGGGATCGGCAGCCTCGAGGCAGGTGACCTGATCCGGGCCGAGCGGGAGCAGCGCGATGCCCGTGATCGACGTCGTTAGCGACGCCAACGTCGCCCTCAAGTGGTTCCACGCCGAGGGCGAGGAGGAAGTCGAGGCGGCTCGTGATTTGCTCGGCGCCCACCGCGACCGGCGCCTGACTCTCTCCGTCCTCGACCTCACCTCATACGAGATCGGCAACGCTCTAATGCGAGGCCGCGCCGAGGCGAGGGCCGATCAGACGGCGACGGTCCTCGAAGCGCTCGCGGCAATCTGCCCCGCCCTGCAGCCGAGCCCTCACGAGCTCCGGCGTGCCGCCGAGCTGGCCGAGCGCCGCGATCTGACGCTCTACGGCGCCACCTATGCAGCCGTCGCCGAGACCCGCGAGGCGGCGCTGGCAACCCTCGACGGTGCGCTGCTCGCGGCCGGCCTCGGTGCACGCCCGGCAGAGCTGCTGGCCGCTTTCAGCTGAGGCTCCGAGCGCACCTAGCCGATCAGGTCCCGGGCGCCATCGTCCGCAGACCGGCGAGGCGGGCGACGGCGGCTTGGCGCTCGTCGTAGGTGACGAAAGCCTCGATCGGCAGCAGGTCGACGGCCGAGGCGACGTGGATCGCGTCGAGGGCGCGCAGCGCCGGCTCGGCGATCGCACCGGCGCCGGCGAGCAGTGGGCGGTCGAGCGGGCGCAGGGCCAGCGCGTCGACGAGCTCGCCGACCCGCTCGAGCAGGAGGTCCCGCGGCAAGGCAGGATCGGCGGCAGTAGCGCGATGGATCGCGCGCGGAAGCTCGGTCAGGACCAGCTCGCTGCTGACCAGGTCGGCGCCGGACAAGTAGGCGCGCAGCGCCTCCGACTCAGCCTCCTCGCGGACCAGCTTGACCAGCGCCGAGCTATCGGCGTAGAAGACCGCCACCGCTCAGCGGTCGCCACGAATCTCGTCGAGCGCGCGGCTCAGAGCCTGCGAATCGCCCGTCAACTCCATCGGCTTCGGCAACCCCGCGCGGGCCGGGGCAGTGACCCGCCCCGCGGCGATCAGGCGATCTAGGTCGGGGCCGGTGGTCGGGGCAGGCCCGAGCTCGGCAACCGGCCGGTTGCGATCGGTGACGACAAGCCGCTCCCCCTTGCTCACGCGCCGCAGGTAGACGCTCAGGTTCTGCCGCAGCTCGGCAACTCCGACTGAAAGCGATTCGCTCATGTACATAAAAGTAGCACTTCCGCTCTCGCTCATAACCCCCCTAAGAGCCGGGCCTCGCGAACTCTCCCCCCGGGGATCAAACGAGGGCCGGCGAAACGCGATCGCCTAGGGTCAGCCGATGCCGGTCCCATTCATCGACCTCCAGGCCAGGAACAGAGAGCTCGGCGGGGAGCTGGAGGCCAGCACCGCGCGGGTTCTAGCGTCGGGCCGATTCCTGCTCGGGCACGAGCTGGAGGGGTTCGAGCGCGAGTTCGCCGCCTACTGCGGCGCCCGCCACTGCGTCGGCGTCGGCAGCGGCCTCGGCGCGATCGAGCTGGCGCTGCGGGCTGCCGGCGTCGGCCCCGGCGACGAGGTGATCGTTCCCGCCTACACCTGGATCGCCACCTGGCTGGCGGTCAGCGCGACCGGCGCCCGCCCGGTTGGAGTCGACGTCGAGCGCGAGACCTACAACCTCGACCCCGACCTGATCGGCGCCGCGATCACCGAGCGCACCGCGGCGATCGTCCCCGTCCACCTGCGCGGCCAGCCGGCCGACCTCGAAGCGATCACGGCAATTGCCGGGGCGGCGGATCTGCTCGTCGTCGAGGACGCGGCGCAGGCGCACGGAGCCCGGATCAAGGGACGAGGGGTCGGCAGCATCGGCGACGCCGGCGCCTTCTCCTTCTACCCCTCGAAGAACCTCGGCGCGATCGGCGACGGCGGCGCCATCACCACCGACGACGACGGGCTCGCCGAGCGCGCCCGGCTGCTGCGCAACTACGGCATGCGCGACCGCTACGAGATCGAGCAGGCTGGCGTCAACTCGCGCTTGGCCGAGGTCCAAGCCGCGGCGCTGCGGGTGATGCTGCCCCGGCTCGACGCCTGGAACCGGGCCCGGGCCGAGCTGGCGCAGATCTACCTCGACGCCTTCGCCGGCCGGGAGGAGCTCTCGCTGCCGTCGGTCCCGGCCGACACCGAGCCGGTCTGGCACCTGTTCGTTCTCGGCCACCCCGACCGCGAGGCCTGCGCCCGCAGGCTGGCCGAGCAGGGGATCGAGACGCTCGTCCACTACCCGCTGCTGCCCCACCGCGCCGCGCCCTACCGCGACGACTGGCCCGCGGGCAGCTTCCCGGTCGCCGAGCGGCTCGCCGCGGCGGCGCTGAGCCTGCCCCTCTACCCACAGCTCGACCGCAGCGACTGCGCCCGCGTCGCCGACGCCGTGCTGGCGACGGTTGGAGCAGCTCCATCGGCGTAGCATCAGGCGCCGGATGACCGAGCAAGGACGGCCTCGCGGGATCGCCCGGCGCACCGCGCGCACGCTGCGCTCGAAGCTGCACGGCGACGTCCTGCACCGCCTGCACGACCTCCAGCAGGTGCTCGGCAGCGTGCACGGCGAGCTGCGCCAGCTCCGCGGCGAGGTCGGGCAGCTGCGCCAGCGGGTCGACGCGATCGAGGTCGACGCCACCCGCGCCGCCGGAATCGCCCGCCACGCCTACGACGAAGAGCCGGCCAACCGGCGCCGCCTGCACGAGCTGCGCCGCAGCGAGGAGCACGAGCTCGCCTTCACCGAGCCCGAACCGCTGGTCAGCTTCCTGATCCCGACCTACACCTCCTACGAGACCCTGCGCGACGTCGCCCTGCCCTCGGTCCTTGGCCAGTCCTACTCCAATCTCGAGGTGATCGTCTCCGGCGACTGCGCCCCGGCCGAGACCGCCGCCGTGATCGAGGCGATCGGCGATCCCCGCGTCGTCTACCTCAACCGCACGATCCGCGGGCCCTACCCGGAGGAGCCGGCCAAGCGCTGGTTCGGGATCGGCGGGCCGCCGTTCAACGACGCCCTGGCGATCGCCCGCGGGCGCTGGATCGCCGTGCTCGGCGACGACGACGCGGTTCGCCCCCACCACACCGCGGAGCTACTTGCCGCCGCCCAGGAGAACCGCTACGAGCACTGCTACGGACTGCAACAGGTCAACTTCGCCGAGGGCGAGCCGCTGACCCTCGGCGAGTTCCCACCCCGGCTCGGACAGTGGGGGTCGCAGGCCGGGCTCTACCACTCCGGCCTGCGCTTCTTCGAAGCGGAGCTCAGCGACGCGATCTACGACGAGCCGAGCGACTGGTCGAAGTGCCGGCGGATGATCCGCGCCGGCGTCCGCTTCGGGATGATCGAGAAGATCGTCGTCGACAAGCACGAGACGCGGCGGCGCTCGGCGGCGGAGTGGGCGCGCGGCGAGATCCCGATCGTCGACTAAAAGGCTAGGCGTCGCGAGCGGGCGCTCGCACCGCCGCCAGGAACTCGTCGCGGTCGCGGACGTAGTCCCCCTCGTCGAACTCTTGCGAGGCGAGCACGAGGTAGACCGTCCCCGCCTCGAACTCGCCGATGTCGTGCCAGACCATCGGCGGCAGGTAGAGGCCGCGGCGCGGATCATCGAGCACGAACGGGCGGCTGCGCTCACCGTCGTCGACGACGATCTCCAGCCGCCCTGCAACGCAGAAGACCACCTGCTCGAGCGTGCGGTGCGCGTGGCCGCCGCGAGTCGCGCCGGCCGGCACGTCGTAGACGTAGAAGACCCGGGCGATCTCGAAGGGCACGTGGTTGTCGCGCTCGGCGAAGGCGAGGTCACCCTGCGGATCCGCCACTACCGGCAGCTCGATCGTCGTGCAGAGCTCAATTCCCATCCTGTCGCTGACCCTAACCGGTGCCCGCTACGATCCCGCGGGCTCACCCCCGGACCCCATTCGATGCCGACAATCCACTCCAGCGCCGTGGTTGAAACCGACGCGATCGGCGAGGGCGTCGAGATCGGCGAGTTCGCGATCGTCCGGCCTGGCGCCGTGCTCGGTGACGGCGTCGCGGTCCTCCCGCACGCAATCGTTGACGCCGCGGTCGAGATCGGGGCGGGGACCGAGCTGCAGCCCGGGGCCTACGTCGGCCGGCGGCCACGGGCTACCGGCGGGATCGCCCGCCAGCCCAGCTTTCGCGAACAGCTGCGGATCGGCGCCGGTTGCTCGATCGGCGCCAACGCCGTCATCTACTACGGCGTCGAGATCGGCGCCGACACCCTGATCGGCGACAACGCCGGGGTCCGCGAGGAAACGACGATCGGCGCCCACTGCGTGATCGGCCGCCACGCCACCATCGCCTACGACGTGCGAATCGGCGACGGGACCGTGATCCAGTCCGGCACCGGCATCGTCGCCGGCTCGCGGATCGGCGAGAACGCCTTCATCGGCTCCTTCGTCGCCACCACCAACGACAACTCCATCGGCGCCCTGGGGGCGGACGGAATCACCGCCGGGGCGACGATCGAGGACGAAGCCCGGATCGGCGCCAACGCGACCCTGCTGCCCGGCATCCGAATCGGCGGCGGCGCGATAGTCGCCGCCGGCTCGGTGGTGACGCGCGACGTCGCGCCGGGGACCACCGTGATCGGCGCCCCGGCGCGACCGCGCGCCTAGCCGGTGACGCTGAAGATCGCCGGGTAGTACGCGTTGGCGTGCCCGCTGATCTTCGGGTGGTAGCTCTCCCCCACCGGGTTCGAGAGCCCGTTGATCCACTCGGTCGAGGAACCGCCGCCGCCGTCGCAGACCGCGTGACCGATGAAGGCCGGGATCACGTCGCGGAAGACGAAGTTGGCGCCGGCCCGCGTCGCCGCGGCGCTGATCTGGGTTTTCATCTGGTCGGCGGTCTGGTTCAGCCGCGTCATCTCCGCCCCGCTGAAGAACGTCAGCGCGTTGCAGTCGGTCCCGTTGAACAGGCGCGGGTAGTCGAGCACGATCACTTTCGCGCTCGGCGCTTTCGATTTGATCGTGTTGTTGACGAGGTCGAGCCGGCCCGGCAGCGTGTTCGCGATGTAAGCCTGGGCGCCGTCGATGGCGCCGTTGCAGTTGGACGCCCACGAGGGCAGCGCGCACTCGGTGATCACGCTGGAGAAGCCGGCGTCGTTGCCGCCGATCGTGTAGCTGACCCAGTTGGTGTCAGAGGTGAGGCTGGCCGCCTGGGTGTTGATCACGTCTGCGGTTTTCGCCCCCGAGCAGGTCGCGTTCACGAACGTCCAGCTGGTGTGGGCGTTGTGAAGCAGGTACGGATAGGCGTAGACCGAGCGCTGACAGCCCGATTCGTAGTAGGTGCGCGTTCCCGTGCCCGACGAGTACGAGTCCCCCAGGGCGACGTACTTGACCGCCGAGGCGGAACTGACGAACACGGCCATGAACGCGAGCACGGCGAGAACTGCGGAGATGCGACTCCACTTCATCTTGCTTCCTCCCACAGAGTGGCCCGGCGCCCATCGCCCGACCTTGGCGGCCCGACGCTAGTCGGACGCCAACCATCAGTCAAAATAATTCGATGTAACCCCGCGCGATCCTGCGCGAGCTAGCGCAGGCGCAGCACGGAGATCGCCCGCGCCGCCATCTCCGACTCGCCGAGGGCGTTCGGATGCACGATCACCGGGTTGGTTCCCTGCAGCACCGGCTCGACCCAGCGGGTCCCGATCGGCTGGCAGGCGTCGTGGCCCTCGGAGACGGCGTTCATGCTCACGTAGGTCGACCCAGTCGCCGCGGCGGCGCGGCGGACCGCGTCGTTGAGCGTCGCCTGAATCCCGCGCACGTAGGCGACGTCGCCTTTGGCGATCGGCATCTTCGTGAAGCAGCCGCCGCTCGCCGGCATGATCCACGGGTAGCCGAGGATCGCCACCCGCGCTCTCGGAGCCTTCGCCCGCACCGCGCCCAAGGCGTTGACCAGCGAGGGGTAGGTCGTGTTGCGAATCGTGTCCTCGAACGAGGTCCCGTACTGGTCTTTGCAGGGGCTCCCCTGGCCGAGACTGAGGATCCCGGCGGAGCCACAGGAGAGGATCGCGCCGATGAAGACGCCGCTGTCGTTGCCGCCAATCGTCATCGTCACCAGCTGGGTGTCGGCCTTGACCGCGTCGAGCTGCGGCGCCATCCCCGGGTACTGCGGTTCGAAGTAGTCGTTCGTCTCCGCCGCCCCGCAGGTGACGTCGGTCAGCTGGGCGCCGGTCGCGGTGGCGATCACGTGTGGGTAGTTGCGGGTCGAGCGCAGGCACTGCAGCGGCGCCGAGGGGTCGGGCGGCAGCACCCCGGAGGCGGCGCTATAGGAGTCGCCGAGGGCGACGTAGCGCAGCGGCGCGGCGGTGGCCGCGGACGCCTGGGCGGCAAACGCGAGCGTCAGCAGGGCGACAACGGCAATTACCAACTGGCGGGCACAACTGGGTCGCGAGCGCGCGAGCATGGTCTCTCCTCCTCCGACGACGGTTGAAGTCAACCTTCCCCAATTTTGGGTAGTCAAACCTGACCTGCGAGGATCGCCGGATGAAGATCAGCACTCCCCTCGGCGAGTACCCGTTCGAGTTCAGGCGCGTCGAGCGGCGCGACGGCGGCCTCGCCGTGGTCGGCACGGTCGCCGGCCTCGAGTCCACGGTCCTCTTCGACCGCGACGACCTCGCGTCGCTCGGCCGCCGCCTCGGCCCGCCGCTGCTCGGCGCCGCCGCTCTGGTCATCCTCCTGCGCCGCTAAGAGCGAGCGAGCCACTCTCGCTCGCGACACTGACCCACCCCAGGCGTGGTCGATGTCGCGAGCGCGTGTCGTTGGACCGGCGCGGGCGCGAGAGCAGCCAGCGACCAGCGGCGCAACCGCCGTGCGCCAGGTCTCCGTCGAAAGTCGTGGTTCCTTTTTCACCCCAGAGGTGAAAAAGGAACCACGACTTCCGAGGCCCGATCCTGCCCGGCCAGACCCTCCCGGCTCAGCTGGGGTCGCCGGGGACCGAGGTCGCCCGTGAGCGGATCCAGGCGCGGCGCTCCTCGTGCGGGGTGCCCGCGTACTCGCTCATCGCTGCCTCGCCCTCGTCGCTCAGCATCGTCGCCAGGAAGGCGTCGGCCTCGACCCGCAGGCCCTCGCTGAGCGGCAGCGTCGAGCCGCGCAGGACGCTGCGCTTGACCGCGGCCAGGGCGATCTCCGAGTGCCGGGCCAGGCCCTGGGCGACCTCGAGCGCGCGGGCGCTGGCGTCGTCGGCGACCTCGCTGACGATGCCGAGCGCGAGCGCCTGCTCGGGCGAGACGATGCGGCCGCGGAGGATGAAGTCGAGCGCCGGCCCGGCGCCGATGATCCGCGGCAGCCGCTGGGTGCCACCGCCGCCGGGGATGATCCCCAGCGACAGCTCCGGGAAGCCGATCGAGAAGTCGCCGCGCTGGGCGATGCGGATGTCGCAGCCGAGCGAGAGCTCGAGGCCGCCGCCCATGGTGTCGCCGCTCATCGCCGCGATCACCGGCTTCTCGAGGTCGCTGATGTCCTGGACCATCGCGTGGTAGCCGTCGTTGAGATCGGTGCCCAGCCCCCGCATCCCCTCGCGGTCGCCGGCCAGCGCCGCCAGCTCCTCGACGCTGTAGTGGGTCAGGTACTGGTCCTTCGGCCCACCGGTGATGACCACCGCCCGCACCGCCGGGTCGCGCCAGGTGGGAATCAGCGTCCCCAGCTCGGCGGCGCCCTCGCCGACGAAATAGTTCATCGGCGCGTTCGTGTATGAGGCGACGACGATCCCGCCGTCGTGCTCCTCGATCTCCCAGAAGTCCATGGGACGAACCTAAGCCGGGCGCCGGGGCGCCGGCATGTGTCGCTCGACTGGCCCTTGGAGATACGACAGAGCCGGCTAACGCGGCCCGTCGGTCTGCACGAACAGCACCGGGCCGTCGAGGCGCCCCGCCTCGCGCAGCGCCAGCAGGCCGGCCATCGCCTTCGCGGTGTAGACGGGGTCGAGCGAGAGCCCCTGCTCGGCGGCGAGGGCGGTGGCCCGGGCTCCGGCCTCGGTGCGATGGCCGTAGCCGGCCCCGATCTGGTCGCGGGTCAGGTCGAACGCGTCCGGCTCGACCTGGGCCCCGCCGAGGCTCGCCCCGCGCCGCTCCAGCAGGGTGACGCTGCGCCGGGAGAGGCGGGCGATGACCTTCGTGTCGAGACGGAGCTGATCGTTGACCACGACCCCGACGACGCGGCTGCGCAGCCCGGCGAGCCGCAGGCCAAGCGCGAGGCCCGCCGCGGTGCCGCCGGTTCCAACCGGGACAACAACCTGGGCCGGCTCCGGCAGCGAGCCGTCCTCGACCTGGGCGGCGATCTCCAGCGCCGCCTCGACGTAGCCGAGCGCCCCGACCGGCGAAGAGCCGCCGGCGGGCAGCAAGCACGGGGGGCGCCCGCCGCGGGCGTTGCGGGCGAGCAGCCACGGCAGCGCCGCCAGCGTGCGCGCCTTCGTGTGGGTGCGGTTGATCCGGGCGCCCGAGGCCTCGAGCCGGATCAGCTGGGCGCGAACGTGGTCGTCGAGCGGCTGGTCGACCAGCGCCAGCGCGGTCTCGAGCCCGTGTTCACGAGCGTAGAGCGCGGTCGCCAGCCCCCAGTTGGTGCCGAGGCCGCCGAAGGTGAGGATCGAGCCGCGGCCGCGCCGCTTGGCATCGGGGATCAGCCACTCGAGCTTTCGCACCTTGTTGCCGCCCCAGCCACCGGCGCCGAAGGCGCCGTCGTCCTTGACCCAGATGCCGAGACCAGGCAGCTCGCGGACCGGCGTCGGCCGCGCTGACAGCGACAGGTGCGGCACCGTCTCGGTCAGGGCGGGGAATCGCTGGTGCAGATAGGGGCGCGGCGTGGCGCTCAAGCGATCACACCCGCCTCGGCGGCCGGCGCCGCGTAGGCGGCGGCGAGCGAGGCGACGGTCTCGTGGGCGTTGAGCCCGCTCGGATTGGGGACAACCCAGAGCGCCGCGCCGGACCAGTGGCTCGCACTCTCCAGCGTTTCCGGCTGCCTTCCCGGCGCCGCGCCGCGCTCGCCGAACGCGTCGCGATAAGCAGTGACCCCGGCGATCGCAACGACCGCGGGCCGGTGCTCGGCGACGAACCGCTGCAGCCGCTCACCACCCTCGCGCAACTCCTCGCGCGAGAGTTCGTCGGCGCGCGGGGAAGCCCGCCGCACGAGGTTGGTGATCCCGACACCGCGAGCGACCATGTGGGCGCGATCGTCGTCGCTCATCCCGGCGACCCGATCGACCTCGTAAGCGGTGATCCCAGCCGCGGCCAGCGCCGGGTAGAAGCGGTTGGTGGGATGCGCGAAGTGGGTCTTCACCGCGGCGGTCCACAGGCCCGGGTTGATGCCGACGAACAGCAGCTTCAGTCCTGGCCCGACGAGATCGTCGACCTCGCAGCCACGGTACTCCTCCAGCTCCTCGCGGCTGAGCCTCATGCCCGCGGCGGCGCGCTCAGGGCCGCGTCGACCGAGCGGCGCGTCAAGGCGGCGAGCAGGTCGGCCTGGGTGACGAGACCGAGCAGCTTGCCGCTGTCGGGGTCGACGACCATCGCCGCGTGGCGGTGACCGTCGGTGAGCGCGCTGGTCAGCGCCACCGCCGGCTGGGCCGGCCCGATCGTCAGCGGAGGGGTCATCACGTCCGCGACTACACGGGCGGGCCGCGCGAGCTCGCGCAGGCCGACGCCGCCGACCGGGCGCCCGCCACCGTCGAGCACCGGTAGCAGCCGCACACCGCTCTCGAGCAGCAGCGCCCGAGCGACCTCAGGGTCGGCATCGCGCCCCACGGTGATCACGTCGCGGGACATGATCTCCTCGCAGGTCAGGTCGGAGTGCTGCCGCGCCAGCGCCTGCGCCTCGAGCTGAGCCAACAGCAGGCGCAGGTCCTCGCGCTCGATGTCGAAGGTCTCGCCGATCCCGGCCAGGACCGCGTCGAGGTCCTCTTCGCGCACGCCGACCCGCTCGGTCGGCAAGGGGTCCCTCGTCACCGGCACCGCGGCCTGCACATGTGGATAGGGATGGCCCGAGAGGTAGCGGTGAAAGAGCCAGCCGAAGGCGACCAGCACGAGCGCGTTGAGGGCGACCGGCGCCAGCGGGAACCACCAGCCGGCGGAGTCGACGAGCGAGCCGCCGAGCACCCCGGTCAGCGCCGCCGCACCACCGGGCGGATGCAGCGACCGGGTCACCGACATCACCGCGATCGCCAGCCCCACCGCGAGGCCGCAGGCGATCGCCCCGTGTCCGAGCGCCTGGCCGACGACGAAGCCGACAAACGCCGAGAGCCCGTTGCCGCCGACGATCGGCCACGGCTGCGACATCGGGCTGGCCGGGACGACGAACAGCAGCACCGCCGAGGCGCCCATCGGCGCGACGATCCACGGCAGCGCCTCGCCGTCGCCGTGGACCAGGGCCCCGAGCAGCCCCACCAACCCGATCCCGACCACGACCCCTACGCAGGCAAGCGCACGGTCGCGAGCGGTCGCGCCGGGGAGGATCGGAGAGAACAGCGGCCGCCCGCGCAGGCTGTTCCTCAGGTCGGCCAAGTCGATGACCCTATCGCGGCCGCGCGGGCAAGAAAAAAGGGGCCGCGCGGGCCCCTTCCTAGCCTCAACTTATATCACACACGGGCCTTGAAACAAGGCTCGCCAGGCCCCCATAATCGCCGGCCGCAAGCCAAAAAACGGGCGAAACGGGGTGGGTATGAACGAGCACGCGGTGGTGGTTTCCGGCAGCGGTCCGACCGGGATGATGCTGGCGGCCGAGCTGGCTCTGGCGGGGGTCGACGTCGTCGTCATCGAGCGGCGCGCCAGCCAGGGCCTCGCCGGCTCGCGGGCGGGCGGCCTGCACTCCAGGGCGATCGAGATCCTCGACCAGCGCGGGGTCGCCGACCGCTTCCTCGCGGAGGGACAGACGGCGCAGGCGGCGATGTTCGCCTCGACCGTGCTGGACATCAGCGACTTCCCCACCCGCCACCCCTACGCGCTCGGGCTCTGGCAGACCCACATCGAGCGGATCATGGCCGCGTGGATCGGTGAGCTGGGGGTGCCGATCGAATACGGCCGCGAGGTGACCGGCTTCGCGCAGGACGAGGCCGGCGTCGAGGTCCGGCTCGCCGGCGGGCGGCCGCTGCGCGCCCAGTACCTCGTCGGCTGCGACGGCGGCCGCAGCGTTATCCGCAAAGCCGCCGGCATCGAGTTCCCCGGCTGGGAGCCGACGACCAGCAACCTGATCGCCGAGGTCGAGGTGAGCGAGGAGCCCGAGCACGGCATCCGCCACAGCTCCCTCGGCATCAGCTCGCTGAACCGGATGGACGAGGGGCCGGTACGGGTCCTGGTCACCGAGCGCGAGCTCGGGCGCTCCGAGCAGCCCACCCTGGAGGACCTCAGCGCCGAGCTCGTCGCCGTCTACGGAACCGATTACGGCGTCCACAGCCCGACCTGGATCTCCCGCTTCACCGACACGACCCGCCAGGCCGCCAGCTACCGCGAGGGACGGGTGCTGCTGGCCGGCGACTCCGCCCACATCCACTACCCGGCCGGTGGGCAGGGGCTCCAGAACGGGATGCAGGACGCGGTCAACCTGGGCTGGAAGCTGGCCCAGGTGGTCGACGGCACCTCGACCGACGACCTCCTCGACAGCTACCAAGCCGAGCGCCACCCACAGACCGCCCGCTCGATCCAACACACGATGGCCCAGACCGCGCTCCTCCGCCCCGAGGCCCGGATCGAAGCCCTGCGCGACGCGATCGCCCCGCTGGTCGGCCTCGACGAGCCCCGCAAGCACCTCGCCGCCCTGATCAGCGGCCTCGACATCCAGTACGACCTCGGCGAGGGGCACCCGCTGCTCGGCCGCCGCATGCCCGACCTCGACCTCGTCGCCGCCGACGGCCCGCTGCGGGTCTATTCCCTGCTCCACGATGCCCGGCCGGTCCTGCTCAACCTCGGCGAGCCCGGTGGCTTCGACATCACTCCGTGGGCGGACCGGGTCCAGTCGGTCGACGCCACTTGTGAGGGCGCCTGGGAGCTGCCGGCGATCGGGGAGGTCCCTGCCCCCACCGCCGTCCTCGTCCGCCCCGACGGCCACGTCGCCTGGATCGGAGAGCCGGGCGAACCGAGCCTGCCGGAAGCGCTGACCACCTGGTTCGGCCCGCCTTCCTCGACCCAGTAGGCCGGCAATCGACACGAACGCGTCTTGTTCGTCCACAACTTGCCCGCCACGATCGCGGCATGGCGACCAAACAACCGAAGCAGAGAAAACCGCGGCGGAAGAAACCACGCGCCGGCGACGTCGTCAACTACGACGAGCCGGTCTGGGAGCCGCTGCTGGGGCTGGCCCGAATCTACGTCGACGAGTTCATGTGGATGTGCGAGGTCGAGCTCGAGACCGGCACCCGCCTGCAGGCCTACAAGCACTACTGGACCCGCCGCTACCTCTACCTCGACGGCGAGGGCAAAGCCTGGCTCTACCGGGAGGACGGCCGCTACGAACCGCTGGTCTATGACCTCGTCGAGCACTTCAACCGAGTCGTGCGCTGGCATTACGCCGGCCAGCATCAGCATGACTGCGAAGAGCGAGTCGGGCGCTACGAAGAAGAACAGCGCGAAAAAGAGATGTCGCAGTGAGTGCTACGCTCGTGCACATGCCTCGCAACGTCTCAATTCGTGAGCTTCGCAACGCCACCGCCGCCGTGGTCTCTGAGCTAGAAGCCGGGGAGCGCCTGACCCTGACCGTCAATCGTCGGCCCGTTGCAGACATCGTTCCCCACACCGAGACCCGAGACCCATGGGTTCAGGCCAGCGCCCTGCGCCGCATCGTGCGCGAGGCACCGGCTGACGCCGGCCTGCTCGCCGATCTCGCCGAGGTCCGCAACGCCGAGCTCGACGATTGAGTCGAGCGATCGCCGACACTTCGATCTTCATTGCCCAGGAGACTGGCCGTGAGCTCGGCGACCTCCCCGAGGAGATCGCCGTCTCGGTGATCACCGCCGCCGAGCTCGAGCTGGGCGTTTTGCGAGCGGTTGATCCAGGCGCCCGCGCGGCTCGCCTCTCCACCCTCTCTCGCGTCCAGTCCACCTACGCCCTGCTGCAGATCGATCCCGCGGTAGCGAGTTGCTTTGCCCGCATCGCGGCGGCCGAGCGATCTCGCGGCCGCAGGATCCGCCGCCATGACACCTGGATCGCCGCGACCGCCCTGCGACACGGCGCCGCCATCGTCACCCAGGACGCCGACTTCTCGACCTTCGACGAAGTGCCGGTCATTCGGGTCTAGCGGCAGTGGAGTCGACGAGACCGGACTGCAGGTAGGCGACCTCGCGCCGCACGGTGCCTGCGGGGATCCCCCGCGCCCAGGAGAGCTTCTCGGGGTCGGCGATGATTTCGCGCCGGCCGAGGATCGCCGAGGTCTCGGGGTCGAAGATGTATTCGACTCGGAGGCCGGGTTGATGTTCGCCGTAGCTGCTCGACCCCTCGCTTTCATGGCTGAGCGCATACCCGGGGCGCCCGACCAAGTCTTTAGCGTCGTGGTTGAGCTCGATGCCCGGCAGTTCGGCGAGGGCGCCGAAGACCGCGGCCCGGAGCGCGGGCGTGGTGTTCGGTTTGTCGAGGATGTCCCACAGCTCCGAGATCACCTGCCCGGTGCCGGAGGCCTGGCCACCTTCGATCGCGAGGCGCAGTGCCTTTGGCTCGGTCGGGAGCGCCGCGGTGTCGACGAAGCCCTGGCCTTCCTTGGCTACGCCGTCCACCACTCCTCGCTCGCCTTCCTCGCCGAAGGGACCGGGCAGGGGCGAGCCCGCCGCCGCCCAGCGGCTCTCTTCCGCGCTGGAGAGAAACTGCGGGGCTCCGATGACCAGGCGGTTGCGACTCGGCTCGGCCGCGCTCATCCACGCCTCACGTTCGGTCGGGACCAGCGCATTGAAGGCGCCGTTTTGACTCAGCGTGCCGCCGCCCACCGTGGCCTCGCCGGGAATCCATCCCTGCAGTTCCAGTGATTTCGTCTTCATGTAGAGGAACTGACCCGGTCCGGGCGTCGACCCGGTCGGGCCGTCGGCGGCGACCACGGCGGTATGGCGCAGGACCTCGGCCGCGGCGGGCTCGGCGGTGGGGCCGGAGCTGAGGACGAGGATCCCGGCCACGATCGCGGCCAAGGTGCCGGCGCCGGCGAGGGCGAGGCGCGGACTCGGCCGGCGCCAAGCGGGCGTGGCGGCAGTGGTCCCCGCGACGCCCGTCGCCGCCTCGGCGACGCCGCGCTCGGCGACGACGGCTCGAAGCTGGCCGAGCAGCCGCTGCTCGAAATCGGTGTTTTGTTTCTGCTCCGGACTCACGATCGCTTCTCCTTGATTGAGGTTGGCTCGGTTGCCGCAGCCTCGAGCTCGGCCCGCAGCTTGCGTCGGGCCCGGTGCAGGCGCACGCGGGCGGTGACCGGTCGCACCCCGGCCGCGGCCGCCGCCTCGGCGACCGTCAGCTCGTCGATAGCGACCAGCTCCAGGACTGCCCGCTCGACTTCGGGCAGGTGGTCCATCGCCGCGTAGAGGCGACGCGACTGGGCGGCGGCATCGATCCGCGCGTCCATCCGCGCGGAGTCCTCTTCGTCGAGCAGGGCGCTGCCGCGAAACCGCTCCTCCCGCGTCCGCTCGCGACCGCGCTGGCGGCGGTCGTTGGCGACGTGAGTTCGAGCGATCCCGTAGAGCCACGCCTTCGGCGTGCCGCGCTGCGGCCGGTAGTGATGGGCCGAGTCGATCGCAGCGAGGAAGATCTCCGCGGTCAGGTCGGCCGCCCGCTCGCGGTTGCCGACCCGGCGGGCGATGAACCGCTGCAGATCCTCGACCTGCTCGCGGTAGAAGGCCTCGAAGATGTCGGGGTCGGTGCCGATCCAGCGCAGCTGCTCAGGACCGACGCCACGCTCGCGAGCGGCAACCAGGCGCAGGCGGCGGCTCAGCTCACTCGGTCGGTCGGTCAAAGCTCTCTCGATCTCCATACCCCCTATTGGTCGTGGAGACGAAAAGCGTTACCGGCTGGCCCCTCCGAGGCGCGCCGTCCACTGCCGATGGCGGCGATGCAGCTCGTCCTCGTCGAGGTCCACGCGGCCCAGCGGCTGGTAGTTCGGGGCCCAGGAGCCAACCGCCTCAGCCGAGCGAGCGGCGGCCCAGCAGTCCCAGAGGGGCATATCGCCGACCGCCTGGCCGGCCTCTGCCTCGTAGGCGGCAAGAAAGTCGTCGGCAACCCTCTCGTCGAAGAGGAGGACGAGATCAAGTCGGCACCAGCCGAGGTCGAAGCCACGGGGACCGCGGGACCCGCTCGACCAGTCGACGATGCCGGTAAGCCTTCCGTCCCGCCAGACCACGTTGCCCGACCAGTAGTCGCCGTGGGTGAGGACTTCCGGCGACGCGACCACACGCGACCAGTGAGAGCGGACCTCTGCCGCCAGCGGGCCTCCCAATATCTCCTGCGACCCTCCCCGCTCGTCGAACACGCTCGGCAGCTCCGCGAGACGCGCGGTCGGCAGCCCGTGCACCGCCGCGAGGCCGCGACCCAACTCGCGCGCCCAACCCCGAGGGTCGGTCGGTGCGATGTCCGCCTCACCGTCGAGCCAGCTGATCAGCGACGTCGGGGGCCCCGACCGCCGGCCCTGCAGGTCGCCGCCGAGCGGCAGCGGGGCCAAGCCGCCGAGCCCACCGAGCGCTCGCAGCACGCGCGCCTCCCGCAACGGCGCGGGGTCCCCCTGCGGAAACCGGCGGACGACAACCCTGGTCGCGGGGCTCTCGGTGTCGACTCGCCAGGTGTCCGCGTGCTGGCCGCCCTCGAGGCGCACGACACCCGTGACCACGGCCGACGGACCGGCCAGACGCCGGACTTCCTCCAGTGCTTCGGATGAGGGCATGGCTTCGGATCCGGTCACCGCCGGGACTCTAAGTCGACGGCACTGGCCGGGCTAGCATTGCGCGATGCCATTCACGCTCAAGAACCTCAAGAGCCTGGAGGACGTCGGGTCCAACTTCGACGGCGCGCCGGGCCTCGAGTTCCGCCTCGCAACCAAGGCGCTCCAGCTTGAGCGGTCGGGCCTGTGCTACCAGCGCGTCCCGCCCGGTTACCGCTTTCCGTACGGCCACACTCACAAGCAGCAGGAGGAGGTGTACGTGGTCGTGCGCGGCAGCGGGCGGATGAAGCTCGACGACGAGATCGTCGAGCTGAAGGAATGGGACGCGGTCCGCGTCTCGCCCGGCACCTGGCGCGGCTACGAGGCCGGGCCCGAGGGCCTCGAGATCCTCGTCCTCGGCGCTCCCAATCTCGGCGAGAGCCCGCGCGACGACGTCGAGGGCGAGCGGGACTGGTGGTCTGACTAGCTAGTCGCCGCGGGCGATCGCGGCATCGGACGTCCGGGCATCGTGGAAGGCAATGACCACAGCTCGATCCTCGGCCTCGATGTACATATAGACGACGATCATCCAGCCCCAGGGACCGATCAGCGCCCGGCAGTCTCGCCAAGCCCCGGCCAGCTGCTTGCCTGCCCGCGGGAGTTCTCCCAATATGACCAGTGAGCGCGAAACGCGGTCACTGGCGTCAGTCGGCAGCTGGCGAGTCTCGATCAGCCCACGAAGCTCGTCACGCGCCTGGCGCGTGACCTCGATCGCTGCCATCGACTAGAGCTCGGAGAGCGGGACCGTGTCGCCGCGTCGAGCCTGCTCGATCGACTTTTGTGCCCGCTCCCAAGCACCGGGAATCCCGTCGAGGACTTCAGTGATCCGCGAGGCGTCTGGATCGGCTTCGTCCAGCGCGCTGGAGAGAAGCGAGCGCGCCAGGGTCCCCTCTTGGACATGAGTGCGCTCCGCCAGGCTCGCCAACTTGCGGGCATAGTCCGGCTCGAGGGTGACGTTGATGCGACGGTTCCTCTCGGCCACTTTCCCCAGGGTACACGCTTGGGCACGCCGTGTGCCCACCAGGACCTCATGCGACGTTCCCCGAGCCGGTTACTGATTCGATGTCGAGAAGCCGTGACCGGCTCCGCTCACCAGGTGAAGGTCGCGAGAGGCGCGGCCCCCGAACAAGGAGACCACCATGCCGAAGTATCTGCTGCTCAAGCACTACAGCGGCGGCCCGGAGCCGCATCACCCCTTCCCGCCACTGGACCAGTGGGCGCCCGAGGACGTGGAGGCGCATTTCGCCTTTTTGCGGGGGGTCAAAGAGCTGCTGCAGGAAACCGGCGAGTACGTCGACGGACAGGCGCTGACGCAGGAGCAGACCTGGGTCCGCTACGGCGGCCCGGACGCAGCGCCGGTCACCACCGACGGCCCGCTGCCCGAGACCAGCGACCTGGTGGCGGGCTGGTACATGGTCGACGTCGACTCGCGCGAGCGCGCGATCGAGCTGGCCGCCCACATCTCCTCCGAGCCCGGCCCGGGCGGCGGGCCGCTGCACGAGTGGATCGACGTGCGCGAGGTGATGTCCGGGAAATCGTCGTCCGAGGACTAACCGGGATCGTGGCCGTCGAGTCGATGCCGGGGTGGGACGAGGGCGCATTACGTGCCCTCGCCCCACCGGTGCTCGCGGGGCTGGTGCGGCGCGGCGAGGACTTCGACGCCGCCGAGGACGCGCTCCAGGAGGCGCTGCTGGAGGCGCTGCGCGTCTGGCCCGAGCAACCGCCGCGCGACCCGCGCGCCTGGCTGACCACCGTGGCCACCCGTCGCCTCGTCGACGCCCGCCGCAGCGAGGTTGCCCGCCTCCGTCGTGAAGAGGAGGCGGAGGCCGAGCCCCGGCCAGAGGCCGCGCCGCAGGAGGTCGGCGACGACACGCTCTTCCTGCTCTTCCGCTGCTGCCACCCGGCGCTGGCGCCGACCTCACAGGTGGCGCTGACGCTGCGCGCGGTCGGCGGCCTGACGACGCGTGAGATCGCCGACGCCTTCTACGTTCCGGAGGCGACGATGGCGCAGCGGATCAGCCGCGCCAAGCGGACGCTGCGGGGGCGCCGACTCGACCGGCCCGGCGACCTCGCCGTGGTGCTGCGGGTGCTCTACCTCGTCTACACGACCGGTCACGCGGGCCGTGTTGACCTGGCCGCCGAGGCAATCCGCCTCGCCCGCCAGCTGACGCTCGCGACCGAGGAGCCGGAGGCCCGCGGCCTGCTCGCGCTGATGCTGCTCAACCACGCGCGCCTGCCGGCGCGGGTCGACTCGGAGGGCCGCCTGGTCACGCTCGACCGCCAGGATCGCGGCCTCTGGGACAGCCGCGAGATCGCCGAGGGCGTGCGCGTCCTGCAGTCGGCGCTGGAGCAGCAAACGGAGGCGCGGCCGCCGGGCCGCTACCAGCTCGAGGCCGCGATCGCCGCCCTGCACGACGACGCCGCGAGCGCCGAGGAGACCGACTGGCCACAGATCCTCTCCTGGTACGACGACCTCGTCGCCCTCACCGACGACCCAGCGCGACAGGACCCCGCCGCCGCGCTTGCGCGCGCGGTGGCGGTAGGTCACGTCCTCGGCGCCGACGCCGGCCTGCTCGAGACCGAGCAACTGCGCGAGGCGCTCGGCGAGCGCCACCGCTGGCACGCCGTCCGCGGCCACCTGCACGAGCTGGGCGGCGACCTCCCCGCCGCCGCGGAGGCCTACGCCGAGGCCGCCCGCCGGGCCACGAACGTCGCCGAGCGCGACCACCTGGTCCGCCAGGCCGCCCGCGCCCGAGCTGGCTAACGAGTCACTCGCCGTCCCCGTTCACATCGCGGAACGCAACCGAGCCGGGGTAACCCATGGCCTTGTAGTGCAGCTCGAACTGCTTGTGGTACCCAAATGAATTGGTGGTGACGTCCAGGCCGGCGCCTTCCAGCCGCGCGGCCAGAGCGGCGATGATGTCCTGCGCCCTCTGGCTGTCGGTCATCAGCCTGTTACTGAGATGCGCGAAGGGGACGACCACCAGGTCCCGGCGACCGATCTGCTCACTTTGACGAAGGATCTCTCCGCAAGCCCTCTCGACGGTCCCCTCGGTGTCGCCCTGCTCGACGCAGACGAACGCCACCAACACATCGGAGAAAGTGACCGTAGTCGGGTCCCCCGTGAGATCCCCGATGCCTCGCGGCCGGCTGCTCTTGCGGATGTCCTTGGAGCTGAGCGTGGAGCAATGCCACATCAGGAGTTTCATCTCAGGCGGTCCTCCGGATATGAGCGAAATATCCACCCGCGTCCATGGTCCTGATCGTCGGCTGCTCGAACGACCGGCCGCGGGGCCCGAGCGATTGGGCCGCGTCGCTGAGCAGCTCTCGGAGGTCGGCTTCCTCGAACCATCGACTGTAGTAGCCGGGCGGAGTGGCGACCTTGAACGTCGCGCTTGGGAAGTCGAAGTGGATGTCTTTGACCTTCGTGTCCAGCATCAGTTCCAAGCCC
Organism: Solirubrobacterales bacterium; assembly: GCA_036265715.1. Lineage (GTDB taxonomy): Bacteria > Actinomycetota > Thermoleophilia > Solirubrobacterales > 70-9 > VAYN01. Next base: position 50,007 of record DATAON010000076.1, on the reverse strand, counting down.
CGATACAGGTCTTGCGCCTCTTTCGCAAACGCATCGGCCGAAAACACCGTGATGATTAGATCATCTTCGACACCAAGCGCCGAAAGCATCGATTCGACGACTTTCTTGCGGCGCCCCAAGGGCTCGATCACGCCGATCGTGTTCAGCAGACAGCAGAAGACCTTCCGCGACTCCTCGAAGATCACGGGGTCGACCTCCAGGGAGGCGGCCTCGAACTGGTCGGGCCTCACCAGCCGACCATCGTCGAAGACGCTGCGCAGCTCGAACGCGTCCAGGTGGGAGAACACCGTCTTCTGCCTGAGTTCCCGCACGCCCAAGACCTCCTCCTCGGCGCTGTTCAGGCGTGACGTCAACTCCGCTTGCGCAGCCCTGACCATCCCCGGCGCGTAGTCGAGCCCGATCACATAGGAGACGTTCTGCGCCAGGAGGGCCGGCACGTAGCTGCTCAGGGCCCTGCCGTCGCCGCATCCCACCTCGATCACCGAGAGGTCCCGATCCGCTCCCGCCAGTTCGCTGAGGCACTCCCCGATCATGCCGGCCTCCTCGCCGAAGAAATCGGTCAAAAAGGTGATGTTGTTGGCGTTCCTGCTGACGAACTCGGTATAGCGCGGGGCGATTCGGTCCCAACGCTCGACGGCGACGGGATCGAACCCCCTGAGGTTCTTCTTAATCGCTTCGAACCAAAAGCGCACCGCCTCCACGGCGCCAACCAGGCGGAGATTGCGGTCGGGGTCCAGGACGAGACCGACCTTGGGGCGCTTGGCCAGGAGGTCGTTGACGACGACCACCGCGACCGAGTCGCGCTCATCGGGATAGTCGGCGACGAACAGCTCGAACGAGTGGATCGACGCATCCTGGTAGAGCTGGAAGCGTGGCCCGAATTCCGACTTGATCGATTGCAGCAGGTGATAGTGCTTCGGAGGGATGACGGAGGGGTTGATGATCCGGCTGATGTGGAGGGACTCGTTGTCTTTGAGGGCGCGCCGCTCAGCCTCGAAGTAGCGCTCCACCTCGACGTCGCCATAGGTGCCGGACCAGATCGCGTAGAAGTTCGACGCCCCGTCGCGGAGTTCTTCGAGCCGCGCTGCGATCGCTTTCTCGTCCGTGAAGGCAAGAGGCTGTGACCTGTAAGCGATGATGAAGAAGAGGGTGATCGCCCCGGCGACGATCGCCGCCAGCACGATCAAGGGGACGATCGGCCCTTTGGTCGCAGCCCAGGCGAGGAAGATGACGACTACCACCAGGAAGGCGATGCCCGCCCCTACGAGCCTCTGTCGTGACTGCTTGCTCATCGGCGCATCACCCACCGCTTCCGTGGGGTGAAACGGTCAGGTTCGCGGACACCATCTCCTGGACCCATTGGTAGGCATGGGACCGAACGGCCGCCGAGTAGTCCGTGGCAACGTCGAACATCTCCCGGATCACCTCTTCCACAGGTCGGTCTTCCACCACCGCGGCGATCAGGGCCTTCTGGAAGTTCGCTTGGCCGCGTTCGATGAAGGCACGGCGATGCTCGGCGAGTGGTTCCCGGTTGAGGTTGAAGACCTCGATCGAGGCTGTCCCCTTTTGGCTTTCCTCGCGCGGGAAGACCTGGCCGAACTCGTCGAAGCCGAGATGATCCTCCGGATCGTCGCCACGGAGAGGGTGAAGCAGGAGCGGGGCCTCGCGGTTGTCGAGGTCGTCGCCGGCAGCGTCACCGGGCTCGAACACGTATTCCCCCGCAACCGGGAACTGCATCCCCTTGCCAGGGGAGCTGTTGCAACGTTGGCAGGCCGGGAGCAGATTGCTCCACTCGTAGGCGAGCCACCAGTAGCCTGGGTGCGGCACGCCGTCTCGCTCCACCGGACGTAGCTTCCCGTCCACCATCTGCCTGATTCCTCCTTTTGGCCGCCAGTGCTCGCCGTCGCCATATGACTGCGGGGTCACCTTGCCCTCGCAGTAAGCGCACTTGTTGAAGAAGACGTGCTCGAACATCCAGCGCTTCATCTCGGCCCAGATTTCCTGATCGAGATCGTGGCTCTCGCCCGCCTCGATGGAGACCTTCGCGGCCCCCACCGCCTCCTTGGCGCGCGCTTCCCACTTTTCCCACCATTCGCGCTTGTCCCCTGACAACTCGGTCGGGGAGAACTCGAGCCTGATCATTTCCCTCCCCCGCCGATCTTCATTTCGCGGAGGTATGCCTCGGTTTCGGTGGCCAGCTGCTTGCGCCGCTCGAGCGGAAGCTCGCCGAGGCGCTGGCGGATGGCCTCGTGCACGAGGTCGGCCGCCTTTCGGCCCACCTCGCTCTCCTGGGGTCGTGGCAGCTGCCGGCGCAGCTCGGCCGCGAGGACTTCGACGCGCTCGCACTCCTCCGGGCTCAACTCCTTGCGCGAGAGCAAGTTCGTGTACTCCTCCATCTTCGCCTCGGTCAGCTTGGCGCGCGTGGTCGAGAGGTGGAAAGCCGGCCCGGTGAGTATTTGATCGGACCGCCAGCCCTCAAAGTCCTCGGCCAACACGCTGGAAGTGATCCCCTGCTCGGTCCGCTGAAGGTGAACCAGACGAGCGTCCGGATCACTGCCGACGACGAGGGGTGAGTGAGTCGAGACAATCAGCTGCAGGTGTGGGAAGTGCCTGCGCAAGACGGGGAGCACCAGACGCTGCCACTCGGGGTGAAGGTGCAGGTCCACCTCGTCCACCAAGATCAGGGCCCTTGCCTCGTCCGGCTGGAAGTCGTCGCCGTAGATGGAGAAAAGGCGCTGCATGAGAACGCCGACCCAGCTGAACATTGCCGTCATTCCTCGCGAGAGCTGATCGAGGCCGATCAGCCCGTCCTCCGTCGCCACCATCACCCGCCAGGTCTCGTGGTCGACCTCGGCGAACTTGAAATCGACGCCGGGAGTGAGATCGTCCGCGATCGAGAAGAAGGTGTCGAGAACGCGGCGACTCGCTCGCCGCGCGCGGGGTCCCCCCTCCGCCCGCACGGCGGTGTTCAGGACCCACTGGTGCAGGCTCCCAAGACGGTCATCGACCAGGTTCGCCGTCAACAGGTTCACGTCGTCTGCAGAGGGGTCCGGAGAGGGTTCCAGGGCAGGCCCGCTCAGGGGCGTCAACTGGACACCGCGCAGGGCGGGAAACCCGATCCCGAGCCAAAGCCCCGACGCCACCGGTGAGAGCTGTTCGGCCCGGGCGCGGACCCTGGTCTTGCTTGCGCGACTCAGAACCGTCCGGTAGCGCTCGCCCTCCAACCGCAGCTCGATGAAGCCGCTGGGCTGGCCAGAGCGGAGCAGGTCGGTTGCCGCCCGGTCGACTTCATCCCCCTCCCCCGCCAGGACCAGCGCGATTGCCCGCAGGATGCTCGACTTCCCGGCTGCGTTGTTGCCGAGCAGGACGGTCGTATCCGCATGCAGGTCGAGCTCGAGGGACTCGAAGGGGCCGATGTTCTCCAGCGTCAGCCCTTCGGCCCGGGGCGGTTGACCGATCGTCGACGAGCGCTTCAGCCTGCCCCGAGCGGTCTTCATCTCGAGTTCCTCGACCAGGCGGATCAAGCTCCCGTCCTCGCCGTCGGGCTTGTAGCGCAGGAGCTGCACGCCATAGCGGTCACGAAGACGCTCGGCTCGCAGTCGCGACCCCTGGCCCCAGGGGACGAGGGCGAAGTGCCGGTGGCCACCGCCGCGGTAAATGCTCGAGGCATCGAAGAACCCCTCGATGGCGTCGAAGCTCGCCCCCATGAACAAGAACGACTTGGACGCGTGGAGCGAGGCCATGAAGCGCTCGAGCTCCCTGTTCTCGGACAGGGTTTCGCGGTACTGCTGCCACCCCAGCTGCAGAGAGGCAGGTCGAGAGAAGGCGCCCGCAAGGTGAACGATGAAAAAGTCGCCACTCCGCAGAAGCGCTGGCGAGGGAACGTCGGAGGCGCCTTCGCCGGACAAGATCAGGGATGGCTCCCGCTCCCTGAACATCGACTCCAGCAGGTCCGACCAGGAATTGGTGACCGCCCCGCTGAACGGCAACCGCGACAAGCGGAACATCAGCTCGGCCTCCGAGACGCGGCCGCGGCGGGTCAGGAGGTTTGCGTCTTCAAGAATCGCCGCGACTTCGCTCCCCGAGATCCGGGAAGCGATCAGTTCGGAGACGAGGTCGAGCTCACCTGCCTTCAACTGGGATCGCATCCGGCTCGCGATGTCCGGCGGGAACATGTGAACGGTCCCTTCGAGCAGAGCTCCCAGCAGGGAAGTGCTGTCCGGCAAGCCACCTCGTACGTCAAGCCCCGGCCCGGCGAAGAGGACACAGTCATTGGACAACAGGGCGTCGTACAGCTCGGGCGGGAATTTCGTTTCCCGTGACCACCCCTCCGCACTGGTCGCCGCCGTGGAGCTTGGCCTAACCGGTGGCGCGGCCATGCCCTCGGCCGGCGGCACGCGGAGGTTTCTGAAAAAACGGCGCAGCCTCCATCGAACACGCTCATTGAAGGCGAGGGCAGCGAGCAGGCCGAGGCCCAACAGCAGGTAGGTGATGGTCTGGTAAGTCACCGATTCTCTGTCCAGCGAACCCTTATTCGAGCGCTGGACCCTTTCAGAACGGTGAGATTATTTACAGGTAAAACAAACCCTGGTGTTAGTCAATAGGTGAATCGACGCTGAATCGGGTGGCCGACGGCGTCTGGGTCCGGCAGAGCGAGTGAGCCTGGACCAAGGGACAGACCGGAGGGTCAGGGGTGGCGCCGACCGCCGTTGGCGGTTACGTACCGCCTGTCCTCCGGCCCCGGCCGCAGGATCAACACCTCTGCCGGAGCCTTCTCCAAGAGCCAAACGAGATCGTCACCCGAAAAGCCCGCGCCAGCCTCGGTCGTCGCTGGCACGACGACGCGATCGAAGCTCTCGCGGGCGAGCAGCCGCTCCAGGGCATGGCGATAGGAGCGGCCCCGCTCGATGCGGGCATCCACCGAGACGTCCTGGGAGGCGGCGCGCTGCTCGATCGCCTCCAGCATCGGCATCGCCTTCGCCGCCTCGGCCGGGATCGAGCAGTCGAGCGGCAGCCGCTTCGGCACCGCCGCCAGGTAGGCCGGCATCAACGTCGCCTCCTCTGCTCGCGCCAGGCGCAGCGCTGCGTCGAGCGCTCGCCGTGAGATCGCCGTGCCGGTGAAGGGAAGGAGGATCTGATGGATGGCCTGGGGCTGCTCGGATCGCCGGCCGCGTAGCCGCGAACGGGCGATCAGGTAGCCGCCAATCAGGCCGCCGACGAGCGCGACGACGATCAAGACGTGCTCGATCCTCACCGTCACCGCTCCTCCTGTCCCTCACGGCGGGCAACGATCCGCACGTCCACCCCGGCCGGGGTCGCTCGCATCAGGCGTTGCGGCAACGGCTCCCGCAGCCGAGCCAAGCCCCGCGGCGGCTCCGACTCCCCGACCATGACGTAGGTGGTGCCGCGCTCGCGGGCCACCCGCGCGGCGCCATCGACGAGGTTGTCGCTCTCCTCGATCAGAAAGGTGGCGCCAAGGACCGAGGCGAGGTGTCGCAGCGCCGTGATCTGGCGCTCGACCTCCCCCTCGATCGGCTGCCCCGGCGGCTTCACCCACAGCAGGTCGAGCGGCGCGCCGAGCCTCTGTGAGGAGCGCCAGGCTCGCCGCACGAGCCGCTGGGAGGAGGGCTGCGGTCGGACCAGCGCCAGCAGCCGCTCCCCCACCGCCTTCGGGACCTCGGCGGCAACCCGCTCGGCGCGGGTGCCGAGCGGCGCCTCAACCACCAGCCGCTTCGCCTCGACCTCCTGGGCGACCTGGCGCAGGGCGACCTCGCGCAGCGCGAGCAGGTTCTCGACGGTGAAGAAGTTGCCGAGCGCCGCCTCGATGTTCTCGCCGGGGTAGACCTTGCCTGCCCGCAGACGCCCGATCAGCGCCTCAGGGGTGAGGTCGATCAGCACCACCTCGTCGGCCTCGCCAAGCACCGCGTCGGGAATCGTCTCCCGCACCCGCGTCCCGGTCAGCTCGGCGACCTGATCGTTCAGCGACTCGAGGTGCTGGACGTTGACGGTGGAGAAGACGTCGATCCCGGCGGCGAGCACGTCGCGCACGTCTTCGTGGCGCTTCTCGTGCTCGGCGCCCGGCGCGTTGGTGTGGGCGAGCTCGTCGATCAGCGCCAGCGCGGGCGCGCGAGCCAAAAGTGCCGGCAGGTCCATCTCCTCGAGGTCGGTGCTGCGGTAGGTGAGGCGACGCCGCGGAATGGTCTCGAGCCCTTCAGCCAGCGCCGAGGTCTGCGGCCGCTTGTGCGGCTCCATGTAGCCGATCGCCACGTCGCGGCCGGCCTCCTGCTCGGCGTGGCCCTCCTGGAGCATCCGGTAGGTCTTGCCGACCCCGGCCGCCATGCCGATGAAGACCTTGAGGCGGCCGGCCATCGGCTCATGCTCCGAGCAGGTTGTGAATCACCAGGTCCAGGAGCTTGATCCCGATGAACGGCACGATCAAGCCGCCGAGGCCGTAGATCAGCATGTTGCGGCGCAGCAGCGCGGTGGCGCCGATCGGCCGGTAGCGGACCCCGCGCAGCGCCAGCGGCACCAGCAGCGGGATCACCAGGGCGTTGAAGACGATCGCCGAGAGGATCGCCGAGGTCGGCGTTCCCAGCCCCATGACGTTGAGCGCGTCGAGCGGCCCCCGCTGGCCGGGGCTGGCCGCATAGGTGAAGGCGAAGATCGCCGGCAGGATCGCGAAGTACTTGGCGACGTCGTTGGCGATCGAGAAGGTGGTCAGGGCTCCGCGGGTGATCAGGAGCTGCTTGCCGATCTCTACAACCTCAATCAGCTTCGTCGGGTTGGAGTCGAGGTCAACCATGTTGCCCGCCTCGCGCGCGGCCTGGGTGCCGGTGTTCATCGCCACGCCCACATCGGACTGCGCCAGGGCCGGGGCGTCGTTGGTCCCGTCTCCCGCCATCGCAACCATCCGGCCTTCCTCCTGGTGGCCGCGGATCAGCTCCAGCTTCTGCTCCGGCGTCGCTTCGGGCAGGAAGTCGTCCACCCCGGCCTCCTCCGCGATCTTCGCCGCGGTGAGGCGGTTGTCGCCGGTCACCATCACGGTCGAGATCCCCATCGCCCGCAGCTCATCGAAGCGGGCGCGCATCCCGTCCTTGACGATGTCCTTGAGGTAGACGACGCCAAGGATGTGGTTGTCGCGGCACACGGCCAGCGGCGTGCCGCCCTCGCGACCGATCAGGTCCAGCTGCTCCTGCAGATCGGCGGGCGGGCGGCCGCCCTGCTCTTCGACGTAGCGGATGATCGCGTCGCCGGCGCCCTTTCGGTACTGGTTGCCGTTCACGTCCACCCCGCTCATTCGCGTTTCGGCGGAGAACGGGACGAAGGTGGCGACGTGCGCATCCAGCTCGCGCTCGCGGATGCCGTATTCGCTCTTGGCGAGGACGACGATCGAGCGCCCCTCCGGCGTCTCGTCGGCAAGCGAGGAGAGCTGCGCCGCCTCGGCCAGATCGGCCTCCTCGATCCCCGGCATCGGGATGAACTGCGTCGCCTCGCGATTGCCGAGCGTGATCGTGCCGGTCTTGTCGAGCAGCAGCACGTCGACATCGCCCGAGGCCTCGACCGCCCGCCCCGAGAGGGCGAGGACGTTGTGGCGGACGAGGCGGTCCATGCCGGCGATTCCGATCGCCGAAAGCAGGGCGCCGATCGTGGTCGGGATCAGCGCGACCAGCAGCGCGATCAAGGTGACGACCGAGGCGTCGGTGCCGGAGAACACGGCGAACGGCCGCAGAGTGACGACGACCAGAAGGAAGATCAAGGTGAGCCCGGCGAGCAGGATGTTGAGGGCGATCTCGTTCGGGGTCTTGCGGCGCTCGGCGCCCTCGACCAGAGCGATCATCCGGTCGAGGAAGCTCTGTCCCGGTTCCTGGGTTATCTCGACCACGATCCGGTCCGAGAGGACACGGGTGCCGCCGGTGACGGCGCTGCGATCGCCGCCGGACTCGCGCACGACCGGCGCCGACTCGCCGGTGATCGCCGACTCATCGACCGAGGCGATGCCCTCGATCACGGTCCCGTCGCCGGGGATCGTCTCGCCTGCTTCCACCACAACCACGTCACCACGCCGCAACTCCGAGGCGGACTTCTCGCCGCCGTCGTGAAGGTGGGCGACGGTCTCGGTGCGCATCGAGCGCAGCGCGTCGGCCTGCGCCTTGCCCCGCCCCTCGGCGAGTGCCTCGGCGAAGTTGGCGAAGGCCACGGTCAGCCAGAGCCAGACGGCGATCGCGAAGGAGAACCAGGCGGGATCGTCGCCGCCGCCGAGCGGGGCACCGCCGGAGATCTGGATCAGCCAGCCGATCGTCGTGATCAGCGCGCCGATCTCGACCACGAACATCACCGGGTTGCAGAACTGGTGGCGCGGGTCGAGCTTGCGCACCGAGTCGAGTGCTGCTCGGAGCATGATCGGGCCGTCGAACAGCGAGCGCGGCCGGTTGCGGAGGGTCTCGTCGGTCACTGCTCCTCCTCCTCGTCGAGGGCGATGTTGAGCGCCAGGACGTTGACTCCTGCCTCGCCGAAGACGAGGAAGCGCCCTTCGGTATGCCCGGCGACCAGCTCGAGGACGCGGTCGAGCGCCAACCCACGCACCGCCGCCACCCGGTGGGCCTGGATTCGCGCGTTGGCCTCGGAGATGTGCGGGTCGACGCCGGAGGCCGAGGTGGTGACCGCGTCGACCGGCACCTCGGCAGCGGTCAATCCCTTGTCGTAGCGGCCCTCGCGGGCGAGGTAGGTGTCGAGCTCTTCGGCGAAGAGCTCGGAGAGCTCCTTGCTGTTCGGCCCAAGATTGTTGAAGTAGGTGACGTTGGCGCTGTAGCCGGTGGCCGAGGGGCGGCCCTGGAAGTAGCGCGGCAGGCCCCTGAAGTCCTGGCCGATCAGCTCGGAGCCGACGACCCTGCCGTCGACCTCGACCTTGCTGCCGTCGGCGGCGCCGGGGAAGAGCGCCTGGGCGACCCCGGTGATCGCCAGCGGGTAGGCGATCCCCAGGAGCAGGGTGAAGAAGACGAGGACGATCGCCGCGGTGGTGAGGTCTTTGCGCAGTCCGTTCATCAGAAGAGCTGGTCGGTCAGTCCCTGCACGACGGGGCCGAGCAGGAAAGCGGGGAAGAAGGTCAGCGCGGCGACGATCACGACGACGCCGAGCAGCAGGACGACGAAGGTCGGCGAGTCGGCCCGGAAGGTGCCGGCGCCGACCGGCGCGACCCGCTTGCCGGCGAGCGAGCCGGCGACGGCGAGCACGGCGATCATCGGCAGGAAGCGGCCGAACAGCATCACCAGGCCGCCGAGCAGGTTGGCGAAGTCGAACGCTTCGGAGCCGGCGTTGCCGGGCGCGTTCGGCTGCAGGAAGCCGGTGTAGCCCGCGAAGGCCGAGCCGTTGTTGTTCGCCTGCGACATGTAGGCGTAGAGCGATTCCGAAAAGCCCTGCGGCCCGGCGTTGTAGATCGACACCGTGCCGTCGTGGCTGGCCACCGCCCAGGCGGTCCCGATCAGGACCAGCAGCGGCGTCGCCAGCACCGCAACGAGCACCAGCTTCATCTCCCGCGCCTCAATCTTCTTGCCGAGGAACTCCGGGGTGCGGCCGACCATCAGCCCAGCGATGAAGACGGTCAGCAGGACCAGCATCAGCATCCCGTAGAGACCCGAGCCGACCCCGCCGAAGATCACCTCGCCGGTCGAGAGATTGGCGGTCGGCACCAAGCCGCCGATCCCGGTCAGCGAGTCGAAGGCGGCGTTGACGGCACCGGTCGAGGTGACGGTGGTGACCGCCGTCCACAGCGAGGACTGCGCGATCCCGTTGCGGACCTCCTTGCCCTCCAAGTTGCCGCCGACCGAGCCGTCGAAGGCGTGGGTGGCGACGCCGGCCGCGTGCTGGGCCGGGCTGCCGTGCTGCTCGGCCAGGTAGACGACCGCGACGGAGACGACGAACATCAGCATCATCGCCGCGTAGATCGCCCAGCCCTGGCGCCGGTTGCCGATGATCCGGCCGAAGGCGTAGGGCAGGCTGGCGGGGATCGCCAGGATCAGGAAGATCTCGAAGATGTTGGTGGCGCTGTTCGGGTTCTCGAACGGGAAGGCGCTGTTGACGTTGAAGAAGCCGCCACCGTTGGTGCCCAGCTCCTTGATCGCCTCCTGCGAAGCGACCGGCCCGAAGGAGAGGGTCTGTTCGGCGCCGGCCAAGGTGTGGACGAGCTCGGAGCCCGAGAGCGTCTGGACGACGCCCTGGGAGACGAGGACCAGCGCCCCGACGAAGGCGATCGGCAGCAGCACGTAGAGGGTGATCCGGGTCAGGTCGCTCCAGAAGTTCCCGAGTGAGCTGGCGCTGCGCGCCGCAAAGCCGCGGATCACCGCGGCGAGCACCGCGATCCCGACTGCGGCGGAAACGAAATTTTGCACCGCCAGCCCGGCCATCTGAGCGAAATAGGAGAGCGTCGTTTCGCCGCCGTAGTACTGCCAGTTGGTGTTGGTGACGAACGAGGAGGTGGTGTTGAAGCTGAGGTTCCAGGGCCCCGAGCCGAAACCCTCGGGGTTGAAGGGCTGAATCGACTGGGTTCGAAGGATCAGGTAGAGGAGCAGCCAGGAGAGGAGGCTGAAGACGAGCACCGAGCGCGCGTATGCCTTCCAGTCCTGCCCTTCCCCGGGCCGGACCCGAAACAGCCGGTAGCCGAGGCGCTCGATTGGCCCAACGACGGGCGTCAGGAAGACCCGTTCGCCCTGGAAGACCTTGGCGAGGTAGGTGCCGAGCAGCGGCACCAGCGCGGTCAGCAAAACGATGAAGACGGCAAACTGAAGCCAGCCCTGGGCCATCAGAGCTTCTCCCCGCGGAACAGCGCGTAACAGAGATAGCCGAAGACGGCGGCCGAGATCAGCAGTCCGAGCAGCTCGGCGGCGCTCATACCCGGTCCAGTGCCCCGATGAGGAAGTAGATCAACCCGAAGGCGGCGAGGGCCAAGGCGATCGAGACGAGATCCATGCAGTGATCGTGCGCCTCACCTCGTCAAGACCGCATGAAGAACTGCGGCATCCGTGTACAGATTTCGTAAAGGTCGCCCTAGCCCGCGAAGCGGTAGCCGACGCCGGGATCGGTGCGGATGTAGCGGGGACCGTCCGGGGGCTCGATCTTGCTCCGCAGGTTGGCGACGTGGACGCGCAGCACCTGCACGTCGTCTTCGTACTCGACGCCCCAGACCTCGACCAAGAGCGAGCGGTGGGTCATCAGACGACCGCGGTTCTGCGCGAGGACCCGCAGCAGCTCGAACTCGGTCGGCGTCAGGTGGACCGCCTCGCCGTCGCGGCGCACAGCGCGGGCAACGAGGTCGATCTCCAGGCCATCGGCGGAAATCAACGGTTCCGACGTCTCGGGCTTGGCCCGCCGCAGCACCGCCTCCAGTCGCGCGATCAGCTCCGGCGGCCCGAAGGGCTTGGTCACGTAGTCGTCGGCGCCGGCCGCAAGCGCGCGCACCTTCGTCTCCTCCTCGCCGACCGCGGAGAGGACGATGATCGGCATCTCGCTCCACTCGCGTAGCCGCTTCGTCACCTCGACCCCGTCGATGTCGGGCAGCATCAGGTCGAGGATCGCCGCCGCCGGCGGCCTCACCGCAGCCCGGTCCAGGGCCTCCTCACCGGTGGAGGCGGTGATTGCCTCGTAGCCGGCATCGCGCAGGATCACCCGCAGGGCCCGGAGGATCTGCGGCTCGTCGTCGCAGACCAGGACGCGGGTCGCCCCGTTCATGCCCCGCCCCTCTCGTGCGGCGGCAGGGTGACGACGAAGCTGGTCCCCTGCCCCGGCAGCGACTCGACTGCGATCTCGCCTCCGTTGGCCTCGACAAACCCCTTGGCAATCGCCAGTCCGAGCCCAGAGCCGACGTTGGTGGCGTCGCCGTGCTGGAAGGGCTCGAAGATTCGCCCCCACTCGCCCTCGGGTATCCCCGGTCCCTGGTCGACCACGCGGACGACGATATTGCCGCCCACCACCCGCGAGCGGACCTGCACCGGACGACCGTTCCCGTAGCGGACCGCGTTCTCCAGCAGGTTCGCAAAGGCGCGCTCGAGCTGGGCAGCGTCGGCGTCGGCCATCGGCAGCTCCGCGTCGAGCGCCAGCCGAATCGACTCCGACCCGCCCTGTCCCTGCCGCGCCGCCTCCAACACCTCGGCGAGATCGACCGGCCCCCGGTGAGGCTCGGCCTTCCCGGCCTCCAGTCGGGAAAGGTCGAGGAGGTTCTCGACCAAGCGCGAGAGACGGGTCCCCTCGGTCACTATCCCCTCGCTCAACTCGGCCCTCTCCTCGGCCGTCAAGCTCTCCGAGCCGAGCGCAGAGCCGCCCGCGATGATCGAGGTCAGCGGCGTCCGCAGGTCGTGGGAGATCGAGCGCAGCAGCACGGTCTTCAACTCGTCGCTGCGCCGCACCGCCTCGGCCTGCACCGCCTCCGCCTGCATCCGGTCGCGCTCGCGGCTCAGCTCCTCCAGCTCGGCGAGCGCCCGGTCGGCTTCCTCACGACGTCGCTCCGCCTCCAGGGCGCGAGCTCGGGCGAGGCCGGCGACGGTGCTGCTGACGACCGCCGCGATCACGAACGCAATCAGCGCAACCCAGTTCTCCTCCTCGGCGATCGTGAAGCGATGCAGAGGCGGGATCTGGAAGAAGTTGAAGGCCGCGGCGCTGGCGATCGAGGCGAACAGCCCGAGCCGCAAACCCCACACCGTCGAGATCAGCAATATCGCCGGCAGGTAGACGACCCCGAGCGAGACCACCGGCGCCACCGACTTGAGCGGATAAACGATCAGCGTGCCAACCGCGACCGCAGCGATCGTCGCCACGATCCCGAGCCAGGCGGGGGGCGGCTCGATGCCAAGGTTGAGCTGACGTCGGCCCATTTGAGACCAGCGTATGCCTCCAGCGCCAGGGCGGGCGGGCTGGCTGGCGGCGCCTACTCGCCGAGCCCGCGAACGAGGTGTTTGGGCGCGTCGTTCACATTTTCATATCCCAACACCACAGCACTTTCCCTTTTTGGCCTATTTGAAGTTCGAACCGCACGCACCATTCGAAGGTCTTTCCTGCTTCGATTTTTTCTGCTTTTATTTCGTCGCTGCAACCTGCTTTTTTCACCAAAGCTCCTACCGTGCAACCGACCGCGACGCTATAGAGTTCTTTTGCTTTGGCTTCTTCTTTTTCAGGCTTCCACTTGTTTTCCACGACTTTGAAGTTTTCAGCGTTCTCAGTGAATTCGACTTTGCATTTATCGCCTACTTTTTCGAATTTGCAAAATTCAACTTCTTTGCCGTTTTGGAAGCCTTTGCTGTTCAGTTCTGCGGCCGCCATGAACCAAATAGGTTCCGCAGCGGTCACTGTAGTGGCGCCGGTGTAGGAGCCGTTGGTCCTACTGGTCCCGCATTCGTCGTAGTCGATTTCGGATTTGATGTTCGACGTCGCGACGATGTCGGTTTCACCAGCGTTGTTGGAATAACTCATGCCGCCGGCGATGTGCTGCGGGCCGACGGTAACGGTGCAGAACGGAACTGTAATTTCGATTTTTTTGCCTTCGGGGCACTCGACTTCGGTTGTGCCGCTGGCGTTGAAGATGTAGCCGCAGCCGTTCTCGTCGACCGGCACGCTGATGAAGCCGAACGCGGTGCATTCGCTGTAGTCCGGCGTCAGTGTCTGCGTAGCGCTTACGCTGGCGGCCGTGGTGCCAGTGAACGTCACTTTTTTACAGGTCACGGTGCCGGCGTTCGTGGTGAACACGTGGTTGGTCGTCTGGGTGCCGCTGACGCTCTGCGGATGGACTGCGCTGAAGAAGTTGGCAGCGGAGGCGGTTGAGACACCGACCGCGAGCACCGCGGCCAGCATGAGACCAAGAGACCCGAGCTTGCGCTTCATGATTTTTCCTTCGTCGAGTTTGCTGGTCGAGGCAATGCTTTTGCCTCGCTATACCCTGTTTAGTCACAGAGACTTGAGTTTAGCGGCGAGCGGGCACGCCGCCAACCCCAGCGGACCTCGCCAGCTCGCCGCCATCCCGATCCCAGGCGTTGCCCCATGCCCCATTTCGGACGTCTTTGCCTGCAATCCCAGAAGACGAAATAGCGGGGGCAGGATTCGATCCTGCGACCTTCGGGTTATAAGCGTGGCCCGCTGGCTCGGCTGGACTACGTGGAACTAGGCTTCAAGCCAATTTCGCGAGATCGAGATCAGCTGAGATCGGCTGGAATCTGTGGAGCACGTTGCCCCATTTGTTGGTCTTTCTACGGCCGACTTAGGACACGTAGGCCTTGCGCACCATCGCGGCAGTCCATCGGTTCGTGCCGTGGGCCGGGAGGACATTCCTGCCGTTCAGATCCTCGGCGATCTCGGCGAGGGACTTGCCTTTCGCGAGCAGTGTCCCGATCTGCTTGCGCCGGGTGTAATCCCGCTGGTTGCACTCTGTGTGGGACAGCCGAACGTTCTCGGGGCGGAGCTGTCCGCCAGCCGACTTGAGGGTCGGGTAGTGGTCGGGCGAGGGCGCCCACTTGGCGCGCGTCTTCGCAACCGGATCGAATGCGGCTCGACCCTTGTGGTGGTAGCACTGCGGCATCTCGCACTTCAGGTCGAGAAGTTGGCCGCGCTCGGCCATCTGCACGAGGACACCCTTCACGCCGAGTTTGCGGAGCTCGTACGCGACTGAGCTATCTGCACCGCCGGCGCCAGCCCCTGCTGCCCTAGCCATCGAGTCACCCTTCTCGTGTAGTCGCCCTTGGGGCTTCGCTGCCGCCAGGCCTAGCCGTGGCGGCGGTTGGGCTTGTGGTTGAGCTCGCTGAAGATGTAGCGGCCCTTACTCTGCCCATCGGCGGTGAACTCGCTCCAGACTGGCGGCGGACAGGCTTCATAGAGCCACTCCACCCCATCCGGAAAGCGGACGTAGATCACCTCGGACCCCTCGTCGTAGGCCATGGCAACGATCCGCTCGGAGTCGCCGACCTCAATCCACTCAATCTCGCTCACTCTTCCTCATCCTCCTTTTCCTCGTCGTAGAGGCCCCGCCACTTGGCGAGGGCCGGGGCAAGATCCGGAGCGCCCGAGAGTTCGCGCCAGGGCGCGAGTTCAGGGTCTTCAGCCTTTGGGAAGGGATTGGGTTTGCGGATCGTGGTGCGAACAGGCAGCACGATCGCTTCGCCGCTGACCACGGCCTCACCGGTGCGAAGCGAGGGAAGCACGTCCCCGAGACCGGTGACGTTGTCGGGCAGCGCCGACCTGATCTGGCTCTGGTCTTTGTTACTCGTCAGGCGCAGGGCGATGAGGGTCCCGCACTGGGCGAGCGCCGTCTCGGGCAGCTCGCTGGGGCGCTGGGTCACCATCATCAACCCGACGCCGTACTTGCGACCCTCGCGAGCGATGCGGGCGGCGGCTTCGTGGGTGATCTCATTGGCCCCCTCGCCGAGGTAGCGATGCGCCTCCTCGAGCACGAAGAGGACCGGGCGAGGCCGACCGATTCCCGGGCCCTTCTCCTCGGTGCGAAGAGCCAACTCGAAGAGGAGGCCGAGGACGACGCCGATCGCCCGGTCGGTGACCGAAGCGGGGACACCGCTGAAGTCGAGTACCGAGATCGGCGCGTCCCCACCAAGCCACTCGACCATCGCCTCCTCCAAGGGGTCCTTCCCCTTGGGATCGGCCGCGGGCTCCAGCAGAAAGGCAAAATCGGGGTTGGACAGGGCGAGACGTAGCTGCTCGGGAACCTGCCCGAAGTGTTCATAGCGAGGACCGCGATCGGGCTTGCCGCCCGCCGGTTTGTAGGGGGTGAAGCGAGTCGGCTTTAGGGCGGCCGGGTTCCCTTTCTCCTCGATCCTTACCGTGCTCGGATCGCCCTTCTCTTCCCGGGTTTCGTTGTTCTCGTAGTCGAGCTGGTGCCAGACCTCACGGATCTCGAAGGGAACGGGGGTGTCGGCGGTGATCGCGGCAGGGTCGAGGTCGAGCCACTCGGCAGCCTCGACGAACTCGACCCGAGCCTGTGCGACGAGATCGCTCCAGCGATCGAGGACCGCCTTGCCGATCTTGACGCCGGTGAAGACCCGCAGCACCTGCTCGGCCTCGAGCGCCCAGTAGGGAACGCGCAGGCGCTTTTTCGGATTCAGCACGCTGCGGACGCTGCCCTTCTCCCCGATTGCCCTCGCGTACTCGCCGTGGGGATCGATGACGACGACGTTTGCCCCCTGCCAACCCTCGGCGATCATCCCTTGCAACAACTCGGCGACGGCGCTGGTCTTGCCAGCTCCGGTTGAACCGACCACAGCCGTGTGCCTGAGGACGAGTTTGGCGGCGTCAAGGCAAATCGGGATGTCGGGCGCCGAAGAGAGCGAGCCAAAGCGGATCATCTCCTCCCCCTCGCTCGGGAAGACGTGGCGCAGATTCTCGGAGGTGGAGAAGTGCACCGGGTCATCGAGGCCGGGGTAGCTGGAGATGCCGCGCTCAAAGCGCTCGAGGCTGTTGATTTCTCCGAGCAGCTGCACCTTCAGCCAGCGCTCCCCGACCTGGACATTCTCAACCGGCGGCAACGGTGAGTTGAGCTCGGCGATACCGACCAGAGTGACGGCGCCAACGAGGCTGATTGGCCCCTGCGGAAAGCGCACGATCGAGCCGATCTGCCCTACGGATTGCAGCTTCCCGCGAAATATCGGCTGGACGCCGGCCAGCGCGGGATCGAGCGCGACGGTGACGTCGGAGCCGAGCACGTGACGGACGCGCCCGATGCAGGTCGGATCGCTCTCACTCATCGTCGTCGGCTGCGATGCGCGCGGAGCGAGCCAGGAATGCAGCCAGGCCCTCGAACCCCGAAAGTACGAACTCGCCGCTCTCCCAGACGCCCGGAGCGGATTTTTCCGCGCCCTTGTCATCCATTTCGGTTTGCCAATCGCCGCGCTGGGTCCCGAGGATCGCCTCGGTCTTGGTCAGGACCGAAAGCGAGGGAGTCGTTTCGGCGGTCTTGGCGAGCTGCTCGGGAATCGTCGAGTGGCAGAACACGACGTACTCCGAACGAGGGTGGCGAATAGCGGCTTCGAAGATCAGCTCGTCAATGTGGGGGTCGTTGAAGGAGTAGCCCGAGGCGAGCAGCAGGGTCTCGGGTTCATTCAGGGCACGACGGAAGCGGTCCATGAGGACGACGAACGGGACCCGCCGCGATTCCTCGTACTTGGTGTCGGCCGGATAAATCGCGGCGGTTTCCGAGCCGCCGGCTGGGCGCCCGAGGCGGATGATCGAGCCGGAGTCCCTCTCCCAGGCCCAGTTGAGGGAGCCGTGCAGCTTCCAGAGGCGGATGAACTCGGCTGGCAGCGAAGCGTCAGCCGAGAAGCCCTCAACCAGGTCGATGCGAAAGGGCGCCTTGATCGCCCCGACAAAGCCGTCGAACCACAGTGCCTTGCGCTGCTCGAGCGCAGTCTCAAGGACCAGGTCGTAGTTGACGGAGAAAAGCTCAAGGGCGCGGTGGTAGGAGCTGCCGACCGCCCATGCGGCGAGCTTTTGCATCGGTGCGATCTTCTCGTCCTCGTGATCGAGACTGGAGACGATGGCAGCGCAGATCTTTGCGTCGAGGTCTTCGGCCCTTCTTATCCAACCCCGCTAGCTCCTGGTCGTCGCCGAGGAGCGCGGCGACGCGCCGCAGGTGCGAGAGGCCTTCCTCAAGGCTGCGATCTTCGAGCAGCGCTTCGAAGGCCTTACGATCGGTCTTGCCGAGCTTCTCGGCGACCGCCTTCTGCAACCCGGACACGTCAGGCAAGCCACAGGCGCGGGAAACCCCGGCCCCGAAGAGGGCGCAGACATGGCGCGACCGGGTAGCGAGCTTTCGTCCGAGCTCCTCGGCGAAGTCGAGTGGATCGTGGGTCATCTTGTCGAGTGGAGGGTGCCGCGGTGGCCGCCAAGACCACACCGCCGAGCGGACGGCGCGAGCCGCATCACCGCAGAAGCGGCATCCGCTCTTTCGTGAAAACGACGTAGTAGTGGGCGCGTATTGGTACTCGTGAATCCTGGCACGCTCGCATTTTGCCAGTTAAGTGGACGTCACCGCCTCGGCATGGACCCGACTGAGCGATCGATACAAGGTCGGTACTGGCGATTACGCTCCTCTCTCGCCGCGCGGGGCTTCGTGGCTGCGGTCAGCGCTCGCTGGGCAAGGGCCAGATCGACCTCTCGCAAAGCTCGTGTTGCCCCAAGTGTTTCCCCATAGCCGACTTTGAACCCCTTTGTCTGCGTCCCCAGAAAGACGAAAGCGGGGGCAGGATTCGAACCTGCGACCTTCGGGTTATGAGGTTTCTAGGCGGGGTTGACCAGGCTGGTTTTTGGCTTGTTCAAGCGGTCCGAGTTGGTCTGAGCTGACCCCACTTTCGCTCAAATTGTGACCCGTTTGTGTACCCGCGTCAGGACGAGGCCGCGCTGCTCAAGCTGCCTCCGCCAGTCGGAGGGTCTCCACTAGGTCGGCTATCTCCGTCTTGATCAGGACGGGAAGGTCAAGCCCCTCAACATTGTGGTCGAGAAGCCATGCGGCGACCTGCTCTCGACTGAGATCGTCGGCGACGATGATCCCCGAGAGGGCAACAGCGCTCGTCCTCGACAGCCCAAGCCCCATCAAGGCGAGCTCGGTGTCCCGCGAAACGCCCAGCTCCAACATCATCGTCAGGTCTGGCATCTCAGCCGCCAGATCAGCTTTACCGATTTGGTCGAGATGGAACTTCAAGACGTCGAGATAACAGGCGAGGTACTTCGGAGCCTCGAAGCGGGCGATCTGCTCGACGTCATCCATGACAGCCCGGATCATCGTTGCGACGTTGACTGGACCCTTCTTCTCGTAGTAGCTGATCCGGGCCGCGATCAGACGCGCAAGCGGGTGTCCGCGCATCCAATTGGCGACCAGCATCGCCAAAATCCACTGGCGGCCTCCAAGGCCGAATTCGCCCCCTAGATAGCGGCTGCTTCGCCCGATGGCCATCACATAGCTCTCGACGGCATCGTCGCTCTCGGGCATCGCGAGCAGCAATGACACCGGGTCCTCCTTCTCGCGGAAGTAGAGGAGCAACCGCTGCATCGACAATGGGCTAATCCCCGGATGCCCAGCGATGATCTCGACCGGGACTTCGACCGACTCCAGCGCACTCGCGACTTGCGCTTCGATGGAGTCGACCTGATCCCCTAGGGCCATGCCGGGAATGTCCTTGAGCTTGACGCCCTGGGCGACGCGGGTTGCCATGAAACTGAACACGGACTCCAGCACCGGGTCCGCACGCCCAGCCTGCACAGGGGTCTCCGCCTCGATGTAGGCCCGCAAGCCGGCGGGGTCCGTTGCGACTTGATCAGAAGCACGCTGGATCGGCTGGCGTGCCCGCGAGCGCGGCACCTTCGGCCAAAGGTTCTCCTTGGTGGTGTCGACGCAGACGATGTTCCCCTGGAACTCCTTGCCCCAGCGGCCGGCACGCCCGGCGAGATTCCAGAAGTCCGCAGGCGACATCGGGCGGTTGTTGCCCTTCTTCGGTCCTCTCGCAAAGAGATTCCGGCAGGGCAGGTTGACCCCCTCCAGCAGAGTCGAGGTACAGACCAGGTAGCGAATGACGCCGAGTCGGAAGAGCTTCTCGATCTGCGCCCGAACTATCAGGGGCATATTCCCGTAGTGGAATGCCACTCCCCTCTCTAGTGCAGTTGCGAGCGCGTAGTCCTTATGTATCGTTTTCTGAACAAGCTCGCGCAGCTCGGCAATCTCCGCGCGATCAGTGATGTCGCAAGCCTCACCCAACGCATCGTGAATCTGGAGCGCCGCCTTCTCGGCAGCCCCGGCACCATTGACATAGACAACGTTGCCTGAGTCGGTGCCGCCCAACGCAACGGCGACCAGAGTCAGCCTCTTGCTCTCAGGCGACGGTCGCGCAGGCAGCTCAAACGTGCCGATATCGGTCGCCTCGCCGTCGAAGACTTGCTTGATCGCCCATGTCTTCGGCTTCCTTGGAACCTGATTCGCCCAAAGCAGATTCTGGTTGACGGTGATCGTTTCGCTCGTCAACGCCTCGGCATCGGCTCCAGCTGGGGCACCCTCAAGTAGCAACTCCGGATTGAGGGTGAGCGGGCTTGCGAAAAGCACCTGGCCGCTCGGATTTCGACGTACCGCCTCATCGAGAACGCGCTGGAGCAGGACGCCGCGAGAATCGTCTCCAAACTTCTGAGCCTCGTCGACGAAGAGCAGATCGGGAGCGAAGTCAGGAAACCGCTGTTGAAGCAAGTGCAGCCGCTCCTGGGTCAGGATGTGGATCTCCTTCTCTTTGGACCCAATGTCGCCGTCCCAGGGCAAGGCGTAGATGCCAACCTCTTTGGGGAAGTGGGCGCGAAGGTCGTTAGTGACCTCCTCGATCAACGCCCTCGTGGGCACCAAGTACACACCGCGGAATCCCTCGGTCGCGGCGAGGCGCTCCCCGAACCATCGCTTCACCACGTATGACTTGCCGGCCGAGGTGGGCGCTGACACGCTGAGCCACAAGTAATTCGAGGCTCGGTTCCAGAACTCACGCTGGAATCGGTTCGCTGCGATCGACTCTCCGTCAGCAACCGAGATCGTCAGAGCCAGGCGGCTATGGATGACGTCGAGCTGCAACGGCGCGGGTGCCTGATCCCAGGCGTCGACGTCGACAAGCTCGCGGCGCTCTGCCAGCTCTACCGCTGGTCGATTGCCAAGGCGCTCCAAGAGCACGGCGGCGGCCGTGTGATGTCCCGGCTCAGCCGCTTTGGTGGACAGGCAGCCCTGCGCTACACGCAACGCGGCCTCCTGCGCCTTCTCGGAAGATGCAGTCGTCAGCGCGCTGCAGCAAAAGAGTGCGTGATTCCAGTCGATCTCGGCGGGCGCTTGTGCGGGAGAGATCGCCGGCAGGTCCTGCAGGATCGAGGTGAGCGTGATCGCCGACAGGTGAGACTGAAAGCGGGGCCCGGAGAGAATGACCTCGGCCAGGTCCTCGGGGGTCATGCGGTCAAGCCCAGCCGTTCTCGTAGCGCCTTGCGAAAGTCAGCGACCGAGGGCAAAGGCACACAGAAGACCTCGAACTCGAAGGCTTCAAGTTTGTGCTCGCCAATCTGCTTAGCGATCCGTTTCTGCCATCCGTCGATGGCGGTGGCGACCTGCTCGCTGATCGTCTTGCCGTCCTCACCAAACGGATGCGGGTAGTCGTCAAGGCTGAATCCGATGAGACAGGCACCCCGAAACTCGACTTTGGCCGCGCCTGCCTCATTCTCGAAGTAGTGGGCAAGCGCAGCGGTCACGTCAGGATCGCCGGCGTCGACGTTTTCACGAACGAGCATCAAGTCGCGCTCGGTCACATCGGTCCCGCCCTCGTCCAAAAGAAAGGGAGCGACACTCTCGAAGCACGCATCAATCGCGCCGTTGACCGAGGCATACAGCTTTGACTCTCCCCAATAGAGAGCAAGGTTGCCGTTGGGCAGCAGTCGAGCATGAACGCCATCTGCTCCGTGAACGTGCATTTCGGCGTTGGTCTTCAGCGGCATCTTGCAAAGGATCTGCGGGATCGAAAGCGCCGCTTCGAGAAGGAGATAGAGCAGGAGCTCTCCCCCCTCTCCCGACTTCTCGAGCTTGGTGAAGAGGGAGCGAGTCTGACTCTCCAGCTCACTGAACTTCTCCGGTGATTTCGTCTCGGCGTAGTAGGCAGCGGCTTCGTCTATGCGAGTGCGGGGGATGCAGAAGGCCATCGCGTGTTTCGCGAGCGTCTTCGTCAAGGCGTTCACTCGGGGGCGGTCATTTGCGTCGCGAGCGACGAAATGGCACCGGCAATTCGCCTTGGTCTCCTCGGGGATGACTGGCTCCCCGACGGTGACAAGAAGACCATCGAGATCATCCATCGAGGCACGCGGAAGCTGCTCGATCGCCTCCACTAGCCAGGAGGCAACCCCGTTCTCAACAAGTGCCGTCTGAGTCGCTGCATCCATGACGCCTCCACCCCACTCGTAAAGTCCCCGCTTCGACGCGCGGAGCCGAGGTTATGGGTCAGGGGGTGGGTAGTGCAGCGACGGACTCCCGCCGCTCACTCTAAGAGCCGGACTTAGCGGAGGAGCTTCACCAAGTCATCGGCGCTGAGGTCGGCATCGCGCAGGATGCCGGCGAGGGTGCCGCGACGGAGTTCCCGGTGAAGCGGGACGACGAGCGCGTGTCGGCGCCCGGTCTTCTTCAAGCGGACGTGACTGTCGCGTTGGCGGACGACTTCCCAGCCCTCCTTGCGAAGCGCCTTGATCAGGCGCTCGCCGGAGACGACCGGCTGGCGCGAGCTCACGCGGGTAGGGGAATCGAACGGCGGATCACGCCGCTGTCGAGCGGTTCGCCGTCTTCGCGCAAGCCCTCGACGTAGAGGGCGACCGCCTCGCTGGCGTTCGCCATCGCGTCGTCGATGTCCTCGCCCTGGGTGTGGAGACCAGGAAGGTCGGGCGCGTAGACGTGGTAGCCGCCCTCGTCCTGGGGCTCGATGACCAGCTCGATTTCTTGGGTGCTGTCTGCCATAACCGCTCCTCTCTAGCTTACGCCAGCTTGCGGGCCTGCTGGCCTAGCTGGCGTCGTTGTTCATCGTCGGTTGGGCCGGCGTTCGCGAATGCCCCCTAAGCCCTACCGGTAGTTTCCAGATCGCGCGACGATCGACTGGAGACAGAGATGAAGGTCTACATCTGGTGCGACGGCGCTGCCATGCCGAACGGCGGTCCCGCCGGGGCAGGGTACGTCGTCGTGGGCGGCGTGCGCTTGCTCGGCTCGGAAGCGCTCGGCGACGCGACGAACAACGTTGCCGAGTACAAGGCGGTTCGGAACGCGCTGCGGGCCGCGGCCGACGCGGGCGCGACGTCGGCTCACGTGCGGATGGACTCGCCGGTGGTCTTCGGCCACCTCACGGGGGCATCACGTGCGCGGGCCGAGCACCTGATCCAGCTCAAGAAGGAAGTCGAAGCGCAGAAGGCCCGGTATCCACCAGGGCGGGTCACGTTCGCTCGGATTCCCAGGGGGCAGAACGGAGTTGCCGACGAGCTCGCGAAGGACGGCGCGCGGGCGTCGAAGGCGCTAAGCGCCGATCGGCGGCGATAGGTTCCTCGCCAAGTGCACGAACGTCGGACTGCATCGCCGTCCTCTTCCTCGTCCTAAAGCTCGCGACGCCGCGCGGCGGTCGCTAGGCAGGGGGCTTGCGCCCGGAGGACCGGCGTCCCGTCGGGACCGCGCCAACGGCGAAGTCTCCAACCGCAGATACGGGGTAGGGCGCCGCCCATGTCGTCTATTCGATCCGAGACCCGATGTTAGCCATTCCCGCCTCGACGACTCCCGTCTGGGATGCACCTACCTCGGCCATTCTTGCGGTCCATTGATCGAGTGGCACAGCCTGTCGTTGGCTCGTCTGAGTCTCGACGAGGCTGTACAAGGCTTGAACTCGCTCACGAAAACGAGCAAGGGCGCCAACCAAGGGATGGTCGCGCCCCGTGCGCAGCATCACTCGCCGTTCCTTGAACCCATATTGCCCCAAGCACCCATACGCCTGACGAAGCTCCTGATCGCACACTCCGTAGTGCCCTGCGTTGAAATGGAGCCGAGCGGTGCAGACAGCCGATAGCGCCGCCTCCCCCATTGCGACCACCTCGTCAACGCGCTCGCGGAGCTCGGCCAAGTCTCGAAGGAGGCGGTCATGAGCGAGCTGTCGATCAAGCCTGTCGCTCTCCTCTTGAAGCGCCGCCCTCTGCCGGAAATGAGCCGCAAGTGGAGCGAGCACAGCGGCGACCAAGCCCACGCCGCCAGACACGGCGATAGCGACAATGGCGACGGTGTTGTCCTGTGCAGGCAAGAAGGAGGAGCCTAGAAGTCATGCCGGATTGAGCAGCAACCAAAGGACCCAGACAACGGACGGCCTACGCTTGCCCTGCGTGAACGGAGAGTCTGAGAAAACCGAGGCGCTTTCGCTACCTGACTACGTGGTCGAGCTTGACTTTGCGCCAGTCTCGTTTCAGGGCAGCCAGAGCGCTCGCAGGCGACTTGAAGAGGCCGTCCGAGAAGCCGCGAAGGTGCCAGGCAGACTCCTAACCGGCGAGGTGGGCGTCGAAATCGAATGGTTTCTCCACGAAAAGCGCCGCTGGGAGTCTCCGCATACGCTCGGCACTCCCGACCTCGACAACATCTTGAAGCCCCTGATCGACGGGCTTTGTGGACCTTCTGGCCTGCTCATAGATGACTGCCAAGTCCAGTCGGTCGGCTGCAACTGGATCGACTGGGAGCGCAACCCGGAGCAGCGCTTCACTTTGAGAGTGCGGCCGAACATGATTGACGACTGGCTGAGTCATCAGCCGCTCGTCTGGATAGACATGGGCGACGGACTGTGCTGGCCCGTTCCGAGCAGCCTTGAGGCCACCGTGCAACTGATCTTCGTGCAGCACTTCGAAGCATCCTTGTCGCTTCGGGATCAATTTCTGGCAGCCGGAATTCCGGAAGCGGATGCCAAGTTCCACATGCCGATTCAACGCCGGTTCCACCGCGCGAGGCTGCAGAAGCATG
Source organism: Solirubrobacterales bacterium (assembly GCA_036265715.1). Classification (GTDB taxonomy): domain Bacteria; phylum Actinomycetota; class Thermoleophilia; order Solirubrobacterales; family 70-9; genus VAYN01. The sequence continues at coordinate 25,505 of DATAON010000076.1, read as the reverse complement.
GATTCGATGTAAGGCCAGTAGTGGACTACAAGGCGAGCCTCGAAGGACAGCGATGAAGAAGCCTCGACTTCCGAAAGAGGACAGCGATCTTCTTGCCCTCCACGTCGCCGTCCTTGACGAGTTGCGGGACCGAGAGATCACTCGCTCCAACAATCTGCCGACCGGCGACTACGCCGAGTATTTGGTCGCCCGACGCTTCGGAGTCGAGTTGCAGGCCAACTCCTACAAGGGGTTCGACCTGCGGCTCGCGGACCGCAGTAAGACTCGGGTCCAGGTCAAGTCAAGGCGAGTGCGCAAAGCGGGCACCTATGGCAACTTCGGAGTCCTTCGCGGAGTGCATGATTCGACGTTCGCGGATCGGCAGTTTGATGTCGTGGTCGCGGTCGTCTTCGAGTACAACTATGCGTTGAGAGAAGCCTGGTGGCTCCCCTGGGAAATCGTCAAGAAATATGCGGCCTACTCGAAAACGCACAAAGCAGTTCGTCTGACGCGGATCAGGGGCGCAATCTGCAAGGAGCCTGGCGTCCGCCAGCTTGACCTCTTGGTCTAGGTTCAGACGGCGCCATTCAACATGGTCGATTCGGGACACCCTCCTGGCTCGATGACGAATGTCGCCGAGCCGTCCGGAGGCGGACGGGGAGGCGCGACAGGCAACGTGGGGACTACCGGCAGCGGCGTAGAGCGCCTACCAGCCGCTGCCAGGCTCAAGGCGAACTTCGGCATCGAGCCAGGAGCCGCGGGGAGCAAAGACAGCTCAGAACGCCTCCCCCCGGCGATCCAGTCCTACGGGTTCAGCTGCTGGGCTCCGCCCCAGGTCCGGATACCGAGCGATCCGAGCTCGATCCGGTCCGGCGGGATATCCCAGCACGAAACCCTCTCCACCTCGGAGCGCCCTGCGCAAGCCCGGGCGCGAGGGCCCCGCGGCGGCAATGCAGAAGCGGCCATGCTCATCGCCGTGCCGGTTACCTGGAACGTGAGGACTCGCTCGTGCCCCGCGTCGTCCCGTAGGCGCCACGTCCACGCGATGCCGTCGCAGGAACCCCCCGCGACGTGTTCTGGCCTCTTGAGAATCATCCAGCTCACCCGCTCGAAGCTAGTGCCGCAATCGGTCGGAATAGCCAGGGCGAGGGGCCGAGCTGCCGGTCAAGCGAGATTCGAGCCGGTCAAGCGAGATCCCGCCGGCAGCCAAGGCATGAGACCGCTGATTTGACAGTCCACGCGCGCGTTCCGACTAACTGGCAACCGGAGTTGCATGGACTTAGATTTCGGGAATTGCTTATGGACTTATAGGGTTTGTATATAAGCACCCGCTGGCAAGGCAGCCTTGAGTCCCAGGATTCGGCTTGAGTCGGCAGACTGTTGTGACAAACTCGACACGATGGCGGATCGGGAGAAAACCGGCGAGGCAACTGGGGTCGAGGAGGGTGCGGCAACGTCCGAGGAGACCCTCAATGACCTCCTGAACCCAGTGCGCCAGCGGCGCCGGCGAACGACCCCGATCCGCCGCAGCTTCTTGCAAGATCCGTCTGGCGAAGGGATGGAAGCGCCGCTCCGGTGGTTCGTGCGCGACCGGCGGGAGCTCGCCTTGGATCTGTTCCTGCTCCTGAACTGCACCGCAAGCGCCCCGCCGTGGGATGTCGAGATGGCGGCGATGGCCTGGGCGCGCGCCCTGGACATGCGACAGACGGTCGGCTCAGAGACCACGGTGTCCAAGAACTGGTCGTGGCTCGAGCAGAAACAGCTGATCTGCAGCGAACGGCACCATCGCCTCCGCAAGGTCTATCTCCTGACTGAGGACGGGTCTGGGCGAGAGTACGCCCGCCCAAAAAAAGGAGAGCCGCGGGGATTCTTTCGCTTCCCTTTCATCTACTTCACCGATCGCTGGCATCAGCAGCTGAGCCTGCCGGCTAAGGCAGTTCTGCTTATCGCGTTGAGCCAGAAAACGACGTTCACGCTGGTCACCGAGCGCGCATCTCAGTGGTATGGCATCTCGGCCGACACCCTTCAGCGCGGTCTGGAAGAGCTACGAGACCTGGGACTGCTGTCGACCTGGCTGGTCTCCCGCAAGACCCCGCGTGCAAGGCTCGGCTTCACCAGCGTCAGCCACCACAAGCTCAACTCGCCATTCGGGAGAAATGGTGATGAGCCCTAAGAAGAAAAAGAAGCCGATCCTCGGTGCCAGAGTTCGGCCAACCAAGCAGCCAAAGCGCACGGCAGCCGGAAAGCCGAACTCGGACGATCCGACGGTGATCTGGGGATTTTCCTTCGTCGACCTCGGGGGACCCTGGGGCTGGAGCAAGATCGAACCGACGGTCTTGGCCCACGTTCTTGAGTTCTTTCATCAACTCGAGGCCTTGCGACCGGCCGAAGTATTTGGCCCTAGGCACAAGCGCGTCGAGCCCGACGCCTTGTGCCCGGAAGCAAACAAGCGCCTGGCGGAGATCGAGCTAGACGACCTTGACTGCCTGTGGGAGCTGCGGGTGTCCGGGCTGGAGAGAATCTGGGGCCACCGCGACGGACATGTCTTCTACCCGGTCTGGTGGGACCCTCTCCACCAGGTCTGCCCGTCGAAGAAGAAGCGGACCTAGAGCGAGGCGTAGAACTCAGCCATCGCCGCTGGCGTGATTTCTCTAGAGCTTCGAGCGCTGGGGGCAAGGCCCTCCCTAGCATCACGCCAAGGTGCCTCCTCATGAGTCAATTCGCTGAGAAAGTGTGCGCTTTTCGGCCCGTAGAACTTAAGGACAGCGTCGATCGACTCTGACTGCTCCTTGGAGAGCTTTGAAGAGTCGCCGCTGGGCCAAGCCTTCACCTTGAAATCACCGCGATGCTCTCGATAGAGCGACGGGACAACGGGACCGTTCGCCCACGCCTCGATTCGGTCGGAGAACAGCTGCTCCTCCTCCCAGACGAGGTGCCACGCTTGCGCGTAGAAGACGAGCTTCTGCAGCTTCATTGCGGACATCTCGCCACGCTTCTCGGTGATGTAGGCGGCGACGTCGTGCGCGCTGGCCATCGGTCCCTCCGGTTCGGGCTGGAAAGAGTTGACGCTCGTCAACCATAGTTGCAGAGGCGGCGCTGCCCCTAGCGAATCCATATTCCCCGGGCGCTTCGGTCCTCCGCGAGAAACTCTTTCAAGCAGCTAGTGGTCAACGGCGGCACGTGCGGGGAGCCACGACCCGACGCCGACGTAGAGGGCGAAGCCTGCCCAGAAGACGGGGTGGGCAAAGGGGAACATTTTCTCCACCCGGTGCGTGCGGATCGCCTGAACCGCGGCCGAGAAACAGCTCGAAAGGTCGGCTCCCGAAGCCAGCAGCTCGTAGAAGCGCAGATTGAAGAGCCGGGACGGAAAGTCGAAAGCCGGCCAGATACTCGCCACGACGGCTGCCGTGCCGGCCTCCAGGAAGGCGCCAGCGAGGTGCTGGATCTGCTCCCCCGAGAAGGCGCGGCGCGGCGACGACGAGTGGCAGCACATCAGGACCGCAACCCTCAAGGCGCGAAGATCGGTACGGCGGATCGCCGACGTCTCGAGGCGGGAGCCGTCAGCGAGAACGATCTCGGTCAGATCTGGACCGGCAGGCTCGAGATGACCGGCGTAGTGGAGAACGTCGGCCGCGCCGGGCGGTGGCCAGACACTCGCCTCGCCGCGGCTCTTCCCCGCCCCGAGAACCTCGACATCAAGGCCGGCGGCGTGAATCGCATCAAGGTCGGACTCGATGTCGACCGACCCGACCCCCGCGACACTCGACGCGCCGGCAAAGAAGGCGCACCGCTTAGCCTCGACTGGGTCCCGCAACATCAGCGCGGCCTGGTCGACGAGAAGGCCGGTCGTAATCGGCAGCGGCAGAGCGATCTCCGGCCGCCGGGCCGCGAGCAGGCCCAGTGGGTAGTGCGAGAGGCACCCCGTCCCGAGGCAGAGGACGGGAGTGTCGACGGCAGCCTGGGCGCGGAGCACCGAAGAAGCTAAGGTCTCGCAGAGAACCGGCTCGAGGCGGTCGAGCCAATGCTTCAAGGAGAGCAGCCCCGCCGCCGTGTGCTCGGCGCCGACCCAATCGCGGCGGTCGAGGTCGGCGAGGCCCTCCGAGGGATGGGAGGCCACCAATGTCCATTCGTCGCCGGGCAGCCTCAGCAGCACCACCGTTGTCTCCCAGCCGACGATCGCGATCAGACTGGCGGCGCTCTCACCCTGAGACGGGGCGAGTTGCTCGACGTCGATACCTTCGCGACGGACCCGGCTGAGCAGTGCGTTGTTGGCGCGCACGGCGACCGATATCTGGGCCAGGTGCGCGGCTTCGCCGCACTCACCCGCGAGCGCAAGCTGAACGGCGGCCTCGCCGACGATCTGGGTGCTCGCGGCGAGCGGCGCGTCGGCGCCTTCCCGCGCGACGTCGGCGGCCCCGCAGGAGAGCGCCCGGCCGATCAGCTCCTGGAGTCGTTCGCGGAAGACAGCCCGAGCGAATCCGTCAGCGGAGGCGATGTCCCCCCTCAGCAGGATGCCGACGGCCAGCCAGCGGAGCACCTCGAAATCGAAGAGCTGCTTCGAGGTCTTCCCGATCGGTCGGTCGGAGTCGCGCTTGCCGAGCGCCTCGATCAACGGGTCACGCGAGTCGGGAGCGGCCGCGAGCATCCACCTAGTGATCGCCAAGGTCGTCGGCAAAAACCTAGTGTGGCGACGAGTGGGTTCGATCGACTCGGCGAGAGCTCGGGTCCCCCGTTCGTCGTAGATTCCTTCGCGGACGGCCGCGTCGAGTCCCTTCGTAGCCTCCGCGAGCAGCGACATCTCATAGGCATCGTCAGTGTCTCCGGCGGCCTCGAAGAGCCGCTGGGCCTCCGTTGCCGCGACGATCGAACGCTGCAGGAGGGCGGGCTTCTCGGCCTCGTCCTCGTGCTGGGCGGCGGCAGTCAGCTCCATCATGAGACTCAGCGCACAGGCCTCGGCGGCGACGCTGGGGTCGCCTTCGTCGGAGCCGAGCGGCAACTGCGGCAGGTGTGCTCGCAGGCGCTCGATCTGGTCCGCGACCGAGCTGCCGCTGGCGATCGCCAACGCGTATTCGGAGGCCGCCACGCCGTTGCTGTAGTGCCTCCAACTCGGGTGGTCGGGGCCGGTGAGCCGAAGCGCTCGAAGCTGGTACTCCCGCGCCCTCCAGACGTCCGAGGCGTTGCCCCTGCCGAGTGCGCGGCGGCGCAGAAAAAGGGCTAGCTGATCGAGTCGATGCGCCGCTTCTTCATCTGACTCGCCGTCCCTGTCGGGCTCGCAGTAAAGGATCAGGTCGTTGAGGTAGGCGGAGTTCCCGGTCACCTCGTAGGCGCCTTCGAGGCGGGTGACGGTCTCCAGGTACGGCCCGTAGTCCTCGGTCGCGGAGAACGAATCGCGATCGGCCCGCGCGGCCCGCTCGAGCAACTCGGGTACGGGGTCGGGAAGCCGCCCGGCTTCCTTCAGAGGCGTGAGCCAGTCGTGGAGCATCTCGATGATCGCCAGCCGCTCGGGGATCTCGCGCTGATTGAAGACCGGCATTTCCAAGAGGCACTGGAGAAGGGCCGGCGCGGCCAGATTGGACGGCGCAACGTCTTCGTGGCGGGCGTCGGCGACGATCTGGAACACCCGGGTAGCGATCCGGAGGTCGTCGAAGCGATTTTCCGTCAGGGCGCGTTCGAGCAGGATCTGGACGAGGAACGTCGCTCCCTCGACCATCAGCTCGAAATCGAAGATGGATTCCAGATCCTCGATGACCAGCGTGCGCGCCGTAGCGAGCAGCGGCCGCGCCAGTCGCGCTTCGACCGCCCCAGAATCGGCGATCGCGAAACAGAGCGCGACCACGCCCCTGCAAACCCCCAGCACGACCTCGGCCCGCGCGTCGGTCCTCGCCGCTTCTCGGTCGGGGGAGTCGTCGGAATCTTCGATGACCGCCCAGGTAAGCCGTTCGAGCTGCTCCAAGCGCATGCGCCCACGCTGCTGCGCCATGAGGTCGTCGGTGCCCAACGCCTCGAGCAGAGACGCGACCTCGCCGATGGTCTCGCAGCGCTCGACGCAACCGCGGATCTCCCGAATCGCCGTCCTCCAGTCGCCGCTGCGGAAGGAAATCCCCTCGCCGTCCACGAGCCGGTCGGGCTCAGGCATCGGGCGAGTGCCGCGGCTTAAGCAGCCGCTCGAGTGCCGCTACGCTGACCTCCTCGTCGGGCAGTTCCTCGACGCGACCATCGGGCCAGAGGATGAGGATGCGCCCGTCACGCATTCCCTCGTCGACCTGAACGCGGGGCTGCCGGTCGGCGAGCGGCTCCAAGTCCCCTCCGACGCGGATGTCGGGACCTCCCGCGGCAGGGGCGGGGTAGATGTAGGTCCGCGGCAGGTTCAACCGGCGGAGCTTCTCGACCAGCAGCGTCAGCGTCACGATCGAGGGAACCGCGACGGCGATCAGCATCGCGGCCTCGGTGGCGCCGCGGGTGACGCCCGCGGGCTGAAGCGCGAATCCGTCCTCGCGCAACGCCGCCTCTATACGTGGCGCGAGCGCCGCCTCGGCTGCGATGGTCGCGTTGCTCGTCTCATCGAGCTGCACGAGCTCAGACTATGCGGATCCGGTCAAGGCATGTCGAGTTAACTGCGGCCTGGCGTGACTTCCGCCGGTGATCGGACGCCTGGCGAGAACGAGATCATCGAGCTGCGGACGAGGCGGCTTGGAACGGTCCTTAAAGACATATTCCAGGGTGCACAAGCACGTATCCGACCCGTCACACTTTTCGTACCGACGCCGCGCCGGCCAGCGGATGGAGCTGCATTCTTCCCTAGCACAGGGGATGCCTGGGGGAATGAAGGGGATCGAAAGAGCCTTTTTCTGACTTTCAACAACCCTTCGCTGACCTTCGGGGCGACGAGCTCGGCGAGCACCACAATCCCGTATCAGGAAGAAATGTGGCCTAAGCAGCCAACATAGTCGAACGGAGCAGCCAGGACTCGAACCTGGAATCGCCGGCCTTGGAGACCGTGCCTTTGGACACCCAGCTAGGCGAGGGCGGCAGCGCCCTCTGTCTTGGCCTTGAGGCGGCTTCTCGCAAAATTGTGACCCGATTGTGACCCGCGGCGCCTGTGGCGAATGGCCCTAGGCGCGAAAAAACCCCGCTTTTGCGGGGCTTTCTCTAATAGCGGGGGCAGGATTCGAACCTGCGACCTTCGGGTTATGAGCCCGACGAGCTACCTGGCTGCTCCACCCCGCGGCGGTCTATCGATGTTAGCAATGACGGCTGGATATCCTGGGCCGGAGTGACCATGACCTGCCCCAAGTGCGAAAGCGAGATGCGCAGCTACGAGCGCAACGGCGTCACCGTCGACCAGTGCACCGGTTGTAAAGGGGTCTTCTTGGACCGGGGCGAGCTGGAGCGGCTGATCGAAGCGGAGGGCTCTCATTACGAGCGGGAGTTCGAGGAGCGCTCGAAGGAGAAGGGGAGCGAGAAGCCGCGCAAGTCGAAGAAGAAGAGCTTCCTCGAGAACCTGATGGAGCTCGGCGGCGAGTAGGCGGGCCGCTGCGCGTTTGCGCAACGGACTTCGTGGTTTGGCGCCGCTCTAAAGTGGCGCGATGGAGCAGGGGTCCCAACGGGTCGCGGTGATCGACATCGGCACCAACTCGGCGCGGTTGCTGATCGCCGACGTCGCCGGCGGTCGGGTCTCGCCGGTGCAGCGGCGCAGCACGGTGACGCGACTGGGCCGCGGTGTCGACCTCTCGGGCCGGCTCTCGGCCGAGGCGATCGAGGACGCCTGCGCGGCGGTCGGCGAGTACGTCGAGACGATCGCCGAGCTCGGGATCGAGACGGTCGACGCAATCGCGACCAGCGCCGTCCGCGACGCCGAGAACGGGGACGCCTTCGTCGCCGAGCTGCGCGAGCGCTTCGCGCTCTCGGCCCGCGTCCTCGACGGCGAGGAGGAGGCGCGGCTGACCTACCTCGGCGCCAGCTCCGAGCACACGCCGACGCGGCCAACGCTGGTGATCGACATCGGCGGCGGCTCGACCGAGCTGATCGTCGGCCACGGCAACCGGATCGACTTCCACACCTCGCTGCAGGCCGGCGTCGTCCGCCACAGCGAGCGCCACATCGGCTCCGACCCGCCGACCGCGATCGAGCTCGAAGAGCTGGCCGCCGACGTCCGCGGCCTGATCGAGGCAGCGGTCGAGGACGGCGTCGGCGCCGAGGAGGGGATCGCGGTCGCCGGCACCCCGACCTCGCTGGCAGCGGTCGAGCTGGAGCTGGTGCCCTACGACCCGGAGCGGGTCCACGGCCACGTGCTGGAGCTGCGCTCGATCCAGCGGATGCTCTCGCGCCTGGCCTCTGCCCCGCTCGCCGAGCGGGTCGAGATCCCCGGCCTGCACCCCGAGCGAGCGCAGACGATCGTCGCCGGCGTCGTCATCCTGGTCGAGGCGATGCGCGCCTTCGGGCTCGAGCAGATCACCGTCTCCGAGCACGACATCCTCTACGGAACCGCCATCTCCGCAACTGAATTGAAGTAGGAAACTGGGCCATAAGGTCGAGGAGATTCTCGGTACCGGGTGGAAGGCCCGCACCGGTCGAGTAGGCCAAATGGGCTACTGGGAGGGCCGAACCACAAGAACTAGGTAGCTGTTTGCTACCTGGAATTTGGTACGCTCATTCGCGGCGACTAGACGCATCGGATAGCCGAGCGCATAATCGCCTTACCGGGGACGAGTGGGGACTATCCTCGCTTGCAACCTGGTTACAGGGCTTAGGCGATTGCCGCATCATGGCGCCTCCCGCCGTCTGAGCCCATCAAATAATGGTCCCTGAAGACGTACCCCTGCCCGTCCTGAGGGACCAGCTTGAATCGGCCGTCAGCGATGACGGCCGATTCTTGTATTAGGGGCCAACGCGCCGGAGCGACCAATCCGGCACACCAAAACGGCCAACTGAATCCAGTTCAGTAACTGCGGGCGCGACGCTCAGGCCAAGTTCGACTTGCGCGGGTAGACGACCTCGGGATCGGTGAGGACGTTGACCAGGGTCGGCCGCCCCGACTCAAACGCCTTCTCCAGCGCCGGCCGCAGCTCGTCGGGGTGGCGCACGAGGACGCCGTCGCAGCCGAGCGATTCGACCAGCTCGTCGTAGCGCGTTTCCGGCCGCAGCTCGGCCGCGACCGAATAGCCGTAGAGGAACTTCATCGGGTGGTGCTCGAGCGCCCAGATCCCGTTGTTGCCCATCACCCCGACGACGCCGAGGCCGTGGCGCGCCATCGTGTCGAACTCCATCCCGGCGAAGCCGAAGGCGCCGTCGCCGAGCAGCAGGCAGACCTGGCGATCGGGATGGGCGACCTTGGCGCCGATCGCCTGGCCGGGGCCGGCGCCGAGGCAGCCAAACGGGCCCGGGTCCATCCAGCAGCCGGGCTGGTAGGTGTCGATGAAGCGGCCGGCGTAGGAGACGAAATCGCCGCCGTCGCCGACGACAATCGCGTCGCGGTCCAGCACTTCGCCGAGCTCGCGGTAGACCCGCACCGGGTGCAGCGGCGAGCGCGGATCGTCGAGCTCCGCGCGCTCGGCGGCCCGCTTCTCGTCCTCGACGTTGCGCAGCTGCTCGAGCCAGGGCCGGGTGCGGGCGCGATCCGCGCCGGCGCCGGCGCGGATCGCCGCCAAGCTCGCCCGCACGTCGCCGACCATGTCGATCGCCGGGGCGCGGTTCTTGGTCAACTCGTTCGGGGCGACGTCGAGGCGGAGGACCTTCGTCTCCTCGCCGAAGCTGTTGCCGAAGCCGAGCCGGAAGTCCATCGGCACGCCGACGACGAGCGCGACGTCGGCGTCACCGAGGGCGGTGCCGCGGGCGCGGCTGAAGGCGAGCTCGTGGTCGGCCGGGACGCAGCCGCGGCCAAGCCCGTTGAGGAAGACCGGGATCCCCAGCGCCTCGGCCAGCGCCAGCAGCTCGACCTCGCCGTGGCCCCAGTAGAGACCGCTGCCGGCCATCACAACCGGGCGCGTGGCGGCGGCCAACAGCGTCGCAGCCTCCTCCACCCCGTCGGCCGGCTGCGCCTCGCCGGCGCCGGGCGCGGCCGGGATGTCGACCTCGGCCTCGGTGAAGACGACGTCCATCGGATAGTCGAGGAAGGTCGGCCCGCTCGGCGCCGCGGACGCCAGGTCCAGCGCCGCCGCGGTCATCGCCGCAATCTCGCCCGGGCTCTTGACCGTCGCCGCCGACTTGACCAGCGGCGAGACAAAGGGAAGGTGATCGATCTCCTGCAGCGAGCCCGAGCCCCAGCGCATCTCCGGGGCGCGGCCGCCAAGCACGCAGATCGGTGAGTTGTTCGCCTGCGCACCGGCGATCGCGCTGAGCCCGTTGGTCACCCCGGGGCCGGCGGTCAGCGCCGCCACGCCCGGCGTCCGCGTCGCCTTCGCCATCCCCTCGGCGGCAAAGGCGGCGGCCTGCTCATGGCGGACGTCGAGGATCCGGATTCCCTCCTCTTTGCAGCCGTCATAGATAGAGAAGAGATGCCCGCCCGAGAGCGTGAACAGGGTGTCCACCCCGCGCGACTTCAAGACCTTGGCGACGATCCGCCCCCCGTGCTCCTGCATAGGTACGAGCCTATCTGGCGCGGTCCAGGGAAGCCGAGACAAGGACGCAGGAAGCCTGAATAGCAGCGCTATTCAGGCGACCGAGGACGCCGTATCGGCGACCTGGGCAAGCCGGAATGCCCGGGGCGGGACTCGAACCCGCACGTCCCCAAAGGGACAGCGCCTTTTAAGGGCGCCGCGTATGACCAGTTTCGCCACCCGGGCCAGGCGATCGTACCCCGCCCGCAGAGCGCACGAAAGTCGCGCTGCAATGCCATAAAGACCCCGTAAATGTTGGGAGAGCGCAACTAAAGCGCTGTTACCGTGTCCTTGAGTGAGACAACGCCTTCCCTGGAGGAGAGCTTGGAGGCATCAGCACTAACGCACGCCAGTCGCCGCGGACTCATTGCCCGCCGCTCGCCCCTGCTCAAATTGCAGGGCGACGAGAAGCTGATCGCGATGGTCCGGGCCGGCAACGCCGGCGCCTTCGAGGCGATCGTCGATCGCTACCAGGGCCGCCTGCTGGGCTTCTGCCGCCAGATGCTGGGCTCCACCCAGGACGCCGAAGACGTCCTGCAGGAGGTCTTCGTCAACGCCTACAAAGCGATGCTGCGCGACGAGCGTGAGATCAACCTCCGCCCCTGGCTGTACCGGATCGCCCGCAACCGCTGCCTCAACCAGCTGCGCAAACCGACCGCCGACGCCCAAGAATCGATGGACATGGTGCCCGCCGTCGAGGCTTCCTCGACCGCCGAGCGCGTCCACAACCGCGAGGAGTTCCGGCAGATCCTCGGCGACGTCAACAAGCTTCCCGAGACCCAGCGCTCGGCTCTGCTGCTGCGCGAGATGGACGCGCTCTCCTACGAGGAGATCGCCACCGCGATGGAGACCACCGTGCCTTCGGTCAAGTCGCTGCTGGTGCGGGCGCGGATCTCGCTGGCCGAGGCCAGCCAGGCGCGCCTGCTGACCTGCAACGAGGTCCACGTCGAGCTCTCCGAAGCGGCCGAGGGGCTGCGCAAGGTCTCAGCCCCGGTCCGCCGCCACATCCGCGAGTGCGACGAATGCGCCGACTTCCGCTCCAAGGTCCGCTCCAACGAGAAGATGCTGGCGGCGCTGTTCCCGGTTGGCCCGCTGATCGCCCTCAAGGGCTTCATCGCCGCCAAGCTCGGGCTCGGCGGCACCGCTGCCGGCAGCGGTGCAGGCGCCGGAGCTACCGCCGCGGGCGCCGGAGCCGGCGCCGCGGGTGCCGGCGCGGCCGGTGCCGGTGCGGTCGGCGGCGTCGGCGCGATGCTCGGCGGTGGCGGCGCGGCCGGTGGGCTGGGCGCGATCGGCGGCGCGATCGGCACCAAGGCGGTAGCCGGCGTGGTCACCGCCGCGGTCCTCACCGCGGGCGCCGCGGTCGAGGTGAAGCAGAACTTCGGCACCCCGTCGGGCGCCAACAACACTCCGGCGAAGGTCAGCACCTCGCTCGGCTACGGGACGCCGATGGCGACCGTGGCACCGGCGATCTCCAGCGGCCATGAGGCACCGGTGGTCGAGGCCAGCGCCGTGCCCGCCCCTGAGCTGCACCCGCCCGAGGCAGCCGCGGTCGAAGAGACGCCCCCGGTCGCGCTCCCCGCCAGCGAAGAAGAAGCCGCCGCGACCACGGTCGCCGAGGAAGAGGCAGGCCAGTCGGCGACGACCGGCGAATCGGAGACGGAGGGCATCGCCACGGCCGAACCGTCGAAAGAAGCCCCGGGCGCCCACGGCGCCACCGGCACCGTCGTGGTGACGGTCGCCCCGCCGGCGGCCCCGACCAGCCCCGAAGCGGCCCCCGCGCCGCCCAGCAGCCCGCCGGCCCCGCCGGCCGAATCGACGCCGCCACCGAGCGGCGGCTCCGCGGACCCGGCGGCCGGCGCCGAGATCCCAGCGCCGATCGTTCTCCCCTAGAGGGAGTGCGTCTCCCCCGGCTTGAGGACGACGACCCGCGAGGACGTCTGCGCCTCGACGTCTGCCTTGAACGCCTCGGCGTCGGTCTCGATCGGCGGGAAGGTGTCGTAGTGCATCGGGATCACCGTCTTCGCGCCGACAAGCTCGGCCGCGATCACGGCCGCGTGGCGGTCCATCGTGTAGTGGCCGCCGATCGGCGCCATCAGCACGTCGATCTCGCCGTGTAGCCGCGGAACCAGCTGCATATCGCTGAACAGGCAGGTGTCGCCGGCGTGGTAGACGGTCGTCTCGCCGATCCTGATCACCAGGCCGGCGGCGGGGCCGATCACGATCCCATGCTCAGAGCTAAACGGCGCCTCTTCGGAGCCCGGCAGGGTGTTCGTGTGCCAGGCCGGGACGAGGCCGATGTAGCCCCAGTCGAACTCGACCTTGCCGCCGAGGTTGGGGTCACTGAGGCTCTCGATCCCCTGGCCCTTCAGCCATTCGGCGAGCTCGACGATCGCCACGCAGTGGGCCCCGGTCCGCTTCGCGACCGGCACCGCGTCGGCCATGTGGTCGGCGTGACCGTGGCTGAGCGCGATGTGGGTCGGCTCGACTTCCTCGCCCGTGTGCACGGCGGCGGGGTTGTTCGGCTTCAGGAACGGGTCGGTGAGGACCGTGGTCTCCCCCTCGCTCAGCTCGAAGCAGGACTGCCCGTGGAACTTGATCTCCATCTCAGCGCTCTCCCTTCGGATCTTGTTTCTCGCTCGGATCGCTCATCTCTTCCTTCAGTGCCCAGCCGACGGCGACGCCAACCATCATTCCCATCCGCGCCTCCTCGGCGAGCATCGCCCGCACGGCGGTGATCCGCTCGTCAGGGTCGGGCACGGTGGCGGCGCGCAGGGTCTCGGCCTCGTGCGGCTCGCCGAACCAACCGCCCTCGGCGAGCGCGGCGGCGAGGACCTTCTGCAGCTGAGGCGCCGCCTTGGCGACGACCCGCTCGGCCTCGGAGAAGCGCTCTGGGTCCAGCAGCCGCTCGATCGCGGCCTCGAACTCGCTCTCGTCTGGCACCGGCTCAGCCTAGATCAACCGTTATCGGTGCGAGGGCCGCACCAGCGCCGTCAGCAGCCCAGCGAGGCCGCCGACCACGCCGCCGGCGAGCCCGGCGACGACGTTGGCGCCGCTGAACAGCGGCAGCAGCAGGAGAACGGCGGCGCAGACCGCGACCCCGATCCAGTCGTACTCCTGGTCGATCGCGCCCTTGGCCTCGGCCCGGCGCAGCACGAACCAGGCGGCGAGCATCCCCAGGCCGATCCCGTTGCCACCGGCGATGTAGACGATGTCGTCCTGGGCGTTGGCGACGCCGACCGCGGCGAGCATCCCCAGTGATCCGCAGGCGACGATCAGGATCGCGGTCGGGGCGGTGCCGAGGCGGCGCTCGACCCCGGTCGAGAAGATCGCCAGGGCGAGGGCGACGACGAACAGATAGCCGACGTCTATGTAGGCGAAGGGGGCGCTGAGGTAGCGCCACCACTCTTCGGCGAAGGGGACGCCGAGGCCGCCGAGGCTGACCACCTGGTAGCCGGTCGCCTTCTGGATCAGCAGCATGATCGCCGGGCCGAGGATCGCGACCAGGGTCGCGTAGGGGCGGTCGGCGGCGAGGATCGCCGGGCGCGGCGGCAGCAGGCGTCGACGGCGGCGCGGTCGCTGGGCCTCCAGCGCGCCGTCCCGGCGCTCCAGCTTCGGGGCCCGCTTGCGCAACCTCGCCCCGCAGTAGGGGCACTCGGTCACGTAAGGACTGACCTCCGAGCCGCAGTTCTTACAGATGACGCTGAGCTCGGTCTCACTCATGGCCCACCGAGAATACCCCTCGTGTGTAGGGGTCTGCTCGCGTTTGCGATGGCATACTGCCTGGACCCCAATCTTCGAGGAGGAATTGACGTGGAGCTGAAGAGTCTGACCGAGCAGAAATCGTTGCTGGCAACGCTGCCGCCCGGCAAACGGGCCCGCCTGCACCGCCTGCTGTTCGAGTTCGGCCCGGGCAACGGGACGCTGATGCTGCTGCCGATCGACCAGGGCATCGAGCACGGCCCGCGTGACTTCTTCCCCAACCCCGCCTCCAAGGACCCCGACTACCAGTTCCGGCTCGCCGCCGAGGCCGGCTACTCGGCCCTCGCCTGCCAGATCGGGATGGCCGAGAAGTACTACCCCGACTACGCGGGCCGCGTGCCGCTGATCCTCAAGGTCAACGGCAAGACCGACATCCCCTCCGGCGCCAAGGCCTTCTCCTCCTGCAACGCCACCGTCGAGGACGGCGTCCGGCTCGGCGCCGACGCGATCGGCTACACGCTCTACGTCGGCTCGCCGCGCCAGGACGAGGACCTCGCCCAGCTGCGCCAGGTGCGCCAGGACTGCGACCGCTTCGGGATGCCGCTGGTGGTCTGGTCCTACCCGCGCGGTGAAGCCGTCGACGCCAAGGGCGGCGCCAACTCCTTCTACGCGATCGACTACGCGGCGCGCCTGGCGATGGAGATGGGCGCCGACGTGGTCAAGCTCAACATGCCGAAGATCGACTCCAAGAAGGACAAGGACGCGCAGCCGCCCTACAACGAGATGGAAGTCGACCAGGTGGAGGCGATCCGCCAGTGCGTCGAGTCGGCCGGGCGCGCCCTGGTCGTCCTCTCCGGCGGCTCCAAGGTCGACGACGAGACCGTCCTCGGCCACACCCGCGAGATCATGCAGGCCGGCGGCTCGGGCGTGATCTTCGGCCGCAACGTCTGGCAGCGCGAGTGGAACGAGGCTCTCGCGATCGTCGACCAGATCAAGGAGACGTTGTTGGCTAACGTCAGGCGCACGCCGTAGGCGCCTGCAAACCGGCGCATCTCGGGGTCCTCAGTCGTTCGGATCGGGTCACGCACGGATGAGGCTGAATTGGCTCGGCAGCGCCGTATTAGTCGTGCTGGTCGCGGCGCTGCTGCTGCGGCCCTGGGAAGGGCTCGGGGGCGCGGACGCGGCCGGGCCGGCCAGCGCTCGGGTCGTCGTCGAACGGGTGGTCGACGGCGACACGATCGAAGTCGAGCTAGACGGGGTCGCTGAGGACGTCCGCTACATCGGTGTCGACACGCCGGAGACGGTGAAGCCGGAAAGCCCGGTCGAGTGCTTCGGCCCGCAGGCCTCGGCCTTCAACCACCGCCTGGTCGAGGGGCGCCAGGTGCGGCTCGTGTTCGGGGTCGAGCGCCGCGACGTCTACGACCGACTGCTTGCTTATGCCTACTTCGACCACCGCTTCGTCAACGCCGAACTGCTCCGCAGGGGCTTTGCGCGAACGCTCACGATTGCGCCGAACGACCGTTTCGCCGAGCGCTTCAAACGGCTTGAGATAGCGGCTGCGCGGCAAGGCAGAGGGCTCTGGAGTGCGTGTGAATCGTGAGCGAAGCGTGAGTTCTGCAATTTCCTTTGCTACGGTGCCCGCGGCCCGTTTTGGCCACCCCCTTATGCGAATGCGTCAAAGCATCTCCCAGTTCGAGACCGCCTTCGAGCAGGAGACCTCACTCGAGCGCCGCCGCCGCGAGCAGCTGCGCCGCCGTGCCGCGAACCGCTCGCGGGCGCGCCGCATCAACCGCACCGAGCAGGACGGGAAGGTCCGTTTCAGCGTTCTCGCCGTCTGCCTGACCGTGACCGTGGTCGTGGTCGTGGTGGCGATGTTCGAGGCGCTCGCCTTCCTGATGGCCTAGCTCGCCGCGTCCCGATGCCGACCTTGAATAGAGTCCCGCGCCGATGCCTCGACGCTCACTAAAGCCGCAGCTCAATCAGATTCGCGCCTGGGTCCACCAGGGCCGCACCGACGCGTGGATCGCCCACCAGCTTGAAATCAGCGCCACCGAGCTGCGCGAGTTCCGCAAGCAGTACGACCTCTCGGCCGACGACGAGAACGCCGGCTCCAGCGAAATCGACCTCCGCGACGAGATCGAAGCGGAGATCGAGGCGGCCACCGCCGAGCAGGAGGCCACCGAAGAGGCCGACCGCGCCAAGCGCGAGAGCGAGGGCGACGACGGAGACGAGGACGACGAGAGCGAGGACGGCGACGAGGACTCCGAGTCCGGCGCCTCCGGCTCGCGCCCGAAACGCCGCCGTCGCCGTGGACGCCGCGGCGGTCGCGGCCGTCGCAAAGAGCTTGAGGCGAGCTTCGACCACGGCGAAGTCGAGGGCTACGGCCTCTGGCTCGACGCCTCGGTCAAAGACAACCCCGTCTACACGGAGCACTGGGCCGGCAAGAAGGACGTCACCGTCCGCATCGAGGCCGACCAGATCGTGATTCGCCGCGCCGGCGCCGCCCCGGCGGGCGAGGAGTCCGATTCGGACTCCGATTCAGAAGACTGACCAGTAGCTAGACCGGCAGCTGGCGTCCGCCAGCAAAATCTCCGGCGCCCCTGAGATACAGCCAGAAGGCCGCGTCGGCCAGCACCTGGGCATCTCCCTCAGCCGCCGGCGCGACGTCGATCGCCACCTGCAGGCACCAATCGGTGCCCCTGCCGTAGAGGTCGGCCAACTCGGCGGCGCTGAAGCTGACCCCAATCCGCCGCCGCAGCTCGTCGCGGATCGCCCCGATCAGGCGGTCAGCCAGGCGCCGCTCGCGCGGATCGGCGATCGCCTGCAGGTGGCGGTAGCCGTCCTCCCACTGAAAGAGCGCGTTCTCGAGCGGATAGCCCATCGGGGCCGAGATTACCCAGCGTCGGTCGCGGGCAGCGGCAGCCTGCTCAGGAGCCGGGCGTGTCCGGGATTTCGTTCAGCGGCGCGTTGGCCGGTCCGCAGCCGGCGGGGTCGAGGTCGCCCTCGACCCTCCAGACGGTGACCTTGCCGCTGCGCAGCACCGGGGTGACGGCCTCCTCCCCGCGCAGCCAGCGCGCCTCCGGCGAGGGCACCGGCTGGTCGGGGTGGAGGAAGTTTAGGAAGGGCGAGGTGACGAGGTAGTCGAGGTCGGCGGCGTTGACGGCGGCGCGGAAGCCGGCGCAGTCGGGGATCGCGTTGAAGGCGCCGCGGGGACCGCGAGCGCCGAGGTAGCGGACCCGGTTGGAGAGGTCGGTCCCGTAGAAGCCGTAGCCGGCGAAGCCGGCGCTGGTGCCGGCGAGGCCGATCCGCGCGTCCTCCACCCCACGCGCCCAGCGGTAAGCGGAGTCGAGGTCCATGCCGGGGATCCACTCTTCCTTGGGGCCGTCGTTGGCGAAGCGGGAGTCGAGGTAGTGGCGCTGGACCGGGTAGCCGACCACGACCACGACCAGGGCAAAGGCGGCGCAGGCGCCAATCACGAGGCCGCGCGCGGTGCCGCGCTGGCGGGCGAGCAGGAGCGCCGCTGGTATCCCGACGCCCAGAACCACCAAAAGCAGCGCGAAAGGCCGTGAGGGGTCCCTGAGAGCCTCGTCGGGGCGGTCGGTGAGCAGGAAGACGACCACCAGGACCGCCATCAGCGCCCACTGGCGCCGCGGCCGGTCGAGCGCCCGCGGCAGCGGCAGCAGCGCCAGCGCGACCAGCAGCGCCGGGACGACGAAGCGGACGTTGATCGCGAAGCCGACCGGTTCGCCCTCGGCGCCGGCGGCGCTGAGCGGGGTGAAGAGGTAGGCGAGCATCCCGAACAGGGCGACGGCGCCGACCCCGCGGACGATGCGATCGCGGCCGCCGAGCAGCGCCCAGACGGCAGCGAGGACGGCGCCGCCGATGACCAGCGGCCAGAGGGCGCCGAAGGCGTCGTGCAGGCCGGGCGTGAAGTAATCGCCCCAGACGCCGGTGTCGGTCGCGTAGTGGACGATGTTGAAGTCCGGCCGGCCGATCTGCAGGCGCTCGGGATGGGGCAGCGAGATCGGGCCGATGCTCTCCACCGCCGGCAACGGGTTGCCGGCGACGACGAGGTTGCGCAGGTACCAGAAGCCGCCGCCGAGCAGGGCCGGCACGAACCACCACCCCGCCGCCGCCCAGCGCCGCCCAGCCGGGGCCAGCACCAGCACCACGACGGAGAGCGCCGCCGCCATCGCCAGCACCGTCACCTTCGTCCCCGCCGCCAGCCCCACGGCGAGCGCCGCCGCCCCCAGCGCCCACCCCGGCTCGAGGTGTGATCGCCATTTCCCCCCCTCTTGGTGGGAAATGGCGATCACACCCTCCTCGGACGCAGGTTGGTGCCGGTTCCAGAGCTCGACCAGGATCGCGATCGCGGCGAGCAGGAGGGCGGCGGCCATCAGGTCGTTCTTGGCGGCGCCGGGCTCGCGCACGACGAGGGTGTGGCACTCGAGCAGGATCGCGACGGCGACGACGCCGAGCGGGCCGCGGCCGTAGGGGCGCCCCACGCACCAGGCGGCGAGGAAGGCGACGCCGAGCCAGCCGAAGTTGAGGAAGAGCGAGAGCGTGTCGCGTTCGGTCAGGGCGATGCCAACCGCGTGCAGAAGCTCGGAGTTCTGCGGGTAGAACCAGTTCGTGAACACGGTCTCGACGTGCCACATCCCGGTCAGGGAGTGGCTCTGGACCATGTCGGCCGAGAAGGGTTGGTGGTACCAGAGGGAGTCGAAGTTGAAGATGCCGCGGTCGAGGGCGTGCTTGGTGGTGATGGCCCAGGAGAAGACGACAAGGGCGACTACTGCCAAAGCGGCGAGGGACAGGGCGGTTCGGCCGGCGGGGCCTGTCACCGGGGGGGAGGCCTGCGGGCGGTGCGTGGCTCCGTTCTCGGCCTCCCCCCCGGTGCCACCCGCCGGAGAATCGCCTGCCCAGGACGATTTGGCGGTAGCACGGGGTGTCAGCAGGAAAACAACTGCCGCCAGGACGATCGAGGCGGCGACCACCGTTCCTGCGTAGAAGATGGTCAGGGCTCCGAGGAGCTCCGAGATCCAGGTTAGGAGCGCGACTGCCATCACGATCTCGACCAGGCGGGCTGGGGCGTCTGACCAGGACGGCAACAGCCGTTGCCTGATTCGAAAAGCGGCGAATCCCAGGGCGCCAACTACCAGGGCTACCTTGAGCACGCCTAGGAGGTAGGGGCCGAGGTCAAGCATCGGCGGGGCCCGGGGGGTGGGTCAGTGGTCGAGGCCGCGGATCACGACCGGGGTCTCGCCTTCGGCGACGAGGCCGTAGTTGCGGGCGCGGCGGTCGATCACGATCGGGTCCTCGGAGGACTGCACGCGGTTGTGGAGCTGGCGGTTTTCCTTCTGCAGCTCGTGCAGCTGCGCTTTCGCCGCGGTCGTCGCCGTGTAGGTCTTGACGAAGTCTATCGCCGGGTTCAGATACGAGTAGAGGACGGCGAAGAGGACCAGGGTCAGCGCGATCCGGCCAACCCGGTCCCACTTGATCCGGCTGGCGCCGCTGCGGGCCGCGGGCCGTCTGCGAGCGGCCGGCCGGCGACGGGCGGCGGCGCTGCGGCCTTGGGCGCGTGCTGCCATGCCCGGTGCTTTGCGCCCGGGCCTCGCATTCCTTCATTTATGAGCGACGCTGAACAAACGCCTGCAGTCCGGGAAACTGCGCCCGGTCGCCCAACTCTTCCTCGATCCGCAGCAGGCGGTTGTACTTGGCGACGCGATCGGAGCGCGAGGGGGCGCCGGTCTTGATCTGGCCGGCGCCGGTGGCGACGGCGAGGTCGGCGATCGTCGTGTCCTCGGTCTCACCCGAGCGGTGGGAGATCACAGCCGTGTAGCCCGCCTCGCGGGCCATCCGGATCGCCGCCAGGGTCTCGGTCAGGGTGCCGATCTGGTTGACCTTGACCAGGATCGAGTTGCCGACGCCGAGCTCGATGCCGCGACTGAGGCGCTCGGGGTTGGTGACGAAGAGGTCGTCGCCGACCAGCTGCACGCGATCGCCGAGGCGCTCGGTCAGCAGCTTCCAGCCGTCCCAGTCCTCCTCGTCCATCCCGTCCTCGATCGAGACGATCGGAAAGCGCGAGCAGGCGTCCTCCCAGTAGGCGGCCATCTCCTCCGGCGAGAGGCTGCGGCCCTCGTGCTCCAGCACGTAGGCGCCACCCTCGAAGACCTCGCTGGTCGCCGGGTCGAGGGCGATGAAGACGTCGCTGCCGGGCTCGTAGCCGGCCGCCTCGATGCCGGCGAGGACAGCCTTCAGGGCCGCCTCGTTGGACTCCAGGTTGGGGGCGAAGCCGCCCTCGTCGCCGCCGGCCGTCGAGTGGCCCTGCGAGGAGAGCGACTTCTTCAGCGCGTGGAAGACCTCGGCCCCGACCCGCAGGCACTCCGAGAAGCTGCCGGCGCCGGCCGGAACGATCATGAACTCCTGGAAGTCGACCGAGTTGTCGGCGTGGGCGCCGCCGTTGAGGACGTTCATCATCGGCACCGGCAGCAGCGTCGGCTCGCCGCCGCCGTAGAGCTCGGCCAGATAGAGGTAGAGCGGCTGTGCCGCGTCCATCGCCGCCGCCTTCGCGGCCGCCAGCGAGACGCCGAGCAGCGCGTTGGCGCCGAGCCGGCCCTTGTTGTGGGTGCCGTCGAGCTCGATCATCGTCTGGTCGAGCGCGCCCTGCTCGACCGCGCGGGCGCCGACCAGCGCCTGGGCGATCTCGCCGTTGACGTTGGCGACCGCCTGGCTGACGCCCTTGCCGGCCCAGGCCTCGCCGCCGTCGCGCAGCTCGACCGCCTCGAACTCGCCGGTCGAGGCGCCGGACGGGACCGCCGCGAGCCCGCGGGCGCCGGACTCCAGCGCCACTTCGACCTCGACCGTCGGGTTGCCGCGCGAATCGAGGATCTGGCGCGCGTGAATGGAAGCGATGGCGCTCACGGGTGCGCCAGTCTATTCACAGCCAGGACGACTGCGAATCGAGCTATTCGCCCGGGGCTACGCCTTCGGGCAGCGCTTCGGTTTCGGCGCTCGGGCATCCAGCCGGGAGTTTGCCTTTTTTGTCCGGCTCCACTTCGCAGTACGAGCGCGGTCGCTGAATCAGCTGTTTGCCTTTGGGGATGAGGATCGTGACGCTGCCGGGCATCGCCGGTTTGGGCTGGACGACCGGCGCCGGGCATTCGCTCGCCGGGACTTTCGGGTCGGCTTCATAGCAAGCCGGGTCGGCCCCGCTCGGATGGCCAGTGCCCTTGTAGTTCGAGCATTTTTCGATCTCGAAGCCGGAGGCGCAGATCGTGCGCGCTTCCCACTTGCTCTGGTAATTGGCGACGAACGCTTCGAAGAAGGCTTCCTGCTTTTGCTGCTGCAGCTGGGTGGCGATCTGGGATTTCGCTTCCTCTAGCGTCTGCACTTTTTCGGCGTTCAGTTTCACGACCTCGATCAGGGTGTAGTTGCCCTGATATTTGATCGGCCCGACCAGTTCGTTGGTGGCGCTCTCGAAGACCGCCGCTTTCAGCGGGCCGGCGGTGGCCAGCACTTCTTCGCTGAGCCCGGGCTGCAGCCCGCCTTTGGATTTGGTCGTCGGGTCAGACGAGTATTTGGCCGCGACTTTTTTCCAGCTCGCATCGGAGTCGTCGGCTTCAAGGGCAGTCTTCGCCGCTTCGACTTCGGCTTTGTCTTTGTTGATGATGATGCGGATGTCGCGCGTCGGTTTGGTCGTGAACTGGGTCGCCTTCGCGGCGTCGTAGAAGTCCTGGACTTCAGATTCGCTCGGTTCCCCGGATTTGGCCGTGATCGCTTCCTGGATCTTCGTGCTGAGGACCTGGAGTTCAACCCTCTTCTCAACGTCCTCCTGGGTGAATTTCGAGGTTTCGAGGAATTCGTTGAACGCTTTCGCGGTCGGGAAGTTGGTTTCTTTGATTTTGTTGAGTTCTTCTTCGATTTCTTTCGGCGTCGCGCTGAGGTCGAGTTCTTCCGCCTCGCCGCGGATCCAGATGAAGTCGAGGAGTTCGCCGAGGGCGCCGCTCTGGACTTCTTCGAATTTCGTCGAGCCCTCTTTCGGCGTTTTTTTGAGGCCGAGCTGGGCGACCTGCTGGACCACCGCCAGTTTGTACTCGGCCTCGCTGACGGTGCCGTCGGGCACGTCTTCGACCAGCGCGACGTCGCCGGAGGGCACGCTCTCGCGCCCGATTCCCTGGGCGATCGCGAAGCCGATGAAGAGCAGCACGAAGATCGCGCCGAAAACGATCAGCGCCAGTCGCTGTCGCCCAGCCTTCCTGCCCGTCTGCCCTGGTTTCGCTCCCACGAAGCCGGCAGCATAGTCAAATTGGTTCGCGCAGGATTCCTTGACGGCGGCTCAGGCGGCCGCCGCCTCGGCTGGGCGCTGGGCCTCCCGCAGCCCTGCGGCCAGGGCGAGGACCGCGGCCAGGCGCTCGTCGGGGTCACCGGCGACCCGCAGGGCGGCGGTCTGCTCGCGCCATTCGTAGAGCGCGCCCTCGACCTGCTCGGCCAGCACCCCGGCCTGCTCGGAGTCGAGTTCGACCCCGGTGACGCTGAGCCGGCCGCCGCGGAACTCGACGCTGCGGGCGCCGACGAGGCCGAGCTCGATCCGCGCCTTCTGCAGCTTCAGCAGGTTCTCGGCCTGCGGCGGCAACTCGCCGAAGCGGTCGGAGAGCTCGTCGCGGATCGCCCGCAGCTGGCCCGGCTGGCGGGCGGCGACGATGCGGCGGTGGATGTCGATCTTGGCCGCCTCGAAGGGCACGAAGGAGGCCGGCAGGTAAGCGTCGACGGGGACGTCGAGGCGGACCGGCTCCGGCGCCTCCTCCCCCTCCCCGCCTGCCTCTCCGGCCTCGGCCACCGCCTCGTCGATCATCTGGCAGTAGAGCTCGAACCCGACCGCGGCGACGTGGCCGGACTGCTCGTCGCCGAGCAGGTTGCCGGCGCCGCGAATGTCGAGGTCGCGCATCGCGATCCGGAAGCCGGAGCCGAGCTCGGTGTGGTCGGCGAGGGTCGAGAGCCGCGCCGCCGCCTCCTCGGTAAGCGCCTCCGCCGAGGGGTAGAGCAGGTAGGCGAAGGCGCGCTCGCGAGAGCGCCCGACGCGGCCGCGGATTTGGTAGGCCTGGGAGAGCCCGAGCTGGTCGGCGCGCTCGACGATCAGGGTGTTGGCGGTGGGGATGTCGAGCCCGGACTCGATGATCGTCGTCGTCACCAGGCAGTCGGCTTCGCCGCGCAGGAAGCTCAGCATCGTCTCCTCCAGCTGGTGCTCGTCCATCTGCCCGTGGGCTTCGAGGAAGCGGGCGCCGGGCACCAGCGCCCGCAGCCGCTCGACCGTCTCCGGCAGCGAGTCGATCCGGTTGTGCAGGAAGAAGGCCTGCCCCTTGCGCTCGAGCTCACGCCGGATCGACTTCGCGACCAGGTCCTCGTCGTAGGGGCCGACGTAGGTGCGGACCGGGCGCCGGCCCTCGGGCGGGGTCTCGATCACGGAGATGTCGCGCAGCCCGGCCAGGCTCATCTGCAGGGTCCGAGGGATCGGCGTCGCCGAGAGCGCCAGCACGTCGACTTTCAGCTTCAGCTGGCGCAGCAGCTCCTTCTGCTTGACCCCGAAGCGCTGCTCCTCGTCGACCACGACCAGGCCCAGCTCCTTGGCGCGGACGTCGCGCGAGAGCAGCCGGTGGGTGCCGATCAGGACGTCGACCTTGCCCGCCTCGAAGTCGGCGAGGACGGCTTTGACCTCGGCCGCCGGGCGCAGGCGGGAGACGCCCTCGACCCGGAACGGGAGGTCGGCGAGGCGCTCGCGGAAGGTGCCGAAGTGCTGCTGGGCGAGGATCGTGGTCGGGACCAGGATCATCACCTGCTTGCCGTCGGAGGCAGCCTTGACCGCGGCCCGCAGCGCCACCTCGGTCTTGCCGAAGCCGACGTCGCCGCAGACCAGCCGGTCCATCGGCTGGTCAGATTCCATGTCGCCCTTGACCGACTCGATCGCTTCCAGCTGGTCGGCGGTCTCGCGGTAGGGGAAGGCCGCCTCCATCTCGATCTGCCACTCGCCGTCGGGCGCAAAGGAGTGGCCGCGGCGCGAGCGGCGCTCGGCGTAGAGGTTGAGCAGCTCCCCGGCCAGCGCCCCCGCGGCTTTGCGCGCCCGCGCCTTTAGGTTCTGCCAGCGTTTGCCGCCCAGCGCCGAGAGCGACGGTTCGCCGCCGGCGCCGACGTAGCGGCTCAGTTTCGCCAGCTGTTCGGTGGGGACGAAGACCCGGTCCTCGCCTTTGTATTCGAGGTAGAGGTAGTCGCGGGTGACGCCGCCGATCTCCCGCGTCTCGAAACCGGCGAAGCGAGCGACACCGTGGTCCTCGTGGACGACGTAGTCGCCGACCCGCAGTTCGCCGAAGGCGAGGCGGCCGCGGCCGCCTCCAGGCGCCGGCTCCTCGGCGCGGCGGCGGTGGACGAGCCGGCGGTAGGGGTAGATCGCCAGTTTCAACTCGGGGCTGACGAAGCCCTCGCGCAGGCGCGCCTCGGCAAAGGCGAGGCCGGGGTCGGGCGAGAGCCGGCCGCCTTCGAGCAGGCGCGCGTCGAGGCGGTCGAGGCCGTAGCGGGCGCGCTCGGCCTCGCCGCGGCTGTCGAAGGCGACGACGGTGCGGTAGCCGGAGCGGACCTGTTTCTCCAGCTCCGACTCGGCCTCTTTGAGGCTGCGGGCGGGCGACTCGGCGCGGGCGGCGCGGAAGGCCTCCTCGTCGTCCTCCCCGGCCCCGGTCAGCGCGAGCGCCGCGCGCGCGGCCAGTGGCTCGGCGACGTCGACGTAGAGGTGCTGGGCGTCGTCGGCGTGCATCGCCGTGGTCGCGTCCTCCCAGTGGTCGCGCAGCGCCGGCTCGATCTCCTCCGCCGCGGCAAGCAGCACCGCCGCCCCCTCGGGGACGAGGTCGAGCGGAGCGCGGAAGCGGTCCAGCGGCAGCAGCTCGGCCAGGTTGGAGGGCCGCTCGCCCTCCTCGGCGGCCTCCAGCGCCGCCAGCTCGGCAAGCTCGCGGTGCTCGGCGTCGAGCTCGGCCGCGGGGGCCAGCTCGACCCGCTCGGACTCGCCGAGCGAGCGCTGGGTGAAGGTCGAGAACCAGCGCATCGAGTCGACCTCGTCGCCGAACAGCTCGATCCGCACCGCCCGTTCCTCGGTCGCCGGGGGGCTAAAAGCCCTTCGAAGATATAGCCGTCAGCGGGGGATTCGCAAGACCCAAAGGATGTGCGAACACTTCCCACTCATAGACATAGAGG
>DATAON010000075.1:0-19684 GCA_036265715.1 Solirubrobacterales bacterium | reverse complement strand
GCGTGGGTGCAGGAGGCGCCGCGCGAGGCGGCGGAGGCGCGCGGGAAGGTCCCCCATCACGCCTTGAGGACGTAGCCGGCGCCGCGTTTGGTGTGGAGGAGGCGCGGCTCGCCGCCGTTCTCCAGCTTGCGGCGCAAGTTGGAGATGAAGACGTCAATCGTGTTGGTGGCGGCGGTCGGGTCGTAGCCCCAGACTTCGTCGAGCAGGCGCTCGCGCGAGACGACCAGGCGCTCGTTGCGCATCAGGAACTCGAGCAGCTCGAACTCGCGGTTGGTCAGCTCGATCTCGCGCTCGCCGCGTCGCACCTCGCGGGTGTCGGGGTTGAGCATGAGGTCGCCGACTTCGAGCGATGCGGCGCCGCGGGGGGGCCGTCGCCGCAGCAGGGCGCGGATCCGAGCCAGCAGCTCCTGCCGCTCGAAGGGCTTGACCAGGTAATCGTCGGCGCCGCTGTCGAGGCCCTCGACCCGGTCCTCGGTCTCCGCCCGCGCGGTCAGCATCAAGATCGGCACGTCGCCGTCGCTGCGCAGCCGCTTGCAGACCTCGACCCCGTCCATCCCCGGCAATCCGAGGTCGAGCACGACCAGGTCGGGCATGAAGCCGGCGGCGAGGTCGAGCGCCTCGACCCCGTCGGCGGATGTGCGCACCTCGTAGCCCTCGTTGCGCAGGGAGCGGCGGAGGACGTCGGCGATGTCGGCGTCGTCCTCGACGATGAGGACGCGACCGCCGGCCTGTTCGGTGTCAGTCAGCACGAACCACGATGTTAGACCGCAAAACAGCGGTTCTTGCCGGGATTTACTGCGAATTTAGTCCACTGCAAGGCTCTCGCCCCGTGCCTGCGCAGGGGACCGCGGCTTCACGTCGAACCCGCAGAGCAATGTTCGTACGCCAAAAGCGGAGCGCCCCTGCCCGCAAAACCAAAAAAGGGGCCGCCAAAAAACGCAAAGCCGTGAAGCCGCAGCGGGTCGGTCTCCTGGACCGCTTCGAGCAGCGCCATCTGGACCTGGTCGCGCTGGCGATGCTGGCCGTCGGCATCTTCCTGCTCTTTGTCCTCTTCTTCGGCTGGGAGGGGGGCAAGGTCGGCTACGGCCTCGAGACCGGGCTCACCTACCTCGGCGGCGACGTCGGCGCCAAGATCTTCACCCTGCTCTTGCTGCTGGCCGGCGGCATGCTGCTCAGCGGCACCTCGGTCTCGATGCTCCTGAGCGGGATCGGCCGCGGCCTGCACACCGTCTTCCGCGCGGTCTTCTTCAGCGGCACCGAGGCGGCGCAGACCGTCGCCCGCAAGCACGACGACTGGCGCGAGCAGCGCGAGGCCAAGGCCGAGGACCGCGCCTCCGCCGCCGCGACCGACGTGATGAGCTCCTACCCCGAGGACGACGAGGACTTCGAGCCGACCGTGGCGCTCGCCGACGATGACGACGAGCCGTTCGACAGCTCGATCTTCGACGTCCAGGCCCAGCTGGAGGACGACGGGGATGAGGCCGAGACCGCCGTCGAACCGGTGGTCGAGCACGACCCCGACCTGCGCACCCACAACCCCGAGGACGCCGTCGCCGTGGTCGACGAGGACGCGCGCGCCCAGGCCGGCCTGACCCCGATGGGCAGCAAGCGCGGGGTGACGATGTCGGAAGAGATCGCTTACCGGCCACCGCCGGCGAACGCGCTGGAGCGCGGCAAAGGCGACAAGGGCCCCGACCCGCGCGACCAGGAAGCGATTGGCCGCAAGCTGGTCGAGACCCTCGGTCACTTCGGCGTCGAGGCGAAGATCGTCGGCGTCATCAGCGGCCCGCACGTCTCCCGCTTCGAACTGCGCCTGGCGCCCGGGATCAAGGTCAAGAAAGTGACCGAGCTGGCCAACGACCTCGCCTACGCGCTGGCCTCGACCGACATCCGCATCCTCGCCCCGATTCCCGGCAAACAGGCGGTCGGGGTCGAGGTCCCGAACAGCCGCCGCCGCATGGTCCGCCTCGGCGACATCTACGCCGGCCGGCCCGAGAAGACCTCGCCGCTGGTCGCCTGGCTCGGCAAGGGGATCGACGGCAACGCGGTCTGGACCGACCTGGCAAAGATGCCGCACGTCCTCGTCGCCGGCACCACCGGCTCGGGCAAGAGCGCCTGCGTCAACGGGATCCTCTCCTCGATCCTGATGTCGGCCTCGCCGAACGAAGTGCGGCTGGTCCTGGTCGACCCCAAGCAGGTCGAGCTCAACCACTACGAGAACGTCCCGCACCTGCTGACGCCGGTGGTCACCTCGCCGCGCTTGGCCGCCAACGTCCTCTCCAACCTGATCGTCGAGATGGAGAGCCGCTACGGGATCATGAGCGAGGCCCGCTGCCGCAACCTGGTCGAGCTCAACCGCCACCGCAAGAAGAAAGGCGAGGCGCCGCTGCCCCACATCCTCTGCGTGATCGACGAGCTCGCGGACCTGATGATGGTCGCCCCGGCCGAAGTCGAGGACTCGATCATCCGCCTGGCGCAGAAGTCGCGCGCCACCGGCATCCACCTGGTGCTGGCGACGCAGCGTCCCTCGACCGACATCATCACCGGCACGATCAAGGTCAACATCCCCTCGCGGATCGCCTTCGCCGTCTCCTCGCAGACCGACTCGCGGGTGATCCTCGACCAGGGCGGGGCGGAGTCCCTGCTCGGCCAGGGGGACATGCTCTTCCGCGGCGCCGGCAGCTCGAAGCTGCAGCGGGTCCAGGGGGCCTTCATCACCGAGGACGAGATCGCCAAGATCACCAACCACTGGGCCAAGCAGGGCGAACCGGAATTCGAGGACGAGCTGCTGGAGAGCCCGGAGGAGGTCGAGGAGGAGGGGCGCGAGGGCGACTTCGACCCCGACAGCGACGACCTTCTGGACGAGGCGATCCGGCTCGTCGTCCAGACCGAAACCGCCTCCGTCTCGATGATCCAGCGCCGCCTGCGGGTCGGCTACACCCGCGCGGGGCGCCTGATCGACATGCTCGAGCGCCGCGGGGTCATCTCCGGCTACGAGGGCTCGAAACCGCGCCAGGTCCTGATCACCACCGCCGACCTCAACCGTGTGCTCTCGCCGCAGTCCCAGGGCGGGCCGCCGGTCTCGGTCCTCGACGACTCCGATCCCGACGACTGAGCCGCTGCGGTAGCTTCCCGGCGTGATCCGCGCCGGGATAGTCGTCACTGGGACCGAGGTAATCACCGGTCGGATCTCCGACTCCAACGGCCCCTGGGTCTCCGAGCAGCTGGCTGGGCTCGGGGTCGAGGTGGCGCACATCATCGTCGTCGCCGACCGCCCCGACGATCTCGAAGCGGCGCTCCGCTTTCTCGCTGCCGAGGGGATGGACCTGATCGTCACCACCGGCGGCCTCGGGCCGACCGCCGACGACCTCACCGGCGAGGTGGTGGCGCGGTTCGCCGGCCGCGAGCTGGTCCTCGACGAGGCGATGCTGGAGAAGATCGCCGAGATCCTCCGCGTCTTCGCCAGCCGGCGCGGCTTCGACTTCGACGAAGCGGCGTTGATCGACGCCAACCGCAAGCAGGCGATGGTGCCCGAGGGGGCCGAGGCGCTGGACCCCGTCGGCACCGCCCCCGGGCTCGTGGTTCCGGCTGGCGAGCGGGTGGTGATCGTGCTGCCGGGGCCGCCGCGCGAGCTGCAGCCGATGTGGCCGGTGGCGCTGGAGTCGCCTGCGGTGCGCGAGATCCTCGGTCGCTCGACGCCGCTGCACGGCCACACGATGCGGATGTTCGGGGTGCCGGAGTCCGAAATCGCCAAGAGCCTGCGGGAGATCGAGCATGAGGAAGGGGTCGACCTGGGCGCGGTCGAGATCACCACCTGCTTGCGCCGCGGCGAGATCGAGATCGACATCCGCTACCGCGACGAGGCGGCGGCGATCGCCGACCAGGTGCGGGACGGACTGGCGGGCCGGCACCGGAAAGAGACCTTCAGCCTCGACGGGAAGACGATCGACGACCAGGTTGCGGAGCTGCTGGTGGGGCGCAGGCTGGGCCTGGCCGAGTCCTGCAGCGGCGGCCTGATGGCCGCCCGCATCACCAACGTTCCCGGCGCCTCCGCCTACATGGCCGGCAGCGTCGTCTCCTATTCGAACGAGGCGAAGGCGGAGCTGCTCGGGGTCGACCCGGCGCTGATCGCGACCAAGGGCGCGGTCTCCCCCGAGGTGGCGGAGGCGATGGCCCGCGGGGCGATGGAGCGCTTCGGCGCCGACGTCGCGGTCTCGATCACCGGGATCGCCGGGCCCGACGGCGGCAGCGAGGAGAAGCCGGTCGGCTACGTCTGCTTCAACGCCCGCCTCGCCGACGGCACCGTGATCGCCCGCGACCCCGTGATCCCCGGCGGCCGCGCCGACATCCGCGAACGCTCGGCCCTGGTCGGGATGCACCTGCTGCGCACGCTGCTCACCGGTTCTGACCCAGCTTTGTGAGAGTTCCTTGACGTTGCGGCGTTGAGTCGTGCGCTCGGTCGCCGTAGCTTGGCGGTGTGGCGAGTGAACAGGAGCAGCAGCGGGTGCGTCTATTCGTGGCCCTGGACCTTCCCGAGTGGGTGCGGGACGGGATCGCGGCGTGGGGGGAGGGTGCGATCTGCGACCCGGCCCTGCGGCCGGTCGCGGCGGCCTCCCTCCACATCACTCTCGCTTTTCTCGGCAGCCGTCCCTCGGAGCAGGTTGAGCCGCTGGCGGAGATCGTCCGCGAATGCGCGGTGCCCGCCCCGGAGATCGTGCTGGGAGACGTCGAGCAGCGGCCGCTGAGAGGCAGGGCGCGCGTCTACGCGCTTCCGGTCCGCTCAGAGGCCACGGAGGCGCTGCAGGCAGACCTCCAGGACAAGTTGGTGTCCGCGGGGCTGCACGAGGCTGAGAAGCGGCGGTTCTGGCCGCACGTCACGGTTGCGAGGGTGCGATCGGAGGGGCGCGGATCGCGGCGCCCCGCGGTGGTCGAGAGGCCGCCGAAATCGGTTCCGCAGGGGCTCTTGCAGCCCTTCGGAGGCGTCCGACTCGCTCTCTACCTTTCTGAACTCCAGCCGGGGGGTGCGCGATACACCCCGCTGGCCCAAGTCGACCTGCCCGAGCCAGGGCGGCAGTGAGGTGAAGAGATGGCAGACAAGAGAATTTTGAACGATGTCTCCGCCAAGGAGGCAAAAGCCAAGGACGCAGCGCTCGAGAGCGCGGTCAGCGGCATCAAAAAGGAGTTCGGCGAGGGCTCGCTGATGCGGCTCGGCGACAAAGGCACGGTCAAGGTCGAATCGATCCCGACCGGCTCCTTGGCGCTCGATCTCGCGCTCGGGATCGGCGGCGTGCCGCGCGGCCGGATCGTCGAGATCTTCGGCCCCGAGTCCTCCGGTAAGACGACCCTCGTGAACCACATCATCGCCCAGGCCCAGGCGATGGGTGGCGTCTGCGCCTTCATCGACACCGAGCATGCGATCGACCCGGTCTACTCGCGGGCGATCGGCGTCGACACCGACGAGCTGCTGGTCTCCCAGCCGGACTACGGCGAGCAGGCCCTGCAGATTGCCGACCGCCTGATTGCCTCTGGCGCGGTCGACGTGGTCGCGATCGACTCGGTGGCGGCGCTGACCCCGAAAGCAGAGCTCGACGGGCAGATCGGCGACACCACGGTCGGCCTGCAGGCGCGACTGATGTCGCAGGCGATGCGCAAACTCGCCGGCAATCTCAACCGCACCAACACGGTCTGCATCTTCACCAACCAGATCCGCGAAAAGGTCGGCGTCCAGTTCGGCTCGCCGGAGACCCAGCCGGGTGGGCGGGCGCTGAAGTTCTACTCCTCGCAGCGCCTCGACATCCGCCGTATCGAGACCCTGAAGGAAGGGACCGAGGCGGTCGGCAACCGGGTCCGCGTCAAAGTCGTCAAGAACAAGGTGGCTTCGCCCTTCCGTCAGGCTGAATTCGACATCGAGTACGGGGTCGGGATCTCCCGCGAGGGCGGCCTGCTCGACTTCGGCATGGAGCAGGACCTGGTCCAGAAATCGGGCTCGTTCTTCTCCTACGGCGAGACCCGCCTCGGCCAGGGGCGCAACAACGCCAAACAGTTCCTGGTCGACAACCCGGAGTTGGCGCTCGAGATCGAAACCAAGGTGCGGTTGGCGCTTGGCATCGATGGCGAGGTTGAGGCCGAGCCGGAGGTCGCTGCCCCCGAGGCCCCGATGCCGGAGGCACAGGCCGCTTAGAGCCAGCCGGCGTCGTCGCACGGCGGCGGGATGGTCCCTACGGATAGGATTCCCGCCGCCTACTCGCTATGAAAGAAACTCTCTTCTACGTATTCGGGATCGCGCTCGCCGTCTCCGCGGTGGTCTTCAGCTTCATCGGGCTGAAATCGGAGAAATTCCCCGGCAAAGCCTTCCCGCTTGTCGTCCTCTGGTTTGTGGTCCTGGCCGGCGGTGCGACGACCTTCGCCGTGCTTCACGCTCAGGAGGAGCAGGAGCACAAGGAGGCGGAGTTCGAGCACGCGGGCAAGGAGATCGAAAAGGAGCAGACCAGCGGGCCCTTCGAAGAAGAGGAAGCTGAACAGAAAGAAGGCGGGGCAGAAGGCGGCGGCGAGGAAGCTGAAGGCGGCGGAGCGGCCAGCGGCGCCGGCGGCAAACTGGCAATCGCCGCCGACGAAAGCGCCCTCGCCTACGACACCGACAGCCTCGAAGTCGACTCCGGCTCAGTCGAGATCGACTTCAACAACCCGTCCTCGATCGGCCACGACTTCGACGTCGAATCCGAAGGCGGCGAAGAGGTTGTCAGCACCGAAGTCATTAGCCAGAGCGAAGAGTCGGCGACCGCCGAGCTCAAACCCGGCACCTACACCTTCTACTGCTCTGTGCCCGGACATCGTGAAGCGGGCATGGAAGGGACGCTCACCGTCAAGTAGTTCCGTAGTGCGGGGTTTGGCGAGAGGGAATGCCGTGTGACCCTCTCCCTGAGGCCGTCGCGCAGCTTGGCGCGCTCCCAGGGTGCGGTGCGTTTGGCAGTTCGCGGACGCTGCCCACCTTGAGAGCTGGGGCGGGATTCGATGGGAGCGGTTGGGGGTCTCTCGCGCGCAGCGGCGTCAATCGTTCGCTTGTCCGTCCCTGAGAGATTTCCGCTCTTCCCGGGCGAAAAATCCAGCGAGGACGAGAGACCCCCAACCGCTCACGCCAAACCCCGTCCCGAAGCCCCCAATCTCGCACCGGCCGGGTACCCTGCCAGCCAATGGCCAAGAGCTTTCACGTCACCACGTTCGGGTGCCAGATGAACGTGCACGACTCGGAGCGGATGCGGGGGATGCTGGCCTCGCTCGGATACGAGGAGGCCGATAGTCGCGAGGCCGCCGACGTGATCCTCTTCAACACCTGCTCGATCCGCGAGTCGGCCGACAGCCGCTTCATCGCCCACCTCGGCGAGGCCAAGCGGTTGAAGGGCGAAGACCCCGAGCGGGTCGTCGGAGTCGGCGGCTGCTGGGCGCAGTCGGTCAAGGACGAGGTTTTCCAGCGATTCCCCTTCGTTGACGTCGCCTTCGGGCCGGGCCAGATCCACAAGCTGGCCGAGTTCCTCAACTCCGACTCGCTGACCGCGCAGGGGTACTTCGAGTTCGAGGACTTCTCCGGGCACCTGCCGGCTCGCCGCGAGCGCGAGTTCCAGGGCTGGCTGCAGATCTCCCAGGGCTGCAACTGCGCCTGCTCCTACTGCATCGTCCCCTCGACCAGGGGGCGCGAGGTCAGCCGCGACCCGGCCGAGCTGATCGCCGAGGTCCAGGGCCTCGCCGCCGACGGCGTCAGCGAGGTGACGCTGCTGGGCCAGAACGTCAACAGCTACGGCCGTGACCTCCCGAAGGAGGCCCGGATCGGCTTCGCCGAGCTGCTGGGCAAGGTCGACGCGGTCGAGGGGATCGAGCGGATCCGCTACACCAGCCCGCACCCCAAGGACATGAAGGAGGACGTGATCCGTGCCCACGCCGAGCTGCCGGCGCTCTGCGAGCAGATCCACCTGCCGCTGCAGTCGGGCTCGAGCGCGATCCTCAAACGGATGCGGCGCACCTACGACCGCCAGCGCTACATGGACCGGGTGGCGCTGATCCGTGAGCACGTTCCCGACTGCGCGATCACCACCGACATCATCGTCGGCTTCCCGGGGGAGACCGACGCCGACTTCGAGCAGACGATGGAGGTGGTCGAGGAGGTCGGCTACGACGGCGCCTTCACCTTCGTCTTCTCGCCGCGGCGCCAGACCGAAGCGGCGACGATGGGCGAGCAGGTCCCGCACCCGGTCAAGGTCGAGCGGATGGAACGCCTGGTCGAGGCGGTGCAGCGGCGGGCGGCTGATCGCGCCCAGCGCTTCGTCGGCCGCACCCTCGACGTCCTGGTCGAAGGGACGAGCCGCACCGACGAGACGCGGCTGCGCGGGCGCACTCGCCACAACAAGGCGGTCAACTTCGACGGGGTGGCCGAGCCCGGGGAGTTCGTCGCGGTCGAGATCGAGTCGGCGACGTCGCAGACGCTCAGCGGGGTCTCCGCGCGGCCGCTCTCGCGCCTTCTTTGACGGTCCTGGCGATATTCGGGCCGACCGGGGTGGGGAAGACCGGGGTGGCGGCCGCGCTCGCCGAGCGGCTGCGGGAGGCCGGCGAGGACCCCGTCGCGATCAACTGCGACGCGCTGCAGGTCTACGAAGGGCTGGCGGTGCTGACGGGGACCGCCAGCGCCGAGCAGCAGGAGCGGCTCGAGCATCGGCTGCTCGGCTTCGTGCCGGTGACCAGCGACTTCTCGGTCGGCGACTACATGCCGCTGGCCCACGCGGAGATCGACGCGGCGCTGGCCGCGGGCCGGACGCCGATCGTGGTCGGCGGGACCGGTCTCTACCTGCGGGCGGCGCTGGCGGATCTCTCGCTGCAGAAAGTGCCGGCGGAATCGGTGGCCTCCGAGCTGTGGTCGCCGGCGACCCGTCACCCGACCCGGATTTTCGGCCTCGACATGGATCGGGCCCGACTCTACGAGCGGATCAACGCCCGGGTCGAGGCGATCGCCGCCGGTGGCGGCGTCGAGGAGGCGCGCCGCGCCGACGCACTCCGACCCGGGCGCACCGCCCGCAAGGCGCTCGGCTTCGACGAGCTGCTCTCCGGCGACCTCGAGGCAATGAAGAAGCGCTCGCGCAACTACGCGCGTCGCCAGCTCACCTGGATGCGCAAGATCCCCAAGCTGGCCCTCGTCCAGCGCGACGATCAATCAGACGCCGAGGTCGCGACCGAGATCCTGGCCCGGTGCCGCTAGGACCGCTCAGAGATTCTGTAGCATTCGCCCGAACGGGGATCGACGGGCGGAGGTCAGGGGATGCGCGGAAAACTGCTGGAGAAGCTGGGCCTGGTGGCGGTAGTGGCACTGGGAGTGGCGGTGATCGCGGCGCCGGCGCAGGCGCTGCCGATGTTCACAGCCGAAAGCTACCCGGCAAAACTCAAAGGCCAGGCCCTCGAACCCCAGATCTTCAAATTCAACGCCTCCTGGAAATGCAAACAGGTGTCGCTGCTCGCGACCCTCACGGAAGCCTCCTCGACACTCAATCTGGCCCCGGAATACTCGGAATGCACGTTCTTCGGCCTGCCGGTCAGCGCGAAAACCGGCGGCTGCCGCTACGAACTGCACCTCAAAGAAGCGATCAAAGAAGACGAATACAAAGCCACGTTCGACGTCCTCTGCCCTAAAGGCGAACTGATCGAATTCAACTTCTCCATCCCGGGCGGCTTCTGCCGCTGGAAATTCGGAGAACAGACGGCCCTCTCAACGGTTCGGGTCAAGAACGAAACAACGGCGGAACCGGCGAAAGACGTCATCCTCTGGCTGGAAATCTCGAACATCAAATACACCACGGAAGGGAACCTCGCGGAATGCGGTGCCAATGGGACCTTCTTCAGCGGCATGTACCAAGGGGTGGTCACACTGCCAGCTTTTGACGCGAGCTCCAAAGCAGAGGGGCTCTGGGTCGCGTAAGCCCCTGAAGGGCACGCTTGGCTTCGCCCGCGTAGGCTGCGGGCGATGAAATTCGAGAAGTGGCAAGCGCTGGGCAACGACTACCTGATCCTCGAGGAGCAGAACCTCCCGTGGGACCTCAGCGGGAAGCGGGTCGAGTGGCTCTGCGACCCGCATTTCGGCGTCGGCTCCGACGGCATATTGCTGCTCTCGCGCAGCGAGGACCCCGAGTTCGTCGCGGCGCTGCGGATCTTCAACCCCGACGGCTCCGAGGCTGAGCTCTCCGGCAACGGGGCGCGCGAGGCGATCCTCTACCTGCGCCGTCACGGCTGGACCGACGCCGACGAGTTCGCGATCAGCACCGTCGCCGGGCCGGTCGTGCCGACGATCACCGGCGATCTGACCTGCTCCGTCGACATGGGCAGCGCCTCGACCACCTCCAAGGACTTCCCGTCCGGGGGCGAGGACGGCAAGGGCAGGCTCAGCGCCGGCGGGCGCGAGTGGGAGTTCCAGCACGTCTCGGTGGGAAACCCGCAGTGCGCGATCGTCGTCGACGGCGGCCTCGACGACCTCGACCTCGGCAAGATCGGGCCAGACATCGAAGGCCACGCGCTCTTTCCCAACCGCACCAACGTCTCCTTCCTCGAAATCGACGGCAGCACCGTGCGGGCGAGGATCTTCGAGCGCGGGGTGGGGGAGACGCTCTCCTCCGGCACCGGTGCCAGCGGCGCCGCGGTCACCGCTTACCTGCGCGGCGCCTCCAGCCCGCTCCTGGTCGAGCTCGAAGGGGGAGAGCTGGAGGTCGAGATCGGCGACGATTTGGCGGTGCGCCTGACCGGCTGGGCCGAGCCCGTCTACGCCGGCGAGCTCTCGCCGGAGCTGCTCGGCGCGCTGTCCGAGCTGGACTAGCTGGCTAGCCGTTAGGGTTCCGCGCCGATGGGAATCGCAGACCCCTCAAAGCGCCTGGAGGCGATGCCTCCGTACAAGTTCCAGGAACTGGAGCAGCAGATCGCCGAGAAGCGGGCCTCCGGCATCGACGTGATCAGCCTCGGCATCGGCGATCCGGACGAGCCGACCTACGACTACGTGGTCAAGGCGATGCAGGCGGCGGTGGCCGACCCGGCCAACCACCAGTACCCGTCGAACCGCGGCCGCGAGGAGTTTCGCCAGGCCTTCGCCGACTTCTATGACCGCCGCTTCGGGGTCGAGATCGACCCCGCGACCGAGGTGATCCCGGCGATCGGCGCCAAGGAGTGCATCTACAACCTCTGCTTCGCCTTCCTCGACCCGGGCGGCGTCGCCCTCGCCTCCGACCCCGGCTACCCGGTCTACACCGGCGGCCCGATCCTCGCCAACGCGACCCCGCACGTGATGGCGCTGGAGCCAGACCTCGGCTTCGCCCCCGACCTCGCCGCGATCCCGCCCGACGTCGCCGAGAAGGCGCGGCTGATGTTCATCAACTACCCGAACAACCCGACCGGGGCGGTGGTCCCAGAGGGCTTCTTCGAGCGGGTGGTCAGCTTCGCCAAGGAGTACGAGATCCTCGTCGTCCACGACAACGCCTACTCGGAGACGACCTACGACGGCTACGTCGCCCCGAGCTTCCTCGCCACGCCCGGCGCCAAGGAGGTCGGGGTCGAGGTCTTCTCGCTCTCCAAGGGCTACAACATGACCGGCTGGCGCTGCGCCGCGATCCTCGGCAACGCCGAGGCGATCCAGACCTACTGGCGGCTGAAGACGAACGTCGACTCGGGCCTCTTCGAGGCGGTGCAGCTCGCCGGGGCGGCGGCCCTGCGAGGGCCGGCCGGACCGCTCGAGCGGATGAACGAGACCTACGCGCGGCGCCGAGACCTCGTGGTCGAGGCCCTGCGCGAGATCGGCGTCGACGTGCAGGCCCCGCGGGGCACGATCTACGTCTGGGCGCCGGTTCCCGAGGGGCACACCTCGACCTCATTCGCCGAGCTGGTTCTCGAGGAGGCGGCGGTGATCGTCTCACCGGGCTCGATGTACGGGCCGAGCGGCGAGGGCTTCTTCCGCATCTCGCTGACCACCCCCGACGAGCGCATCGCCGAGGCGGTCGAGCGCATGAGGCAGCACCTGGCATAAACGGCGCCTCCTCCGCTCCCGCGCCGCCGCGCCAATGATGACCGGCAATCTCGCGGCGGCGCTCCCGCGTCCGGGGGCGCCTTTCTCAACCCTCTTCGCGCTTATTCCAGTAGCGGTTCAGGCCGGGCCACTGGTACTGCGGCGGCACGCAGTGGATCAGCTCCTCGGCGGCCTCCTCGGTGGAGGCCCGCGAGGCGACCAGGGCGCGATGGCGCTTCTCGTACTCGGCCTGTCCGAGCTCGCGCGCTTGCCGGGCCTCCTCGCGCAGGCGCTCGCGGACGGTAGCGAGGTGCGGGATCGGATCGTCGAGCCCGCCGAAGTGGGTGATCGCGAGACGCTCGGGGCGCCAGCCCTCGACGATCCCTATCGAGTCCTCCCACAGCTCTATGTCGATGTCGGGCGGAGGGGTGGGGGGGACGACCAGGTTGGTCGCCGGGATGGCGACCGCGGCGACGTCGCCGACGAAGGCGGTCCCGGTCTCCTCGTGCAGGTAGCAGACGTGGTGGGAGGCATGGCCGGGGGTGTAGGCGACGCGCATGCCGAGCACCGTCTCGCCGCCCGAGAGGGGCCGCACGTTCTCCTCGGGGACGGGGACTATCTCGCCCCAAAGCCGCTCCATCGCGTCGCCGTAGAGCCGCTCGGCGCTCGCCAGGAGGCGCGAGGGGTCGACCATGTGCGGCGCGCCCCGCTCGTGCACGTAGACCTCGACCTGTGGCCAGCGCCGCACGATCGCCCCGGTCGCGGCGGCATGGTCCAGGTGGATGTGGGTGAGGAGGATCGCCCGCGGCGGCTCGTCGCCGAGCGCCTCCAGCAGGGTCGGCAGGGAGGACTCCGGGCCCGGGTCGACGATCGCGCCGTCGACCTCCCAGCAGGCGATCACGTTCGGCCGGCCCAGGTGCTTCACGTCGATCGCGCGCATCTCGGCGCTCCGGCTCAGGCGGCGGGGGGCGTGGGGTAGCGCTCGTCGGCCTCGAGCGTCTGGCGGAAGCCCTCCTCGATCCCGCGCGGCGCGAAGCCGAGCTCCCGCACGGCCTTCTCGTTGCTGGCCCAGAAGGTGACGTTGTCGGCTGAGGAGATCAGCTCGCGCAGGTTCGGCGGCTGCCCGATCATCTTCCCGACCAGGGGCCCGATAGGGGTCAGCGCCTTCATCAGCGGCACGGGCACCGCACGGCTCGGCGCCTTGCGGCCGCTGATCCGGCCGACGACGCCGATCGCCTCGCCCATCGTCGTCGGCGGGCCGGCGAGGACGTAGGTCTCGCCAGGCTTGCCCTCGTCGAGGGCGAGCAGGATGCCGGCGGCGGTGTCCTCGACGTGTGCCAGGCAGATTCCCAGGTCGGGGAAGGGGATGAGCGGCATCTTGCCGCTCAGGAACTGCTCGAGCAGATCGCCGATCTGAGAGGTGTCGCCGGGCCCGTAGACGCCGCCGGGCTGGACGATCCGGCACGGCAGCCCGTCCTCGTCGATAAGCCGCCTGGCGATCCTGTGCGCTTCGACCTTGGTCTGCTCGTAATAGGAGGTGAACTCCTCGCCGGGGTGCTCGTAGGACTCGTCGACGATCTGGTGGTGGGTATTGCCGAAGGCGCCGACCGTGGAGACGTAGACGACGCGCGGCGTCTTCGCCTCGAGCGCAGCCCGCAGCACGTTCTCCGTGCCGACGACGTTGGCCTCGTACATCGCCGGGCGCTGCGACTCGGGAATCCCCACCTCGTACATGGCGGCGGCGTGGATCGCGCCCTCGCATCCCTCGAGGCCATGGCGGATCGCGGCGACGTCGCCGAGGTCTCCCTCGATGAGCTCGCAGCCCAGCTCGCGCAGGCGGGCGGCCTTCTCCGGGCTCCGCACGAGGCAGACGACGTCGTCGTCGCGGCCGCGAAGCTGCCGCGCCAGCTCCCCGCCGATGAAGCCGGTCGCCCCTGTCAGGAAGACCTTCACGCGCGACAGCCTATTCGACCCATGGCGGCGGCCCGCCCGCCTCCTACAATTGGATCGAGTGGATAGATCCAGAAACGGGCGCACGAGCCAGACGCGCTACGGCGGGGGCAACGGCGCCGGCGTCGCCAATCCGAGGGCGCGCCAGCGCGCCGTGGCGATCGGCATCGTCGACGGGAACCACGGCGAGGACCCGCTGGCCGAGCTCAAGGAGCTGCTGCGCACCGCGGGCGTGGCGACGGCGGGAGAGGCGACCCAGCAGCGCCCCGCGCCGGACCCCGACCGCTACTTCGGCCGCGGAAGGCTGGACCAGCTGAAGCGGGAGATCG
This sequence comes from Solirubrobacterales bacterium, assembly GCA_036265715.1. Classification (GTDB taxonomy): domain Bacteria; phylum Actinomycetota; class Thermoleophilia; order Solirubrobacterales; family 70-9; genus VAYN01. The sequence continues at coordinate 5,386 of DATAON010000075.1, read as the reverse complement.
CGGCCTGCGACGCCAACCTGGTCGCCTGCGACGACGAGCTGGCACCGCGCCAGGAGCGCAACCTGGAGGCGGCCCTTGGCGTGCCGGTGATCGACCGCACGGCGGTCATCCTCGACATATTCGCCGACCACGCGCACTCGGCCGAGGGCAAGCTCCAGGTCGAGCTCGCCCAGCTCGAATACAACATGGCGCGCATGCGGGGCCTCTGGACCCACCTCGAGCGCCTCGGCGCCGGGCGGATCGACGGAGGGATCGGCACCAGGGGGCCGGGGGAGACCCAGATCGAGACAGACCGGCGGCTCGCCCGCAACCGGACGGCGGCCCTCCGCCGCCGGCTCGAGCGGCTCGAGCGCAACCGGGGCGTGATGCGCGCCCGGCGCGAGCGCTCCTCGCTGCCGACGATCGCGCTCGCCGGCTACACGAACGCGGGCAAGTCGACCCTGCTCAATGCCATGACCGGCGCCGCGGTCGGGGTCGGCGACAGGCTCTTCCACACCCTCGACCCGACGACGAGGGCGCTGGAGCTCTCCGGGCGCGATTATCTGCTCACCGACACCGTCGGCTTCATCGAGAAGCTGCCCCATCAGCTCGTCGAGGCCTTCAAGGCGACCCTCGAGGAGACCGTTCTCGCCGACCTCGTCGTGCACGTGGTCGACGCCTCCGAGCCGCCGGAGCTGCGGCGGCGAGAGATGCGCGCGGTCGACGAGGTGCTCGAGGAGATCGGCGCGGGCGGCAAGCCGCGGCTGCTCGCGCTCAACAAGACCGACCTGCTCGAGGAGGCAGAGCGGCACGACGCGCAGCTGGCCCACCCGGAGGCGGTGCTCGTCTCGGCCCGGGAGGGTGAGGGGTTGGACCTGCTGCGCGATCGCATCGAGGCGGCGTTCGCCGACACCCTGACCGAGGTCGAGCTGCTGGTTCCCTACGCGGAGGGCGCCCGCTTGCACGAGCTCCACGAGGTCGCCGGCAGCCTCGAGCGCACCGAGCGGGAGGACGGCGTCCTCGTCCACGCCAGGGTCCCGGTGGGCGAGGTCCACCGCTTCGACGATCTCGCCGTCCTCTAGGGTTGCCGCCATGGAGCTCCGGGTGGCGCTGCTCAAGGAGGATGCGACTCTGCCGACGCGCGCCCACGACGGCGATGCCGGCCTCGACCTCTATGCCTGCGAGGCGGCCCACATCGGCCCGGGCGAGCGCTGGGGAGTCGGGACCGGGATCGCCGTGGAGATACCCGAAGGGCACGCCGGGCTCGTCCTGCCGCGCTCCGGCCTGGCACGCGAGCACGGCATCGCCCTGGTCAACGCGCCCGGGCTGATCGACTCGGGCTACCGGGGCGAGGTGACCGTGCTCCTCCTCAACACCGATCCCGCCGATACCTTCAGGGTGCGGGCCGGCGACCGCATCGCCCAGCTGGTGCTCGTTCCGGTGGCGCTCGCCGAGCCGCTCGCGACCGGCTCGCTGGCCGAGTCGACCCGCGGCGAGGGCGGATTCGGGTCGAGCGGGCGCTAGCGCCGCCGGACCCGGAAGGCGAACCTAGCCGGCGTGGGGTCGCGGTTGCCGGCGCGATCGATCGCGAACACGGCGAAGGAGTGGCGTCCTGCCGCCACTCGGTAGGCGCGCGGTGAGCGGCACCCGGAGAACCCCCGCCGGTCAAGGCGACAGCGGAACCTCGACCCGGACTCATTCGAGGAAAACGAGAAGGCGACCTTGCGCAACCGCCCGCGAGTGAGGATCGACGGGCGCGGGCGGTGCCGGATCCTGGTCGCGGGCGCGGTGGTGTCGACGACCTTGGTCGGCGGCGGAGGCGGGGGCAGGAGGGTTTCGCGGAATTCGTTGACCAGGGCCCCGTTGACCGTCTCGCAGCCGACCGGTGTCGGATCCTGCGATTCGTCCACGAAGGCGGTGTCGTTTCCTTCGCCGCAGTCGATCGCCAGATCGGCGTCGCCCGAGTTGGCGAGGATCAGGTCGTCGCCGGCCCCCGCGAAGTAGCTGTCGGGGCCGCTCCAGCCGAGCAGCTGGTTTGGTCCCGCGTCGCCGTAGAAGACGTCGCCGGGGCCGGGTGGGCTCGTTCCCTCGAGGTCCTCGATCCCCTGAAGGTGGTCCGGCGATTCGGCGCCGCAGCCGGGGGCTTCTCCGCCCGTCGGGCGGCCGGCGAGCCCGAGCGTGAGATTGGCCTCGACCGGTTCGTCCAGTTTCGTCCAGGAGGAGTTGTCACGGCCTTCGCCGCCGTCGAGGAGGTCGCCGTCGCAGATCGAATTCGAGAGGAAGAGGTCGTTGCCTTCACCGCCGAGGCGGGCGTCGGCGCCGCCGTTGTGCATGAGCGCGTCGTCTCGTCCCATCGCTTCCAGCCGGTCGGCAAATGGTCCGGGACCGTCGACCAGGACGTCCTCCGTCCCGCCGCCGAGGAGGGTGTCGCGGCCTTCGCCGCCGAGCAGCATCACCGAGGCACGGCTCGGGAATTCGAGCACGCGCAGGTCGTCTTCACCTCCGAGTCCGGCGAGCACGATCGAGTCGAGCGGGGCGCTGAGGGTGCAGGTCACCGAGCCGGCGGCGGGAGGGGAGCAGCCCTCGCCGGCCGCCGAGCCTTCGTCGAAGGGCGCAGAGCCCGCTCCGGTCGCGAAGGTGACGGTCGTCGGTGGGCCGGCCGAGTAGGTGGCGGTGACGACGTCCCTGCCGCTGCTCCCGGCCACGTAGAGCTGTGCAGTGCCCGCCGCCGGCGCCTCGAGCCCGACGGCGATCCTGGAGCTGTCGCGAGGCACGACCGCGGCCGGGACCGCCTCGCAATTGGTTGACGTGGCGCTCTGGCAGTGGTCTTCCCCGGGGCCCCCGTCGATCGTGTTGGTGCCGGCTCCCCCGTCGAGGTCGTCTCCCTCGGCGCCCCCGAAGAGGGTGTCGTTGCCGCCCTGCCCCAGGACCACGTCGGCGCCCCCGCCCCCCCAGATCGTCTCGCCGGCTTCGGATCCGACGATGTAGTCCGAGAACGGGGTCCCGATCACCTTCTCGAAGGCCCCGCCTTCGACTTCGTCGACGCCGCCGCCGAACGGGGCGGTGCCGTCGTTCCCGTTCATGCCGCCGGCGCCGAGTTCGAGGCGCACGCCGCGGCCTTCGGCCCCCGACGGAAAGCCCGGCACGGCAATCGGACCGGTGAAGCCCGGCGTCACCCCGGTCGAGTAGCTGAGCGTGTCTTCCCCGGTCGAGCCCGTGTCGAAGATCCTGTCGATCGTTCCATCGCCGCGGACGTAGTCGCTTCCCTCTTCGCCGTCGAGCGAGTCGAATCCGTGTCCGCCGGAGAGCAGGTCGTCACCGGGGCCGCCCCTCAGCTGGTCGTCCCCGATGCCGCCGTAGAGCCTGTCGTTGCCTTCGCCGCCGAGCAGCGTGTCGTTGCCGCGCTCGCCGAAAACGACGTCGTCGCCCGGGCCGCCTTCGAAGGTCTGGCTGCCGAGGCCGAGCCGGCATTCTTCGGGACACGAGGAGGCTGCTCGGATCGGGCCCGGAACGATCGTGTCTTCGCCCGGTCCGGCGTCGACGCTGGACACGCCGGGCGGGACCCGGAGGGTGTCGTCGCATTCGGTGCCGAGCATCGTCTGGCCTTCCACCACCGGGCCTTCGGCGCAGCTGGGAAGGTCCGTCGCCGTCGCCGGAGCCGGCCCGATCAGCGCCGCAGCGACCGGCAGCAGCGCCACTGTCGCGCAAAGCTTCCTCATCGCTTGCGACTACCCCGCCGCGGGTCGCCGATCACCTCCCGACGGCGTCCCTGGCGCTGTCCGCAGCCGCCTGCTCGAGCGCGTCGTCGAGCGGCGCGAGCTCGGGGGCCGACCCATAGCGTCGGGCGAGGGCGAGCGCGATCAGGCGATCGGCGAGCCAGGCGTTCTTGGGCAGGAGGGGGCCGTGCAGGTAGGTGCCGATCATGTTGGCGCGGACGACGCCCTCGAGGCCGTCCTTGCCGTTGTTGCCGAAGCCGCTCAGGACCCGGCCGAGGGGCCGCGCGTCGGGACCGAGGTACGTCCTGCCGCCGTGGTTCTCGAAGCCGGCCAGCGTGCGCGCGCCGTCCGCGTCGAGCTCGACCTCGATCGCCACGTTGCCGATCAGCCGCGGCCCGCTCTCCCTGACCGTCTCGAGGTCTGCGAGGCCGAGGCCGGGAAGCCGCTCCTCGCCGAGCTGGTAGCTGTGGCCGAGGAGCTGGTAGCCGCCGCACACCGCGAGCAGGGCCGCTCCGTCCTCGACCGCCGCCGCGAGGGCGTCGCGCTTGGTGCTTGCCATGTCGCGGGCGACGGCGCGCTGGTCGCGGTCCTGGCCGCCCCCCACGTAGAGGAGGTCGTGCGCTCCCGGGTCGAACGAGTCGCCGGGCCCGGCGGCCGCGTAGGAGAAGCCGATGCCGCGCCACTCGCAGCGCCGCCGCAGGAAGATGATGTTGCCGCGGTCGGCGTAGATGTTCATCTGGTCGGGATACAGCCCGAGGACGCGGAGCTCCATCGCTACTCCTCCTGGCCGAGGACAACGACGGTGGAGCCGACGTGCGCGTCGGTGGGGGGGAGGAGGCGGCGGGCGGTCGGGGTGAGCCCGGCCTCGCGCGCCTCGCGCTCGAGGACCTCCGCCGACAGCTCGTCGAGGCGAATCTCGACCTCTTCGTCGCTGAGGCTGCCGTCCGGGGAGACCACGTGCCGCAGCCGCCATGCGGAAAGCGCGCCGCGCTCCGCCCGCGTCTCGACCGGAAGGCTCGAGTAGACCCAACCGTCGACCTCGCGGACGTCGGGTAGCGGGGGCCCGCCGGCCTCGGGGGCCGGCAGGCCCTCGACGATCGCGAAGGCGCCACGGCCGCCGAGGCGCAGGTGCCGGCGCACCCGGGAGAGGCAGGCTGCGCGCTCCCTGCTGCCTCCGAGCAGCTGCATCAGCTGCATTGGCGCCAGCACCAGGGCGAACTCGCGCCCCAGGTCGAAGTCGCACGCGTCGCCGAGCTCGGTCTGCGCGTCCGACTCCCTCAAGCGCTCGGCGCAGACACGAAGCAGGTTCGGATCGACGTCGAGCCCGATGACCTCGTGCCCGGCGGCCGCCAGGTGGGCGGTCACCCGGCCACTGCCGCAGCCCAGCTCCAGGACCGGCCCGGCCGCGGCCTCGGCGAGCTCGTCCCAGAGCACCAGGTCGGCGGAGTAGCCCCCGCACTCCACCTCGTGCCAGATGACAGAAATATCCGGCCGCGTGCTCTGCTCTCGTGCCGGCGGAGAAGAATCAGACATGGACCCGCCGGCACTCCCGCGTCCGCGGCGACCGGGTGGTCGGGGGGCCCTCCCCCGTCCGCGGCGGGCGGGTGGTTGGTCGCTCATCGCCAGAACTCCTTGGTAAGGCCGCGGGAGGAGAGATGTCGGTGGAGCTCGAGCAGGGCGGTGTAGGTGGG
>DATAON010000074.1:0-42368 GCA_036265715.1 Solirubrobacterales bacterium | reverse complement strand
CCCTGAAGCGTCTTGCACTTTTTTGCTTCAGCCCCCCAAGGCGTTTAGCCGCATCCGCTCCACAAAAAAGTTAAGCGAAAGGGGCACCCCAACCCCTCCCGCCACCCCCTCGAAGCAAGCCCGCCCCTCACCCCGCCCGGTATAACCGCCCCCGTGGGGGACATCGCCATCGGATCCACGCTCGCCGGCTACCGGATCGACGACCAGATCGCGCGCGGCGGCATGGGGGTCGTCTACCGGGCGACCCACCTCGGGCTCGAACGGCAGGTGGCGCTGAAGGTGATCGCCCGCGAGCTGGCCGACCGCGAGGGCTTTCGCGAGCGCTTCCTGCGCGAGTCCCGGCTCGCCGCCCGGCTCGACCACCCGGCCGTGGTCCCGATCTACGACTCGCGCGAGGTCGACGGCGAGCTGATCGTCGCCATGCGACTGGTCCCCGGCGGCGACCTGCGCAAGCTGATCGACCGCGAGGGGCCGCTGGAGCCGCGGCGGGCGGTGGCGCTGCTGAGTCAGGTCGCGGAAGCGCTCGACGCCGCCCACGCGGCCGGGATCGTCCACCGCGACGTCAAGCCGCACAACGTCCTCGTCGACGGCGAGCGCGCCTACCTCTCCGACTTCGGCCTCGCCAAGGCGCTCGACGCCTCCGGCGTGGCCAGCGGCGCCTCGGTGGTCGGCACTGCCGAGTACATGTCCCCCGAGCAGTGGCGCGGCGGCGACGTCGGCCCCGCCGCCGACGTCTACTCGCTCGGCTGCGTTCTCTACGAGGCGCTGACCGGGATCCCGCCCTTCGCCCGCAAGGAAGCCGACACCGAACCGGAGATCCCCGCGGGGCTGGACGGGGTGATCGAGCGCGGCGTCGCCAAGGACCCCGCCGACCGCTATCCCAGCGCCGGCGCCCTGCTCGCCGCCGCCCGTGAGCGACAGAGCGGTGAGCTGTCCGCCACCCGCGTGCTCTCCGAGGCTGACGGCGAGCGGACCACGGCGCCGCTGGGCTGGGGCGGCCCCCGCGTCGCTCTCGGGCGCCTCCGCGGTCGCAACCTCGCCTTCCTCGCCGCCGGCGCGGCGGTGATCGCGGCGATGGTGGTGCTGGTCCTGACCCTGGTCGGCAGCGGCGGCATCGACGTCTCGAAGCCGATCGCGATCGGCAGCGCGCCGCTGCGGATTGCCGCCGGCAGCGAAGCGATCTGGGTGACCAGCGAGAAGGACGGGACCCTGACCAGGCTCGACCCCGAGAGCGGCGAGCCGGTCGGCCAACCGATCCAGCTCGGGGCCGGGATCACCGGCGTCGCCGTCGGCGAAGGGTCGGTCTGGGTCAGCGATAGCGCCACCGGCAAGCTGCTGCGGGTCGATCCCAAGAGCGGTGAGGTGACCCAGCGGATCGGGGTCGGTGGCCGGCCCGGCGCGGTCGTCTACGGCGGCTACCGGGTCTGGGTCGCCGACCTCGACGACGGCGGGATCACCGCGGTCAACGCCAAAGGCGGCCGGGTCTTCAAGCAGGGCATCGAGCCGCGGGAAGCGCCGCTGCGGCTCGCGACCGGCGGCGGCGGGCTCTGGGTCGCGATCGCCAACACCAACCGGGTGCGGCGGGTCGACGAGGGCACGACCAGCGTCAGCGGCCCGACCATCACCGGCGCCAATCCCGCCGGCCTCACCGTTGCCGGCGGCAAGGTCTGGGTCGCCAACAGCGGCTCCAACACGGTCACGGTCGTCGATCTTTCTACCCGCACCGTCGTCGGCGCCCCGATCGAAGTCGGCCAGCGTCCCGGCGGCGTCGACGCCGGCCCCAACTACGTCTGGGTGACCACCGCCGCCGACGACGCGGTGACCAGGATCGACGTGCGCAGCGCCGAGCGCGTCGGCGCCCCGATCGAGGTCGGCCCGGAACCGACCGCGGTGGCGGTGGGGGAGAGCGCGGTCTGGGTAGTCAACGGCGACGGCACCGTGACCCGGATCGAACCGTGACAGCCGCCCGTAATGGCTAGGATCGGAGACCGCGTGACCCAGGACATCGACCAGCTCGCCATCAACACCATCCGGACCCTGTCAATCGACGCGGTCCAGAAGGCCAATTCGGGGCACCCCGGCACGCCGATGTCGCTGGCGCCGGTCGCCTACGAGCTCTGGCAGAACCACCTGCGCTACGACCCGGCCGACCCGGTCTGGCCCAACCGCGACCGCTTCGTGCTCTCGGCCGGCCACGCCTCGATGCTGCTCTACTCGATGCTCTTCCTCGCCGGCGTGCGCAAGGTCGACTCCGACTACAACGTCACCGACGAACCGGCCTGCTCGCTGCACGAGATCGAAGAATTCCGCCAGCTGCACTCGCGCACGCCCGGCCACCCCGAGTACCGCTGGACCACCGGCGTCGAGACCACCACCGGCCCGCTCGGCCAGGGCATCGCCACCTCGGTCGGGATGGCGATCGCCTCCAAGTGGCAGGGCGAGCGCTTCGGCGCCGACCTCTTCGACTTCGACGTCTACGCGCTGGCCGGCGACGGCTGCCTGATGGAGGGCGTCTCGCACGAGTCCGCCTCGCTGGCCGGCCACCTCAAGCTCGACAACCTCTGCTGGATGTACGACAACAACCACATCACCATCGACGGCGACACCGCCCTCGCCTACGGCGACGACGTGCTGAGCCGCTTCGAGGGCTACGGCTGGAACGTGGTCCGGGTCGGCGACGCCAACGACGCCTCGCTGCTCTCGCGCGCCTTCGAGGAGTTCAAGGCCGAGACCGGCCGCCCGACCCTGATCGTGATCGACAGCCACATCGGCTGGGGCTCGCCGAACAAGCAGGACACCGAGTCCGCCCACGGCGAACCGCTCGGTCCCGAGGAGGTCATCCTCACCAAGCGCGCCTATGGCTGGCCGGAGGACGCCCAGTTCCTCGTCCCCGACGGCGTCCGCGAGCGCTTCGACGAGAAGATCGGCGCCCGCGGCGCCGCCGAAAGCGCCGCCTGGAAGCAGAAGCTGGCCGCCTCCGAGCACGCTGCCACGGTCGAGATGATGCAGCACCGCCAGCTGCCCGACGACTGGGACAGCGCGATCCCCAGCTTCGAGGCCGACGAAGAGAAGGGCCTCGCCACCCGCAAGGCCTCGAACAAGGTCGAGAACGCGATCGCCGAGAAGGTGCCGTGGCTGATCGCCGGCTCCGCCGACCTCACCGACTCGACCTCGGTCCGGCTCACCTTCGACGGCGCCGAGAACCTCGAGCCCGAGAGCTTCGGCGGCCGCCAGATCCATTACGGGATCCGCGAACACGCAGCCGTCACCGCCTGCAACGGCCTCTCGCTCTGCAAGATCCGGCCGCTGTGGTCGACCTACCTCACCTTCTCCGACTACGGCCGTCCCGGGATCCGCCTCTCGGCGCTGATGGAGCTGCCGGTGATCCACCTCTTCACCCACGACTCGATCGGGCTCGGCGAGGACGGCCCGACCCACCAGCCGATCGAGCAGCTGGCCTCGCTGCGGGCGATGCCCCACCTCGACGTGATGCGCCCCGCCGACGCCAACGAGGTCGCCGAGGCCTGGAAGATCGCGATCCAGCGCACCCACAACCCGATCGCGATGGTGATGACCCGCCAGAACGTGCCCGTCTTCGACCGCTCCAAATATGCCTCCGCGGCGGGCGTGCAGAAGGGCGGCTACGTGCTCGCCGACTGCGAGGGCGACCCCGAGCTGACCCTGATCGCCACCGGCAGCGAGGTCTTCCTCGCGCTTGGCGCCCACGAGACGCTGGCCGCCGAGGGGACCCGCTCGCGCGTGGTCAGCCTGCCCTGCTGGGAGATCTTCGACCGCCAGGACGCCGCCTACCGCGACCAGGTCCTGCCCGCGACCGGCGTCCGCGTCGCGATCGAGGAGGCCTCGACGCTGGGCTGGGAGCGCTACGTCGGCAGCGACGGCACGATCATCGGCATGCACACCTTCGGACAGTCGGCGCCCTTCAAGGACGTCGAGGAGGAGTTCGGCTTCACCCCTGAGAAAATCGCCGCGGTTGCTCGCGAGGCGGTCGCAAAGGGTGGGAAAGTGAAGGCGGGAGCGATGGAGGAGGAGCGATGAAGGCGACGGAGCGACTGCACGAACTTGGTCAGAGCCTCTGGCTCGACAACATCACCCGGCCGATGCTGGCCGAGGGCGTCCTGCAGGGCTACATCGACGAGCTCTCGGTCACCGGGCTGACCTCGAACCCGACGATCTTCGACAAGGCGATCGGCGCCGGCGACGCCTACGACCAGCAGATCTCCGAGGTCAGCGCCGCCGCCGAGAGCGGCGAGGGCGTCGGCGCCACCTCCGACGAGAAGGTCTTCTTCGAGCTGGCGATCGCCGACCTGCGCGACGCGACCACGATGTTCGCCCCCGTCCACGAGCGCACCGACGGCGTCGACGGCTGGGCCTCGCTGGAGGTCTCGCCGCTGCTGGCCGACGATGCCGAGGCGACGATCGAGCAGGCGGCGGCGCTGCACGCCAAGGCCGAGCGCGAGAACCTCTTCATCAAGATCCCGGGCACCGAGGCTGGCCAGCAGGCGATCGAGGAGACGATCTTCGCCGGCGTCCCCGTCAACGTCACCCTGCTGTTCGACGACAAGCACTACCTCGGCGCCGCCGACGCCTACATGAAGGGCATCGAACGGCGGATCGAGGCCGGGCTCGACCCCAACGTCGGCTCGGTCGCCTCGCTCTTCATCAGCCGCTGGGACGCTGCCGTCGCCGATTCGGTCCCGGCCGAGCTGAAGAACCGGCTCGGGGTGGCGATCGGCGGCCGCGCCTTCCGCGCCTACCACGAGTTGCTCGAGTCCGACCGCTGGCAGCGCCTGCTCAACGAGGGCGCCCGCGCCCAGCGCCTGCTCTGGGCCTCGACCGGGACCAAGGACCCCGAGGCCTCCGACACGCTCTACATCGAAGCGCTGGCCTCGCCGTTCACGGTCAACACGATGCCCGAGCCGACCCTGGTCGCCTTCTCCCAGCACGGTGAGGTCGGCGACCTGCTGCCCAAGGACGGCGGCAACGCCGAGGCGGTCCTGCGGGAGTTCGCCGACGCCGGCATCGACGTCGGCGCCCTCGCCGCCCGGCTCCAGGAGGAGGGCAAGGCGAGCTTCGTCAAGTCCTGGGAAGAGCTGCTCGGCTCGATCGCCTCCAAGCGCGGCGTCGTAGCCGGGTGACCGGGGCGCCGCTGCGGGAGCTGCCCGCCTGGGCGGCGCTGCAAGCTCACTACGAGCAGATCGAGGGCACCCACCTTCGCGACCTCTTCGCCGCTGACCCCGAGCGCGGCGAGCGCCTGCGCGCCGACGCCGCCGGCCTGCACCTCGACTTCTCGAAGAACCGGATCACCGACGAGACGCTGCTGCTGCTCGGCGAGCTGGCCCGCGAACGCGGCGTCGTCGAGCGCCGCGAAGCGATGTTCCGCGGCGATCACATCAACGTCTCCGAGGACCGCGCCGTCCTCCACGTGGCGCTGCGGATGCCGCGCAACCGCTCGCTGGTGGTCGACGGCGTCGACGTCGTCAAGGAGGTGCACGAGACGCTCGACCGCATGGGCGCCTTCGCCGAGCGGGTGCGCTCCGGCGAGTGGGTCGGCCACACCGGCAAGCCGATCCGCAACGTCGTCAACGTCGGCATCGGCGGCTCCGACCTCGGGCCGGTGATGGCCTATGAGGCGCTGCGCCACTACAGCCATCGCGACCTCACCTTCCGCTTCGTCTCCAACGTCGACGGCACCGACTTCGCCGAGTCCACCCGCGACCTCGACCCCGCCGAGACCCTGTTCGTGATCTGCTCGAAGACCTTCACGACCCTGGAGACGATGACCAACGCCACGACCGCCCGCGACTGGGTCCTGGCCGGGCTCGGCGGCGAGGAGAGCGCCGTCGCCAAGCACTTCGTCGCCGTCTCCACCAACGCCGAGGGCGTCGCCGAGTTCGGGATCGACACCGACAACATGTTCGGCTTCTGGGAGTGGGTCGGGGGCCGCTACTCGATGGACTCCGCGATCGGGCTCTCGACGATGCTGGCGATCGGCCCGGCCCAGTTCGCCGAGATGCTGGCCGGCTTCCACGCGGTCGACGAGCATTTCCAGGAGGCGCCGACCGGCTCCAACCTGCCGATGCTGATGGGGCTGCTCTCGGTCTGGCACGGCGACTTCTTCGGCGCCCAGACCAGCGGCGTCTTCCCCTACGACCAGTACCTGCACCGCTTCCCCGCCTACCTCCAGCAGCTGACCATGGAGTCCAACGGCAAGCACGTCACCCTCGACGGCAGCCACGTCGACTACGAGACCGGCGCCATCTACTGGGGCGAGCCGGGGACCAATGGCCAGCACAGCTTCTACCAGCTAATCCACCAGGGCACGAAGCTGATCCCCTGCGACTTCATCGGCTTCGCCCACTCGCTGAACCCGCTCGGGCGCCACCATGACCTGCTGATGTCCAACGTCTTCGCCCAGGGCGAGGCGCTCGCCTTCGGCAAAACGGCAGAGCAGGTGCGGGCGGAGGGGACGCCGGAGGAGGTCGTGCCGCACCGGGTGATGGAGGGCAACCGGCCCTCGAACACGATCCTCGCCGAGCGCCTCACCCCGGAGACCCTCGGCAGCCTCGTCGCGCTCTACGAGCACAGCGTCTTCACCCAGGGCGCGATCTGGGGGATCGACTCCTTCGACCAGTGGGGGGTCGAGCTGGGCAAGGTGCTGGCGGTGGCGATCATTCCCGAGCTCGAGGCCGACGCCGAGCCCCAGCTCAGGCACGACAGCTCCACCAACGCTTTGATCCGGCACTACCGCCAGATGCGCGACCTCTCCTAGGAGGAGCCAGCGGAAAGTTGTGGTTCCTTTTTCGCCTCTGAGGTGAAAAAGGAACCACGCGATGCTCGGACCTGGTTTAGGGCCTTCGGCGGGGGTCTCCGACCAGCCGAGGCTTTCGCTGGTCCGTCCCTGGGGGCCTGGGCCAGCCCGCACGCCCCTTTCACGAGTCTGCATTTACCCGCGCTATACGCGGTCTACAGCAGACTCGTGAGCAAGCCGCCGTTGCGCGACGTCTCCAGGTGGTCCGGGCGTGAGCCGGATCACTGACAGCGCCCGCCGCGCGCAGTAGGCTCGGCGCATGCTTCCCTTCGACGCGCTCCCCCTGGCGGCGTCGGAGTCGAATCTTCTCGCCGCCCGGGAGCTGATGGCGTTCACGCTCGCCTTCCACATCGTTCTCTCCTGCCTCGGGGTGGCGCTGCCGGCGACGATCCTGCTCGCCAACTACCTCGGCCTCAAGCGCAACGACGACGACGCGATCGAGCTGGCCCGGCGCTGGTCGAAGGCGATGGCGGTCACCTTCGCGGTCGGAGCCGTCACCGGCACCGTGCTCAGCTTCGAGTTCGGCCTGCTCTGGCCCGAGTTCATGGACCGCTTCGGCTCCGTCTTCGGGATCGCCTTCGCGGTCGAGGGAATCTTCTTCTTCCTCGAGGCGATCTTCCTCGCGATCTACATCTACGGCTGGAAGCGGCTCGGCGGCTGGGCGCACTTCTGGTCCGGCGTGCCGATGGTGATCACCGGGATCGGCGGCGCCTTCTCCGTCGTCACCGCCAACTCGTGGATGAACACGCCGCAGGGCTTCAGCCTCGACGCCGCCGGCAGGGTGGTCGAAACCGAGCCCTTCAAGGTGCTCTTCAACCCGGCGTGGAGCTACGAGGTCCCGCACATGATCCTCGCCGCCTACATGGTCGTCGGCTTCCTCGTCGCCTCGATCTACGCGGTCGGGATGCTGAAAGGCCGGCGCGACCGCCTGCACCGGTTGGGGCTGCTGATCCCGCTGACGATCGCCTGCATCGTCACCCCGATCCAGCTCTTCGTCGGCGACACCGCCGCCCGCGAAGTCGCCGACCACCAGCCGGCCAAGTTCGCGGCGATGGAGTGCATCCAGGAGACCGGCCCTAACCAGACCGAGTGGGTCGGCGGCTTCTGCACCGCCGACGGGGTCAAGTTCGGGATCCCGATCCCCGACCTCGACTCCTTCCTGGTCGGCTGGAGCGCCGACACCGTGGTCACCGGGCTCAACGACATCCCCGAGGACGAGCGGCCGCCGGCGAACACGCTGCTGCACCTCTCCTTCGACCTCATGGTCGGGATCGGCACGGCGCTGATGGGGCTGGCCCTGTGGCTCGGCTGGGTCTGGTGGAAACGGCGTGACATCCCGCAGACGCCTTGGTTCCTGCGCGCGGTCGCGGTCTCCGGGGTCGGCGCGATCGTGGCCCTGTGGTGCGGCTGGATCGTCACCGAGGTCGGGCGCCAGCCGTGGATCGTGCAGGGCTACATGCGGACCGAGGAAGCGGTCACCGAGGCGAGCGGGATCTGGTTCGCCTTCGGCCTGATCCTGCTCGTATACGCGGCCCTGGGGACGACCGCGGTGCTGGTCCTGCGCGGGATGTCGCGGCGCTGGCGCGAGGGCCTGGCCGAACCGGAGGGGACGCCGTACTCGCCGCCCGAACGGGAGCCGGTCTCGTGAGCAGGGCTGACGCCGCCGCGGCGATCCTCTGGGTCGGGGCGACCTTCTACGCGCTCTTCGGCGGCGCCGACTTCGGCGGCGGCTTCTGGGACCTGGTCGCCGGCGGCGACGAGAAGGGCGCGAAGCCGCGGGCCCTGATCCAGCGCTCCCTGACCCCCGTCTGGGAGGCCAACCACGTCTGGCTGATCTTCATCCTCGTCGTCCTCTGGACCGCCTTCCCGCCGGCCTTCAGCGCCATCTTCAGCACCCTCTACGTGCCAATCGCGCTGGCGGCGTTGGGGATCGTCATGCGCGGCGCCGGCTTCGCCTTCCGCAAATCGGTGGCGACGCTGACCGGGCAGCGCAGCTTCGGCGCGCTGTTCGCCGTCTCCTCGGTCCTGACCCCGTTCTTCATGGGCACCGTGGTCGGCGCGATCGCCAGCGGCAACGTCCCCGCCGACGGCAACGGCGACGCCTTCTCGAGCTGGCTTGAGCCGCTGCCGCTGCTGATCGGGGCGATGTTCGTGGCCACCGGCGCCTACCTCTCCGCCGTCTTCCTGGTCGGCGACGCCCGCCGCGCCGGCGAGGCGGACCTGGAGCGCTACTTCGTGCGGCGGGCGCTGGGCGCCGGTGCCGTCGCCGGGGTCGCCGCCGCCTTCGGCCTGGTCGAGCTGCACGCCGAAGCCCGCTACCTCTTCGACCGCCTCACCGACCAGGCCCTGCCCCTGGTCATCCTCTCGGTCCTCTGCGGGATCGGGCTGCTGGGCGTGCTGCTGCGCGGCGGCCGCCGCCCGCTGCGGCCGCTGGCGGCCGGGGCCGTGGTGGCGGTGATCTGGGGCTGGGCGGTGGCCCAGTTCCCCTACCTGCTGCCGACCAGCCTGCGGATCGACCAGGCGGCGGCGCCGGGCTCGACCCTCGACGTCGTCTTCGTCGTCTTCGTGATCGCGGCGCTGCTGGTGTTGCCGGCGCTGGGTCTGCTTTACGTGCTGAGCCAGCGCGACCTGCTCGAGCACTAACTCAGGCACGGAACTACCTAGAACTTGAGGTTTGTTTCGGCCACTTCTTTAGGCGGTCCCGGCCGGGCCGATGACCGCCGCATGAACAAGCCCTTTGCCGAGCCGAAGATGCTCGCCTCCACGGTCCTGGTCCTCCTCCTCACCGCCGCCGCGCTGATCCCCGCGCGCGCCCTGGCGGCACCCGTGGAAGGCCCCGGCTCGCCGCTGACCGTCGAGCCCTCGCCGATCGTCGTCCCGACCACCACGACCGGCTACAACGGCGCCGCGATCGAAGCGCAGATCACCAACCCCGGTGAAGACGCCAACATCGACAAGGTCACGCTCGAAGGCCCCGAAGCGGGTGAGTTCTTCAGCAACGGCTCCAGCTGCGGCTACCTGGGCGAAGGCCAGAAGTGCGGCTTCCAGCTCGGCCTCAAGCCCTCCAGCGCCGGGCTCAAGCAGGCGACGATGGTGGTCACCTTCCAGGGCGGCCGCAGCCCCGAATCCTTCCCGGTCTCCGGCGAAGCGGTCGAACCGCAGTTCTCCTTCAGCCCCGACAGCTACGACTTCGGGGTGCGTCAGATCCACCGCGAAAGCGTCTCCACCTACTTCCAGCTGACCAACACGGGCGCCGCGCTGGCCCAGGTCAACAACCTCGAAATCCAGGGCGACAACAACGTCTTCTGGACCGGCAACAGCAACTGCTGGAGCGGCCCGCTCAACCCCGGTGACTCCTGTTACGTCGAAGTCAGCTTCGGCCCGCAGGACCACGACGCCTACTCGGCGCAGCTGCGCGCCGTCGTCAACAGCTCCGTCTTCACCGCCACGCTCAGCGGCGAGGGCGGCGGCCCGATCGTCGGGGCGCTGCAGAACCCGTTCGACTTCGGCGCCTTCACGGTCGGCTCACAGAGCTCCGTGCGCACGATCGAGATCGCCAACTCCGGCAACCTCCCGGCCGCCTTCTTCATCGCCGTGATCGCCGGTGGCGACTCCGGCAGCTTCCGCCTGCTCGACGAGAGCTGCACCGCCGCCGAGCTGCTGCCCGGCGCCACCTGCACCGCCCACGTCCGCTTCGCCCCGCAGGACCCCGGTCCCAAGCTCGCCCGTCTGGCTCTGTTCGGCGATGGTGACTCCGGCACGATGGTCTTCCTCGAAGGCGAAGGAGTGGGGACCGCGGTGACCATGACCCCGCAGGCCTTCGACTTCGGAGCCGCCACCAGCGGCACCCGCAGCCCCGCCCAGACCTTCGTCGTCCGCAACGACGGCGACGGCGCGGTCGAGATGGGCTCGGTCTCGATCGTCGGCGCCAACCTCGGCCAGTTCCAGGTGACCGGCGACGAATGCACCGGCGTCGCCCTCGGCCCCGAAGGGGAATGCCTGGTTCGGGTCCGCTTCACGCCGACCAGCGCCGGCGCCAAGGTCGCGACCCTGCGCGTCAACGGCGAGGGCGGTGCCCACGCCGCCGCGCTCAGTGGCCAGGGCAAGCCGCGCAAGAAGAAGGCCCAGGCCTCCCACGCCCCGCGCAAGATCGGGCTCTTCTCGCAGCGCATCGCCAACCGCTAGGTTCGGCCGGTGATCAAGGCGGTTCTCTTCGACATCGACGGCACCCTGCTGGTCACCGGCGGGGCCGGCGCGGTCGCCTGGCAGCACGCCTTCCGTGAGCTGCACGGGGTCGACGCCAACATCTCCGAGCACACGCGGGCGGGGATGACCGACCCGGAAATCGTCGAGATCATATTCCGCGAGGTGATCGGCCGCGACGGCAGCGAGGCCGAGCGGGCGCAGGCGATGGCGGGCTACCTCGGCCACCTCGAGCAGGCGGTCGCCGAGTCCGACGGCTACGAAGTGATGCCGGGGATCGAGGCGCTGCTGCCGCGCCTGGCCTCCGACGGGGTCCTGCTCGGCATCGTCACCGGCAACATCGAAGCAGCCGCCCACATCAAGCTCGCCCGCGCCAACCTCAACCGCTTCTTCAGCTTCGGCGGCTACGGCTCCGACTCTCGTGATCGCACCGAGCTGACCCGCCGCGCTGTCGAGCGCGGGGGAGAGGTCTCCGGCACGCCGCTCGAGCTGGACGCCACGATCGGCGTCGGCGACACCCCGCGCGACGTCAGCGCCTGTCACGGCGCCGGCATCCGCGTCGTCGGCGTGGCGACGGGTGCTTACTCAGTCGCCGAACAGCGCGAGGCGGGCGCCGACTGGGCGATCGCCGACGTCACCTCGGGATTCCCCCTCTAGCGATTGGCCGTTCGTACACGCCAGGGCGTGCACAAGGGGACAGGCGCGATCAGCCGAGGGTGCAGCGTGCCTGGTAAATGTTGGTGAATCCGCTCAAGAACCCGTTGCGGGCGGCGCGCAGGTAGAGGCGCCAGACGCGGATCCGTTCCTCGCCGGCCAGCCGCGTCGCCTCCTCGATGTTGTCGTCGAGGTTGGTGTACCAGTGGCGCAGGGTCTCGGCGTAGTCGGGGGCGTAGTCCTCGACGTGGTGGGTGATGAAGCCGGCCCGTTCCAGCGCCAGCAGGTTGCGCGAGAGGTGCAGCGGCGCCGCATCGGGGAAGACGTAGCGCTCCGAGAAGGCGCCGGCCTCGGCGTCGGTGTGGCGCAGGCGGGTGATGCCGTGGTTGAGCAGTCGCCCGCCCGGCTCGAGTACGGAGGCCAGGGTCTCGGCGTAGACCTCGATCTGCGAGGCGCCGACGTGCTCGACCATGCCGATGCTGGCGATCGCGTCGAACTTCTCGCCGGTGGTGGCGATGTCGCGGTAGTCCATGACGCGGATGTCGACGCGGTCGGCGACCCCCGCCTCCTCGGCCCGCTGGCGCGCCTTTTCGGCCTGCGGCGGGGAGAGGGTGATGCCGACCACGGTGGCACCGTGCTTGGTCGCCGCCCAGAGTGGGAAGCCGCCCCAGCCGCAGCCGACGTCGAGGACGCGGTCGCCCTCCTTCAGCGCGAGCTTGCGGGCGACCGTCTCCAGCTTCTCTTCCTGGGCCTCTTTCAGCGTCGTCGCGCCTTTGTTCCAGATCGCGCAGCTGTAGACCATCGTCTCGCCGAGGAAGAGCTCGAAGAACTCGTTGGAGACGTCGTAGTGGTGGCGCACGGCGCGGGCGTCGCGCTCTTTGGAGTGACGGCGGCCGCTGGGGCGCAGCTCGGCGGCGGGGCGGGGCGGCGGCGGGGTCAGGCCGGCGGCGCGGACGGCCCCGAGCAGCAGCGCCCGCTTATCGGCGCCGTCGAGCGAGGGCGGCTGCCAGCTGTCGAGCAGTTCGATCACGGCGTCCATGTCGTCGACGTCAAGCTCGCCGCTGACGTAGGCGCGGCCGAGGCCGAGCTGGCCGGGGGCGCGCAGAACGTGGGCGGCGGCGCGCGGCGAGCGGACGCTGAAGGTCGGGCCGTCGCCACTCGTCGAGGGCAGTTTCGAGCCATCCCAGAACTCGACCACGAAGGGCCTGTCGGGCAGGCGGGCCTCGATCTCTTGGCGCAGGGTGGCGGGATTTGCGAACGGCACCGTCGCGCACCCTATAACCGCGGCCACCTCGGCGATGGCCCATAGCTTCAGGTTGGACCCCTATGATCGCCCCTAATGGCGACTGCCGCCCCGCTTCCCTCAGACATCCAGCCGGTCGAGAACGAGACCCGCGACCGCATCATCACCGGCCTGGTGACGCTGATCCCGTTCCTCGCGATCGGCGTCGCCGGCTGGCAGGTCTGGGGCAGCGCCCTGAACTGGAGCGACGTCTTCCTCTTCCTCGGCATGTACTTCCTCACCGGGCTGGGGATCACGGTCGGCTTCCACCGCCTCTTCACGCATCGCTCGTTCAAGACGTCCAACTGGATGCGCGGGGTGCTGGCGATCCTCGGCTCGGCGGCGATCGAGGGCCCGATCATCTCCTGGGTCGCCGACCACCGCAAGCACCACGCCTTCTCCGACCAGGAGGGTGACCCGCACAGTCCCCACGTCGACCACGGTCACGGCTGGTCAGGGGCGATGCGCGGCCTCTTCCACGCCCACATGGGCTGGCTGTTCATCCATACCCAGCGGGGCAACAAGGAACGCTTCGCGCCGGACCTGCTCAAAGACCCGGTCGTCTCCTACGTCGACCGCACCTTCATCTACTGGGCGATTCTCGGCCTGCTGATCCCGTTCTTCCTCGGCTGGGCGATCGGCGGCACCGTGGTCGCCGGCCTCACCGGCCTGCTCTGGGGCGGCCTCGTCCGCGTCTTCGTCCTCCACCACTTCACGTACAGCATCAACTCGCTCTGCCACGTCTTCGGCAAGCGCGAGTTCGAGACCACCGACCATTCCCGCAACCTCGCCCTGATCGCGATCCCCACGCTCGGCGAGGCCTTCCACAACAGCCACCACGCGTTCCCGACTTCGGCGACGCACGGGCTCAAGTGGTACCAGCTGGACATCTCCGCGCTGGTCATCGACGGGCTCGAGAAGGTGCACCTGGTTTGGGACGTGGTGCGGGTTTCGCCTGAGCGGTTGGAAGCTAAAGCGGTTTAGCTTGCGGCGGGCCTGAGCGGGGCATCCCGGTGGGGGTTTCGCTTAACTTTTTCGAGGTCGTCTCCGGCCGCTCCGAGTTTCGCCCTCGCGAAAAAGTGCAAGACGCTTCACCCCCACCGGGATGCCCCGCTCAGGGCGCGGCGGCTGATTCGTAGGAGTCGATCCACGAATTGCATGCCTGCGACAAAGGGACCGTCCGGTGCGGCTTGGATGGAACGGCTACTAATTCGCCGACGTAGGCTTTGCCGTCGTAGCCCGTGATGTCTTGGATGGTCGTGGCGTCGGCTACTGAGAGCGTGAAGCGGGTGGTGCCGCCCTCGCTCTCGTAGCTGCCGGCCGGCCAGAACTGGCCGTTGTTGCCGAGGGAGATGGTGTTGGGGCGTTGGCCGTCGAGGGCGGCGCCCAGCGGCTGCTCGAAGCCGGGGGCGGAGAGGGTGAGGTCGAGTGGGGAGAAGTACTGGAGGGAGAGGTTCCAGCGGCCGGCCGGGAGCTCCAGGCTCTGCGAGGTTTCGCTGCCGGGGCTGAGGATCGAGCCGTCGTCCCAGTCGCCTTTGCCGCCGACCACGGCGCCGGGGAAGAGCGTGGCGCGGCCGGGGTTGGCGAGCAGGATGCGGATCTCCGGCGAGTCGCAGCCGGCGTAGGCGCCCGCGGCGGTCCCCTCGAGCAGGACGTGGCGATCCTCGGGGGTGTCGCCCTCGCGCTCCCAGAGGACGTAGGAGGGAGTTGCCGCGACGCGCCTGAAGTTCGGCGGCGGCTTGCTGTTCCAGGCGGCGCGGCTGGTGACCACGTAGGGGAAGGCGTTGAGGGTGCCGGTCGAGAAGGAGTCGAAGTCGATCGGGCTGTAGGCGTCGCCGGTGTCGAACGGCTTCTCCGGGTTCGGCGAGACCGCCTCGTCGGGGAACTCGACCAGCGGCACGTGGGTGTCGGCGCCGAGCAGCTCGTAGGCGGCGTAGCGGTCCTGGCCGGCGTAGAGCACCGGCTCGCCCCGCACGATCGGCAGGAACGCCTGCAGCTCCGACCCGTGCCCCGGCGGCGCCACCGGCGCATCCCGCAACGCCAGCAGGCTCGAATAAATCGCCCCGCCGACGAAGGCCACGCCCAGAACCGCCCAACCGACCCGCAGCAGCCCCAGGCGGGAGCCGAGCCGCGGGAACTCCCAGATCAGGGGTTTGGCGGCGACGAGCATCGCCAGCGGGGCGGCGATCATCAGCGCCTTGGCCTGCGAGTAGTCGCCGCTGAAGGGCAGCGAGGCGAGGTAGAGGAGGGCGGAGGCGCCGAGCGCGATCGGGACGGTGGCTTCGCGGCGCTCGACCCACCAGGCGACGCCGACCAGCAGCGCCAGGACCGCGATCGTCCCCGCCAGGCCGGGCAGCACGGCGCTGCCGACCGCGTCGAGGCGGTAGTTGGAGCTCCACCAGACGCCAAGCGTCTCGAGCGGCGAGACCGGGCCGTAGGTGTTGCTGCCCGCGACCTTATTGAAGCTGCCGCCGAAGCCGAAGGGGCCGACCAGGGCCAGCACCGCGAGCCCGGCCAGGACGACCAGCGCCAGCAGCGTCAGTGGCCGCAGCAGGAAGCGCAGCAGCGCCTTCGGCCGCAGCGCCCGCCGCACCGCCGGCAGGGTCAGGCTCCAGAGGGCGGCGATCGCCACCGGCCAGGCGACGCCGGCGAAGCTGTAGGAGAAGAAGATGCCGCCGAGCAGCGCCAGCACCGGCAGCGCGAAGCGCGCTCGTTGCCAGAAGCCCGCCGGCAGCGTCCCCGGCGCCAGCAGGAAGACGACGGTGGCGAGCACGAAGAGCGCCTCGGCGGTCTCCTTGAAGGCGGCCTGGGCGAAGTAGGAGGCGGCGAGATAGGGCAGCGCCACCAGGACCGCCGCCAGCGCCCGCCGCGCCGGCCGCATCTCGCCGAGGGCGCCGATCGCGGTCAGCCCGGTGAGGACGCCGATCGCGACGATCTCGCCGATGAAGGCCTGGGCGAGGTTGATTCCCGGCACCACCGCGGTCGCCACCGCCAGCCCGTGCGGGCCGAGCGGGTAGCCCGGCTCCGGGCTCGGGCCGAAGCCGCTGCGCAGCCACTCGGCCCAGGCGAGGTGCAGGCCGAGGTCGTTGTTGAAGCCGACGCCGAGCAGGCCCCAGTGGCCGCTGACCGCGAACGGGATCGCCAGCACGACGGCGATCGCGATCGCGACCGGTGCCCCGGCTCGCAGCGCGCCCGCGGCCTCGTAGGCCCGCTCACGGAAGACGACGACCGCAGCGACCACGACCAGCGCCAGGACGCCGAGGCTGGCCCCGGTCCCGTGCCCGGGCGCCCGCGCCAGCAGGCCGGCGACGGTGATGATCGCGGCGAACCCGACGCCGGGCTCCAGCCACGACCAGGCGCGCCGGCCAGCCACGGTCAGCAGCGCGCGGCCGACCAGCAGCGAGGCGGCACAGATCAGCACCGCCGAGGCGTAAGTCCCGATCATCAGGCAGAGAACTTACTTCTCAGCGGCGCGTTCGAGCGTCGCGCGCAGCCCGGGGCCGCGCAGCGGCCGCTCGTGCCCGGTCCCGACCACTTCGGGCTCCAGCGCCGCCAGCCGCCGCACCGACTCCCGCGCCTGCTCGTGGTTCCAGGCCCAGGCTGGGTGGGGGACACTGGCCTCGCCGTGGCCCAGCGGCTTCAGCCGGCCGGAGTCGACCAGGTAGACGACGTCGCTGACCAGCGCCACGCGGTCGCTCTCGCGCCAGAGCGCGATCAGCCCGGGCGCGTGCCCTGGCAGGTGCAGGACCTTGAAGCCGGCGACCTCGTCGCCCTCGGAGACGGTGCCGGCGATCTTCACCGCGCCGCCGTCCCAGCGCGGCAGCAGCACCCGTTCGTAGAGCAACTGGATCGGCTTCACCGGCAGCTCGGAGAGGTGCCAGTACGGGGCCATGCAGGAGTCGCTTTCGGCGTCGGCAACCTCGTCGGGATGGCAGAAGACCGGCGCGTCCAGGTATGGAGCGCTGCCGCGGTGGTCGGCGTGCGCGTGGCCCAGCACCACCCGCTTGAGGCCGCCGAGCTCGGCGGCCGCGGCCCGCGCCTTCTTGCGCATCGCTTTGGTCCCGGCGTCGAACTGGACGACCCCGTCGCCGTCCTCGATGAAGTAGATGCTCATCGCCCCGCGGAAGTCCCCGCGCAGCAACCAGACCCCGTTGGCGACCCGCTCCAGCCCCATGCGCCCCACCATAGCCCGGCGCAGCGGCGCGGTCCAACCAGGCCCTTGATCTAGGGTTCCGCCCGTGCCCTGGATCTGGAAAGCGGGGATGATCGTGCTGGTCGTCTGCCTGGTCGCCTCGATGGCGATCGCGATCGTCCGCCTCAGCACCACCCCGACCGAGATCCTCGGCGACGGCTTCCGCGGCCTGCCCGCCGACTCTCAGCGCTGAGGGCTCACCCCGCCCGCTCGGGCGATCCCGTTTAGTATCAACCGGGTTCAGCGAACCGAGCAGAGGGAGGCGGCGTGTTCACTCGAATCGTGGTTGGAACCGACGGCTCCGAGACCGCCGGCGAGGCGGTGCGGCAGGCGATCGACCTGGCGAAGGCCGTCGGGGCCCAACTCAACATCGTCAGCGCCTACGCGCCCGTGCCCGAGCGCCGGGTCAAAGGCGAGCAGAGCGCGGCCCCGGCCGACGTCCAGCACGAGATCGGCCCCCGCGAGGACGTCAACCTCGTCCTCGAGGCGGCCGCGGCCGAGGCGCGCAAAGAGGGGGTCGAGGTCCAGACCCACCCGGTCGAGGCCGACCCCGCCGACGCCATCCTCAACGTCGCCGAACAGGTCAAGGCCGACCTGATCGTGGTCGGCAACAAAGGGATGACCGGCGCCCGCCGTTACCTGATGGGGAGCGTCCCCAACAACGTCTCGCACCACGCTCCATGCTCGGTGATCATCGTCCGCACCACCTGAGGTCAGGTCGGCGAGTTAGCGGGACTGCTTCCGCGCCGCCGGCAGCTCGGTCGCCGCGGCCGCGTCGATCAGGCCGGCGCCCTGCTGGGTTCGTTCGAGGCCGAGGCTGCGGGCGGTGTTGCGGAGGCGGCGGGTGACGGCTTGGACGCGGGCTTTCGGCTTCAGGCCGGGCTTGACGACGCCGCTGGCGAGGACCAGCGCGGCGGTGCCGGAGACGTGGGCGGCCGCCATCGAGGTGCCGACGTAGTTGGCGGGGATGCCGAAGAGGTTGGTCGTGCCGGGCCGCAGCGTCACCTGGTAGATCGGCCGCGCCGAGATCGAGGGGCAGCCGGCGATCGGGATGCCGCCGCCCGGCGCCAGCACGTCGATCTCCGCGCCGGCCAGCGAGTAGTCGCCAAGGCAGCCGCCCTCGGTGCTGCCGCCGACCGCGATCACCCGCGGCCCGGTGGCCGGCGGCGAGACGCAGGTCTCGGCCCCGAGGTTGCCGGCGGAGGCGACGACGAGGATCCCCTTCGCGTAGGCCTCGCGCAGCGCTTCGTCGACCCCGGGCACCTTCTTGCCGCAGCCGAAGTTGAAGCTCATGTTGATGACCTGCGCCTGGTGGGCGATCGCGAAGCGGATCCCCTTGGCGATCCCGGAGGCGTCGCCGCGCCCCTGCGCGTCAAGCACGCGGACCGGCATCAACCTCGCGTTGTAGGCGATCCCGGTCAGGCCGACCCCGTTGTCGGTCTTCTCGGCGATAGTGCCGGCGACGTGGGTGCCGTGCCCGTTCTCGTCCAGTGGCACGCGGTCGTTCTCGATGAAGTCGAAGCCCTTGACGAACTGCCCCGGGCCGAAGTCGGGGCTGCGGAGGAAGGTTCCGCCCTGTTCGCGGTAGGCGATCCCGGTGTCGAGCACGGCGACGGTGATCCCCTTGCCGCCGGGACGGTCGACGTCGGCCAGGTGCTGCCAGGCGCCGACCGCGTCGATCCCGCCCGGCGAGGCCGGCACCCTCAGGCCCGGCGCTTCTTCCCAGGGCAGGAAGTTCCACTGTTTCAGGGTCCAGTCGCCGAAGCTGCTGGCTTCGGCGGCGCCGTCGATGCCGCCGGTGTCGTTGGGGACGGTGAAGGGGAGGGGGGAGATCGCCGAGGCGGTGGCGATGAAGTTGGGGGCGGCGTACTCGACGGCTGCGTTGCCGCGCAGCCTCGCGGTCGTCTCCCGCACGCCGGCGCCGCGCGGCAGCTCCAGCGTCCGCGCCGAGCGCTCGCCCTCGAACTTGACCACCACCTCACGCGGCACGAAGCCGCGCGCTGGCGCCAGGCCGATCTCCGCCTGCGCGGGGCTAGCGACGAGGAGCAGCGTCAGCGACGCCGCGATCGCGGGTATGCAGAAAAGTCTTTTCATCTAAAAGAAAGCCCTGGTGCTCGCCGAGATCCAGCTGCCGGGCGAGCCCTCTCTTGGCTAACACCGCGACCCCGGCGAAGTTGTAGGAGACATACTCCCGGATCGATGAGCGCGGTCAACAAAATGTCCGTCCACGAGCGGGGGATGGGCCTGGCGATCGAGCAGGCGCGCCTGGCCGAAGCCCACGGCGACGTCCCGATCGGCGCCGCGATCCTCCACGACGGCGAGCTGCTGAGCGCCGCCGGCAACGAGCGCGAGTTGCGCCGCGACCCCACCGCCCACGCGGAGGTGCTGGCGATCCGCGCCGCCGCCGAGGCGCTCGGCGGCTGGCGCCTGCCGGGCACGACCCTCTACGTCACCCTCGAGCCCTGCTCGATGTGCGCGGGCGCGATCGTCCTCGCCCGCATCCCCATCGTCGTCATCGCCACCGCCGACCCCAAGGCAGGGGCAGCGGGCAGCGTCCTCGACGTCCTCGCCGAGCCGGCCCTCAATCACCGCCCGGAGGTGATCACCGGCGTGCGCGAAGCCGAGTGCGCCGATCTGCTCCGCGAGTTCTTCGCCAGTCGCCGAACCTGACTCCACCGTGCTTTTACGTCGTATAGCGACGCAAAGGCACAGTGGAGCAACCCCGAAGCCAGCGTGCATCCACTTCTCTAGGCTTTGCCGGCACCCCGGAGAGGTGTCCGAGTGGCTTAAGGAGCACGATTGGAAATCGTGTGGGCGGGGTTAACCCGCCTCGTGGGTTCGAATCCCACCCTCTCCGCTTCCGCGTCAGCCAGGCAGCTCGTGGATCGCCGGCATCGAAATCGGCAAAGCCGGCCGCGGCGCCCTGGCGCCCTCGCGGTAGTCGTCGAGGGTGACGATGACCGCCTCGGGGGCAAGCGGGGCCGGGCGGTGGCCGCGCAGGCGCTCGTGCGAGCAGACCACGTAGCACCACTCCATCAGCGCCAGCCGCGCCTTCGGGTCGATGTCGACGATCGTCGCGCCGACGATGAACTCGCCGTCGGACTCGCGGCAGCTGCGGATCTCGATCTGGGCGGCGACTTCGAGCGGCTCTCCCGCCGCGTCGTGGAGGTTGAGCAGGACGGCCGGCCGGGCGCCGACCTCCAGCGGCTCCACGGCGGCGAGGCCGAGGCCGGAGGCGCTGGCGTCGAGCAGGCGGGCGGGGGTGTGGGCGTCGGGCGAGTAGCAGTTGGCCTCGGCCTCGCCCTCGAAGCGGTAGACGAGCCGGCGCTGGCGCCGGCGCCCGACGGTCCAGGTCGTCTTCGCCAGCCGCCGCAGCTCGATCAGCCCCAGCAGCGGCACGACCACGGCGGCGATGCCGGGCATGTCGGGCAGCGGCCCGACCCCGGCCAGGTCGAGCAGGCGCAGCAGCGTGCCGGTCGCCAGCAGGGCCGTGCAGAAGAGGACCAGGTGGAGCTTGCGAACAGCGCTCCAGCCACCGCCGTCGACCCCCTGCTTCGGCGTCACCTTGAAGGCGGTCTTGCTCGGCCAGACGATGCAGCGCAGCGCCCGCGTGTAGATCTCCATCGTCAGCAGCTCGTAGTGGGCGGTCTCGGGGATCCGCATGTAGCCGCGCGCCAGCGCCATCCCGGCGCTGAGGTTGAGCGCCACCGAGGGCAGCCACAGCGCCGCCAGCGCCAGCACGCTGATCTTCATCGGCAGTGCCCCCGTCCACAGCACCGCGCCCAGGGTCAGCAGCAGGAGCAGCCGCATCGGCGGCGCCAGGTAGGCGAGCAGGCTGGCCAGGTAGGAGAGCCGCTGGCGCGCGCTCAGGGTGCGCGCCCGCAGTGGCGACTCCGGCAGCGTGAAGACGGCGAGGTTGCCTCGCGCCCAGCGGTCGCGCTGCAGCAGGTAGCCGTCGAGGTCGTGCGGGGCCAGCCCCTGGACCAGGACCTCGTCGTGGTAGCGGCTGCGCCAGCCGTGGCGCAGCAGGCGGATCGTCGTGTGGAAGTCCTCGGCGATCGTCTCGGTGGCGACGCCGCCGATCGCCAGCAGCGCCTCGCGGTTGATCAGCGCCGCCGAGCCGCACCAGTAGGCGGCCCCGTGCCGGTCCTTGCCGGGGCAGACGACGCGGTAGAAGAGCGACTGCTCGTGGCGGCCGACCCGGTAGTGCTGGACCGAGTCGTGGTTGAAGAAGTCGTGCGGGGTCTGGACCACGGCCATCCGCGGGTCGTCGAAGTAGCCGACGACGGCGTCGAGCGCGTCGGGCATCGGCACGTGGTCGGCGTCGAGGATCAGCACCAGGTCGCCCTCGGTCCGCGACAGCGCCGCGTTGATGTTGCCGGCCTTCGCGTGCGAGTTGTCAGCGCGGGTCAGGTAGTGGGCACCCGCCATCTTCGCGACCTCCGCCATCTCCTCGCGGCGCCCGTCGTCGAGCAGGTAGGTGGTGTGGGGATAGGTCAGCGCGCCGCAGCCCGCCAGCGTCGCCATCACCACCTCGATCGGCTCGTCGTAGGTGCAGACGTAGACGTCGACAGCGCGCCCGGGGGTCGCGGCCGGCCGCTCCATCAACGGCCGCGACCAGGAGAACCAGGTCAGCGTCGCCAGCGCGTAGAGGCCATAGACCTCGGTCGCCAGCAGCATCGCGAACAGAACCGGGTTGGCCCCTTCGCCGCTCCAGCCGATCCGCCAGGTGAGGTAGCCGACGCCCCAGATCAGGGCTACAAGGGCAAGCGTGCGCAGGACGCCGGTGTGGCGGTCGAAAAAACGGCCGATGCGCGTCTGCTCGCCGGATTGCACAAGACTTTCTCGGCAGCACGGGGGACTCCGTTTAGCACTGCATCTCTAGAATCGACGGAGAAGCAGTCCCCGGAGGGGTGCCGGAGCGGTTGAACGGGGCAGTCTCGAAAACTGTTGGCGTCGCAAGGCGCTCGTGGGTTCGAATCCCACCCCCTCCGCTGCCGCCGCTGTGGCTTCGCGTGGCGGCGTCATCGGTCGCTTGTGCGCAGGGCACACGGCGCCGGCACTCCGCTGCGCCTTTGCGTCGCTATGCGGGGTTAAAGCGCAGTGGAGCTGGGGGACGGGGGCTCGCTCGTGCCCCAGACCGCCAGCGGCGGTGGGATCAGCAGCAGGGCGAGGCTGGCGATCTCGGCGATCGCGTCGGCGGTGGAGAAGTTGCCGAGGTGGCCGGCGTGGAAGAGGAGGTGGATGCCGGCGCTGAGCAGCCAGGCGACGGAGACGGCCTGGACCAGGGTGCGGTCGAGGGTGACGGCGGCCCAGGCGAGGAGGACGGAGAAGCCGAGGTAGAGGCCGCCGACGTCGGTGACCAGGTGCTCGTTGTAGGGCGGCAGCAACTCGACCCAGCTGGCGAGGAAGGGGAACTCGTCATAGAAGGTGCGCGGGGTGACGGTCGCGGTGAGCCCGATCGTCAGGGCGGCGAGCAGCAGGAAGATCAGCGCCGCCCGGGCGACGCGCGGCGACCTCATCGGCTGGACTCTAATCGGGCCGCTCAGCTCGCCTCGAGGGCGAGCTCCTCGTTGGCCGCCTCATGTCCCTCATAGGGGAGGACGGCGAAGTACATCAGCGACGGCAGCAGCTCCTCGAGATTGTCCAATTCTTCGCGGCACAGGCGCGAGTAGAGCAGCGCTTCGACGCCGCCGACGACCCCGGAGGCGGTCACCGAGGAGCAGTCGGGGCCGGCGGGGAGCAGCTCGCGGACTTCGGAGTCGAGGCACTCGGCGAAGTGCTCAAGCATCTGCACCCGGCGCATCACCGCGTCCGAGCTGGCCGCGCGAGCCTCGACGATCAGCGTCCGTGCCGTCTCCGGCTCGGCGATCGCGAACTCGATCAACGCCGTGAGGCCGAAGCGGAGGCGATCGCGCCAGCTGTCGCCGCCGCGCTGAGCCGCCACGTCGACCTTGTGGCGAAGGCGGGCGGCGCTGGTGTCGAAGGCGGCGAGAAAGCAGTCTTCTTTGTTGGAGAAATGCTCGTAGAAGGTCGGTCGGGAGACGCCGGCGCGGTCGATCACGTCCTGCACGTTCGTTTCCCGGTAGCCGAGTTCGGAGGCGGCCATCAGCATCGCCACCACGAGGCGCTCGCGTTGCACGGCCTTGACAAGATCCGGGGGGAGTTTGCGGACGCCGGCGGGGAACTTGCCCTCGCTGTTGGCGAGCAGTTCGATCGCGGCCGCGACCTGATCCGCAGGCCAGTCGTCGCCGATGGCTGCCACGAGGATCTCGTGGCTCAGCTGGATTCGATCGAAGGACACCTAGAAACTTGCTGGTTCCCAAACAGTACGAGCTAAGTTTCGTCACGGTACCAGAAGGGATGTTGCTTTGTGCGGGGATCGGGGTACCGCGGCTATTCTTAAAGGAATGCTCCCAGCCGAGCCTGGGAGGCCAAGATGAAGCCGACTCGGCCCGAGCTTCCACGAGAATTCATTGCAGTCCACAAGCAGCGTCGCATGATTCATGCGATCGCCGAGCTGAGCGCTGAGCAGGGCTACGAGGCGACCAAGATCGCCGACATCGTCAGTCGCGCGGGGGTTGCCCGCAAGACGCTCTACGACAACTTCGACGGCAAGGAAGACCTCTTCCTCAGCGCCTTCGCCTTTTACTTCAAGGAGGCGCTGAGCGCGGTCGAAGGCGCCTGCGAGGGAACCGGCGGCGGCTGGCAGCAGCGGATCGAATCCGGGCTGGCGGCGTTGCTGCGGTTCGTCGCCGAGCAACCCACGGCGGCGCGGTTGTGCATGGTCGAGGCGCTCTCCGCCACCCCCAAGGCAGCCGCCCAGTACGACGACGCGCTTGGAGCCTTCGTGCAGCTGCTGAAACGCAACGCGCCGCCGCGCGGGGGGCTGCCGGAGACGATCGAGGAGACCCTGGTCGGCGGCGTCGCTTGGATTCTCCAGCAGCGAATTCGCGCCGGGGAAACGCCGAAGATCGCCGAGTTGCTACCCGAGCTCTCGCGCTTCGTCATCTCGCCTTACCACGGCACAACCGAGCCGCAGTAGGTAACCGCGACGCGAAAGTGACAGTACGGTGACAGACTTCATTCCGGAGATGGAGCGACTACCCCGCGGACGACACGGTCTTTCCCCCGAATTCGTGGCTCAGAACCAGCGCGAACGACTCATCAACGGGCTGACTGAAGTTCTCTACGAAGTCGGCTATCAAAAAACCACTGTGTCACTGATCGGCCAGCGGGCGGCTGTCTCCAAGAGTGACTTCTACAAGCACTTCGAGAGCAAGGACGAGTGCTTCTACGCCGCCTACGAGGCGGCTGTGGAGCGGATCCGCGAGCGCGTGCTCGCCGCCTGCTCCGCCCACGACGTCGCCGACTGGCCACCGCGGATGCGCGACGGGATCGCTTCGATGATCGACCTCCTGGTCAAGGACCCGCCGCTGGCTGGGATCACGCTGGTCGAGGGGCTGCGCGCCGGGCGCGGTGTCTACGACCGCTACCAGGCCGCGGTCGAGAGCTTCGTCCCCTACCTGCGCGAGGGCGCCCCGCCGGCGCCGGTCGGCGGCGAGGTGCCGCTGGCGACCGACGAAGCGATAGTCGGCGGCATCGCCTCGCTGCTCGGCCGGCGCATCCTCGCCGGCCAGATCGATCGCCTCGACGAGTTGACGCCGGCGGTGTTGGAATTTGCTTTGACGCCCTACCTCGGCACGGCCGAGGCGCGGCGAATAATCTCTGCGGGATGAGCGAGGCGCAAAGCGGGGGAGCACCCGAGCCGGGGGTCGGCTCGGTCCACGGCGTCTTCCCCTCCCAGGCACTCGCGCAAGCGATCGATCGCGAGTGGGTCAGCTCCGGCGACTACCGAATCCGGCCGGAGGCGATCCAGCCGGCAAGCATCGACCTGCGCCTGGGCGACGTCGCCTGGGCCCTGCGCTGCTCCTTCCTCCCGGACGTCGACTCAACCGTCGAGGAAAAGATGGAGGGCCTCGCCTTCCAGCGGATCGACCTCCGCGACGGTGCCGTGCTGGAGCGAGACCGGCCCTACCTGGTGCCGCTGATCGAGGAGCTGGCGCTGCCCGACGAAGTCCGCGCCAAGGCCAACCCAAAGAGCTCGACCGGTCGCCTCGACGTCTTCACTCGCGTCATCACCGACCGCCACCACCGCTTCGACGACATCCGCGCCGGCTACCACGGCAAGCTCTACCTCGAGGTCGTCCCGCGCTCGTTCGCGATCCAGGTCAAGACCGGGCTCTCGTTGAACCAGCTGCGCCTGGCCCGCGGCGAGGTCCGCCTCGGCGACGCCCGGATCCGCGAGCTGCAGGGCGAATCCCCGCTCGTCTACATGGGGAGCGATCCGGTTCCCCAGGAGGACCTGGCGCTGGCCGACGGGCTCTTCCTCAGCCTTGACCTCTCCGGCCCCTCCGATCGCACCGTCGGCTACCGGGCGAAGAAGAACAGCCTGCCGGTGGACCTCTCGAAGATCCGCGCGTACCGCTGGAGCGATTACTGGGACCCGGTCTACCCCGAGCCCGGCGGGCGGATCGTGCTGGAGCCGGAGATCTTCTATTTGCTCCTCTCCGAGGAGGGAGTCAGCATCCCGCCGCGGATCGCCGCCGAGATGATGGCCTACGACCCGACCGCCGGTGAGCTGCGCACCCACTACGCGGGGTTCTTCGACCCCGGCTTCGGCTACGACCCGGCCGGCGGCCGCCCCGGCAGCCGCGCCGCGCTCGAGGTCCGCGCCCGCGACGTCTCCTTCATGGTCGAGCACCGCCAGCCGGTCTGCAAGCTCGCCCTCGAGTGGATGGAGGGGGAGGCCGAGCGCCTCTACGG
The DNA here is from genome assembly GCA_036265715.1 of Solirubrobacterales bacterium. Taxonomy (GTDB): domain Bacteria; phylum Actinomycetota; class Thermoleophilia; order Solirubrobacterales; family 70-9; genus VAYN01. The sequence continues at coordinate 16,382 of DATAON010000074.1, read as the reverse complement.
CAGCGGCCTCGGCTCCAATTACCAGGGCCAGGTGACGATGCTCAGCAAGCACTTCGCCGAGCAGACCGCCGGCGCTCCGGCACCCGCGGTCGCCGACTAGCTCCCTCTAGGCCGGGGCGCTGTCGCGGGCGGGCAGCTCGCGCTTCAGTTCGTTGGCGCGCCGGCGTTTGGCCAGCAGCTCGGCTTCGAGCGCGGCGATCTCGTCGCGCCGCCGCCGCACCAGCTCCAGCTGGCGGCCGATGTGGCCGAGCGACTCGTCGAGGATCTCATGGCGGCGGGGGAGGTCGGCTTCGCCGCCGCGCCACTCGCGCCGCAGCGCCGCCCGCGCCTCCTCGGCCTCGGCCAGTGCCCCCAGCTCCTCCAGCGAGAGCCCGAGCAGGTCCTTCAGCCGCAGCAGCCCGGTCAGCCGCTCGACGTCGGTCTCGGCGTAGGTGCGGTGGGCGCCGGGCTCGCGGCCGCCGCTGACCGGCAGCAGCCCGATCTCCTCGTAGTAGCGGATCGTCCGCGGGGTGGTGCCGGCGAGGCGGGCAACCTCGCCGATTCTCAGCTCTGCGCCCACTGGACCCGCTTCGGCTCGGTGGCGGCTGCGTGGCTCGGGCGCAGCAGGGAGACGCCGGCGCCGACGAGGGAGACGGCGGCAAGCACCCAGAGGGCGGTGTGCATGTTGGCGATGAAGGGGTCGAGCTGGGCGCTGGTCAGGCCCGAGGCGAGGCCGGAGAAGATCTTGAACAGGACCGGTTTCGGCACCGCCGCGGTGATGATCGCGAGTACGAAGGCGATCGAGATCACGGCGCCGGTGTTCTGCAGCATCGTCCGCGCGCCGGCGGCGATGCCGCGGCGCTCGATCGGCACCGTGCCCATCATCGCGGCGGTGTTGGGCGACATGAACATGCCCGAGCCGACGCCGACGACGGTCAGCCAGATCGCCCCCGGCCAGTAGGCGGTGTCGGCCTGCAGGGTGGTCATCAGGGCCAGCCCGGCGGCGGTGACCAGCATCCCTATCGCGGCCAGCACGCGGGACCCGTGGCGGTCGGCCCAGACTCCGGCCAGGGGGGAGGCGACCAGCATTCCCAGGGCCATTGGCGCCAGCTTGATCCCGGCCAGAATCGGGTCGTCGCCCTGGGCGCCCTGGTAGTAGAAGACGAAGATGAACATCAGCGCGAAGCGCGAGAGCCCGTTGATGAAGGTGGCGGCGCTGGCCGCCGCGAAGAGTCGGTTCTGGAAGATCGAGAGGTCCAGCATCGGGGCCTTGCCGCGGTGCTCGATGAGGACGAAGAGCGGTAGCAGCAGCGCCGCCACGATCAGGCTGCCGATCACCAGCGAGTCGTCCCAGCCGGAGATGCCGCCGCGCGAGATCCCGTAGACGAGCCCGGTCAGGCCGACCACGAAGGTGGCGGTGCCGCCCAGATCGAGGCCGCGGACGGCGTCGCGGGTGGCCAGCTCGCGCAGGATCAGCCCGGCCCAGATTGCGCCGGCGAGCGCCAGCGGCACGTTGAACCAGAAGACCCACTGCCAGGAGATCGCGACCAGGGCGCCGCCCAGCACCGGCCCGATCACCAGCCCGATCGCCGCCACCATCGTGTTCGTCCCCATCGCCAGGCCGAGCTGCTCCTTCGGGAAGGCGTCGGTGACCAGGGCGGGGCCGTTGGCGAAGATGAAGGCGCCGCCGATCCCTTGCAGCACCCGCCAGAGGATCAGCTGGGTGCCGTCGGCGGCGAAGCCGGCCCCGAGCGAGGCGGCGCCGAAGATCAGGAAGGCGGCGACGAAGGCGTGCTTGCGGCCGAACAGGTCCGAGAGCCGGCCGGCGGTGAGGACCAGCACGGTCGAGGAGATCATGTAGGCGAGGATCACCCAGACCAGTTCCAGCAGGGAGGTCCCGAGCGCCCGCTCGAGGTCCGGCAGGGCGATGATCAAGGTCCCCGAGTTGGTCGCGACCAGCAGCATCCCGAGGCTGGTGCAGGAGAGCGCCCACCACTTGTAGTGCTCGTGGTCGGCGCCCACGCCGGCGCGCGCAGAGAACCTGTTTCTAACGTTCACGTTAGATATTCTAGCAACGCGGCTTCGCGAGTCTGCGATTACCCGCCATATGCGCGGGTCAGAGCAGACTCGTCGATCCCGGCTAAGGTGTTTCCGTGGGGGCGGCGGACAACAAGGCGACGATCGAGCGGCTCTACGCCGCCTTCGGCGATTGCAACGGAAGCGCGATGACTGCCTGCTACGCCCCCGGCGCCCACTTCCGTGACCCCGCCTTCGGCGATCTCGAGGGCGAGGACGTCGGCGCCATGTGGCGGATGCTGACCGGCCGCGCCAAAGACCTGCGCATCGAGCTGCACGACCTCGAGGTGGGGGAGGAGACCGGCGGCGCCCACTGGGTCGCCCGCTACACGTTCTCCACCGGCCGCCCCGTCGTCAACGACGTCCAGGCCAGCTTCCGCTTCGACGCCACCGGCCTGATCGTCGACCACGTTGACGAGTTCGACTTCCACAGTTGGGCCAAGCAGGCGCTCGGCCCCAGCGGCCACCTGGTCGCCTTGGTGCCGCCGCTGCGCAAGAAAGCGCGCGCCAAAGCACTCGAGCAGCTCGCGGCTTACAAACGAGACGAGACCGGCTCCAGCCTCTAGTCGTCCGAGCCAAATGCGAACGTATGTTCGTATGAGGTGGGACGAGCAAAGAGTTGAGAACGACCTGCGGTTGCCGGGAGTCGGCGACGGCTCCGTCGTCCGCACCTTCGACGCGCCGGAGGCGATGGGAATCAACTTCCACGAGGTCCGCGCCCGCTCCGCCCTCAACCACGTGCCCGGCGGCCGCTACGGATTCAGCTGGACGATCAACCCCTACAGGGGCTGCAGTCATGCCTGCAAATTTTGCTTCGCGCGTCGAACCCATACCTACTTGGGCTACGACGCCGGCCGTGACTTCGAGCGGGAGATCGTGGTCAAGGTCAATGTGCCGGAGCTGCTGCGGGCGGAGCTGGCGCGGCCGAGCTGGGGGCGGGAGCTGGTGGCACTGGGGACGAACACCGATCCATACCAGTGGGTCGAGAGCCGCTACCGGATGATGCCGGAGATCCTCGAGGCCCTGGAGGCGGCGCAGACGCCGGTCTCGGTCCTGACCAAGTCGCCCCTGGCGATGCGGGACATCGAGATCTACGAGCGGATGGCGAAGGTGCTGCCGATCTCGGTCAACCTCTCCGTCCCGACCCTCGACGAGGACGCCTGGCGGGCGACCGAGCCGCACACGCCGAGCCCGTCGGCGCGGCTTGACGCCGTCGCCGAGCTGCGCCGCCGCGGGGTCGACTCCGGCGTCCTGATCGCGCCGCTGATGCCGGGGATCAACGACGACCCCGACCAGGTGCGGCCGATCGTCGAACGCGCCCGCAAGGCCGGCGCCACCTTCCTCGGCGGAGTCGCCCTTCACCTCCGCGACGAGGTCAAGGACGTCTTCTTCGCCTGGCTGGAGGAGAAGCGCCCCGACCTGCTGCCCCGCTACGAGTCGCTCTACGGCAGTCGCGCTTACATGAAACCCGAGCAGCGAAAACGCACGACCCGCGCGGTCCGGGGTTGGGGCAGGGGCCACTTGCGCCGATCTCTCGTCGACCGCTCCGAGGCGTCAGCCAGCATCTCTACGCCGCCGCCAGTTCCGGGCCCCCAAATCCCCCAGCAGCCTCTGTTCTAAGCGTCTAGCCGAAGACGGTAGTCCGGGTGGGTGGCCCGGGGGGAGGTGTCGAGGACGTACACCTCGCCCGCAGGCGCCTCCCCGCGGGACAGGACCCGCCCGGCCTATCCACCTTCGTCCAGCTGCTCGAACAAGCACTCCCTGGGTCCTTTGTCGTCCCTGAACGAGTGGAACCGCGCCCCGTGCCGAATCCTGCCCGAGGCCGCGTGGTCGTAGCCGACCTCGATCACCAGCTCCGGCCGTAGCTCGACCCACTCGAGGTCGCGGCCGCCGGTCCAGCGGCTCGGCTCGGCGCTGCCGCTCTCGCCCGTCTCCAGCGGCGCCAGCATCGCCCGCATGCTGCGTTTGGCGGCGGCGCTGAAGCCGGAGATGTGGCCGACGGTGCGCAGGTCCTCGCCGTCGTAGAGGCCGAGGATCAGCGAGCCGACCGTTCCCTCCTCTTTGCCCGGCCGCCAGCCCATCACCACGCAGTCGATCGTGCGCTCGCGCTTGACCTTGGCGAAGCCTTTGCGTTTGCCGGGCAGGTAGGGGGAGTCGAGCTGCTTCGCCATCACTCCCTCGATGCTGCGCAGCCAGGCCTCGGCCTGGTCGGCGTCGGCGGTCAGCGGCGTCAGCTCGACCCCGGCCTCGGCGGCGATCCGCTCCAACCGCTCCCGCCGCTCGGAGAGCGGCGCCTCCAGCAGCGGCTCGTCGCCCTCGGCCAGCAGGTCGAAGCCGACGAAGGTGGCGGGGATCTCCTCGGAGAGGCGGTCGATCCGCGACTGCGCCGGATGGATCCGTTCCTGCAGCGAGTCGAATTCGACGTTGCCGTCGGCGTCGCGGATGACCAGCTCGCCGTCGAGGACCCAGCGCCCGGGCGCGAAGCTCAGCTCCGGGAAGTAGCGGGCCAGCTCTTTGCCGCCGCGGGACTGGATGTAGGCCTCGCCGCCGTCGACGAAGACGATCGCGCGGAAGCCGTCGAGCTTCGGCTCATACGCCCACTGCTCGCCGAGCGGCAGCTCTTTGCGCGTCGCCGCCAGCTGCGGCTTGATCGGAGGAGAGAGGGGAAGCGCCACGCGCCCGACCCTAATGCCCCCCAGCCGGGCCATGCCCGCCAGTCGGGCCATGCCCGCCAGTCGAGGGTGATCGCCATTTCCCCCCTATGGGGTGGGAAATGGCGATCACCCGGTGGCGGCGGCTTCGCGGCGGGTGCGGCTGACGCGTGGGTCGGGGACCGGCACCGCCGCCAGCAGTTTCTTCGTGTACTCGTCGCTGGGGCGCTCGCAGACCTGGTCGGCGCTGCCCTCCTCGACGATCTTGCCGTCGTGCATGACCGCGATCCGGTCGGAGATGTGGCGGACGACGCCGATGTCGTGGGCGACGAACACGTAGGTGAGCCCGAACTCGTCCTGGAGGTCGTCGAGCAGGTTGACGATCTGCGCCTGGATCGAGACGTCGAGGGCAGACACGGGCTCGTCGGCGAAGATCAGCTTCGGCGCCAGCGCCAGCGCCCGCGCGATCCCGATCCGCTGCCGCTGGCCGCCGGAGAACTCGTGCGGGAAGCGGTTGTAGTGCTCGGGCGAGAGCCCGACCCGGTCGAGCAGCTCCTGCACTCGCCGCTTGAGGTCGCTGCCGGAGGCGACGTCCTGGCGCTTGAGCGGGTCGCCGACGATCTGCCCGACCCGTTTGCGCGGGTTAAGCGAGGCGTAGGGGTCCTGGAAGATCATCTGCATCTGGCGCCGCAGCGGCCGCATCTGCCGGCGCCCGAGCCCGGCGATCTCCTCGCCTTCGAACTTGACCGAGCCCGAGGTCGGCTTGACCAGGTTGAGGACGGCGCGGCAGGCGGTCGACTTGCCGCTGCCGGACTCTCCCACCAAGCCCAGCGTCTGCCCCGCCTCGACGCTGAAGCTGACCCCGTCGACCGCCCGCACCTGGTCGACCTCGCGGTCGATCAGGATCCCGCGCTTGATCGGGAAGTGCTTGACGAGGTCGGTGACCTCCAGCAGTGGCTGGCCGCTCATGCCGACGGAGCCTCCAGCCCGATCTGGCCGGCGACCTGGCGCTTGGCTGTCTTGTCCTCGGGGCTGAGCCAGCAGCGGTCGCAGTGGCCGGGCTGCTCGTGCAGGCGCGCCTCCAGCGCCGGCAGCTTCGTGCAGGCGGCGAACTCATGTGGGCAGCGGGGCCGGAAGGAGCAGCCCTCGGGCAGCGCTGCCAGCGAAGGCGGCGCACCGCTGATCTGCGGCAGCCGCTGCGGCCGCGGTTTGTCCAGTCGGGTCAGCGACCCGAGCAGGCCCCAGGTGTAGGGATGCTGGGGGTCGTAGAAGATGTCGTCGAGCGTGCCCTGCTCGACCACTCGCCCCGCGTACATGACCAGCACCCGGTCGGCGATTTCGGCGACGACGCCGAGGTCGTGGGTGATCAGGATCGTCGCCAGGTTGCGTTTGCGGTTGAGCTCACGCAGGAGCTCGAGAATCTGCGCCTGGATCGTGACGTCGAGGGCGGTGGTCGGCTCGTCGGCGATCAGCAGGTCCGGTTCCAGCGCCAGCGCCATCGCGATCATCGCCCGCTGGCGCATGCCGCCGGAGAACTCGTGCGGGTAGTCGTCGACCCGGCTCTCGGCGTTGGGGATCCCGACCGCCGTGAACAGCTCGACCGCCCGCGCCCGCGCCTCGGACTTGGAGACGTCGCCGCGGTGGGCGCGGATCGCCTCGCCGATCTGGGCGCCAAGCCGGTAGACCGGGTTGAACGAGGTCATCGGGTCCTGGAAGACCATCGCCACGCGGTCGCCGCGCAGCCGCCGCAGGGTCGCGTCGGAGACCTCGACCAGGTCCTCGCCCTCGAACTTCGCCGTTCCCTCGATGCGCGCGTTTTTCGACCGGGTTAGGCCCATGATCGTCTGCGCGGTGACGCTCTTGCCCGAGCCCGACTCACCGACGATCGCCAGCACTTCGCCCGGCCGCACCTCGAAGCTGACGTCGTCGACCGCCTGCACCAGCCCGCCTTCGGTGGCGAACCCGACCCGCAGGCTCTCGACGCTGATTAGCGGCGCGGTGCTCATGCGCTGGCGGTCTCCCCGAGCCGCACGCGGGGGTCGAGGTAGGCGTAGAAGATGTCCACCACGGTGTTGATGAGGACAACGAAGAAGGCGCCGTAGAGGGCGACGCCGATGATCGGCGGCAGTTCGGTTTTGAACGCCGCTTCGGCCGCGTAGTTGCCGATCCCGTCGAGCGAGAAGAGGACTTCGGTGATGATCGCGGTGCCGGCGATGGTGGCGCCGAAGTCGAGCCCGAAGAGGGTGACGATCGGGATCAGCGAGTTGCGCAGGACGTGCTTGCTCATCACCTGGCGTTCGCTCAGCCCCTTGGCCCGCGCCGTGCGCACGTAGTCCTCGTTCATCACGTCGAGCATGTTCGAGCGCAGGACGCGGCTGTAGAACCCGATCGAGAGAATCGCCAGCGTGAACCAGGGCAGGATCAGGTGCTGTACCCATTCCCATGGGTCTTCGGTCAGCGGCACGTACTGGGCGTTGGGGAAGATTTCCAGCTTGTAGGTGAGGAAGTAGAGAAGCACCGGCGCGATCAGGAAGACCGGGATCGAGATGCCGGCGATCGCGACCACGGTCAGCACCCGGTCGAGCCAGCCGCCGGCCCGGATCGCCGAGTAGTAGCCGAGCAGCAGCCCGAAGAAGAGCCAGATGATCGCGGCGCCGATGCTGAGCGAGAGCGTCGCCGGGATCCGTTCGACGATCTGTTCTTGCACGTTGATCCGCGGTTTGTAGGAAGTGAGGTCGCCGGTGAAGACCTTCTCCATCATGTTCAGGTACTGCTTGGGCAGCGATTCGTCGAAGCCCCATTCCTCTTCGATGTTCTTGACCAGGCCGGGGGTGGCGTTCTTGCCGGCCAGCTGCTGGGCCGGGTTGGACTCGGGGAGGACGGTGGTGATGATGAAGACCAGGATCGAGACCGCGAAGAGGACCGCGACCATCCCGACCAGCCGCCTGACGATGAAGCGGGCCATCAGATTGCCGCCTCTCCGGCTGCCTTCGAGACCACGGCGCCCGTGTGTGCCTCGAGCCGAATCCGCGAGCGCGGGTCGAGCGCGTCGCGGAGCCCGTCGCCGATGATGTTCAGCGACAGCACCGTCAGCATGATCATGAAGCCGGGGATGATCGCCAGCAGCGGCTGCGTGTTGAGCAAGTCGACCCCGACCGTGATCATCGTCCCCCAGGAGGAGTTGGGCGGCTGCACGCCGGCGCCGAGGAAGGACAGCGCCGCCTCGAACAGCATGTTGTTGGCGATCGTCAGGGTGAAGAAGACGATCACCGTCGAGGCGAGGTTGGGGAGGATCTCGCTGAACATCACCCGCAGCGGGCTGGCGCCCTGGGCGATCGCGGCTTCGACGAACTCTTTTTCGCTGAGGGCGAGGACTTCGCCGCGGATCGGCCGCGCGATGTAGGGCACGGTGAAGATGCTGATGATGAAGATCGGGATCCAGAGCGAGCCGCCGGGGATCGATAACGGGCCGATCTGCAGGCCGCCGAGCGATAAGGCGACGCCGGTAGTGATCCCGATCAGCAGCACCGGCAGCGACCAGAGCACGTCGAGGCTGCGGGCGATCACGGTGTCGACCCAGCCGCGGAAGTAGCCGGCGAGCAGCCCGAGGATGATCGCCAGGGTGGTGGTGATGATCGCCGAGCCGAACCCGACCAGCAGCGAGGTGCGGCCGCCGTACATCAGCCGCACCATCTCGTCGCGGCCGAGGCGGCTGTCGGCGCCGAGGAAGAACTTGCCGTCGGCGCCGAACCACTGCGGGCCGATCGGCTTGCCTTCGACGCTGACGACGTCCTTCTTCTCGCCGTCGACGGTGATCTTTTCCAGCGTGTGCTGTTTGTTCGGACCGGTGTGAGCGACGTTGTTGGCCCACAGCGGCGCTGCCAGCACGAAGAGGACGATCAGGATGAAGACGCCGAGGAAGGCGACCGCTACGCGGTTGCGGAGGAAGCGCCGCAGCGCCAGCGCCCACGGCCCCCGCTCGATGGCTCCCGTGCCGGAGGCCGAGCCCCCGCCGGGGACTCCGGCGGGGGCCGCCTCTGGCTGAGGGTCGGTGGCCACGGGCGCTGGTTTCTCTCGCTCGTGGCTACTTGAATTCGAAGCTGCTCAGGTAGTGCCCGAACGTCGGGTTGAAGATGACCTTGTCGAGGTCGATCGCATCGGAGACGAAGGTCGACAGGGTGCGGGTGCCGTAGGGAGCCCACGGCGCCTGTTCCATGAATTCCTTGTCGAGTTCTTTGTAGGCCTCTTCCTGATCCGGCCCGAGCTGCTCTTCACCCAGCTCGGTGATTTTTTTGTTCAGCGCCGGGTTGTCGATCTTGGCGAAGTTGCCGTTGTTCGTCGGCAGGATGCTTTCCCCGGCCAGCAGTGGCTGGAAGAAGTCGTTCGGGTGCGGGTAGTCCTGGAACCAGTCCGACCAGCCGGCGTCGAGGTTAGGCGTCGTCGCGTTGCCGATAACCGTGAAGTAGTTGTCGGCGTTGAGGATTTTCAGCGTCGTGTTGAAGCCGAGCTGCTGAAGCACGTCGTTGAGGTATTCGCCAGCTTCGTTGTTCGGCGATTCCGTGTCGGTCCAGACGGTGATGTCCATGTCCGACGGGTTCGCCTCTTTGATCATTTCTTTCGCTTTGGCGAGGTCGTACGGGTAGAGGTCGAACTGCTCGTAGCCCGGCATTCCCGGGGGCAGGATCTGGTGGGTGCCGACGATCTGGCCGGCGTAGATCCGTTCCAGCGCCGCCGAGTTGATCGCGTAGTTGACGGCCTGGCGAACCTTGACGTCTTTGAAGGTGGGCGACTCGTTGTTGAGCCAGAAGTAATAGGTGCTGATCGTCGGCTCGACGCGGAACTGGGTGCCCTCGAATTTTTCCTTGACTTCGGCGTAGCGCGAGGAGGGCGGTGGGTTCTGCATCCAGTCGTAGGTGCCCTGTTCGATGTCGTCGACCTGTGACTGCGGGTTGCGGATCACCGTGATCTTGGCGGAGTCGACGCTGCCGGCCGGCAGTTCCGGCATCGCCGGCCCGTTGACTTTCGCCCACTGCGGGTTGCGCTCGTATTCCCAGCCTTTGCCCGGCTGCGATTTGGTGATCATGTAGGGGCCGGTGCCGGGGGGCGGGTTGGCCGACTGGTCTTCGATCGGCGTGTCCTGCGGCAACGGCGCCACGAACATCAGGCCGAGCTCGTTGGTGAAGGTTCCGCTCGGGTTTTCGAGGTCGATGACGATTTCGCCGGTTTTGTCGTCGGCTTTGATCCCGGAGATGCTCTTCGCCTTGCCTTCGGCGTAGTCTTCCGCGCCGACGATTTTGAGGTAGAAGGGCGAGCCGCCGGAGTTGAGTTTGATCATCCGTTCGACCGCGAACGGGAAGTCGGAGGCTTTGACCGCGGTGCCGTCGGAGTATTTGAGGCCGGGACGGAGGTTGAGCGTGTAGGTCTTGCCGCCGTTGCTGATTTTCGGCAGGTCTTCGGCCAGCCCCGGGATCACTTCGGAGCCTTCCTCGCCATTGGCGTGCTTGTAGGTCAACAGCGGCGTGTAGACCTCGGCCATCGCCGACCAGCCTTCCGCCGTGTAGGAGAGGGCCGGGTCCATGTAGTCGGGGAAGGACGCGTAGGTCGCGTTCAGGGTGCCGCCGGTTTCGCCGCCACCACTCCCGCTGCTCTCACCGCTGCTGTCGTCCCCACCTCCGCAAGCCACCAGTCCAAAAGATGCGAACAATGCAGTTCCCAACACCGCAAAAAGGACGAAGAGCTTCTTCACAGCCGGACCTCCCGGTCTCTCTGGATTGGCGAGCCTCCTGGAATCAACTCCAGCACAACGTCGTTACCCCCGTCAAGCTGATGTGAATCAATTGTCTCAACCGGTGTGGACCAGTTGCGACCCAGGGCGGGGATTGCCAGGAGAACGATCGCGAATACCCCGAGCCCGGCGACCAGAAACGCGGCCCGCGGGCTGACCAGGGCGGCGATCAGGCCGCCGAGCGCGAAGCCGACGCCGGGGGTGGCGGCGCCGATCGACTCCAGCACGCTCATCACCCGCGCCTGCATGCCCGGCACCGTCAGCTCCTGCACGGCGCTGACCGCGGTCACCCACTGGACGCCGTTGCCGGTGCCGCCGACCACCGAGGCGACGCAGGCCAGCGCCAGGGTCGGCGCCACGGCCAGGCCGACGTAGCCGGCGCCCACCGCGAGCGTGCTGAAGAGCAGGAGCAGGGCCAGCGAGGCCTTGCGCACGGCGGCGAAGACGACGCTGCCGATCACCATCCCCGCGCCCCAGGCGGCCAGCATCAAGCCGTAGCCGGCGTCGCCGGCGCCGAGCGTCTCCTTGGCGTAGATCACCTCGACCGGGATCACCGCCGCGAAGAAGACGAAAGCGGCGCCCTGGGCGAGCAGGAGGTTGCGCAGGGTGCGCTTTTCGCGGATGTAGGCGATGCCTGCGCGTAGCCGCTCACGCAGGTGGCCCGGCTCGGGCTCGGCCCGCGGCATCTCGCCGGCGGTGAAGAGGATCCAGGCGATCGCATAGAAGGAGAGCGCGTCGAGCAGCAGCGCCGTCGGCACCCCGAAGCCGGCGACGATCAGGCCGGCGAGCGCGGGCCCGAGCGCGGCGCCGCCGGTGAAGGCGACGTTGAGGATCGCGTTGCCGGCGCGCAGCTCGCCCGAGGGCTCGAGCAGCGAGGCGGCAACGGCCCGGGTCAGCGAGCGGGCGGCGAGCATCAGGGCGCCGTCGATCGCGGCGAGGACGACGACGCCGGCGAGCGAGAAGTTCAGAGCCAGCAGGGCGAGCCCGCCGAAGGCCGCCGCCTCGGCGCAGTAGAGGACCGGCAGCGCGTAGCGGGGGGAGGGGATCTCGATCTTGGCGACCAGGACCGGGGCCAGGAGCGCCGGCAGGAATCCGGTCCCGATGAACAGCGCCGCCGTCGCCAGGGCGCTGCCGGTTTCGTCGTAGACGAGCACCGAGAGCGCGATCAGGCCCATCCAGTCGCCGAGCTCGTTGATCGCGTAAGTGGCGGCCAGACGCCGAAAAAGGGGCCGGCGAAGGGGCGCGCTGAGTCCTGAGTTGGGCATGAGTGGCTCTATGTCCTAATCGATATCTGCACAAGATTTCCTGCAGATGCACAAGTTTCCGGAAGGTTGTGCTACAAATCCACCCAGGAAATGCACGAGTTTCGAAGGACCACGCACAGGTCTAAGGGCTTCAAATCCATATGAAGGGAGCAGGCATAATGGGTTTCCGTCGCTAATTTGACTTGAACAGCGGAGCACCAAAAGCTCCGCCAGGTAGTTTCGAAAGGCGCCCGCAAGGGCGCCTTTCGCACGTTCTGGGGCCTGCAAGATCACTTTCCCCCTGGAATATCTGCCGATTTGAGGCCGTTCGGAGTGCAAGTCGGCGCTAACGTCTTCTCGCCAGTCCATTTATCGAGTGATTCCTGCCACACGCAGGGAACGCTCGCTGGTCGGGGAATCCGGGGCTAATCCGGTTTCTCGATCTTTTTGCCGATACCCACATAGATGCCCACCGAACGACCCACCCCGAGAGTAATCGCCCTCCAGGCGGTGGCGCTGGTCATCGTCGTCGGCGTCGCCATCTTCGAGGCGCCGCAGGGCAACTGGGATCTCGGCCTGCTGCTGGTCCTCTTCGCCTTCGCCGCCTTCAGCGACCTGACGGCGATCACCACCAACGCCCAGATCAAGATCTCCGGCAGCTTCCTCGCCCTCGTCCTGGCGATGGTCTTCCTCGGCGGCACCCCGGCCGCGCTGCTCGGCGTGATGACGATCACGATCGGGTGGCTGCGCTGGCGCGACGCCCCGCACGACCTGCTGAACAACCTGCTCACCTACGCGACCTTCCCGCTGATCGGCGGTCTCGCCTTCCTCGAGGTCACCGAGCAGGCCGGGATCGACGCCGGCGAGCCGATCTTCTACGTGCTCGTCTTCGCCCTCTTCCAGATCGTGCTGGCGATCAACTTCGCGATGACCGCCGGCTACGGCGCCTACCTGGAGCGGGTCCGCTTCAGCGAGAAGCTGAAGGTGCTGCCGCCGGTTCTCCCCTCTGAGTTCGCCAGCGCGATGATGGCGATCGCGGTCGCCTTCATCTTCCACGTGATCGGGATCGCCGCGATCGCCCTCTTCGGCGTCGTCTTGATCACCTTCCAGTACCTGCTCGGGCAGCTGCTGCTCTCCCAGCAGCGGGCCGAGGAACTGGAGCTGCGCTCCAAGCAGCTGGCCAGCTTCCAGGTTGGGATGTTGAGCGCGATGCTGCGCACCCTCGACCTGCGCGACCAGATGACCGCGCGCCACTCCGCCGCCGTTGCCCGCTACTCGCGGGCGATCGCCCAGCGCGCCGGCTTCTCGCGCCGCGAGGAGGAGCTGGTCCACATCGCCGCGCTGCTGCACGACATCGGCAAGTTCATCCTTCCCGACCGGATCCTCAAGGCCAACGTGCCGCTCACTGACGAGGACTGGATGCTGATCAAGCGCCACCCGCAGCAGGGCGCGCGCGTCGTCTCCTCGCTTGACGGCTACGGCCCGGTCGCCGAGATCATTCTCGCCCACCACGAGCGGATCGACGGCAAAGGCTATCCGCGCGGTCTCGCCGGGGACGACATCCCGGAGCTCTCGCGGATCATCTCCGTCGCCGACACCTACGACGTGATGACCGCCCGCGACTCCTACCGCACCCCGATGTCCAGCTACGACGCGATCGTCGAGTTGCGGCGGGTCGCCGGCAAACAGCTCGACGCCCGCTTCGTCGAGGTCTTCATCGAGCTGCTCGAGGGCAAAGACGTCTCCTTCCAGCACGGTGAGGCGGCCGACTTCGAGAAGGAGCTGGCGCTGGAATCGCGAATCGCCGAGACCGCCAGCCCCGACGGCGACGGTCAGAGCCGCTTCCAAGTCGCCGGCGTCAGCGTCTAGGCCTCCGGCGCCGCGCCCGATACGGTTGCGCCATGCGCGCCGTCACCTTCCAGGGGCCCGAGCAGGTTCGGGTCGAGGAGAAGCCCGAGCCCGAGCTGGTCGCCGCTGACGACGCGATCGTCGCCGTCGAGACCAGCGCCGTCTGCGGCTCGGACCTCCACATCTACCACGGCCGCTTTCCGGTCGAGCAGGGCTTCACGATCGGGCACGAGTTCGTCGGCACCGTGCTGGCCGCCGGCGACGGGGTTGATCGGGTCGCCGTCGGCGACCGCGTGGTCGGCTGCTTCCACACCGCCTGCGCGACCTGTCTGCCCTGCCTGCGCGGCGACTACCACCGTTGCGCCAACGGCCAGACCTTCGGCCACGGCTCCAACCTCGGCAACCTCCAGGGCGCCCAGGCCGAGCGGCTGCTGGTTCCCCGCGCCAACCTGACCCTGCGCCGGGTGCCGGACGCGGTCAGCTCCGACGTCGCCCTCTTTGCCGGCGACGTGATGGGCACCGGCTTCCACGCGATCTCCTACGGCGGCATGGAGGCGGGCGACACGGTCGCCGTCCTCGGGCTCGGCCCGGTCGGCCTCTGCGCGGTCCAGTGCGCGCTCGCCGGCGGCGCCGTCCAGGTCTTCGCCGTCGACACCGTCGAGGAGCGGCTGGCAATGGCCGCCTCCTTCGGGGCGACGCCGCTGCACCTGACCGAGCAGGACCCGAAGAAGGAGGTGCGGGCGGCGACCGGCGGGGCCGGCGTCGACCTCGCCGTCGATGCCGTCGGCGCGCCGGAGCCGCTGGCGCTGGCGGTCAGCCTCTGCCGCGACGCCGGCACCGTCTCCGGGATCGGCGCCTACGCGGGCAAGGTCGAGATCCCGCTCGGCCTGGCCTGGCTCAAGGGGCTCTCGCTGCGCCTCGGCGTCGCCAACGTGATCGCCCACGTCGACAAGGTGCTGGCGCTGCTGGAGGCCGGCAAGCTCAACCCGGCGCCGCTGGTCAGCCACCACATGTCGCTCGACCAGGCCCCCGAGGCCTACGCGATGTACGACGCCCGCGAAGCGCTGAAGATCGTGATGACGCCGTAGGCGTCGCGCGGTCTCAGCCCTTGACGACGATCGCGACGAAGAGGGTGATGAAGGCGAGCGTCTGCGCGATCACGATCCGGTCGATCCTGGCGCTGAGGGCGGCCAGGCCCTGTCGCAGTTCCGCCAGCTGAGCTTCGATGCCATCGAGACGGCGATCCATTGCGTCGAGACGCCGATCCATCGAGTCGAAGCGCCGATCGACGCCGTCGAAGCGCTCGTCGATTCGGGCGAAGCGCTCCTCGAGTCGCTCGTCGGTCCAGGCCATCCGTTGCATGGTGGCACCGTAGCCGAGCGCCTGCAACCTATTGTCTGCACTTCGCAACTTCTCTGCAACGAATATTCAGAGACTTGCGCGCGCCGCCGGCCGTGGGCTGCGATGGCGGCGGAAGGTCTGCTCGACCCAGCTGAAGCCGGGACGGGGGCGCAGGCTCTCGCGGAACTCTTCGAGCCCGGCGGGCAGTGGCTGGTCGGGCGGTAGCGGCCCGCCCTCGGGGCCGACCACTGGGTAGAACATCGAGGCCGCGCTGAGGTCGGCGACGCTGAAGCTCTCGCCGACGAGGTACTCGCCCCCGTTCGCTTCCAGCTCGGCCTCGAGCCGGTCCATCGCGGTGACGATTGCAGCCCGGGCCGACGTCGCCGCCTGGTCGCTGCCGGCCCCGAAGCGCAGGCGGGTGTAGGTGCGGGCGTAAAGGCTGACCATGCCCTTGGCGTTGGCGAGCGGGCCCGGGACCGACTGCGCCGCCAGCTCGCCGAACAACTCCGGGTCGCCGATCAGCTCGTGGAAGGGCAGCAGCCGCGCGTGCGGGCCGAGCTCCTCGTCGAAGTAGTCCTCGAGCGCGAGGGCGCGGCGCAGCTGCTCGGGGTCGGCTGGGTAGAGGGCCGGCTCGGGCACCAGCTCCTCCAGGGCCGCGACCGCCGCGGTCGAGTCGGCGATCGTGCGGCCGTCGAGCTGGAGGATCGGGAAGGTGAAGCTATCGCCGCGGCTGAGCCAGAGCGCGATCGGGATGTGCATGCCCGGGAACGGCGAGCGGCGGACGTGGTCGATGCCCTTGTGCTCAAGGGCCCAGCGGACCTTCTCGCTGTAGTGCGAGATCGCGATCTGCCACAGAACCGGCCTCGAATCTCCAGATTGCGCCCCCATCCCTGGCCTGGGAGCATAGGGCCATGGCCCTGCTCAGCGACGCCGAGATCGAGTCCAAGCTCACCGATCTGCCCGGCTGGAGCCGCGCCGGCGAGGCGATCGTCAAGGAGTTCGGCTGCGGCGACTTCGTCGGCTCGGTCGCCTTCGCCGACAAATTGGTGGCGCCGGCGGAGGCGATGAGCCACCACCCCGACCTCGAGATCTCCTGGGACAAGGTGACGGTCTCGCTCTCCAGCCACTCCGAGGGCGGGTTGACCGCATCGGACTTCGAGCTGGCGGCAAAGATCGAGGCGCTTTGAGGCTGGCGGCCTGACCTGGGGTTTAGGCGCTCCTCCCCACCCTCCCTCATAGGCCCGGGATCGTCTCGAAGCTGACGACCAAGGAGCGGAATCTCTCCTAAGAGATAGGACCAAGGGACGGACCCTTTCCGTGAGGTCGCAGCTAACCGCGGTATGCGCGGCTTATTGCGACCTCACGAATCGAGGCTCCAATCCGCGCTCTCCGCGAAGCGTTCGAGGAACGGGATCTCTGCGAGACGGAGCGGCCCGAGCAGCCAAGGAATCATTCGAG
>DATAON010000073.1:0-8766 GCA_036265715.1 Solirubrobacterales bacterium | reverse complement strand
CTTCCGCAAGAGGAGAACGGCGCTAGCGGCGACAGCAGCCACACGCTCAAGCGACGAGGAGCGAGTGAGGGGGGTATCCCGACGCCGGCCTCCCTCGGCCCCCGCCGCTCGCTGCGTCCGTTGGCCTGGCTCTCCGTCCTTGTCGCGATCCTCTCGCTGCTCCCGACCGCGACCTCGATCCGCTTCGACCTCGGCCACTTCAGCTTCATCGAGGGCGGCGGCCGCTCGGCCGGGCTGATCGCCTCGGTGGCGATCGGGCTCGGGATCCTCGCCGTCGCCCGCGGCCTCAGCCGCGGCAAGCGGCGCGCCTGGGCAATCGCCGTGATCCTCTTCGCCGCCGCCACCGTCGTCCACCTGATCCACGGCCCGGACCCGATCACGGTCCTGCTCTCGGCCGCGATGCTGGTTGCCCTGATCTGGTTCCGCCAGGACTTCCGCGCCCACGGCGACCCCGGCTCGCTGCCGCAGGCTGCCGCCTTCGTTCCCCTCTACCTGCTCTTCGTCTTCGTCTTCACCTCGATCACCCTGTTCGCCGAGCGCGACCACGTCAGCCCCGGGCTGACCTTCTGGGGCAACGTCGAGACCGCCTACAAGGGGATGATCGGGCTCGACGGCCCCTACACCTACGGCCGCGAGGTGTTCGGCGACTTCTTCGAAATCACCCTGATCATGCTCGGCGTGATCGGGTTGCTCACCTTCCTCTTCCTCCTGCTGCGGACCTTCGTCCAGGCCGAGCCGCCGAGCGCCGAGCGCCGCCGCCATGCCGAGGAGATCGTCCGCGAGTGGGGCGACGACACGCTCGACTACTTCGCCCTGCGCCGCGACAAGAACTATTTCTTCTCCAGCGACGGCCGCTCGCTGGTCGCCTACCTCTACGTGCGCGGGACGGCGATGGTCGCGGCCGACCCGATCGGCCCGCCCGAGGACACCGCCCGCACCCTCGACGAGTTCCTCGGCTTCTGCCGCGAGCGCGGTTGGCGAGTCGCCTTCTTCGCAGTGCGCGAGTCCGACGCCGACCTCTACAAGGAGCGCGGCATGCACGCGATCTACCTTGGCGACGAGGCGATCGTCCATCCCGACCAGTTCAGCCTCGAGGGCGCCGACATGAAGGCCGCCCGCAGCGCCGTCAAGCACGTCGGCAAGGACCACAGCTTCGAGCTGATCGCCGAGGACGAGGCGGACGAAGCGCTGATCGCCGAGCTGAACGAGATCAGCGCCGAGTGGCGCGACGGCTCGCCCGAGCGCGGCTTCACGATGGAGCTGGGCGAGGAAGTCGAGGGCGTCCAGCACGATTTCGTGATCGCGATCGCCAAAGAGCAGGGCGGTCGGGTCGCCGGCTTCCTGCGCTTCGTCCCCGTCTACGGCGCTGAACCCGGCTACTCGCTGGACCTGATGCGGCGCCGTCCCGACTCCGCCAACGGGCTCACCGAGTACCTGATCTCCGAGGCGGCGCTGGCGCTCGGCGCCCGCGGCTTCAAACGGCTCTCGCTCAACTTCGCCGCCTGGGGCCGGCTGCTCGACAGCGCCGAGGACGCCGGTCTCAGCGGCAAACTGCAGCGGCTGATGGCCAAGGGGCTCAACCCCTTCTTCCAGATCCAGAGCCTGCGCGACTTCAACCAGAAGTTCGACCCCGAGTGGGTGCCGCGCTCGATAGTCATCGACGACGTCTCCGACCTGCCGCGGGTGGCGATGCTCTACGCCAGCGTCGAGGGCTTCCTCGACGTGCCGGTGCTTAGCCGGGTGCTGGAGCCGCCGATTCGCCAGCGGGTCGGGGCGGAGGCGGAGCAGCCGCCGCAGCCGGGGCCGGGGCCGCCCGCCGGCTCTCCTGCTTGATCATCAGCCGCACCGAGATCAGCAGCAGGACGTCGATCGCGACGCCGAAGACGGCGCCGAACTGGGACTCGACGAAGACGAAGACGCGGGTGACGAAGATCGAGACCAGCAGCGCCCAGCTGAGCCAGCGGTAGGCGTCGAGGCGGTCGTGCCGCAGGCGGGTGAGGCCGATCACGACGAAGACTGCCGAGACCGTGGTCGAGGCGAGGGTCGCCCAGTTGAGGAAGTTGAGGTGCGGGATCGAGTCCTCCTGGAAGCCGGCGCGGGCGGCGTCGCCGGCGAAGCCGAAGGAGAACAGGAGCCCGACGATCGCGAGGACCGAGGCCAGCGCCCAGAAGGCGAAGACGGCGATCACGGCGCCGTGGAACCAGGGCCGCTCGGTCCAGGCCGCGTAGTCGGCGGCGACTCGGTCGGCGAAGCGCCGGTACCAGGGCGGGTTCGGGTTCGGGGCGGTGTCGATTTCGCCGGCCAGCGCTTCCAGCGGCGCCCGCAGCGGGTTTGAGGTGGGGACCTCGGCCAGCAGGGCCAGCGCCTGGTCGCGGTATTCGACCTTGAACGGCCCCTGGGTCGCCTCGCCGATCAGCTCGACCGCGTTTCGCACCCGCTCGGCCTCGTTCAGCCCGCGGTGGCGCTGGAAGGCGCGCGAGCTGAGGTAGAGGCCGATGAAGATCAGGTAGATGATCCCCGCCGCCGGCTTGAAGAAGTAGTTGTTGTCGGCGGTGATGAACTTGCCGAGCTCGTCGATGAAGAAGCCGAAGCCGACGCCGGCGACGATCGCCGCGAACTGACGGGCGCCGCGGCCGAGGAAGCTGAGCAGGACCGCCAGCGCCACGACCATGAAGAGGCCGCCCCAGAGCAGGTGGGCGATGTGCAGGCCGTGGCCGCCGAGCTGGGGGTAGTGGGTCAGGTAGAGCTGGGTGCGGATGCAGAGCTCGGTGGTGATCGCGGTGACGAAGAAGGCGAGGTGAAGGGCCGGCAGGTTGACGTTGCGGGCGGCGCGGTGCAGCGGGTGGAAGCTCACGCGCTCTCCTCTGCCGTCGCCGGGTGGTTGCCGGCCAGCACAGCTTCGATCCGCTCGCCGCTGTGCTGGCGGGCGTAGAGGAAGTAGATCGCGAGGCCGACCGCGGTCCAGACCGCGAGCCGGATCCAGGTGTCCCCGGGCAGCGTCGCCATCAGCGCCAGCGAGGCGACGATCGCGGTGCCGGCGACCAGCGGCAGCGCAGGGACCCGGAACGGGCGCTCCAGCTCGGGGCGGGTGCGGCGCAGGCGCAGGACGCCGAAGGAGACGATGATGAAGGCGAGCAGGGTGCCGATCGAGATCAGTTCGCCGAGGATCGAGAGCGGGACCAGGCCGGCGACGATGCCGCCGACGATGGCGCTGAGGACGATCGAGAACTGCGGGGTTTTGCTCTTCGGGCTGACCCGGCCGAAGGCGGGCGGCAGCATCCCGTCCTCGGACATCCGCATGAAGATCCGGGTCTGGCCGTAGAGGGTGACCAGCACGGTCGAGGCGAGGCCGACGACGGCGGCGATGTCGGTCAGCTTCAGCAGCCAGTCGAGGTCGCGGCCACCGGCTTCCAGCGCCACCGAGATCGGGTCGCCGACGCCGAGTTCGCTGTAGTTGACCATCCCGACCAGGACCGCCCCGACGGCGACGTAGATCACGGTCGCGATGATCACCGTGCCGAGCAGCCCGATCGGGACCGTCCGTTTCGGGTTGCGCGCCTCGGCGGCGGCGGTCGCGACCGCGTCGAAGCCGATGTAGGCGAAGAAGACGACGCCGGCGCCGCGCAACACCCCGCTCCAGCCGAAGTCGCCGAAGCCGCCGCTGGAGGCGGGGATGAACGGCTCGTAGTTGGAGGAGATCACGTAGAAGGCGCCGACCGCGACCAGCAGCGCCAGGATGCTGAGCTTGAGCAGGACCATCAGGTTGTTGGCGATCGCCGACTCCCTGGTCCCGACCCAGAGCGCGGCCGAGGTCAGCAGCATGATCGCCAGCGCCGGCAGGTTGACGATCCCGGGGTCGTCGCCGAGCGGCGGGTTGGCGAGCTCGTGCGGGACGTGGATGCCGACCGAGCCGAGCAGGTCGACGAAGTAGGCAGACCAGCTGACGGCGACGGTCGAAGCGGCGAAGAGGTACTCGAGCAGCAGGTCCCAGCCGATGAACCAGCCGATGAAGGAGCCGAAGGCGGCGAGCGCGTAGGAGTAGGTGCTGCCGGCGGCCGGGATCATCGAGGCGAGCTCGGCGTAGCAGAGCGCCGTCAGGCCGGCGACGATTCCGGCGAGGACGAAGGAGATCACCACCGCCGGCCCGGCGTGCTCGGCGGCGGCGACGCCGGTGACCGCGAAGATGCCGGCGCCGACGACGCTGGCGATCCCGAGCAGGGTGAGGCTGAAGGGACCGAGCGCGTTCGAGTTCAACCGTTTGCGGTCGTGCTCGGCGGTCTTGAGGATCGCGTCGAGGTTGTCCCCGCCCGGTTTGCCACTCATGCGGGCGGGATTCTCCCTGACGCCGCCGCATCCTCTTAGTGTGGAGCGCTTGAACCGCCCCCGCACGATCGCCTGGGCCGGCCTCGGCGCCGGGCTGCTGTCCAACTACTGGCTGCTCGAATGGTGGCTGTCCGAACGCACCGACACGCCGCGCTCCTGGGTCAGCGACCTGGCGACCCGCACCGAGGCGACCGGCTGGCGCTTCCAGGCGCTGGCGATCCTCTCCGGCCTGGCGATCGCCGCCTTCGCCGCGCTCCTCCTCCGGGTGATCGCCATTTCCCCCCGAGAGGGGGTGAAATGGCGATCACCGGCTCGGGGCGAGGGGATGGTGAGGTGGGGGCTCTTCGCACTGCTCGCGGTCGGCATCTTCGCCACCGTCGCCGGCGCCGCGCCGCTCAGCTGCCCGGAAGGGATCGAACCCTCCTGCACCCTCGCCGAGGACCCGGCCGACGTCGTCCACGCGCTCGCGACCGGCGGCGAAATCGTCGCCACCGTCCTCGCCTTCCTCTTCCTCGGCCTCGCCTTCCTCTCTCTAGGTGATCGCCATTTCCCCCCGAGAGGGGGTGAAATGGCGATCACCCACTCCTCGGCGGGGTGGTCAACGCTAGGGATGGGGGCTGTGTGGCTGGCGCTGACGGTGCTGACGGGGGTCGCCTACCTGAGCGGCGACGTCGACGCGGTCAAGGGCCTGCTCCAGCGCGCCGACCAGATCCTCTTCGGGGTCTGGCTGGCGCTGCTGGGGCTATGGGCGGCTCACCACTCCGACGCGCCGGAGTAGCGAAGCGAGCCGGGGGTGTCGAGCTGCTCGCCGGTCTCCAGCAGGGTCTTGAGGCCGGAGAGGATCATCGGCCAGCCGCCGAACAGCTCGCTGTTGGCGCTCTCGGAGAGCTGGTCGTGGGTGACCCGCAGGGCGCAGGAGTCGCCGACCGGCTCGATCTCCCAGGTCACCCGCGAGGTCCCTTCCGCCTCGACCCCCTCGCTCCAGTGAGCGGTGAAGGTCTGCACCAGCAGTCGCGGCGGCTCGACCTCGACGTTCTCGCCGGAGGCGATCTCGATCACGCCCGGCACCCCCGACTTGTAGGTCGAGCCGGGGGTCCAGTCGGACTCGACGGCGACTCCGAAGCTGTACTTGGCCCGCAGCTCGGGGTCGGTGATCGCCTCCCAGAGACGCTCCGGCGTCGTCTTGATGTAGATCTCGAACACGGTCATCGAGCCGCGCCCGCCGACCACCGCGTAGGCCTTCTCTTCGTCCCTCATGCTTGCTCCTCCTCGATCTCTTGTTTGAGCCCCGTCAGCGCCTCGGCCCAGGGCCTCGCGTACTTGCTGACCCAGCGCTCGTAGACGAGCTGGATCGGGACGGGGTTGAGGAAATGCAGCTTCTCGCGGCCGCGGCGCCGGGTGGTCAGGAGGCCTGCCGCCTCCAGCACCTTCAGGTGCTTCATCACGCCGAAGCGGGACATCGGCAAGCGCCGCTCGAGCTCACTCGTGGTCTGCCCGTCCCGCTCGAACAGCTCGTCGAGCAGCTGCCGACGGGTCGGGTCCGCGAGCGCCTTGAACACCTCATCCATGGGCGAGAGCATATGTGACCTTTAAGTCACATGTCAAGATGCCTTCTAGCTGCCATCTCGCAGCGTGGAGCGCCGAGCCCAAGCGTTCCAGCTTTCTGTTCGAGCTATGTTTCTTGACAGATACGCCTGCGTTCCCATAGCTTGCTCAGCGGGATGGGGCCAAATCAGGCTCAGAGCGCCAGGGGGAAACACGTGACGGAGTCAGAGTCACCTGAAGACCAGTTCAACCTCGAAGACCCGATGTTCTTCGTCGCCTACGCGCAGAAAGTGGCGGAGACGCGAACTCGGGACCGGAGGCTCACCGATCGGGAAAAGGTGACGATCGCCGGCGAGGAAGAGGAAGTGAAACTGAAGCGGGCCAAGGTGCGCGAAGCCCGCGACCGAGCGATGATGGAGCTGAGCCGCCAGCGGATGACTCTGCAAGAGCGCAAGACGCATCTCTGGATCACGGTCGGCCTGGCCGTTTTCACGCCGCTCTTCCTCGTTGGCGCCCTCCTGCTCGCCCCCTGGGTGATCCCGTCGACGACGGGGATCGGGGGCGCCTTCGCCTACCTCTGGCGCAGAACCGGCGCCGCTTCCTAGCCGCCGATCGGCATCCGCGGGTTGGCGCCCCAGAAGATCAGGGTTCCGAGCATGCCGAGGATGTGGACGGCGACGATGTTGAAGACCATCGACTTCGCGGTGGCGGTGCCGACCCCGACCGGGCCGCCGCTGGCGGTGTAGCCGTAGTAGCAGCCGACCAGCACGATCACGGTGGCCATCGCCATCCCCTTGACCAGGCTGAAGACGAGGTCGGTCGGGTCCTGGAACATCCAGAAGATCAGTTCGTAGCCGCCGGCGGAGACGTCGGCCACCTGGTCGACCACGGCGATGTAGCTGGCCGCGTACATCACCCCGATCCCGACCAGGTAGATGAACGGCAGCGCGATCCAGGCCGCCAGCAGCCGCGTCGCGCAGAGGAAGGCGATCGGCGGCACTCCCATCACTTCGAGCGCGTCGATCTCGTCGGAGATCCTCATCGCCCCGATCTCGGCGACGATCCCGGTCCCGACCTTGGCCGCGAGGATGTAGCCGAAGGCGTAGGGCAGCGCCTCGCGCAGGTCGCAGTAGGCGGCGAAGAGGCCGGCGTAGGACGGCACCCCCTGGGCGCGGAAGAAGTAGGCGCCCTGGATCCCGCACTGGAGGCCGAGGATGAAGACGAAGGCCCAGATGATCAAGGCCGAGCCGAGGATCAGGATCCCGGCCTGGCGGATCGTCTCGCCGAAGAAGCGCAGCGCCTTGCCGCTGTAGACCTGGCCGGCGACGCGGACGCCGAAGCGGCCGATCTCGCCGAAGGAGTCGAACCAGCCGCGCGGGGCCGCCAGCCAGCCGTTCACGGGGTCGCCCTCATCGGATCGTCTGCAGCTCCGGGTTGGTGGCGAGCAGGAACGCGGTGAAGACGTAGCTGAAAGCGAAGACTCCGACCAGAGAGATCACCACCGCCTGGTTGACGGCGCGACCGACGCCGGCGGCCCCGCCGGAGGCGGTCATTCCCTTGTAACAGCAGACGACCGAGATGATCGCGCCGAAGATCGTGCACATCAGGATCGAGCCCCAGAGGTCGGTGACCGAGGCGTTGGAGAAGAGCGTCGCGAAGAAGCCGCCGAGGCTCTGCTTGTAGAGCAGCTCGGCGGCGATGCCGGCGGTGAGGCCGAAGACGATCGCGAAGATGTCGAGCAGGGCGGTGACGATCATCAGCGCCAGGAAGCGCGGCACGACCAGGTTCTTGATCGGGTCGACGCCGAGCACCTGCAGGGCGTCGAGCTCCTCGCGGATCTTGCGGGCTCCCAAATCGGCGGTGATCGCGGTGCCGGCGACACCGCCGACCACGACCGCGGTCACCACCGGCCCGATCCAGCGGATCGCGGTCAGCACGAAGAAGCCGCCGAGCCGGTCGAGCGCGCCGAAGACCTGCAGCGGCCCCGCCGCCTGCAGGCCTGGCGCCCCCAGGCAGAGCGCGAAGGTCGAGATCAGCAGCGGGAACCAGCAGAGTTTGAGGGTGAAGTGGAACTGGTCGACCAGCTCCTCGCCGTAGGGGTAGGGCGGGCGCAGCGCCGACCAGATCGTGCGCGCGGTGAGGATCATCATGCTCCCCACCTGGGCGAAGACACTCGATGCGGAACCCGCGACAGAGACCATGGCTCGCCGCCTCCCAACGGCAGCGCGATCGTAGACCCGAGAACCGCGGCCGTGGGCCGATTCGAGGGCCTCTCAACTTGCCCGTAACCGCCGCTCAACAACCCCTAAACAATGGCTGCCGGCAGGCTCGGCTGGATACCATCGGGCGATGGAGGCGAGGGCACCGGACGGCATCGCCTTCGAGAGCGGGCCCGGGCGCTGGCTGCTCGCCGTCGCCGTCGCCGGCTCCGGCATGGCCTTCCTCGACGGCACCGTCGTCAACGTCGCCCTGCCGGACATCGGCCGCGACTTCGACGCCTCGACCAGCGCCCTGCAGTGGATCCTCAACGGCTACCTGCTGACGCTCGCGTCGCTGATCCTGCTCGGCGGCAGCCTCGGGGACCGGCTCGGCCGGCGGCGGGTCTTCCAGGTCGGGGTGATGCTCTTCACGCTCGCCTCGCTGCTCTGCGCGATCGCCCCCACGGTCGAGCTGCTGGTCTTCGCCCGCCTGATCCAGGGGATCGGCGGCGCGCTTCTCACCCCCGGCAGCCTGGCGATCATCCAGGCCAGCTTCCGCCCCACCGACCGGGCGCGGGCGATCGGCGCCTGGTCGGGCCTCGGCGGCGTCGCCACCGCCTTCGGGCCGCTGCTCGGCGGCTGGCTGATCGCGGCGATCTCCTGGCGGGCGATCTTCCTGATCAACCTGCCGATCGGCGTC
>DATAON010000072.1:0-26264 GCA_036265715.1 Solirubrobacterales bacterium | reverse complement strand
GATCGCCTCGCCGAGCGTTTCCGGGAGCTGCTCGATGCCCTGGTTCTTGAGCTCCTCAGGCGAGAGGTGGTAGAGGTTCTGCTCCATCGGCTCGGGGATCTCGTAGCCGTTCTCGACGCCCTCGAGCCCTGCCTGGAGCATCCCGGCGAAGCACAGGTACGGGTTACAGGCGGGGTCCGGGCAGCGCAGCTCGGCCCGGGTCGCGTTCTCCTTGCCGGGGTGGTAGAGCGGCACCCGGATCAGCGCTGAGCGGTTGCGGCGCGACCAGGCCAGGTAGACCGGGGCCTCATAGCCGGGCACGAGGCGCTTGTAGGAGTTGACCCACTGGGCGAAGAGCGGAGAGATCTCCCGCGCGTGCTTGAGCTGCCCGGCGATGAACGACTTGGCGACCGGCGAGAGGAAGTACTGGTCATCGGCGTCATAGAAGGCGTTCTTGCCGTCTTTCAAGAGCGACTGATGGACGTGCATCCCGGAGCCGTTCTCCCCGAACAGCGGCTTCGGCATGAAGGTCGCGTGCCAGCCGTATTTCATCGCGTACTCCTTGACGACGATGCGGTAGGTCATGCAGTCGTCGGCCATCTCGAGCGCGTTCTTGTAGCGCATGTCGACCTCGTGCTGAGAGGGCCCGACCTCGTGGTGGGTGTACTCGACGTGGATACCCATCTTCTCCAGCGCCAGCACCGTCTCGCGACGCACATCCGTGCCGGCGTCGAGCGTCGTCAGGTCGAAGTAGCCGCCCTCGTCGAGGACCTCGGGCACCCCTCCCTCGGGCTTTGCGGAGCGGAAGTAGAAGTACTCGAGCTCGGGGCCGACGTTGTAGGCCTCGAAGCCCATCTCCTCGGCCCGCTTGAGGGCACGGCGCAGAATCCAGCGCGGGTCTCCCTCGTAGGCGCTGCCTCCCGGCACGCGAACGTCGCAGAACATGCGCGCCACGGCGTTCTCCTCCTCGGGCCGCCAGGGAAGCAACTCGAAGGTGGAGGGATCGGGCATCGCGATCATGTCGGACTCCTCGATCGGGTTGAAGCCCGTAATCGAGGATCCGTCGAACCCCATGCCGCCGTCAAAGGCGTCCTCCAGCTCGGCCGCGTTGATCGAAAAGCTCTTCAGCTGGCCGAGGACATCCGTGAACCAGAGGCGGACGAAACGAACATCGCGCTCCCTGACGGTCTTGACGACGTCAGCGGCGCTCTTGGGTTGATCTGCCATTCCGGCCTCCTTGGCTTGTCCGCGAGAAGGGCGCAACGATAGGCGAAGTGGACCGACAAGGTGACCGCGACCGTATATCTGGGTAGAGGTCGATCGGCCAATTCCCAAATACGACGCGCCGGCTCGTCTTCTTGGCGTGGGTCCGCTCTGGCTACCGCCTTGCAGACCCCGTGAAAAGCAGGTATAACTTACTCCAAGTAAGTAATCGGCTTAAAGTAAAGTAAAAGCCAACAAAAGGCTCTGCAAAGCGGATTATTCCGCATTCAGCCGGAAGCAGGAAGCAACGTGACCGTAAAAACAGCAGTCAGCAGATTCCAGATCCACGACGAGCTAACGGCTCCCGATGAGAGCGCTCCTCTGATCAAGAGCATCCAGGCCGCCGGTGGCGCGGTGACCAAGTTCGTCGGCGTTCTCGCCGGCGCGCCCGCCGTTCTTCGCGCCTACACCCGGATGCGCTCCGAGCTTCGTGGCGGCGTCTTGCCGCAGGCGACCAGGGAGCGGATCGCTCTGGCGGTGGCCGAGTATCGCGAAGACAGCTACAGCATCGCCCAGCATGCGAAATCGGCGCGCCGTGCGGGCCTTGGACTCGATGAGGTCTCTCGCGCCCGCAGCTTCAGCTCCTCCGATTCGAAAGAGGCGGCGCTCCTGGAGTACTTGAAGGCAACGCTGGAGGCCAATGGCCATCCACCCCACCACCTTCACGAGGAAGCTCGCGAAATCGGCTGGAGCGACGAGGAGATCCTCGAGTCAGTGGCCCATCTGGCCCTGAACGAGTTCCAAAGCCTCATCGCCGGTGCCGCCGCCCTCCCCCAGGACCAAGCAACACCCCGCGTCCTCCCCTCAGCCGCCTAACTCAGGCGGTTTGAGGGAGCGCCAGGCGCTCCCTCTTTCGCTCTGGCGTTAGAGGCCCTCGGTGAGGGTTGCCGTGTAGAGCAGGCGGGCGGTCGAGTAGCGGCAGCCGTAGGTGGCTCGCTTCCCGATCTTGGTCTGCGGTTCACCCTGGCGGACGTCGGTGGTATTGGTGCATTTGCCCGGCTCGCGGCTCGCGCGCCAGGTGTTATTGGAAGGCAGGCCCTGGGCGAAAGCGGGAGCCCATGTGGGCACGGTGAGGGCAACGATGTCGCCTTTTTCCACATCCAGCGAGGCGCCGAATTTGACCGTCTTGCCCAGATATGGGCTGAGCACCTTGATCGAGCCCTGGGCACGTAGGTTGTAGCGAGGCGGGTTCGTCTCAGGCACGGGGCGCAGGATCGAGAGGCGAGCCTCCGGCGGGGTGCCGAAAAAGCCGTTGAAGAAAGAGCGCTGCGTGTTGGTCGGCTGCGAGAGCGTCAGCGTCCAAGCAGTGATCTTGCCGTCCCGGGGGACGCTGTAGGGCTGCTGGGACTGGCCGTTGCTGACCTGAAAGCCGGTGACGCTGCCGACCGCTTGGCAGGGAAGCTCGGGGCAGGAGGGGTCCGGTGTGGTCGCCGTCTCGCCGAGCACGACGGTGGTGCGAGCGGTCCCCGCCGCTCCGGCGCTGGCGGCGATCATGGCTACGAGAATCGCGAGGAGGCCCACGAGAGCCACCGCGACCCGACCGCGACCAAGCGCCGGCCCTGCGATGAACGCGCTGTGCGAAGACCTCGACATGCCCTGCTCCTCTCCTAGAAAGTCCAGCCTGTGCAGGGCAGATTAGCCGTCCCGACGGCAGACGCGGGTTTTGCTCAGTGGCGCGCGAAGTTGATCGCGAGCGAATACTGAAGCCTGTCCGAGCCTTCGAAGCCGAGCACTTCCCGCGCTCCGTTGGTCAGATCCCAGGAGTTGCCTTTTGTGTAAGGGCCCCGGTCGATTACCTGGGTGATCAGGTAGCGGCCGCGATAGGTGAATTTGACCGTGGTGCCACAGGGGAGGCTGCGGTGGGCGACACCGATCGTCCCTGGTCTAAGAACCTGGCCGCATGCGGTTTTGCGGCCGTAGAGGCCTGGCCCATACCAGGTGGCCCCGGCCGAGCGCACAGAGCTGAAGGCGATGTCCTGCCCGACGGGAGGCGCGCCTCCGTAAGCCGTGGTCGAAGCGCCGCCCATCGCCGCCTGCGCGGGGCCCGCCATGCAGGCTGCCGCGAGGACGGCGAGAAGCGGCGCGGCGCGGCCGCGGCGATCGCCGATCGCTAGCTCCCGCAGTGGGTTCTCTTTCCGCCAGAGGCGGTTCTTGCCTGCCTTCATATCTCTTTCGACGCTTACGGGGTTAGCTGACGGGCTCGCGCTGAAAGAGCTGCGCTACGCGGCAGATGCCGGCGATTCGCCCCAATACATCGGGTCCCCCGATCTCCGCGATATGTAGACGGAGATTCAGCAGAAGATCGCGGCACATTAGCAAACGCTAAGACGGAATTATGTGAACACTTGTCAAAGGGCTTCCTCACGACAAGAGGATCGGCAGCCCCTCCCCACGGGCACAGGACTGCACGCAAGCGCCCAGAACGAGCGCCGGGAAGGATTCCTCGCCCGCAGTCCATGCATGGGAAAGGCCCCCTTGCGGGGACCTTTCCGTTAGCGGGCCTGTAAGCCGGATCCTGTCGTGAGCGACCATCTGTCTCTCCGGGACCGGGGTCCCAGAGGAGTCCCCGAAGGGACCCTGCGGCCTACCTGGACCTCGCCGGGCTGGCTCGTCGGTCCTGCTTGGCCTTGCACCGGGCGGGGTTTGCCTGGCCGCCGCGTCACCGCGACGCCGGTGCGCTCTTACCGCACCATTTCACCTTTGCCTGTACGCGACTCACGTGTGGCCGCGCCATCGGCTGTGTATTTCTGTGGCACTTTCCCGCGGGTTTCCCCGGGTGGACGTTATCCACCGCCCTGCCCTGTGGTGTCCGGACTTTCCTCGAGGGGTTTTCTCTCCCCCCGCGGTCCGCTCGGCCCGCCCAGCGATGGTAAAGCGGCGCCGCCCCGGGGGCAAACCGGGGCGGGCTATGGTGGCCGGGATGCGTAACGCGGTTGTCACCGGAGCAGGCACCGGCCTCGGCCGCGCGATCGCCCTCGAGCTGGCCGGGCGCGGCTACCGCGTCCACGCCACCGATCTCGACCCCGAGGCCGCGGCGCGCACGGCCGAGGAGCTCGGCGGCGGCGCCAGCGCGGCGGCGCTCGACGTCCGTGACGAGGCCGCCTGTCGCCAGGTCGCCGACGCGGTCGCCGCCGACGGCGGCCTCGACCTCTGGGTCAACAACGCCGGCGTCTTCTTCAGCGGCCCCGCCTGGGAGCAGGGCAGCGAGCTGCGGCAGACGATGCTCGACGTCAACGCCACCGGCCTCATCAACGGCTCACTGGCGGCGCTGGCGCCGATGATGGCCGCCCGCCGCGGCCACATTGTCAACGTCGTCTCCCTGGCCGGAATCGTTGCCGCGCCCGGCGAGGTCGTCTACTCGGCGAGCAAGCACGCGGCGATGGCGTTCACGCTCGGCACCCAATTCGACCTGCGCCGCAACGGCTACCGCGACGTCCGCCTCTCGGCCGTCTGCCCGGACGGGATCTGGACCTCGATGCTGGAAGACAAGCTGGACGATCCCGAGGCGGCCGGCTCCTTCTCCGGCCACCTGCTGACCCCGGAGCGGGTCGCCCGCGAAGTCGGCAAGCTGAGCGAGCGCCCGCGCCCGGTCCTCGTCATCCCCCGCTGGCGCGGCCCGCAGCTGCGCTTCTTCGACGCCTTCCCCGGCATCGGTCTGCGCCTGGTGCCGCTGGTGATGTGGGATGCGCGCCGACGGCAGCGGCGCTACAAGAAGCTGATCGAAGCCGGGCGCTGGCCCTAAACCTTCCTGAAGACCCCGACCACTTTCCCGAGCACGCGCGCCTCGGTGGTGATGATCGGCTCCATTTCGTCGTTCTCGGGCTGCAGCCGGATGTGGTCCTTCTCGCGGAAGTAGCGCTTCACGGTCGCCTCCTCGCCGATCAGGGCGACGACGATTTCGCCGTCGACAGCGTCGTCGGCGGGGCGCACGATCACGTAGTCAGATTCGATGATGCCGGCGTTCTTCATGCTTTCGCCGCGCACCTGGAGGATGTAGTCGCCGTCCTCGCCGCCGATCACGTCCGGCACTTCGAGGTATTCCTCGATGTTCTCCTCGGCCAGGATCGGCGCGCCGGCGGCGACCTGGCCGACCAGCGGCAGCCCGCTCGGGGGCCGGATCGCGTCCTTGGCCCGGTTGGCGGTCCCGATCAGCAGCTCAATCGCCCGCGGCTTCGAAGGGTCGCGTTTGAGCAGCCCGATCTTCTCCAAGTTCGCCAAATGCGCGTGCACGGTCGAAGACGAGTGCAGCCCCACGGCTTTCCCGATCTCCCTCACCGTCGGCGGATACCCGGTCTTAGCCGCGTACTTGCCGATGAAATCGAAGATCTCCTTCTGCCTTTTGGTCAGATCAAGGTCAACCATGAGTCGACTCGTTCCCCTCCGCTTGCCGGGTCCATTGACGTTCGAACACTTGTTCGTAATCTACCGCCTCCCCCGGATACTCTCAACCCAACCGCTCGCCCGCGCCCCAAACCCCTAGAATCCGCCTCCCCCGCGGCTGTGGCGGAACTGGTAGACGCGCAAGGTTGAGGGCCTTGTGGGTGGAAACACCCGTGATGGTTCGACTCCATTCAGCCGCATTTCGACGACGGCTCTGCATCCCAGATGCAGAGCCGTTTTTCGCGTCTGGGACGAAACTGGATTCCCCATACCGTCCCCACATTGACCCCACAATCCGCCCAAGTTTGCCGCTATCGGGACAGCTTCAGGTCGGTGGATCTGGCATGAGAACTGGATCCTCGGCATGCCCACTGAATGGGCCCCTTCGTTGGCTACCGCCACTGAATGGGCAGGGTCCATAGCGGCGAAATGGTTCTTCGGCCAGCGATCGGGGCGGCCCTAGGGGTCCTTTGCCGATTCCCGCTCGATCGCGGCGTTCAGCAGATCGACCTCAAACCCGCTGGGGATGAAGTGTTCGTAGATCGACATCGACTTCGCGTCCTCCCAGCCGCCCCACTGCATGACGGCAGCGGGCGGCATCCCGCTCGAGAGGCACCAAGACGCCCAGGCGTGACGGGTGTCGTGGAAGGTCAGTTCGACATAAGGCCCTTCCTTGTAGCTGCCGTCCCGCTGCTTGTAGGAGCGCATCTCGACCGGCCGGATCCCACTTTTGACGACCGCCTTCTTGAACATTTTGTTCAGAGACGAGGCGTTCAGCTCGGAGCCGTCGACCGGGTGGCCGAAGACGAGGTCGTCGGGACGGTCGAAGGCGGTGATCAGGTACCAGGCCTTGAGGGCAAGCTTGACGATCTCGGGCATCGGCGTCGATCGGCCTCTCCTGCCCTTCGGCAATTTCGTCTCGCCACGCACGTGGCCTTTGACCACGTGAATCCAGCCCGTCTTCCACTGGACGTTGCGCCAGCGGAGGGCGATGATCTCGGACTCGCGTAGGCCGCAGCGGGTGGCGACGAGGACGATCAAATCCAGCAGCCGACCCATCGCCGTGTCGGGGAAGGCGGCACGGACGGCGGCGATGTCGGCCGTGGTCATCACGTCGACGTCTTCCTTCCGCGGAACGTAGGGAGCCTCGGTCTGGGCGACGACGTTTTCCTTCACGACCTTCTTCCTGATCGCGAGCTTCCAGATCGAGTTGGCGACACCGCGCCAGTTCTTGACCGACTTGGGGCTGGCCTTCTCGAGCTCCCTCGCCATCCAGTCCTCGAAGTCGTCGGCGGTGATGTCGGCCATGCGGCGGTCGCCGAACTCCGGCTCGAGGTGGACCCGGATCGCCACGTCGATAGCCGTCAACGTCGTCTTGGCGCGGTTCTTCGCCTCCCTGTAGGTGACGAACACCGGCCAGAACTGCGAGAAGGTCGTCTTGCCTTTCGGGTTCGGGCTCTCGTAGGTCGACCTGCGTTCCCTGAGCTTTTGGAATGCCTGCGTTTCGGTTATCCCGTTTTCGGGATCGACGTCCTTACGGACGCCCAGGCCGACCGATCTGGGCTTGCCCTTGTAATGGAACCGGCCTTCCCAGCATCGCCCCTTCGGACGCACGGAACCGGTACCGCGAGGACGACGGGGCTTCTTGACGGGCATCGGGCCACCTCGATGAAGTCGAGTCCGCGTCGGCGGCCTAGACCCCGACGCGTGGCGCTCTCCCGTCCCTCAGGACTATCGCAGGCCGGCGAGGGAGTTTCGCGATGATCACTAGCGCCCGGCGCCGGCAACCGCTCCGCCGCCAGGCGTCGCGGGCTAGGAGTCCTCCGATCCGGAAAGATGGACCATCTCATCCCTGAACGCGGGCGCTACCTCCGGTCCCCACTGCCTCGACTTGGCCGCGCTCGGGGCGCGCTCTGCGCAGGCGATAGAGGATCCCGCCAGACACCGCGCACAGCGCGACCAATCCCGACCGAACGTTCTCCGAACCCCCGGCCAGGCCGGCGATCGCGGTGATCATCGATGCCAGGCCCGCGAAGAGCAACAGGAGCGCGACCAGTGCGATCTCCAGACGAAGCTCAAGCGTCTGTCTCGCTCGCAGCCTGCGAGCGCTGGTGGCACGAAGCAGACGCTCTTGGCGGCGGTCGCGGAGGTCTTCTCGCAGGACCTCCTCGAGGAGGTCATTCCCCGTCAGAGAGGAAAGGTCCGTAGCGATTTCGCGTGCGCCCGAGCGCGGTAAATCAGTTGATCGCTGGTGGCGAAGTTGATGATCATGGTCGTGCACGGCCCCTCCTGGCGCTTTCCGCGCCCAGCTCTCGCCCCGCTCTGGGCGAACACAGGAGTGCCTGCGACCGGCACTACGAAAGGACGGCGCCGATAGCGCCCTCCGGCTCTACCTGCGTCAGCCCTACGCGAGAAGTACGTCTAGCTGCGATTTTTGGACATGGAAAGTGTTGGTTTGTGAGTTGAGGTCGATCCCTGCGTCTACGCAAACCTCGCGAGTCGCACTAGCGGCGGCCAGTACTTCTGATCGGCTTTCGCTTGAACCGATGTAGCAGTCGTTTCCGAGAATCGGAATCGGTTTGTTGATCGATTCGGGCGGATGAACTTTGACCTCACAGACCAAGCTGAGGGGATCCCAGGAGTTGACCATCTTGCCGCGACGAGATCCAGTCAATCTCGGGGGTTCGGCGAACCAGGTGAACGGGGTGGATGCGGGGGCGCAGCGCTCCATCGCCCACCGGTACATGGCGCCGATCAGCGACGCCCGCAGGAGCGCCCCTAGGAGGCACCCCATCAACTTCCTCTTCTTCATTGCGTTTCTCCTCGTCGAAAATGTCACCGATCGCGATCGGTGCCAGGTCATCCCGTAACGCAAGCGATGTCATCGACACCGAGCACCCCGGACCCACACCCTGCCGCGATCGACTCCCTGCTTCGACCGTACCCGACACGGCGCGCCCTTATGAAGAGGCATCGGCGGCGGCGTGGCCGATTGAACCCGCAGTGTCCGGGAAGCGATCGGGACGAGCTCAGAGTCAACCTGACGGTGGAACCACTGTCCACTGGCAAGTCCGGTGGTTCATCACGCCTTCATTTGCTGGCACCTGGAACCGCCGCCCCGGGAACCGCCGCCTCGCTGGGCACAATCGAAGCATGCCCGAACTCTTCAGCGGACTCCTTGTGAATTCATGGTGGAAATCGTCATCGGGCCTGATCCTTCCCTGCACCGTTCGCGACCGGATCCCCACCCATTCACCCAGCCAGCAGCCGCGCTTCAGAGGCCTCCTTTGGGCCGAACGCAGCAACCCACTTCCCAACATGGCCGCCTACGCGACTCCGGAAGCCCTGAATGTAGAACCGCTGCCGTTCGAGGCCTTTTGCGAGATGCTCGCCGGGGTCCCGCGGGATGCCCTTTTGCCGATCCTCAGCAACCTGCAGGCCCGCCTCTTCGCTCTCGAACACGATGAAGAGAAGGAACTGCAGCTCGGCGAACTCATCTTCGGCAAAGGGCAGGCCATGAAGCTGCTCCGGGCGTTCGTGATCAACGGGGAGGGCCGGCGCACGGTCTTCAGCGAGCAGGGGTTGGCCTTGCTGCAATGGCTGTCGATCGCGTTCTGCAGCGATGAGGAGGTCGAAGAGATCGGACCCGAGCTGGTCGCGGCGGTGCCCCGAACCATCCTTGGTGTGATGAGTTACCTGGAGGTGGCGGGCGCCGAGCTACAGGACGAGCAGCGCCATGAGCGCTGGCTGCGACACCTGACCCAAAATTTTGCCTTCAACAGCTCCCCCGTCGTCGGTAACGCGGTAGCGCGAACCTGGACGATTTTCGGGCGACTGCACCGCAGTGCAACCGACATCCGCCCCGAGGCCGAGATCGACGACTGGTTCCTCGAGGACTACGGCCTCAGTCTCGAGTTGCAGATGGTGCTCTCCTTCGCGCTCTACGGAACGCTCAGCGCGGCGGAGGACTCGCAGGATTTCGTG
This sequence comes from Solirubrobacterales bacterium, assembly GCA_036265715.1. Lineage (GTDB taxonomy): Bacteria > Actinomycetota > Thermoleophilia > Solirubrobacterales > 70-9 > VAYN01. The sequence goes on along the minus strand of DATAON010000072.1, from coordinate 16,658 downwards.
ACCACCGTCAAACAGGCTGAACTCGACGGCATCTTCGATTTCCTGTCCCTCTCAGAGGCCGAGCGCTCCTCCGCGATGGCGATGATCGCCGCCCCCCTCTCCCACTTCCGCGAGGAGATCGAGGGCAAGACTCTCGACCAGGCGACCTGGGAGCAGGTCTCCTTCATGCGCCACCCCCTAATCGAAGTCAGGCCGGGGCTCTACCTGCTGCAGTCGCCGCGGGCGCTCATCGGCTGGATGGTCGACGGGCCCTATTACCGTGCTCTCGATAGCGCTCACAAACGCGGAGAGCGAGCGGTCAAAGCGTTCACCGCCCGGGTTGGAAGGTTGATGGAGCGCTATGTCCTGGAGCTCGTCGAGTCTGTGCACCCCGAGCCTCGCCTCCCCGTAACCGGGAAGGTCTACGGCGACAAGACCTACGGAAGCGGCTCCCACAGCAGCGACGTGTCGATCATCTACCCCCACGAGGCCGTCCTGATCGAGGTCTCCAGCCACCGACTCTCGTTGCTGGCAAAGCGAGACGGAGACTTCGATGCGTTGCGCCACGACCTCACTGAGATGGTCGGACGGCGACCCAAGCAGCTGCGGCGCTGCATTGAGGCGATGAAGCCACGCGAGAGCTGGCGGGCAAAAACGCTCCGCTTTCCCCACCTCGACCCTGAGCACCTCGCGCGGATCTGGCCGATCAGCGTCACCGCGACGCCGGTGCAGTGGACGCCTCTGCTCGAGGAATTCCTGGGAGCCGATCTTCAAGAGCTCGAGAGTCGACCCGACGTAGCGCCGCTGGAGGTCCTCGCCGTCGAAGACCTTGAGTCGTTGCTCGCCGTCTTCGAGGAAACCGGGCGCCCCCTCCCCGCACTCCTGGCTCGCAAGTCGGCCGTCATGGGATCACGGGCCGACTACCGCAGCTGGATCGCTCGCGACCGGGAGGTCCCAAGCCTGGCACAGCCTCGCTATCTTGACACTGCTTTCGATGAGTTCATGGCGGTAGCCGCCCGCTTGCTCGGGGTCGAGAGCTTCGACGAGGACGACGGGTCCGCGTCAGTGGCCTGACCCAGGAATCGCCCGCATAACAGCGTCCGGAGCTACTGGCATTGTCAGCCACACCGGAGAAGCTGCAGCCGCCGGCTTGCGACGTGGCGCCGTAGGGGCGCTGAGTCGGGGTGGACTCGGGTTGCTCTCGCCCTTCCTTCCGTCTGTTTCGACGGGCGAGGCGCCTCACTGGCACGCAAGCTCGCAACAGCGCCGGGTTCGGACCGTCAGATGGCGCCCGTCAGGCTGCCCAGAGACGCGCGGTGCCTACGTCCGGCGCGTCTTAAAAGTCCAGAGCGGCGACATGTACTGCCGCGGGTAGACGGGCGCGATGCGGGGGAAGCTGGTACCTGGCCGCACTTGAGCGTCCGTGCCGCAAGCCTCCGGTCCCACCGTCGGCGAGTGCGCCCTGCCTCCCTGCGGGGGGTAGGGGCCTCTGCCAACCGGAACCCGCCCATCAGCGAGCGGCAAGAACGCGAGCAACAGCCGAATCGCTGAAAGCAGCTAAGAAATGCACCGCGCCAGGAGAAAGGGGCCTCGAACAGCGCAAACCTTTGTCGTAATGCCCCTGCTGTGTAGTCCATTGGCTGTACACGAACGGGCCGCTTTCCGAAAAAAAATCGCCGCGCCGCGGCCCTCTGCGTGCCCCTCACCATTCCCTCCCACAAGCGGTGCCAACTCCAATTTTCATTTGGTGCACGCCGGACCCCCAGCCACGCAGACGTTCCGGTCTATCGCAGCAGGTAGTGGCGAGAGGAGCGCCTGAGCGCCGCCGCAACCTCGCAACGCTCGAAGCCGAGCTCTACCAGGACAGCTGCCCGCGCGAGGAACCAAAGGCGGTTCACACAGATGATGAGGTCGCGGCCTTTAGGCACGCTCGCCTTGGGCGGGCCGGTCGGATGCGTGTAATGGTTGCGAGCGTCTTTGGCGGTTCCGGCAAATGTCGCTGGGTCCTCGATCTGACAGGCCCCGCAAACCTCGGGTCCGAGATCGTCAAGGACCGCCTCGAGCTGGGCTGCGAGTCGCTTTCGGTTGGAGGCCAGAAGCGACTCGCGAATCCAGGCGCCGTGGGATTCGGAGAACGGTGTGGGAAAGTGCCCGAGTGCCTCCTCGACGAGGGCGCGGTGCTCCCCGCTGGGCCGGTGCGTTGAGTCGAAGCGATCGCCATGGTCAAAGCAGAGCTCGAGACAGCGAGCCAGGGACAGAAGCTGGTCTGCTGCGGTCAGATGCTCGCGATGGATCTGAAAATCGATCAGGTGATCGACTAGGTCATGTGCGTCGGTTAGGAGCTTGCTCCAGCCCGCCACGACTTGCTCGAACCGCGGCGCAATCTCCGGCAGGAGGAAGAGCGGCTCGGTCCCTCGCGGGGCCTCTGCTTCGGGCCAGGTGGCATAGAACTCAACCCTGCCCGTCTCTGAGTCGGTATAGATCCGCCCTGGCCTGAAGGGCTGATCGGCAAGCAGCGCAAACAGCGCGAGCTGGTCGGCCAGGGGCTCCGCCCAATCCTCGAGGCGTCGTGGCTGGCCCTCGACGTAGATCTCGCCATACCAGCGCAGGGCCTGCTCGGTCGGGTGCTTCTCGCGGATTTCGACTCCCTCGCGCAGCTCGACACACAAGGCGTCGATCTTGGCGCTCGCGTGTCTAGTGCCACCGCTCCCTAACTCGACCGCGCGCTCGAGCGTCAGCCCGGAGATGTCGAGGAACTCCAGCAACTGCGGACAGCGCAAGACGGCGCGGTCATATGCGCGCTCACCGTCGGCGCTGCCGACAAGAACGGCGTTCACGGTCAGCGCAAGCGGATACTGCGGCTGCAGAGGGGCGCTGAAACGCGACCAGGACACAAACGAACCCAGCAAGCAGGCGTCGGTGCCCCCTCCCTTCCCGTCCAGCAAGGTAATGGGTACCGGCGGAAGGGTGGGGACGTCGTGGTCACTCGCGAGAGGTGGGACGTCTTCGAGGAACCTCATCCTTCCGACGTCGGTCGCGGTTGGAAGTCGGAGAAAGCCGCTGACGTACTCGTTGTCGGTCAGGAAGTAGGCCGAGTCAAGCTCGGTGCCGTCAGCCTCAATGTGTGGGCGTGCCCTTCCCCTCATCGCGCCATTTTCGCGACTGGGAGCGAGCGATGTCCGGCGACGCGCGGACCCGCTCCCGGCAGGTCGCCCTCGGCGCCAACCCACTGAGCGGCCGGTGTCCGCGGGGCGCTGCCTCGCCCACCGCTAACGTCCGCTTGCCGTGAGCGAGAAGCGACCGAACCCTTCGTCGGAAGACCGCCTAGCCCAGTTGCTGCGGCCCTCGCGCCGCGTCGTGCCGGTCTCCGGCGCCGGAGTCGCCCAGAGCGCCGGTCTGCCCGGCAGTGCCGAGCTCGCCCGGCGTCTGCTCGAGGGCACGGGCGCCCGCGCCGACTATGGCGGCGACCCCGCCAACCTGCGCAGCGTCGTGGACTTCCTCACCCCACGCCACTGCGGCGAGGCGGAGCTGGTCGCGCTCGCCGCCACTGAGATCGCCAGCGTGGAGCCGCGCACCTCGCCGCTGATCGAGGCGCTGATCCGGGTTCCTTCGCGCTTCGTGCTCACCCTCAACTTCGACCACTCACTCGAGCGTGCCGCGGAGGCGGCCGGGATGGCGGTTCTCACCCTCGGCAACTCGGCCGCCGACCTCGGCCGAGCCGTCTCGATTCTCGTCGAGGAGGAGCCGCCCGCGCAGCTCACCGTCCTTCACCTGCACGGCAGCATCGCCGAACCGGCATCGATGGTCCTCGCCCCGGCCGGCTACCGCCACATCCCCGCCGATCCGCTGGGCCAGGTCTTCTACGAGCTCGCAGTGCGCCGCACGATGGTCTTCTTCGGCACCAAGCTCGATGAGACCTACCTGCTCAGCGCCCTTGCCCAGGTCGAGGCCCGCGACTTCCATGTCCTCTGGTGCCTACGAAGCGAGGAGGCCGAGCTGACCACCAAGCGCGCTGCGATCCTCCCCGGCAACTCGGGCATCCACGTCGTCGCCGTCGATTATCCCGAGGAGTTCGCCACCAAGGCGCGGCTGCTGCTCGACGTCGACCTGCCCGCCGCAGAGCCCGCCCATGCCCGCCACCTCGACGAGGAGACCTCGCCCTACGTCGAGAACCGGCTGATCGACCGCCGTGACCCGACCGACCCCGGAGACCGCGTTCGCCTCTCGCTCGGGCTCGACCCCGAGCGAGAAGTTCGACCCGAGCCCACCGAGGCGGACCTGCTCGACCTGCCGCGGGCGATCGTCCTCGGTGATCCCGGCTCCGGCAAGACCGAGCTCCTGCGGCGCCTCACGCGGCGCTCGCCTCGGAGCGGGGTCTTCATCCGCCTCGCCCACCTTGAGCTCGAGCCTTCTCACGGGCCACTGGAGACGCTCGCCGCTTGGGCGCGACAGGGGGCCACCGCCGTCGAGGGCCTCGATGTCGGGATTGGGGCACTGGCCCAGGAGCGGTTTCACTTCTTCCTCGACGGCCTCGATGAAGTCGTCTCCGAGCAGCAGGGCGCGCTCGCCGAGAAGATCAACCTGCTCGCCGAGGCGCTCCCCCGCCACGCCTTCACGATCTCCACCCGGCCGCTGCCCTCACTCGAGCTACTGCGGCTTGACGCACCCGAGGCGATCGGCTGGAGCCAGTTCGCGCTCGCCCCCGACACCGGCTGGCGCGATCGGTTCCTCGCCTCACGCAGCGCGAGCCTCGAGGCGCTCTATGAGGAGATGCCGGCGCTCGAGGACCTCGAGGAGGTCCTCACGACGCCCTTTTACCTGTGCAACGTCGTCGACCTGCACGAGCGCGGCGAGCTGCGCGGAATCGGCGACTTCGGCCAGCTGCTCTTCGCCCTAGTCGGCTCGGCGATCGAGCGCGAGCAGGAGACCCTCGCCCTCACTGGCGAGGTTGTACGCGCCTGGCTTCGCCGCCTCGCACTCGCCGCAGCGATTGCCGGGCGCCGCACCTTCTCGGTCGATGACCTGCACGCCTTCGGCGTACCCGAGGGCGGGGGGGACGATGTCGTCGAGCTGGCCCGCACCCTGGAGCAGCGCCTACTGCTCGCCGAGGAAGGCGGCAGCTTTCGCTTCCACCACCGCCTGCTCGGTGAGCAACTGGCCGCCGAGGCCATGGTCGAGGCCGGTCCCTCACCCGCCTTGCTTGACTGCCTCGTTCCCTATCTGGATCGTGATCTCTCCGGCGTTCGCCCCGACCTGGTCGTCCCGCTCTCCCTTGCCTGCCTGGCCTCGTCCGCCTGGCGTGCTGCGCTCCAGAGGCGCGATCCGCTCGCCGCCGCTCGCGCCACCCCCGACGACGCGCCGGAGTCCGAACGAGAGGCGGCGCTGCGGGTGCTCTGGGAGAACGCGCTTGCAACCCAGGTCTGGGTCTGGGAGCGCGGCATCCGGATCGCCGACGACGCCGAGGCGATGGCGCGCCTGGTCAAAGGCGGCCCTGCCGGTGAGACCGCCGCGGCGATCCACGCCGCCATCGACTCTGGCACCGACCAGGACCAGGGCAACGCAGTTCGGGTCCTCTCCCGCGCCGGCGGCGCGCGTCTGGAAGAGCTTCTCGACCGGGTCCTTGCGGAGAAAGAGCGCGATGAGGTGGTGCTGCGCCAGGCGATGATGGCCGCCGCCGATCTCGGTTCCGAGGCTCTCGCCGAGCGTATCGTCGAGCTGCTCCTGGCGCGCGAGGAGCACAGCATCCACCAGGTCGGCGCGATCGCCCTCGACCGGCTCTTCGGTGATCAGCCGCGGATCGACCTCTACCTGCGCCTGATGGCCGGGCCGGAGGCGGACTACATGCTTGCCAACGCCCTCGATCGGGTCGAGCCGGTCGACGGGGTGATCCTGCTCGCCGAGTTCCTGCGCCAGGGCAACACGCCGCGCGACTTCTGGTCGCGCGAGCGGGTCCCGACTCTGCTCGATGGGGTCGATTTCGCCGCCGCCGGAACCGAGGTCATCGAGGCCACGGTCGACGTCGCCGTCAGCTTCGAGCGCGGCGCCTCACTGCGGGCACTGCGCGAGGTGGATCCAGAGGCGCTGCTCCGTCGCTTGGTCGTCCTGCAGGAAAACGAGGAGGAGCGGGACATCGACTGGTGGCAGCTGGCAGAAGTGGCAGCCCTCTTCGAACCAGAGGAACTCGAAGAGGCGAGCCTCTCCGAGGAGGTGGTCCGCCATGTGCGCCAGCGGCGGGAAGCCGAGCGCGAGCGGGCCGAAGCCGAAGCGGCGGGCCAGCCCTGGCCGCCGCCGCGACCGGGGCGCGAGGAAGAAGACGAAGAGCCCGAGCAGGAGCCGCCGACGCTGGCTGAGCTACTCGACCGGCCCGACAGCGACCCGCAGATCCTCAATCACGCCCGCTACTTCACTTCCCAGGTCTCCGATCTCGACGAACGCCACCTCGCCGAGCTGCGCCGCCGCTTGGAGAGCTGGTGGCCTGAGCGTCCGTACCGTGAGACGATCACCCGCCTGGAGGCAAACAGCTGGAGGCAGGAGGCCGGCGCCCATGCCTGGGTCGCACTCGGACCCCGGGCGCAGCCCCCGCTCGACCAGGCGCGCTGGGCGGAGCTCGCCACCTGCGGCATCCTCTTCGAAGAGCACCAGACTTGGCTGGCGGCAACCCAGAGCCCCGAGGCTGTCTACGGGGCTCTTGAGCTGATCGCCGGAGACGTCGACCCCGACCGCTGGCAACAGTTCCTCTCCTGCTGCCATGACCCCTTGCCTGGGCGGGTGCTCGAGAGTTGTGCGTGCGACCTCGGCGCCAAGGTTCCCGCGGAGGAGCGGATCGACCTGCAGAGAGTGCGCACGATCGCCGCGCGGATGGTCGAGAACGGCCGCCACGACCTAGTCGAACAGCTGGCGGCTGGCAGCCCAGCCCGCGAGGCCGAGCTCTTTCCGATCCTCGCCGAAGCGGGGGATTCCGAATGTCAGCGCTGCCTCCTCGACCAGCTGATCGAGCAGCTCGACGAGGGCGTAGTCCCCCAGCAGCCAGTCCTCTCATGGCTCTCGCCCTCCCCCTCGCCGCTCGTCCTCGGACGCCTGTTCGAAGTCTTGAGGCGCACCTGGGGATCGGCGGAACGCCCGGTTGGCCGGGTCACCTCTGGCTATGGCCTCTTCGATATCACCTCACCGACGCTGGAGGGAATCGCCTTGATCGGGGGCCGTGAGGCGGTTGCGGGCTACGACGACCTGATCGCCGAAGGCGGCGCCTTTCGCTGGCTGCGCCGCAGCCGCGAGGACGTCGGCGGTGCGCTCCTGATCGTCGAGGGCGAGCGCTTTGCCGAGGGCGCCGCGGCCTCCCTCGGCTTGCCGTGGATGGGTGGGTCGGGTGCCTAGCATTTGCCCTGACTCCAACTCCTCCGAGCTGTGCAAGGACGGCGTCGGACGACGGCAATGAATTTCCCCACAATCTCCCCATACCACCCAGGGATATGAGGGGTCATCGGGGGTCGCCCAGGGACACCGAATCCGCTCCAGGAAGCCATATAGCCACCATAGGCTCGGGTTCGACTCCATTCAGCCGCATTGGAAAGCCCCGCTCTGGCGGGGCTTTCTCATTCAGCGCCGCGAGAGAGCCGGCTCGTCGGCGCTGCTGATCTGCCAGCGCACGCCGGGGCCGAACTCAAAGAGAACTCCCCCTGGGGTGACCAGCTCCCAGTTGGGTGGATCGTCGTCTGCCGACTTTCGGGCGGGCTTCACGTCAAGGGCAGACCCATTGGAGAGCTTGCAAAGCAACTCGCCGGTCTGCTCGTCGATTCGGGCATCTTCGATCGACTGGCCGACTAACTCACTGGGATCAGCAGGGGTCCACTCGGCGTCCTGAGTCGCGAGCAACCACTTCTCCTCGGCCGCATCCTTGATCTCGACCTGGAGAACGTCGGGATATCCCACGCGAGCGTCGACGATTGGCCCGCGCTCGAGCGCGGGACATTGGCGGGTGAGGAATCTAGGGCTACGACGGTTGCCATCAGTGCTCCTCTTTCCAATGTCGCAACCAGGCGATGCTCGCCTCATGGCGTTCACGCGCTGACATATGAAGCTCCGCGCATGCCTGCCGCTACTGCTTGATGTCCGCCTTCCGCGCCAAACCCTCGGCGAGTCTGGGCAGGCGTCCCGACCCGTCGCGAGACCAGGGCCTTCACGAACATACTCACGGCAGGATCGGATCAGTAAGGACGCCGGTCGTTGCCGTCGTATTCGCCGGGCGGGGTCGAGCGAATCCCGACCTCGAGGATGATGCCGACGGCCAGGGCAACCCATCCCACCGCCTGGATGATCGCCCCAGTGCGGCCCGGCACGATCACGCCGGAGGGAGCCCGGCCGGATGCCGGGCTCCCGAATGACGTTCTAGGCCCGCCGCGGGGACTCTTCCTCGCCGTAGACGACGAGGCCGTGGATGCAGATCACGCAGAGGGCGAAGATCCCCAGTGACCAGAACGGATAGGCGCCGCCGACGGCGAGCAGGGCGCCGATCGCGCCCAAGGATGCGGCGACGAGGCCGATCACGCGTCCGAAGACGTGGCCGGCGAGAAGCGAGACGCCGCCGCAGAGCTGGACGACTCCGAGGATGACGGTGATCCAGCCCCAGGCGTGGAGGCTCGAGAACACGTAGCGGGTGTTGTCGACGAAGAAAGTCGCATCGCCGATCGCGGCGATGCCGTAGATGACGTTGAGAACACCGGCAATCAACAGCAGGATGGCGACAAAGGCAGCACGGCCCTGACCCCTCATATATATCCCTTCCTAGTCGGCGCCCTTCCCGGGACACCGAAACGAATTGACCAGGCAATAGCCTTGACGTGGGCTTCGACGTTATGGATCGAGAGCCTTTTCAATGCACGAAAACGCCCCCACCGACGGTTCCTGCTGCGGCCCCTCGCGGGGCAGCTCCGGCGAGGCGGCGCCGGAGCCCCCGGCACCCGGCGCGAAGCGCATCCCCCGCCCGCCGGAGATGGTGTCCCTGGAGGGCGGGAGCTTTCTGATGGGCGCTGAGGGCCCCGACTCGATCGCCGGCGACGGCGAGGGGCCGGTCCGGGAGGTCGAGCTCGCGGCTTTCTCGATCGACGCCTGCGCCGTCAGCAACGATCGCTTCGCCGCCTTCGTCGAGGCGACCGGGCACGTGACCGACGCCGAGCGCTACGGCTGGTCGTTCGTCTTCGGCGGCCTGCTCCCCGACGAGTTCCCGGAGACCCGGGGGGTCATCGAGGCGCCGTGGTGGCGCCAGGTCTTCGGCGCCTGCTGGAACCGGCCCGAGGGACCGCACTCCTCCCTCGACGACCGCCAGGACCATCCCGTCGTCCACGTCTCCTGGCGCGACGCCAACGCGTTCTGCGACTGGAGCGGAACCAGGCTGCCGACCGAGGTCGAGTGGGAGCACGCCGCCCGCGGCGGCCTGGTCCAGCGCCGGTTCCCCTGGGGCGACGAACTCGAGCCGGGGGGCGAGCACCGCATGAACGTCTGGCAGGGAACGTTCCCCTCGCAGAACACGCTCGGGGACGGCTTCCTCGGGACCTGCCCGGTCGACGCCTTCCCGGCCAACGGCTACGGCCTCCACAACACCAGCGGCAATGTCTGGGAATGGTGCGCGGACGCGGTGGGGCCGGAGGCGCGGGCGACTCGCGGCGGCTCCTACCTCTGCCACCACTCGTACTGCAACCGCTACCGGGTCGCGGCCCGCAGCTCCAACACGGCGGACAGCTCGACCGGCAACACCGGGTTCCGCTGCGCCCGTTAGATCGGGGCTCCTTCGCAATAGAGTGCGGGCCGAGAGAGAGCCACGACGAGGGGACGAGATGAGCAGCGAGAACGACCGGATCAAGCGCGACGTCCTGCCGATCCCCGATCAGCCCTACGAGGGCCTGATCACCTACGACGCCAAGGACCCCGACACCGCCTTCCCCCCGATCGAGCCACTGCGCCCGCCCGCACAGGCCCCCAACGTCCTCGTCGTCCTCCTCGACGACGTCGGCTTCGCCGCCTCCAGCGCCTTCGGCGGCCCCTGCCAGACCCCGACGGCCGAGGCGCTCGCCGCCGACGGCCTCAAGTACACCCGCTTCCACACCACCGCCCTCTGCTCCCCCACCCGGGCCGCCCTGCTCAGCGGCCGCAACCACCACTCGGTGGGGATGGGCGGGATCACCGAGATCGCCACCTCGGCGCCGGGCTACACCTCGATCCGCCCCAACACCGCCGCGCCCCTGGCGGAGACGCTGAAGCTGAACGGCTTCTCGACCTCCCAGTTCGGCAAGTGCCACGAGGTGCCGGTCTGGGAGACCAGCTCGATGGGGCCGTTCGACAGCTGGCCTTCGGGCGGCGGCGGCTTCGAGCACTTCTACGGCTTCGTCGCCGGCGAGACGAACCAGTACTACCCGGCGCTGTACGAGGGGACGACGCCGGTCGAGCCGGACCGCACGCCGGAGCAGGGCTACCACCTGACCGAGGACCTGGCCGACAGGGCGATCGGGTGGGTCCGCGAACAGAAGTCGCTGACGCCCGACAAGCCCTTCTTCATGTACTTCGCCCCGGGCGCTACCCATGCTCCCCACCACGCCCCAGTCGAGTGGTCGGACAAATACAAGGGCCGCTTCGACGCCGGTTGGGACGCGCTGCGCGAGGAGACGCTGGCGCGACAGAAGGAGCTCGGCGTCGTTCCCGAGGACGCGGTTCTGACCGAGCGCCCGGCCGAGATCCCCGCCTGGGAGGAGATGCCCGAGGAGCTGCGGCCGGTGCTGGCGCGACAGATGGAGGTCTACGCCGGCTTCATGGAGCACACCGACCATCACGTCGGCCGCCTGATCGACTCGATCCGCGACCTCGGCGTGCTCGAGAACACGCTCGTCTACTACGTGATCGGCGACAACGGGGCCTCCGCCGAGGGCACCGTCAACGGCACCTTCAACGAGTCCTTCACCTTCAACGGCGCCAACGCTCTGGAGACGCCGGAGATGCTGGCGGAGAAGATCGACGAGCTGGGCACGCCCTCGGCCAACAACCACTACGCGGTCGGCTGGGCGCACGCGATGGACACCCCTTACAAATGGACCAAGCAGGTCGGCTCCCACTGGGGTGGGACCCGCAACGGCACGGTCGTTCACTGGCCGGCCGGGATCGAGGCCAGGGGCGAGATCCGCAACCAGTTCAGCCACGTGATCGACATCGCCGCGACGGTCCTCGACGCCGCCGGACTCCCCCACCCCACCTTCGTCCACGGCGTCCAGCAGATGCCGCTGCACGGCAAGAGCATGCTGCCGAGCTTCGCCGACGCCGACGCGGCCGAGCACCGGGAGACGCAGTACTTCGAGATGTTCGTCAACCGCGGCGTCTACCACAAGGGCTGGACCGCGGCGACCCGGCACAGCATCCCCTGGCTGTCCGGCGAAGAGCTGCCGGCCCTCGACGACGACGTCTGGGAGCTCTACGAACCCGGCGACTGGACCCAGTCCAACGACGTCTCCGCCGAGAATCCGGAGAAGCTGCACGAGCTGCAGCGGCTCTTCCTGATCGAGGCGGTCCGCTACGGAGCGCTGCCGCTCGACGACCGCCGCATCGAGCGCTTCGAACCCCACATGGCCGGGCGGCCGATGCTGGTCGAGGGCAACTCGCAGATCTTCTACGGCGGCATGAAGCGGATCACCGAGAACTCGATCATCGTGATCAAGAACCGCTCGCACTCGGTGAGCGCGCAGCTCGTCGTCCCCGAGGGCGGCGCCGAGGGCGTCGTCATCGCCCAGGGCGGCGCCTTCGGCGGCTGGAGCCTCTACCTCCGCGAGGGCCGGCCGACCTACTGCTACAACCTGCTCGGAGTCGCCCGCTTCAAGGTCGCGGGCGGCGAGCCGCTGAGCGCCGGTAAGCACCAGGTGCGGATGGAGTTCGGCTACGACGGCGGCGGCCTCGGCAAAGGCGGCGAGGTTGCCCTCTACGTCGACGGGGCCAAGGTCGGCGAGGGCCGGGTCGAGGGGACGATGCCGCTGATCTTCTCCGGCGACGAGACGACCGACCTCGGCACCGACACCGGAACGCCGGTCAGCGATGACTACGCCTCAGGCGATTGCGCTTTTACCGGCACGGTCGAGTGGGTGCAGATCGACGTCGACGAGGCGGCCGAGGACGTCGACCACCTGATCTCGCCGGAGGAGCGGCTGCGGGTCGCCCTGGCCCGCCAGTAGCTAGCGGTGGAGGCAGCCTCAGCCGTGCAGGCCGTAGTGCTTCGCAGTGTCGGTGAAAAGCGTCTTCAGGATCAGCTTGTTGCCGGGGGTCAGCAGCCGGGCCGCGGTTTTCGGCTCGGCGGCGATCGTCCAGACGAAGCGGCAGGAGCCCTCGCCGGTCGGCTCGACGAGGTAGTCCTCGGCGAAGCGGCGGAACATCGGGCTGGTCGATTCGATCACGAAGAACGACTTCTGGCGGCCCTCCTCCCAGCGGAAGAACTCCTCTTTGAGGGCGTTGGCGCCGCCCAGGGCGCGGGCCTCGCGGGTGGTGCCGACGCCGAACGGGCGCGGCGAGGTCCAGGTGACGGCCTGCAGGATCCGGCACCAGGACAGCGTCTTGTCCGCGGTCAGCTCGGCCCAGACCTCGGCGGCCGGGCGCGGGATCTCGAACTTGCCGCGCAGGCGCATCGGCGCGGTCTCGAAGAAGGTCGCGTCGACCGGCTCGGCTTTGAACCACGGTCCTGCCATCGGGCGAGTCTAGTCGCCGCCCGGTGGGCGGGCGATCACTTCTTCAGCGTCGCCTTCTTGGTCGTCACCCGCACGTTGCCGGCGCCGTCGCGGACGGTCGCGGTGATCGTCACCCTGAGGCTCTTGCCGGCGTTCAGTGCCTGCTTGGCCGAGGCCACCAGCGGCACCTTCAGCGTCTTCTTCGCGCCCGGCTTGAGGCCGGAGAAGCTGAGCGAGCCGATCTTGGTGCCGGCCGACCTCGCGGCGGCGCGGGCTTTGCCGCCGCCGTTGGACTGGGTGATCACGGTTTTGCCGCCGCAGGCGTTCACGGTGAGCGGCGAGCAGGTGATCGTGAAGCTGACTTTGCTGCCGTCGGTTTTCGGCGGCCCGATCGTCGCCAGGCTCGAGGGCACCGGGGGCGGAGTGTTGATCACGGCGCCGGGTGGCGTGGCGCCCCCTCCCCCACCGCCGGGATTCGGCGTCGGGTTTTCCGGTTCGGGGTCGGGCCCGTCGCCGCAGACGCCCGGCGCCGCGTCGAAGTTGGAGCTGAAGATCTGGTTGGAGGTGCGCGCCCAGACGATCACCGGCAGCCCCGCGCAGTCAAGCCCCAGCGATGGGGTCCGGACGGCGGTGTCAAGGACGGTCGGGGCGGAGAACGCGCCCGCCGCCGGTGCGTCGAAGGCGCGCAGCGTGAACGACGTGGTGTTGTTCGGGACGACGCCGACGTGGGCGGCGCCGGCGTCGTTGAGGCTGAGCCCGGCGGAGATCATCTGGAAGTCTTCGGCCAACGGGGTCAGGCTGGGGACTCCGGTCCCGACCCCGGCCCGGAGGACGCTGGAGGGTCCGTCGGCGACCAGCAGGGTGCGGCCGTTGCGCAGCGCCACGGTGGCGATCTCTTTGACCCCGATCGAGGTGCCCATTCCAAGCGTCGCGCCGCTGCCGACCGCCGCCCTGGTGTCACGTTCCTGGTCGGCGCAAGCGTCGACTTCGGCGCAGCCGGTGAACTTCAGCGAGTCTTCGCGGCCGCGCAGGAGAATCGCCGTGTCGGCGTCGGTCGGCGAGGCGACCAGAGAGGTCTGGGTCCAGCTCGGCATGTTCGCCGCCGGTGACACGTAGAAGCCGGTGGCCGGCCGCGGGGTGACGTTGACCGGCGCGCCGCCGGCCGCGGCGGTGCGCACGCTGCAGAGCCCGATCTCGTAGCCGTCGTTGACGCCGCCGCTCTGTTTGTAGGAGCCGTAGTCGTCGTCCCAGCTGACCACGGGGGTGCCGCCGGGAAGGATCGCCACGTGGAGCTGATCTCCGCAGCGGTTGTAATCGATGCCGTCACCCGGAGTCTGGTCGTGCGGGTCCGGCACCGTGATGTCGGCGATTTTCGATGGCGCCGTCCAGGTGGTCGCCCCCGGCGCCGAATAGACGATCTGGTTGGGCATGTTGAGCAGGTAGCTCGAGCCGGTCGATTTGCGCGTCCAGACGACGGCGGCGTGGCCGGCCTCGTCGATCACCGGGGTCGGAGCGCCGTAGCCGGTCGGCCCGTCGAGCTGTTCCGCCGCGCTCCAGGCTTTCCCCGGCGCCTTGTAGGCGGCGAACGGCGTCGAGGCGAAGGCCGACCCGGTCGACCAGGTGACAACCGCCGCCCCGGAGCTGCTGAGCGCCCAGTTGGCGGTGTTCGTGGCGCCGGTGATCTTCGTGACCGAGGTTCCTTCGGCGAGCGACCAACCGGTCGCCGAGGTCGGGCGATGGAGGTAGTAGGCGCCGGTCCCGCTTGGCCCACCGCCCGTCGCCCCGGTCGAGATGCCGAGATCGATCGCCCCGGTTTCCTCGACCGCGATCGCCGGTCGCCCGTCGGAGAGGAACCCTTTCACCTGTTGCTGAGTCGACCAGGCGGCAGCGGCGGTCGCCGGCGCCACACAGGCCAGCGCCACCAGCACCCCCGCGATGCCGACTTGGAGACGAGTCACCGGCGTGGATGCTCGCACGGTTCGCCGCCGGGGTCCATACGGCAAATTGCGTAAAGCCGCCCCGGGACGGGTCGGAGGGGCTAGGGTGGGCGCATGGCCGTCAAGCTCCACGTCTGCAGCGCCGCCTTCCTCAAGATCAACGCCCACCCCTGCTGGGTCGTGCGCAAAGCGCTCGACGACGCCAACATCGAGTACGAGCTGGAGAAGGAATCGCTCTTCAACCGCTCCGGCGTGAAGGAGCTCTCCGGGCAGCCCAAATACCCGGTGATCGAGTTCGAGGACGGGCGCATCTACCGCGAGGAATCGAAGGACATGGCGGCGAAAATCGCCGCCGGCAAGCTGTTCGACGCGCCCACCGCCTAGGAGCGGGCGAATTGGCGAAACCCGGGTCCATGATCCGGCGCGCACAGGCCGCCGCCGGCCGCGAGTGGACACCGGCCACCGGAGGCCTTAGAACCAGGCCCGAGCATCGCGTGGTTCCTTTTTCTCCTTAGAGGCGAAAAAGGAACCACAACTTTCTGCGGCGGCCCTTCGCGGCGGGTGATTCCTACGCGCTCGCGATATTGACCCCACTCTGGTCGGGTCAATGTCGCAAGCGGCGCGCGGGGTCGTGCCCGAGGACCGTTGGTTGCCCTCGCGAGGTTTCGCTGGTCCCGGCTAGGCGCCGCCGAGCGCCTTGTCGATGAAGGGGCCGAGCAGTTCGGCGACCGAGGAGGCGATCGACTCCGGCGCCTCGCTGGGCGCGGTGATGTAGCTGATCGCGAGTCGGACCAGGGCTTCGGAGAGCAGCAGGACGTCGGCTTTCGGCGCCTGCGGCCAGCCGGCCTCGATCGTCGTCGCCAGCCGCGCGGTCGCCCATTGGACGACCGGCATCCCCTGAGTGGTGACGAAGGGCAGCATGCCGCCGGTGCCGTCGTCGGAGAGCAGCATCTTGATCAGCGGATCCTCGCCGGCGGCGGTGAGGAAGAGCTCGAGCGCGGCGGCAACCGCGGCGCGGGGGTCTTCGGAGTTGGCGATCACCGCCTGGTCGACTTCGTCGAGAAAGCGCTCGCCGACGTTGATCACGAAGGCGAGCCCGAACTCGTTGCGGTTGCCGAACTCCTTGTAGAGGGTCTGACGGCTGACCCCGGCGGCGCTGGCGATGTCGGCCATCGTCACCTCCGACCAGGGGCGCTGCTGCAGTTCGTCGCGAGCGGCGTCGAACAGGGTCTGGCGCAGCAGCTCGCGCGCGGCCTCCGCGTATGGGGTGCGCGCCCTCGGCATCGCCCCCATCGTCGCAGTGGCAGCGGTCAAACTTCGTCCTCGACCGGCTCGAAGTCGACCTTGTCGCGGACGCCGCAGTCGGGGCAGGCCCAGTCGTCGGGCACCGCGCTCCAGGGCGTCCCCGCCGGGAAGCCCTCGCGGGCGTGGCCGGCGGCCTCGTCGTAGACGTAGCCGCAGCTGGGGCAGCGGTAGGCGCTCATGCCGCCGCCCCCGCACCCGCCCCGTAGCGCGCTTCCAGCTCGCGGCGCTTGCCGGGCTGGATGTTGGCGCGGCTGAGGTCGCCTTCGAAGTGGTCGACCAGGCGCGGGTCCATCACCCGCCGCCAGAGCGGCGGGAACCAGGCCAGCACGATCATCCCCGCGTATCCGGTCGGCAGCTGCGGCGCCTCGTCGACGTGGCGAAGCGCCTGGTAGCGGCGGGTCGGGTTGGCGTGGTGGTCGGAGTGGCGCTGCAGGTGGTAGAGCAGCACGTTGGAGGAGACGTTGTTGGAGTTCCAGCTGTGTTTCGGCAGGCAGCGCTGATAACGGCCGTCCTCTTTCTTGTCGCGCAGCAGGCCGTAGTGCTCGAGGTAGTTCACGACCTCCAGCAGCGAGAAGCCGATGATCGCCTGCAGCACCAGGTAGGGCAGCACGATCGGCCCGAACGCAACGGTCAGCGCGGCGAAGAGAACGACGGTCATCGCCCAGGCGCCGAGGATGTCGTTCCGAAGGGTCCAGTGCGACTTCCCCATCCGATCCAGGCGCGCGCACTCGATTCCCCAGGCGGAGGT
>DATAON010000071.1:0-16526 GCA_036265715.1 Solirubrobacterales bacterium | reverse complement strand
GAAGCCCTCGGTGACGAGCTTGAAGTGGTGGATCAGCGACTCCATCGAGGTCGAGAGCTCCGAGCGCGGCGGCAGCACGTACTTGCGGTCGTCGGCGATGTGCGGGCCGTCGGGCAGCGCGTCCAGACACTGGGCGACGATGCTGGCCGACTCGACCATCTCCGCGACCCGGACCCGGTAGCGGTCGTAGTTGTCGCCGACGGTGCCGACCGGGATCTTGAACTCCATCTCCGGATAGGCGAGGTAGTCGGTCGCCTTGCGCAGGTCCCAGGGCTCGCCGGCGGCGCGCAGCAGCGGCCCGGTCACGCCCAGCTCCAGCAGCCGCTCGCGCTCGACGATGCCGACGCCTTTGGTCCGCTGCAGGAAGACCTCGTTGCGGTCCAGCAGCGCTTCGTACTGGCCGACCCGGACCGGCATGTCTTCGGCGAAGGAGCGGCACTTCTCCTCGAAGCCGCGGGGGATGTCCTCGATCACGCCGCCGACCTGGAAGTAGCGCGTGTGCATGCGCTGCCCGGTCGCCATTTCGAACAGGTCGAGGATGCGGTCGCGCTCGCGGAAGCAGTACCAGAGCATCGAGATCGCGCCGAGGTCGAGCGCCGTCGTCCCCAGCCAGACCAGGTGCGAGTGGATGCGGTTGAGCTCAAGGAAGAGCGTGCGCAGGTATTTGGCCCGGGGCGGGATCTCCAGCCCGACCAGCTGCTCGACGGCGCCGCAGTAGGCCTGCATCTGGAAGAAGTAGGAGACGTAGTCCATCCGCTCGACGAAGGGGATGACCTTCCAGTAGCTCTTGTCCTCGCAGGACTTTTCGATCCCGGTGTGGACGTAGCCGATCACCGGTCGCAGGTCGCGCACGATCTCGCCTTCGAGGTCAACGACCAGGCGCAGCACCCCGTGCGTGGCGGGGTGGTGCGGACCGATGTTCACGGTCATGATCTCGGTCTCGTGAGTGGCCGTGAGGGTGGTCGGCAGCTCAGCCATAGTTGCGCTCGTTGTAGGTGAAGGTGACGGGCTCGCCGCCGACCGGGAAGTCGCGCCGCTGCGGCCAGCCGACGTAGTCGTCGGGCAGCAGGATCCGGGTCAGGTCCGGGTGGCCGCGGAACTCGATCCCGAAGAAGTCGAAGGCTTCACGCTCCTGGAAGTTGGCGGTGGGGAACAAGGAGACACACGAGTCGATGGCGGGGAGCGCCGGGGCAGAGTCCTGCGGGCGGGCGGGGGCGTCCGTTCTCGGACTCTGCCCCGACACTCCCGAGCTCGAGTCGGGTGCGCCCGGATCCGACCCATTTCCATTCGCGCTCGAGATGGCGGGATCCGCGAGCATCGCTTTGACGCGGATCCGCTCGACGCGATCGCGGTTGAGCAGCTCGTAATGAACCCCGAAGCGAGGGCGGGCCGGCAGGTAGTCCGCCACATGCAGGCTCGAGAGGAAGGTGTAGCGGTGGCCCGGGGTGTCGCGCAGCCAGGAGAGGACGTCGAGGATCTGGGCGGGGTCGGCGAGCAGCGCCGCCTGGCCGCGCTCGAAGGAGGTGGCGAGGACCGAGCCGGGCCGGTCGCGCTCGATTTCACCCCGCAGCAGCTCCAGTCCCGGAGCGTCAGGCACGGGCGAGCTCCCGGGCTTCGAGGTAGGCGGCCGCGGCCTCGGCGCTGGGCTGGCTGGCGGGGCCGCCGCGCGCCCACTCCTCGGTGCCGGCGGCTTTGTAGCGCTGGCGCCAGCCCTGGTCAGGGTTGCCCTGAATCTTGCGCTGCAGCTTGGTGAAGCCGTACATGACCGCCTCCGGCCGCGGCGGGCAGCCGGGGATGTGGAGGTCGATCGGCATGAACTTGTCGGCCCCCTGGACCACGGCGTAGTTGGCGAACATGCCGCCGGAGGAGGAGCAGGCGCCCATCGAGATCGCCCACTTCGGCTCCAGCATCTGGTCATAGAGGCGGCGGACTACCGGCGCCATTTTGATCGAGACCCGGCCCGAGAGGATGATCAGGTCGGCCTGGCGCGGGGAGGCGCGCAGCGCCTCGGCACCGAAGCGGGCGAGGTCGTAGCGGGCGGTGACGATCGAGATCGGCGCCTCGATCGCGCAGCAGGCGAGGCCGAAGGTGAGCGGGAAGATCGAGTTCGACCGCGCCAGGTTGATCATTTTCTCGAAGGTCGTGGTGACGACTTTTTCTTCCACGTAGCGCTCGAGGTCATCGCCCTCGAGGTCGCCGCGGAGCATGTCGCGGGCGGAGGCCTGCCTGGCCTCGAAGCTGCGGCGCTCTACCTCCAATCCAGGGCCCCCTTGCGCCAGACGTAGACGAAGGCAACGAGCAGCAGCACGACGAAGGTGATCAGCTCGCCGAGGACGAGGAAGCTGTCGGCGCCGTTGAGGATGACGCCGACGGGATAGAGAAAGACGACCTCGATGTCGAAGAGGATGAAGAGCATCGCCAGCAGGTAGAAGCTGACGCCGAATTTGATCCCCTTCATCGCCTCGACCGGGATCCCGGACTCGTAGGGCTCGCCCTGGCGGCGGCTGGCCGCGGTCGACGTGCGCGGCTTCTTCGGGCCGACCAGGTGGTTCACGACCATGAAGAGACTGGCCACGGCGAGGCCGAGGAAGGCGAAGACGAGAATCGGGAGGTAGGTCTTGAGCACAGGGGGAAAAGTCCGGGGTACACGCTGTTATACACCTAGCTTGTGACAACTTGCTACATAGTGATTTTCCGCATCTGTAAGCGGAATCCCGACCGTCCTGGGAGGATTTAGCCGATGGTCGCCGTCCACATCGCCGTCGGCTTCACGGTGATCCTCCTCAACCTGGCTGCCGGAGCCGTCGGCGGCCTCGCCTGGTATCGCGACCGGCCCTCGGTCCCCTTCTGGTACCTGCTGCGCCTGGCCCAGGTCTCGGTCTTCGTCCAGGCGCTGCTCGGCGGCCTGCTCGTCGTCACCAATCACGAGCAGCCGAACGACCTCCACTACCTCTACGGGATCCTCCCCCTCTTCATTTCCTTCATCGCCGAGGGCGCCCGCGCCGGCGCCGCCGCGCGTGAGCTCGGCGAGATCGACTTCGAAGCGCTCGACGCCGAGACCCAGCAGGCGACCGCTCTGGCGATCGTCCGCCGCGAGATGGGGATCATGGCCGTCAGCGCCGGCGTCATCTTCTTCGTCGCCCTGCGCGCCGCCTTCACCAGCGGCCTCTAGCGCCGGCGACGATCGAGACCTGCATTTCCCCCGTATTACGTGGTCAATGCAGGTCTCGAAGAAGGGGAATCACCGAGACCCACCGATTTGGGCGCTGCGGCGGCCTCCATGCCCAATGCTTGATCACGTCGGCATCGAGGTCAGCGACTACTACCCGCGCAGCAAGGCCTTCTACGAGGCGGCGCTGGGGGTCGAGCTGCTGATGGAGTTCGCCGAGTCGAGCGCCGGCTTCGGCAGCGAGACCGAGATTGGGCCGAAGCCGTATTTCTGGGTCCATGCCCGCGGGCGGCCGGTGACCAGCGGCGCCCACCTCGCCTTCGCCGCAACCGACCGAGCCACGGTCGACGCCTTCCACGCCGCGGCGCTCGCCGCGGGCGCCACCGACACGGCGCTCCCGGGCCGCGGCCGATCTACCACCCGCGCTATTACGGCGCCTTCGTTCTCGACCCCGACGGCAACAACGTCGAGGCCGTCTGCCGCACCGCCTGAGCGCCGCGGGTCGCCGCGGCCTCCAAGACCAATATGATGCGCGCCGCGTGCGTCCAGTACTGGTCATAGCGATGGTTGTCGCCGCGGCTTTCGGGCTGGCGGCCTGCGGATTCGGCGAAGAGGGGATCGCGGTCTCCAAGGACGACCCGAACCACGAAGGGGCGGTTCTGTTCGCCAGTCACTGCTCGGGCTGCCACACGCTCAGCGCCGCCGGCACCCAGGGCAGCGGCAACCGCGGCGAGCGGGTCCAGGGCCCGAACCTCAACCAGCGCACCGAGACCTACGACGACGCCCTCTACGCGATCGAGAACGGCGGCTTCTCCGGCGCGATCATGCCCCAGAACATCGTCGTCGGCAAAGAGGCGGAAGCGATCGCCGATTTCGTCGCCGAGTACGCCGGGAACGAAGCGGGCGAACCGCCCCGTCCCGGCCAGAATCCTTAGTCCGGAGCGACATGCTTGACCTGAAGTTGATCCGCTCCGACCCTGAGCGGGTCAAGACCGCGCTGGCCCGCCGTGGCGCCGCCGAGCAGGTCGACGCGCTGCTGGCGCTGGACGCCCGCCGTCGCGAGCTGCTGCCCGCCGTCGAGAACGCCCAGGCTGAGCGCAAGACCCTCTCCAAGCAGATCGGCGAGCGCAAGCAGGCCGGCGAGGACGCCGAGCAGCTGATGGCGACGGTGCAGGGGCTGAAGGAGCAGATCGAGTCCGGCAAAGCCGAGCTGGAGAGCGTCGACGCCGAGCTTGGCCGGATCGCCACCACCCTCCCCAACCTGCCCGACCCCGACGCCCCGGACGGGATGACCGAGGACGACGCCGTGGTCCTGCGCGAGGTCGGCAAGCCGCCCAGCTTCGACTTCCCGATCCGCGACCACCTCGAGATTGGCACCGACCTCGGCCTGATCGACATGGAGGCCGGCGCCCGCCTCTCCGGCTCGCGCTTCGCCTATCTCAAGGGCGACCTGGTGATGCTGGAGCTGGCCCTGGTCCGCTTCGCGCTGGAGATCGCCCGCGAGGAAGGGCACGAGCCGGTGGTGCCGCCGGTGCTGGTCCGCGAAGAGGCGTTGGAGGGGACCGGCTTCCTGCCCGGCGACCGCGACCAGATCTACGAGATCCCCAAGGACGAGCTGTTCCTGACCGGGACCTCGGAGGTCGCCCTGGCCGGGCTGCACGCCGGCGAGATCCTCGAGGCCGAGGCGCTGCCGCTGCGCTACAGCGGCTTCTCGACCTGCTTCCGGCGCGAGGCCGGCGCCGCCGGGCGCGACACCCGCGGCATCTTCCGCGTCCACCAGTTCGACAAGGTCGAGATGTTCTCGTTCGTCGAGCCCTCGCAGTCGGCGGCCGAGCACGAACGCATCCTCGCCACCGAGGAGCGCATCCTCAGCGCCCTCGAGATCCCCTACCGCGTCGTCAACGTCGCCGTCGGCGACCTCGGCGCCCCGGCCGCCAAGAAGTACGACTGCGAGGCCTGGATCCCGAGCCAGGAGCGCTACCGCGAGCTCACCTCTTGCTCGAACACGACCGATTACCAGGCCCGCCGCATGGGCTGCCGCTACCGCCCCGCCGAGGGCGAGGCGCCGGTCGCCGTGCACACGCTCAACGGCACCGCCTGCGCTGTCGGGCGCACGATCATCGCCCTGATCGAGAACCGCCAAGAGCGGGACGGAGGGTTCTCTCTACCCAATTCTTTGCAGGAACTCGGTAGCCCTGGCACAATCGCGCCTCTATGAGCTCCAGTGTGCGCGAGGCCAAGCGGGTTGTCCTTTGCGATGACCACGAGATCGTCCGCGAAGCAATCAAGGCGCGGATGGCCAACTCGAGCATCGTCGAGATCGTCGGTGAGGCCGGAAACGGCCGCGATGTGGTCGACGTCGTCAAGGAGCTGGAGCCCGACGTCCTGATCATCGACGTCGAGCTGCCCAAGCGCGATGGGATCGAGGCGACCAAGGAGGTCCTGAAGGCGCGGCCACGGACCAAAGTCATCATCTTCACCGCCCACGCCCAGCCCGACCTGCTGGCGCTGGCGCTGCGGGCCGGCGCCTCCGGCTACGTGCTGAAGTCCGCCCCGGCTGAGGACATCGGCCGCGCCGTCAAAGCGGTGACCGGCGGCGGCACCTTCCTCGGCGGCGACTTCGCCGGCGGCAAGCCCTCCGAGGTCGAGAAGCTGCTCGACCTCTCCCCGCGCGAGCGCCAGATCCTCGAGCTGCTGGCCGAGGGCCTGCGGGTCAAAGAGATCGCCGAGCGGCTGGCGCTGAGCCCGGCCACGGTTCACACCCACGTCCGCAACGCGATCGCCAAGCTCGAGGTCGACACCCGCACCGAGGCGGTGGCCCTGGCCGTCCGCTTCAGCTACCTCGGCGCCGGCGGCGGAGCGATCTAGTCCAGCGCCAGTCGCGGGCCTCGCCCGCGGTTGCTCGCGAGGTCGGTGTCGGCGTAGCCGACCAGCGCCTCGGCGCTGGTCCCGTCGGCCGGGAAGACGGCGAAGCCGGTGGAGCCCGAGAGCGGTCGCGCCTCGTCGTTGCCGAAACCGCGGCTGACGATGCGAGCGCGGATCCGGGCCGCGACTTCGGTCGCCTCCTCGGCGTCGGCCTCCTCGACGATCACCGCGAACTCGTCGCCGCCCTGGCGGAAGACCGCGTCCTCGTCACGCACCTCGTCGCGCAGGGCGCCGCCGACCTCTGTCAGCAGGCGGTCTCCCTCGAGATGGCCGTAGAGCTCGTTGACCGCCTTGAAGCCGTCGAGGTCGAGCAGGATCAGGGCGAACTGGCGACCGTGGCGCCCGTGGCGGGCGATCTCCTCGGCCAGGCGCTCGTGCAGGCTGCGGTAGTTGCCGACCCCGGTCAGCGCGTCGCGGCGGGCGAGCTCCCAGAGCGCCCGGTGACTGGCCTGCAGCCGCCGCGCCATCACCACCACCCCGACCGCGATCACAACCAGGCAGAGGGCCTCGGCGAGGGCCAGCAGCATCCTCTGGGTGTGCGAGAAGGAGCCGAACGCCAAGGGCCCGAGCAGGCCGACGACGATCACGGCGAGCCCGGCCACCAGCAGGCCGGGCCCGACTGGAACCCGG
Source organism: Solirubrobacterales bacterium (assembly GCA_036265715.1). Taxonomy (GTDB): domain Bacteria; phylum Actinomycetota; class Thermoleophilia; order Solirubrobacterales; family 70-9; genus VAYN01. Next base: position 9,802 of record DATAON010000071.1, on the reverse strand, counting down.
GCCGGCGAGTTGTCTGAGTCTGGTCCGGTCATCATTTATTTTAGGTAGTGAAGCAACCCATACCCAGCGGCTACGGGGTTCAGACGGCCGCGTCTCCCGGCACCACTACGATGCCCCGGTGCGCTACCCGGTCGAACAGTTCAGCCCCGAGGAGAGAGCGGTTCTCGCCCCTCACTTCACCAACCTCGACCGCCCCGTCTTCGCCCTCGTCAACCTGCCGGAAACGGTCAAAGGGGCGCTCTTCGCCCGTTACTCGCGCTACTCGGGGACGGTCCGGCGCCTTTACCTGGAGGAGTTCGCGGCCGAGGCGCCGACGGGCGGGCGGCCCTTCGACGCCGCCGAGGGCGAGCGCGCGGCGCAGCTCTACGAGCGCGTCTTCGTCGGCTACGGCGACGACTCGATCGCCCAGGTCGGCGGCGCCCACGTCGCCTGCGAGTGGGTCTCCAACATCCTCACCAAGCTGCTGCAGCGCGGCCGCCTCGCCGCCTACCTGGAGCAGTCGACCCGCTACATCCCCTACGACGAGCCGCTGCCCGGCGGCGGCTACCGCTTCTACTCCGACGGGCAGCTCGGGCCCGAGTTCGCGACCGCGATGGACGAGCTGTTCGGGATCTACTCGCGCTCGCTGACCGCGGTCGAGCAGTGGGCGGCCGAGCGCTGGCCGCGCGGCGACGGCGAACCCGAGGGGCCGTGGGCGCGCTCGATCCGGGCCAAGGCGCTCGACCTGCTGCGCGGGCTGCTGCCGGCGGCGACCCTCAGCCACGTCGGCATATACGCCTCCGGCCAGGCCTACGAGCAGCTGATCCTGCGGCTGATGGCCTCGCCGCTGCCGGAGGCGCGCGAGTACGGCGGCATGATCCTCGCCGAGCTGCAGCGGGTGATGCCGAGCTTCGTCTCCCGGGTCGAGCGACCCGACCGCGGTGGCGAGTGGATCTCCTACCTGCAGCAGCGGCGCGAGCGGACCGAGGACTGGGTGGCCCGGCTCGGCCTCGACCGCCGCGGCGAGGACGAGGCGGCGCCGTCGGTCGAGCTGATCCACGTCGACGGCAGCGAAGAGGACCTGCTCGCGGCCTGCCTGTTCGAGGCCGCCAACGCCCCCGAAGCCGAGATCCTCGCCCGCGTCGACGCCCTCGACCAGGGTGAGCGCGGCGCGCTCCTGGCGGCGCTGGCCGGTGATCGCGGCAACCGCCGCCACCGCCCCGGCCGCGGCTTCGAGGCGCTGCGCTACCGCTTCGAGATCGTCTCCGACTACGGCGCCTTCCGCGACCTGCAGCGCCACCGGATGCTGACCTGCCAGTGGCAGCGGCTCGGGCCCGACCTCGGCGCCGGCATCCCCGACGAGGTGGTCGAAGCGGGCGTCGGCGGCGAGTTCGAACGGGCGCTGGAGCTCTCCCGCGGAGAGCACGAGCGCCTCAGCGATGCCGGCCTCTCCGAGCTGGCGCCCTACGCGCTCAGCCTCGCCTACCGCATCCGCTACGTCCTCGACCTCAACGCCCGCGAGGCCATGCACCTGGTCGAGCTGCGCTCCGGCCGCGAGGGGCATCCCACCTACCGGGCCGTTGCTCACGCGATGCACGATCGGATTGCGGCAGTGCATCCGGGTGTTGCCGCGGCGATGACTTACGTCGATACGTCTACCGAGCCGCGGTTGGAGCGGATGATGAGCGAGATTCGGACTCATCGGAAGCGGGTCGCGGCGGGAGGGGCCGGGTAGGGCTTCGCTTAACTTTTTTGTGGGGCGAGCGCCGGCTGCCCGAGTTTCGCGGAAGCAAAAAAGTGCAAGACGCTTCGCCCTACCCGGCCCCTCCCGCCGTGGCGCAACTCGAGTTCGCCCGGGAGATAGCTAGTCGCGTCGCTTGCGCTTGCGCGGCGGGTTGCCGCCGCCGTTGCCGTTGGGCGGCTGCGGCGAGTCGGGCGCGTCGATCTCCTCGGAGTCGACGTCGATCGTGTCGGGGTCCTTGGGTTCCATTTCGGCGGCGGCTTTCTGGCCGGGAGTTGGCCAGGCGACCGCTTCGCCGGCCTCCCAGGCCGGAGGTTTGCCGGAGGGGATGATGCCGATCAGGAGGACGCCGACGTAGATGAACCAGATGAAGGTGAGCGGTGAGAAGCCGATCAGGGAGGCGAAGCCGACGGCCATCCCGAGCGAGCCCCAGAAGCGGGTCAGCAGGCCGGTGCGCATCGCCCACAGGCCCGTGTAGAGCAGGCCGATGACCAGCGAGAGGCCGCCGGCGAGGCCGGCGAACTGGCCGATCTTCAGCAGGGTCGAGTCTTTGATCGCGTTGGATGCGGTCTCTTCCTCGGTCTTCTTGTCTTCGCAGGCGGCGAGGGCGGTCTGGCCGGCGGCGGGCTCGAATTCGTCGGCGAACTCCTTGGCGCTCTTGCCGTCTTCGTCGTCTTCGCATTCCTCTTTGGCTTCGGCCGGCGTCAGCGTCGACTTGGCGTTGCCGTCGAGGTAGCTGTTGGCTGCTTCCTGGGTGCCGCCGGAGATCAGCGGCGCCGAGAGGCCAAGCAGCAGCGGCCCCAGCACGACCAGGCCGATCATCTGGTTTTTGACCCGCGGGCTGCGGACCTGGGCGGCGCGGAAGAGGAAGAAGAGTGGGGCCGTCAGCAGCAGGTAGCCGAGGCAGGTGGCGATCCCGGCGAGCCAGACCGTGGAGGCGTTCTTGTGCGCTTCTTCGAGGCTTTCGAAGTTCGCGTCGCCGCCGAGCGAGCTCTGCAGGAGGACGAAACCGAGCAGCGCCAGCAGGCCGCCGAGCACGCTCGCGACTCCGACCCGGGAGGACCAATGGCGCTCGCGCGCCAGAATCGCCGTCGTGTCCACGGCCCGTACGCTATCGGGCATGAGCGATGCACAGCGCACCCCTGTGGTTCCACTCGAGGCCGGAGCCGGTCCCGAGAACCCCCCCTGCCCCGCCTGCGGCGAGCCGCTGTTCGGGTGGCTCGCCACCCAGCCGGGGCTGGGCGCGCCGGTCAGCCGCTGCGAGAGCTGCGGGCTCGGGGTGGTCGGCGGCGAGGCCGACCCCGCGGAGGCGCTGCACGAGCTTGACCGCCTGCGCGACGGCGAGTGGATCCGGATCGCCAACCGCGACAGCTTCGCCGGCTCGCTCGGCAGCGCCGGCTGGGCCGGGCTGGTGCCCGGCAGCCGCTACCTGTTCACCGTCGAGTCGGTGCGGCGGCTGATCGCCCAGCGCGACCAGGTGGTCGCGGCCGCCCGCTGGCAGCCCGGTGCCGGCCTCGCCTCGACCTGGCAGACGATGCTCAACAGCGTCACCTTCGGCCACAACGTGGCCCTCGCCGCGCTCGGCGGCGGCGCCGTCGCGGTGCCGGCCAAGAAGCCGTGGCAGCGGAACATCGACGCCCTCGCCAGCGTCGTCCTGGCGATCCCGGCACTGATCATCGCGCTCCCGATCGAGCTAGCCGGCGGCGTCTTCCGCCGCGGCGCCGTGATCCGCCTGCGCTCGCAGCTCCTTTAAGCAGACTGGGGGCGCCGGGCCAAGCAGTTCAAGGACGCAGGGAGCGCCGTGTGCTCCGCACACAAGCGACTGAGGAACTCGCGCGGCGCGCTCGCACCCGCTCCCTTCGGTCGCTGAGCGCGCCGGCCCGGTGCCCTCAGGACAGGCCTTCGCGGGCCTCGCGCACGAGGGTGACGGCCTCAGGGAACAGCACGCGGATCGCGTCGCGGACCTGCATCGCCTGCTCGTCGGCGTTGCCGGTCAGCTCCAGGCGGCCGATCGAGGCGACGGTCATCTCGACCGCGAGCTTGATCGCGTTGTCGGCCCAGGCGACGCGCTGGGAGGACTGCATCTGCTCCGAGAGCTCCTCCATGCGCTGGCGGAACTCGTCGGGGTCGCCGAACAGGTTGAAGGGGCTGCCCTCCATGTCCCCATCAAAGCAAACCCTGCACGCCGGGGAGTGAGAGTTGGGTGATTTTGCGCGTGAGGGGTGCGGCGAGACGGCCTAGGTTCGAAGCCATGGCGAAGGGACTGGCTGGGTGGGGAGTAGGTGAGGGGAGGCGCGCTGCCGTTGCGGTTGGGGATGAGGGCGGGAGGAGCGAGCGCGCTGCCGTTGCGGTTGGGGACGAGGGCGGGAGGAGCGAGCGCGGGGCCGCGAGTGTTGAGCACGTGGGGTTGGTGGCGCTCGTGGCGCTCTTGCTCGTGGGCGTGGCGGCGGCAGTGGTCGCGGGTGGAGAGGTGAAGGCGGGGCGGGACTTGGCGGGGACGATCGGGAAGCGGTTGGCGTGCGGGCCGCGGGTGCCGGATGCTTGCCGGCACCACCCGCTGGTGCCGGCGTATGGGTGGCCGCTCGCGCGGCTGGTGCGGGCGCTGGCCCCTCCCCCGCTCGCGCGGCCAGGACCCTCCGGTTTGCCCCTGAACCCGGTCGACTTCCGTCGCTGCCGCCGTGAGAGCTGCGCCGTCGCCGCCGGTCCCCACCTGACCGCCTCGAATCGCCGCACGACGGCCTTCACCACGGTGGTCGACCGTCGCGACTCCAGCGGCTGGATCGAGGTCATCTACTGGCTCTACCGCCCTACGTTGGGCTGGGAGCGCCTCGTCCGCCGCGCCAGCGGCGCCGACCTCGACGCCGCCACCGGCACCGAGGTCCTCCTCAGCACCGACCCCGCCCTGGTCCCGCTCGAGACCCTGCCCGGCCGCAACCACTACGAGTTCCCCGCCGACGAAACCCCGCCGTGGCAGTGGCACGTCACCGCCCACTACCCCGGCTGGTCCAGCTGACCTCAATCCGCGCCCGCCCAATCGAGACCTGCATTTTCCCCGTATAGCGGGGCATATGCAGTTCTCGGCGATACTGGGGTCGTGGCCGAGCCCTTGATCGAGTTTCCAGCGGACGACCCGGAGCGGGCGCTGCGCTTTTGGGGCGGCGTGCTCGGGGTCGAGTTGACGCCGCGAGGCGTTGAGGCGGGCCAGGGTTGGGAAAGCGCCGCCGACGGGCTGCGGCTCGGGATCCACGCGCGCGGGGCCGGTCCCGGCGACACCGGCTCGCTCCCCTACTTCACGGTCGAGGACATGGAGGCGGCGCTGGGCCGAGTCAAGGACCTTGGTGGCTCGGTGATCCACCCCGGCGAGCGCTGGTCTGTCTGCCGCGACTCCGAGGGCAGCCCCTTCGCCTTGGAGGCGGCCTCAGAGACCACCATGCGGCGTCCTCAGTCGCCCACATAGCGCTGCTATGCGGGCTCCCTGCGTCCTTGCCTGGCAGCCTCTGAGGCCGCCTCTTCCCGGTCATCTTCCTCGTCCTTTTCGTCCTGCGCCTGTTTGATCAATCCGCGCCAGTCCGTCGTTTTGAAGACGAGCAGGATCGCGGCGAAGCCAAGCACTATCGACCAGGCCGCCATCGCGATCTGGGTCCCGACCGAGAAGGAGAGGACCGCGGTCCGGGTCGGCCCGTGCAGGGTCGCCACCAGCAGCGCCTGCTGGGCGCCGGCGCCGCCGGGGGTGAAGGGGACGATGTTGGCGATCGCCTGCACGCTCATCACCAGCATCACGTTGCCGACCGAGCCGCCGATCCCGAAGGCGTCGAGGAAGAACCAGAAGGCGGCGAAGCGGAAGATCCAGCCGATCCCCTGCCAGGCGAAGACCTCGCGCAGGTAGCGGCGCGGCTCGCGGAGGATGACGAGGCCCTGTTTGACCCGGTCCCAGAAGCGGCGCACGCGGTGGGCGAGGTAGTAGATGCCGATCGCGATCGCGATCAGGGTTGCGGCCAACACGGCGAAGAACACCTTCGGGTTTTCGACCCAGAAGGAGATCTCGAAGGCCGGCAACTCGGGGATCTGCGGCAGCGGCGGCAGCAGCCCCTGGCTGATCGCGTAGAGCAGGACGAGGATGCCGACGCTGGTGTCGAACACCGTCTGCACCAGGAACGAGGAGGTCACCGCTGGGTAGGAGGAGTCCGGGATCTGGCGTTTGACCAGGAAGACCTTGGTGACGTCGCCGGCGTGGGCGGGGACGATCGCGTTGATCCCGGCCCCGGCCAGGTAGGCGGCGGCCAGCGGCATGTAAGGGATGCGCTGAGCCGGGTAGGCAGCCCGCAGCACGTTGCGCCACGCCCAGGCCCGTGCCAGCTGCATCGCCAGCAGGCAGAGCAGGGCCAGCCCGAACGAGGTCCAGTCGATTTCCGAGAGGTTGCGGAAAAACTCCGCGGAGGCGTTGAAGAAGCGGTCGAAGCTCGATGAGAGATCGGCGGCTGGCATCGCAGCTACACTAGCCCGCTCGTGCCGGACACCGACACGCACACCTTGCCCCGCCAGGCCACCCCACATCCCACCGACGAGGCGATGTGCGCACGCGCCCGCGAGCGTTACACGGCCGACCGCAAGAGCCGCTTCCGCCGCCGCCGCAAGCGCCACGCGCAACTGCCGAACCTGATCATCATCGGGGGGCTGAAGTGCGGCACCACGAGCATCCACCACTACCTCGGCCTGCATCCGGAAGTCCAGATGTCGAAGCCGAAGGAGCTCAACTTCTTCGTCGAGGAGATGAACTGGGACCTCGGCCTCGACTGGTACGCGAGCCGCTTCGACGACCGCTTCAAGGTGCGCGGCGAGTCATCCCCGCACTACACGAACCTGCCCCGCTTCGAGGGCGTCGCCGAGCGCATCCGCGAGCACTGCCCCGACGCGCGCCTGCTCTACATGGTGCGCGACCCGATCAAGCGGATCCTCTCGCACTGGGTGCACGCCACCGGCGCCGGCTACGAGACGCGCGAGCTCATCCCCACGCTCTCGCTGCCCAGCACCCAATACATCAACCGCTCCAAGTACTGGATGCAGCTGCAGCCCTACCTCGAGCACTTCGACCGCGAGCAGATCGAGGTCATCACCCAGGAGGAGCTGCAGACCGAACGCGAGGCGACGATGCGCAAGGCCTTCGGCTTCGCCGGCGTCGACGAGAACTTCGTCTCCGAGCAGTTCGACCGCGAGTGGGAGAAGTCGAGCGCGAAGGGGAGCGACAAATACCAGTTCATGGAGAAGCTGGTCAAGCTTCCCGGGTTCCGCTCCTTCGACCGCAATTTCGACCGCCTGCCGGAGTCGATGCGATGGATCGTCGAGAAGGTCGTGCACGACCCCGACAAGCCGCCGGCCGAGAAGCCGGTGCTGCCCGACGACCTCTTCGAGACGATCCGCGGCCACTTCGGCGAGGACGTGGCGGCGCTGCAGAGGTTCGCCGGCCGCGAGTTCGCCGGCTGGCACGACTACAGCTGAGCCCGGTGGGTAGCTGCGGCTGATGCAGCGACTTCTGCCAGACCCCGGGCCAACCACCGTCGAGGAGCAGCTGGACGGCTACCGCCCCTGGGAGCAGCCGCCCGCCGATCGGCCGTTGGTGGCGATGAACTTCGCCGCCACCGTCGACGGGCGGGCAACGATCGGCGGCACCTCCGGCAAGATCGGCTCCGACACCGACACGCAGATGCTGTCTCGGCTGCGCACCCGCTTCGACGCAGTGATGATCGGGGCGGGGACGATGCGGGCCGAGCGCTATGGGCGCATCGTCTCCGACCAGCGCCGGCGCGACGAGCGCGAGCAGTTGGGCCTGCCGGCCGATCCACTGATGGTGATCGTCAGCGGCCGCCTCGACCTTCCCTGGGACGCGCCGCTGTTCACCGCCGGCGGCGGCCGCGTCCTCGTCTTCACCGCCTCCGAGCAGGAGCCGCCGGAGACCGCGACGACGGTGGAGGTCATCCGTCACTCCGAGCGCGTCGATCTCGCCGCGGCGCTGGCCCACCTGCGCTCCGAGTGCGAGATCCAAGCGCTGATCTGCGAGGGCGGGCCGCGTCTGCACTCGCAGCTGCTGGCCGGCGGCCTCGTTGACGAGCTGTTCCTCACCGTGGCCCCGAAGCTGACCGGGGCCGGCCCCTCGATCGTCGAGGGCGGCCTGCCCGAGGTCGCAGCGCTGGAGCTGGCCTGGCTGCTGGAGGAGAAGGGCGAGCTGTTCGCCCGTTACCGGCGTACCTGAAGCCGACCACGATCCTTTAGCGTTGCCGCGACCGAGCGACGAGGAGGAGACGATGGACTTCAAGCCGAGCCCCGAGGTGGAGACGCTGCGCGAGCGCGTGCTCGACTTCATGGATGCGCACGTCTACCCGCAGGAGCGGGAGATCATGGAGGCGATGGACGCCGAGGTGGCGCCCGGGGTGCCGTACTCGGCCAATCTCGTCGCCGTCCGCGAGCAGGCCAAGGCGGCGGGCCTCTGGAACCTCTTCATGCCCGACAGGAACTACGGGCCCGGCCTCGAGAACTGGGAGTACGGCCTGCTCTGCGAGGAGATGGGCCGCAGCCCGGTGGCGGCGGCGATGGCCTTCAACTGCTCGGCCCCCGACACCGGCAACATGGAGATCCTCGCCGAGCACGGGACCGACGAGCAGAAGGAGCGCTGGCTGGAGCCGCTGCTGGAGGGCCGCATCCGCTCCTGCTTCTCGATGACCGAGCCCGAGGTCTCCGGCTCGGACCCGACCCTGCTCGAGGCGACCGGCGTGCTCGACGGCGACGAGTGGGTGATCGAGGGCCACAAGTGGTTCACCTCCGGCGCCGTCGGCGCCGAGCTGGCGATCGCGATGGTCGTCACCGACCCCGAGGCCCCGCCCTATGCCCGCGCCTCGATGATCTGCGTGCCGACCGACGCCCCCGGCTTCAACCTGGTGCGCCCGATCCCGGTGATGGGCCACACGGCCGGGCCCGGCCACTGCGAGATCCGCTACGAAAGCTGCCGCGTCCCCGCCGCCAATCTGCTCGGCGAGCGCGGCGCCGGCTTCGCGATTGCCCAGGACCGGCTCGGCCCGGGCCGCATCCACCACTGCATGCGGGCGATTGGAACCGCCGAGCGAGCGCACGAGATGATGTGCCGCCGGGCCAACGAGCGCGTCGCCTTCGGCGGCCCGTTGGGCGACAAGCAGTTCGTCCAGGAGGCGATCGCCACCTCGCGGATGGAAATCGACCAGGCCCGGCTGCTGACCCTCTACGCCGCTTGGAAGATGGACACCGAGGGCAAGCGCGCCGCCCGCCAGTCGATCTCAGCGATCAAGATCGTCGCCGCCAACATGGTGATGGAGGTCCTCGACCGGGCGATCCAGATCCACGGCAGCCTCGGCATGACCGACGACACGCCGCTGGCCGCGCTCTGGCGCTTCAGCCGCATGCTGCGGCTCGCCGACGGCCCCGACGAGGTCCACAAGATGGTCCTCGCCCGCCGCGAGCTGAACCGCTGGGCCAAGCGCGACGAAGCGGCGCGCGCCGGGAACCTCGAGCCCCGGCACGCGCCACGGATGGTCTGAGCGGCTAGGAGGTGAAGGCGATGCCTCCGAGATAGCACTCCGCTGCCTGCGGGGTGCCGGGGAAAACGATTTCGCCGCTATCGACGTCTTGCAGTTCGACGATCACGTTGACGCCGTCAGGACGGGAGTAGCGCAGGGTGTAGAGGTCGAGGTCTCCACCCTCGTCGTGGCCGTCGTCGGCATCGAACGATTCACCTGGACTGAAGTCGAGGTTGACGTCGGTGTCCTGGTCCTGCGGGGTGTAGAACGCGATGAACGAGTGGGCGACCGAGGTGGTGGCCTCGAGCTGAACCTCGCCATCGCATTCGGCGGTGATCGTCAGACCGCCGAGATTGAGCACCGTTTTTTTCGCGGGACCCGGGTTGCCGGCGAAGAACACGTTCGCGATCTGTTCGGTCTTCGCCGCTTTCGCCGCGTTGGTGGCGCTGGGAACGGTGCCGAGGGTGCCGAGGTTGATGTCGGCGCCGGTCAGCGAGCCGTCCTTGACCTTGGCTCCATCCACCGCCCCGTTCTTGATCTT
>DATAON010000070.1:0-9287 GCA_036265715.1 Solirubrobacterales bacterium | reverse complement strand
ACCTCGACGGGGTGGAGGTGGCGTTCACCGGACCGGCACCGTCGGGGTCGAACGGCTACTGGGTGCCCCCGACCGTCGTGCTCTCCCACGACACGTCGGAGCGCGTCTGGCGCGAGGAGGTGTTCGGACCGGTCGTGGCGGTGATGCCGTTCGACAGCGAGGAGGAGGGGATCGCGCTGGCGAACGACACGGAGTACGGCCTGTCCGGCTCGATCTACACCCGCGACCTGTCGCGTGGCCTCCGCGTCTCGCGGGCGATCGAGGCCGGCAACCTGAGCGTCAACTCGCACTCCTCGGTCCGCTACTGGACCCCCTTCGGCGGCTTCAAGCAGTCCGGCCTCGGCCGCGAGCTCGGCCGCGAGGGCCTGGAGGCCTTCCAGGAGACCAAGCACGTGCACATGGAGTCGAAGATCGAGCGCAAGGAATGGTGGTACCCGTATAAGGAGCACGGAGCGGAGTAGCCGCGAGCGCCCGCGTTCAGCGCAGGCGCAGGCCCTTGGCGCTCTGCGCCGGCAGATAGCCGGACGGGGAGATCTCGACCACCAGCTTCGCCCGCAGACGGCGCTCGCGGGCGGGCGCCGAGGGCTTGACCAGCAGGGCGAGGACCCCGGGGCCACTCGCCCGCTTGCGCGCGACCTTGCCGAGCGTCCGCGGCTTGCCTTTCGGCTTCAGCTTGCCGAGGAAGCGGGCCGTGACCGGCCCGGCCTGGAAGACCTTGACCTTGACCAGATAGCGCCCCTTGGCGTCGCGCTTGACCGAGCGGATCTTCGGAGCCGTGGCCTTGCGCTTGCCGGCGGAGGCGGCGGGCGCCGGAACCGCCGGGCCGGCGGCCTGCTCGACCGCGAACGTGGTCAGCTGTTCGTCCGCCGCCTGGTAGATCTGCCGGCCGTCCGGGCTCAGCGCCATCTGCCCCGGCGAGACCGCGAACGGACCGGGCAACGGCGGCGCCGAGCAGGCGGCGACGCCGGTGTCGCTGAGGCAGGAGGCGAAGGACAGCGATCCGGTCAGCCGGGTCAGCGCCCGTTCGGCGTTGCCGAGCTGGGCGAGGTAGACGCTGCTGGCGTCAGGGCTGACCAGGAGCCTCCCGATCCCCCCGCCCGCGGTTTTGGCCGGCAGCGGAGCGCACGGCCCCGGCGAGGACTCGGTCGTGGCGCACGCCACGAAGGCCAGCGAGCCGTCGGCGTTGCGGGTGAAGCGGGCGGTGGTGCCGCTGGTCGGCGGGCCGTAGTTGCCACCGTGCGTGAAGAGCGTGTCGCCGGCGACGCCCAGCGAGCCCGAGTAGGCGAAGACAGGCATCGGCGCGGCGCTCGTGCAGGGCGGGCTCGCGAAGCTGCTGCCGACGCAGCTGGCGAACGAGGTGACGCTGCCGCTACGGCTGAAATGGGTGATCCCGCCGGGCGAGATCGACCGCAGATAGACGTCGCGGCCGTTGGCGGCGACGTCGATCCCGCTGACCGCCATCGGGACGCCGGCCGCGAGGGCGACGCAGCCGGTCGCCTGGCTGCCGGTGTTGTTGAAGCAGGAGGTCGGCGTCGGCACACCGGTGGTGGTGTTTCGCTGGGCCGCCAGCAGGCCCTCGGTCTGGTCGCCGATGTAGACCGTCTGCCCGTCGGAGCTGACCGAGATCCCCTGCGGGTAGTCCATCGACCCGGCCGGGAAGTTGCCGCCGCCGAAGGTCGTCGCAGTGCCGCAGTGCCCGTTGGCGGCGGCGTTGGCGGCGGCGTCGCGGCAGCCACCCCAGGTGAGGGCGCCACTGACGGGGTCGCGGTTCCACCAGAGCAGAGAATCGGCCCAGGAGACCGCGTAGAGGCTTTTGCCGTCGGGGGAGATCGCCAGGTTGATCGCGTTCAGCGACAGCGCCCCCTGCCCTTCGGCCGGCACGGTGGTCGGGCAAGGGCTTCCCGCCGTGGGACTGGTGTCGAAGCAGCTGGCGTAGCTGAGCGACCCGTCGGGGGCGCGCCGGAAGTGGGCGACCCCGGCCGCCGCACCGACGTAGACGTCGGTGCCGTCGGGCGCGACCACGACCCCGTTGGCGGCGTCGAGCATGCCGGGCTGCGCCAGCGGCGTGCAGCCTTCGCCGCCGGAGCGGGAGACACAGGACTGCCCGGCCAGGTCGCCCGGCGCAGCCACCGCGACGTCTCCGCCGACGAGGGTGGCAAGAGCGGCGACAAGCAGGCCGAGGGCTCGCGAGCTCATTCCTCGCGCGATCGTACGGCCTCGACGGGCCGCCGTCGAACGTCCGGCCAGCGAGCGTTCACGCCGCCGTCACCAAGGCATCCATTTGATGCTGTTGCATTCGCCGCGATGGAGGAGACGGACCAGATGCTGGAAACGGTGCGGGTGACGCTCGCCGACGGCGCCGCGACCACGCTGCGAGTGGCTCGCTTCGACCGCGACCGGTTCGCGATCCGGGTGGTCGCGATCGACCCCTGCGCCCGGGTGTCCGAGTGGTGTGCGGCCAACGGCGCCGAGCACGCGATCGTCGGCGGCTTCTACATGCGACCGGGGGGACCGCCGCTGGGCGACGTCTGGATCGACGGCCGCGCGCTCCCCAGCACGCCGATCGACCCGCCCTGGGGTGATCTGCGCGCCTGCGTCCACGCCGAGAACGGCGACCTCCGCCTGGCGGCGCGGGCGCAGCTGCCCGCCGAGCCGAGCGGCGACCTGCTGCAAGCCGGGCCGCTGCTCGTCGCCGCCGGCAAGGTCCTGATCGAGCGCGGCGAGGACGCCGAGGGCTTCTCCGCCGGCTCGCGGCAGTTCGACTCCGACATCACCGAGGGGCGCTACCCGCGCGCCGCCCTCGGCCTTGGCGAGCGCGAGTTGATCGCGGTCGTCTGCGAGGGGCGGGCCGACGACGAGGCGGGGCTGACGATGACCGAGCTGGCGAGCGCGATGGCCCGGCTCGGCGCGGTCGAGGCGATCAACCTCGACGGCGGCGGCTCGGCCTCGCTGGTGGTCGGCGGCGAGCTGGTCAACACGCCGCGCGAGGAGCATGGGCTGGAGCTGGTCGGCGGCCGCGAGGTAGCCACCGCCCTGCGCTTCGTCCCCCGCTAGCTAGTCGCGACCCCCGTCAGCCCGATTAGGGGGCCAGAGTAGCCTCGGTGTAGATGCCATCTACTCCGACAAAGCTGTTGATGGGCATCTACTTCTATCCCCGCGGCGGCTCCGCCCACGTCTGCAGAGCCCTGGCCGCCGAGTTCGCGCGCAACGAGATCGACGTGACCGTGCTCTCCGGCTCGCGCTCGGATCTCGGCCAGCACGGGCTGGCGAGCGCCTTCTACGCGGGCCATGCCGGCCTCGACCTGCACGCGGCCGACTTCACCCCGGCGCTGGCGAGCTCCGACCCGGTTCGCTTCCCCGGCCTCGGCGGCGCGGTGCCGATGCACGGCTCCTACGAGGACCGGCCCGGAGCCGAGGACCCGGTCCTCGCCAGCCTCGACGACGACGCCTACGAGAACCAGGTCGAGGCCTGGGTCCGCGAGCTGGAGGGCGCCGGCGCCGGCGCCGCCGACCTCCTCTACCTGCACCACCTGACCCCGCTCAACGAGGCGGCCGCGCGCGCCTTCCCCGAGCTGGCGGTCGTCGGCCACGTCCACGGCACCGAGCTGCTGATGCTCGAGCGGATCGCCGCCGGACCGCCGTCGGGCTGGCACCACGCCGAGGCCTGGGCGACCCGGATCCGCGACTGGGCCGCCGACTGCGACCGCATCGTCGTCAGCAACCCGGAGGGCCTGGAGCGCGCCGCCGCAGCCCTGGGGCTCGACCCCGAGCGCTTCACCTGCGCGCCCAACGGCTTCGACCCGACCTTCGCCCCGGGCGCCCCAAGCCCGCGCGAGCGCCGCGCCCACTGGCGCCGCCACCTGGTCGAGCGCCCGCAGGGGTGGCGGCCGGGAGAGCCCGCCGGCAGCGTCGCCTACAGCGAGGCCGACCTCGACGCCCTCGACGGCACCGTCCTCGTCTACGTCGGCCGCTTCACCGAGGTCAAGCGACTGCCACTGCTGATCGAAGCCTTCGCCCAGGCCCGCCGGCGCTTCCACGAACCGGTAGCCCTGGTCCTGCTCGGCGGTCACCCTGAAGAGTGGGAGGGCGAGCATCCGATCGAGGCGATCGAGCGGGTCGGCTGCCCCGGCGTCTTTCTCGCCGGCTGGCACTCCCACGCCGACCTGCCGGACTTCCTGCGCGCCTCCGACCTGCTCGTCCACGCCTCCGTCCACGAGCAGTTCGGCCAGGTCCTGGTCGAGGCGATGGCCTGCGAGCTGCCGGTGATCGCGGTCGACCGCGGCGGCCCGGCGGCGATCGTCGACGACCCCGAGACCGGCTGGCTGGTCCCGCCCGACGACCGCGAGGCCCTGGCGGCGGCGATCGTCGCCGCGGTCGAGGACCCCGAGGACCGCCGCCTGCGCGGCCAGCGCGCCCGCGGCGAGGTGGTCGGGCTCTACGCCTGGGAGCAGATCGGCCGCGACCTGACCGCGGTCGTCGCCGAGTTCGCCGCGATCAGCCGCTGAGGACAGATCGAGGTCTGCATTTTCCCCGTATGGCGTGGGATTTGCAGGTCTCGGCGAATACGCCCCCAGCGTCGCCGAACCGCCGCGTAGAGTTCCCGCCGTCGAGTCCACCCCGACCGCGAGGACCTGAGAATGCCCACGGAATACCAGCGCTACCGCGTCCTTTGGCCACTCGTCCCGGCGATGGCGATGGTGATGATCGACTTCACGATCGTCAGCATCTCGGCGACGACGATCCAGGACGATCTGCACCTCTCCGAGACCGCCGTGCAGTGGCTGGTCACCGCCTACGCCCTCTCGACCGCGGCCTTCGTCGCGCTGGGCGGAAAACTCGGCGACATCTTCGGCCACAGGCGGATCGTCGTCACCGGTGTGATCGTCTTCGCGCTCAGCTCGCTGATGTGCGGGCTGGTCCCCGACAGCTCCGGGATCTCGGAGGGCTGGCTGATCTTCTTCCGCCTCCTGCAGGGCATCGGCGCCGGCCTGCTGATCCCCTCGGCGACGGTGCTGGTGCTGGACGCATTCCCCGGCACCGAGCGCGGCAAAGGGCTGGCGATCTTCTTCATCGTCACCGGCCTGTTCACCGCGATCGGGCCGATCGCCGGCTCCTACCTGACCGAGTTCTGGACCTGGCGGGCGATCTTCTGGATCAACGTCCCGGTGGCGCTGCTGGCGCTGATCGAGTTCCGCTTCGCCAAGCTCAACGACGTCAAGCGCCCGGCCAAGGTCGACGTCCGCGGCGCCGTCCTGATCGTGCTTGGCATGGGCTTGACCGTGCTGGGGATCCAGCAATCGACCGAATGGGGCTGGGACAGCCCGGCGACGATCGGCTCGGTGCTCGCCGGCCTGATCGTGCTCGCCGTCTTCTACAACGTCGAGCGCAAGACCGAGGACCCGCTGATCGACGTCAACGCGATGATCGCCAACCGGCCGTTCGCGGTCGACAACCTGCTCACCTTCCTCGCCTTCGGGCCCTGGCTCGCCGTCTTCTTCTTCGGCAGCATGTACTTCCAGGTCGCGGTCGGCCAGGAACCGACCCAGGCCGGCTTCTCGATCCTGACCATGTTCTATTCCTTCTTCGTCGCCGCCCGTGTCGGCGGTGGCTGGATGGACAAGTTCGGCGCCAAGAAACCGGTCGCGATCGGCTTCCTGCTCGGCACGATCGGGATGATCGTCTGGGGCGGCGAGCTCTCCGAACTGAGCCACCCGGAAACGCTGATCGGGATGCTGCTGACCGGCGCCGGCTTCGGCCTCATCTTCTCCCCCCTCAACACCGACGCCCTCAACCGGCTGCCGGACGAGATGCGCGGCCAGGGCTCCGGCGTGATCCAGACCTTCCGCAACTTCGGCTCGGCGCTGGGGATGGCGATCATGGGCGCGATCGTCGCCGGCGCCACCGACCTCACCGGCGCCGAAGGCCCCGGCAACTTCGCCGCGGCGATGGAGAAGGCCTGGTACGTAGGCGCCGCCATGCTCGGCGCCGGCTTCATCCTCACCCACCTTCTGATGCCCGGGGGCAAACAGGAGGGCATCGAGTAGCGCCTAGACGGCGTCCACCTCGCCGGGTCCGCCTGGCTCCCCCTGCACCATTTCCAACAGGTCGGTGATCTGGAAATGGAGGCTCAGAAGGCGGCCCAGAAACTGGAGGTACCTTCCCTCGACCTGGGAGAAGGCGCGCGGCTCGCGCGCGAGCGCGACCAGACAGGCGGTGTTTTCCCGCCGGTGACCGGTAAGCGGCCCGGTCGCCACCCGGCTGCACAGAAGCGCTTTGAACCCTTCCCGCCGCAACGCCGTCAGGTCGTCCCCCGGGACATCCTTCTTGGCGACCAGATCCGAGATGCCGAAGACGGCGTCATCAGGCCTCAGCTTCTGATCCGAGGCGATCCAGGAGGCGTCCAACGGCACCCCGAAGGCATTGCATTCACGGTCTGAGTGGTCGGCGCGGTGGGAGATCCTCCACCGCTTGCTCCCATCGCTTGCGGTTTCCGGCTCCCAGATCGAGAGGTTCACCCTGCATCCAGCCACCTCCTCCATCAGCCGAGCCGGCTCCACCAAGAGCTCCTCCTCGACGTTCTCCAAACCAGTTCCCAACCCACGCGACAGCAACAGCCTGATCTGTTCGGCGTAGCTCTCGATCCGCTCGCGGATGTCCCGGTGCGGCTTCAGGTCCGCAATTTCGTCCCGGGCCTTCTCGACCTGTCCTTCCGCTTGCCGGAGTTCCTCTTCGAGCGTCTCCAAGCGGTGCCGTGGAACGTGGTAATAGCGGCGAACCGCCAAGGGGCCGCCAACCGCGCCCAGAGCCAAGGCCAGCACGCCAAATGAAACGGCGATCCACACCGGGACTTCTCCGCTGAGATCTACCAGGGCGAACCCAGCCAGTGCGAGTCCCGCCACGGCGAACACCGCCGTCACCAACAGGGTCCCGACGATCCCTATTAAGAGTGATTCCCGCCTGGTCCTCTCGGGTTGGTCCAGCCATGCACCACTCGCCCGCAGGGGATGGCGGAACCATGAGACATCATTCTCGCTGCCGTCTTTAGCCATAGCTCGTCCTGCGATTCACCGAAACGCACCCCTGAGTGCGCAGGATACCGCGATGGCCCCGAAGGGTAAGGTCGCGGTCGCAGGGCTAGAGCGTGAGCGACTCAGGTACTAGTGGCGGTCCGGTCAATTCCTTCCCGGACATGTTTCACTAGATCCTTTACAAACTCTTCCGTAGACATGCGACCTTCCCGAACCGCCTGGTACCGATCTTCGGGATACGGCTCAAGAACCGTTGCCTCGTCCATCTCTCCCCTAGCCACAGTTGCCCCCCTAATGACCTTGCCATTGCCATTGGCGTGGCCATTGTTCGCATGTGATCCGTTTTCTGAGTTCATCCCAATGACCGATCAAAGATCCCTGTGCTTACTTTAGGTCGCCCCGCTTGAAAGTCAAGGCGGTCAGTGGATTCGGGCCGCAATCTACTACCCCTCCTGGTCGGATGCACACTTGCAAGCTCAACTCCCACTTGAGCGGGGTGCAGATGGCTGTGTGGCAGGGTGGTCCATGTGGCTGCATCGGCACCTGGCGTGGGGGCTGAAGGTGACTGACTATGTGTGGCCTGATGTTCTAGGCCCGTGATTGCAAGGACTCTACGAGGGCCGAAAGCGTTTCGCGTCAGCTGGCGCCTCTTGCCCTAACGCTTTCCACAAAGATGTAGCAACCCTTCCCTAAACGCAGGGGAAAGTGATCGTGGTAGTGATCCACGACTCTTGTATGCAACTGTCCTACACACGAGTTTGTCTAGTTCCGGGCGCAAGGCGCAATCGAGTCCGCCCCAACCCGCGCATGTGGCGGGTCAGAGCAGACTCGAGAAAATCCCGGGCTAGCTCAGCCCAGGGTGACCTTCACCTTGGTGCCGGGCGCGAGGACCTTCTTCGGCTGCGGTGACTGCTGCTTGACCTTGCCGGTCTGGCGGCTGACGCCTTTGCGCAGCGTCACCTTGCCGAGCTTGCAGTTGCCGCCCTTGAGCAGGCTCTTGACCTTACCCAGCTTCTTGCCGGCGAGCTTGGGGACGACGCAACCGCGGTAGCTGAACTCGCCGTCGCGGACCGCGGCGCTGGTCCCGGCCAGGGTGGTCACGGTGACGTCGACGCTGGTGACCTTGGCGCTCTTCGGCGCGGTGACGACGATTTCAGAGTCGGATTCGACTTTGAAGGTCGCGGCCGGGACGGTCCCGAACTTGACCGCGCTGGCGCCGGTGAAGTCGGAGCCGGTGATCTTCACCTCGGTGCCGCCGGTGACCGGCCCGACCGTGGCGCTGAGCGCCTTCAGCGCCGGAGTCGGCTGGACTTCAGCGCTGAGCTCGATCTCCTTGCCCGAGACCGGTTCGCGAGATGGCACGGTCGCCCCTTCGAACGGGGTCGGGAAGATCGTGCTGTAGGCGGCGCCGGCAGCGGGGACGAAGCCGAGCTCGTCGGTCGGGTTGGTGGGATCGACCGCGAGCAGATCGCCGGACTTGATCGGCAGGTTGGCGTTGAACGTCTGCAGGCTGGTGCTGATCGGCAACGCTCCGCCGCTGGTCCCGACCGCGGTGTAGGCACCGAGACCGTTCGGCCGCAGGATCCGCAGGAAGAACGGGCCGCCTTTGGCGCCCACCAGACGCCAGCGCACGATCACGCCTGAAACCGGCGAGGCCAGGCTCGCGCCTTTCTCCGGCAGCGCCGTGTTGAAGAACGTGTCGACCTCTTTGACTTCTTCGGAGACCGCGCCGGGCGGCAGCACGCTGCCGACCGTGATCGTGTTGGCGCTGGCCGTCCCCGCCACCAGCGCGAAGGCGCTGGCCAGCGCAAGCGCCAGCACTCCCAAACGAGTTCCATTTCGATTTCTCATGCTTCTCCCCTTTTCTTGCCCCTGCCCTCCCCCCGATCGACGAGGGGACCCAAGGCCGTTATCTGAGAGCGCTAACCCGGAGGCCTCGGGGGAAGTTGCGGCCACCGGCGCGTACCCAGATCCTCGGCTGGCGCGATCACTCGCCGCGATCGACGCGGTTGCGTCCGCGCAGCGCCTGGAAGGCGAGCGCGGCGCAGATGACGACCGCGGGAGCGAACACCGGCAGCGCTGCGAGGGCGCTGTGGTGGGCGAGGGGCAACACCTCAGCCGCCCGCCCGCCGCAGCCCCGCGGCCCCGACCAACGGCCGCCGCCGGGAGGCGCCGGCCGGCTCCGAGCGCGGGCCGAAGGCGAGCCGGTGCAGGCTCCAGGCGAGCAGCGCCAGCAACGCCAGCGTGATCGCGACCACC
>DATAON010000069.1:0-64222 GCA_036265715.1 Solirubrobacterales bacterium | reverse complement strand
CCGGGCAGCTCTTCTGTGGCGCCGCCTGCCTGACCAGCGCCTCGCGGATGTGCTTCGCCTTCTCGCGCGACAACGGCTTCGGCAAAGGCGCCTCGTCGGTGATCCGGCGGGTCAACTCGAAACGGGTGCCGGTCTTTGCAGTGCTGCTGATGGCGGCCCTGGCGCTGATCATCACCCTGCCGGCCCTGAAGGGAAAATCGAACGGCGAAGCGGTCCCGTTCGCCTTCTTCGCGGTCGTCTCGGTCTGCGTGATCGGGCTCTACATCGCCTACGTGATCCCGATCTTCCTGCGCTGGCGCAAGGGCGACGACTTCGAGCCCGGCCCCTGGAACAACGGCAGGAAGTACAAGTGGATGAACCTGTTCGCGACCTTCTGGGTCGGCCTGATCACGATCATCTTCTGCCTCCCGTTCACGCCGCTGGCGGTTCCGTGGAACGACGAATTCAGCTGGGAGTCGTTCAACTACGCGCCGCTCACGGTCGGCGTGGTGATGCTGCTCGCGGCCATCGCCTGGTTCGCCAGCGCCCGCCACCACTTCACCGGACAGGTGCGCGAGACCGACCTCGAGAAAGAGATCGGCCCCGAGCCCGCGGTCGGTCCCGGCGCGCCGTGAGCGGCGTAACGTTCACGGCGTGAAACTCGACGAACTGAAGGCAGCGGTCGCGGACGGGACGGTGGACACCGTCCTGCTCGCGATCGCCGACATGGAGGGGCGGCTGCAGGGCAAGCGGCTGACCGCCTCCCACTTCCTCGACGAGGTGGTCGAGAACGGGGCCGAGGGCTGCAACTACCTACTCGCGGTAGACGTCGAGATGGAGACGGTCGGCGGCTACGCGATGGCCTCCTGGGACACCGGCTACGGCGACTTCGAGATGGTCCCGGACCTGGAGACGCTGCGGCCGGTGCCGTGGCTGCCGGGGACGGCGATGCTGATGGCCGACCTGCAGTGGGCCGACGGCCGTGAGGTGGTTGCCTCGCCGCGGCAGATCCTGCGCCGCCAGCTGGCCCGGCTGCAGGAGCGTGGCCTCGGCGCCAACGCCGCCACCGAGCTCGAGTTCATCGTCTTCCGCGACACCTACGAGGAGGCCTGGAAGAAGGGCTTCCAGGAGCTGGAGCCGGCCAACCTCTACAACATCGACTACTCGCTGCTGGGCACGGCGCGGGTGGAGCCGCTGATCCGCCGCATCCGCAACGAGATGGCGGCGGCGGGGATGACGGTGGAGAACTCGAAGGGCGAGTGCAACCTCGGCCAGCACGAGATCAACTTCCGCTACAGCGACGCGCTCGGCTGCGCCGACGAGCACGCGATCTACAAGAACGGGGCCAAGGAGATCGCCTCCCAGGAGGGCCACGCGATCACCTTCATGGCCAAGTTCAACGAGCGCGAGGGCAACTCGTGCCACATCCACTGCTCGCTGACCAAGGAGGACGGCGCCAACGCCTTTGCCGCCGACGAGAAGCTGTTCGAGAGCTACCTGGCCGGGCAGCTCGCCTGCATGCGGGACCTCACCCTGCTCTACGCGCCGCACGTCAACTCCTACAAACGCTTCGCGCTCGGCTCCTTCGCGCCGACCGCGATCGCCTGGGGCCGGGACAACCGCACCTGCTCGCTGCGGGTGGTCGGCCACGGCGAGTCGCTGCGGATCGAGAACCGGCTGCCGGGGGCCGACGTCAACCCCTACCTGGCGCTGAGCGCGCTGATCGCCGCCGGCCTGCATGGAATCGACAACGAGCTGGAGCTGGAGCCGGTCTTCGAGGGCAACGCCTACGAGTCGGACAAGCCCCGCGTTCCCCACAACATCCACGAAGCTCGCGACGCCTTCGCCGCGAGCGAGATGGTCGCCGAGGCGTTCGGCAGCGAGGTCGTCAACCACTACTTGAACCGGGCGGGCGTCGAGATCGACGCCTTCGAGGCGGCCGTCACCGACTGGGAGCGCTACCGGGGCTTCGAGCGACTGTGAGTGGAGGGCTTCGGTGAGCGCGCCAGCGATCGGCATCTGCGCCGCGATCGAGCGCGTCTCCTGGGGGGTCTGGGACGGCTACGAGGTGACGCTGGCGCCGCGCACCTACGTGACCGCGGTGCAGCGGGCCGGCGGGCTCGGGATCGTGCTGCCGCCAGACGACGTCGTCGCTGCGAACCCCGACCTGCTGCTCGACCGCGTCGACGCGCTGATCCTCGCCGGTGGCGCCGACATCGACCCGGCCAGCTACGGGGCCGAGACGCATCCCGAGACCAAGGGCACCTGGCCAGAGCGCGACCGCTTTGAGATCGCGCTGGCGCGGCGGGCGCTGGAGCGCGACATGCCGGTGCTGGGGATCTGCCGCGGCATGCAGCTGCTGAACGTGGCGCTCGGCGGCACCCTCGACCAGCATCTGCCCGCGTCGGTCGGCAACGAAGTCCACCGCGCTGTAGGAGGCACCTTCGGCGAGCATCACGTGCGGCTGGCGCCGGACTCGCTCGCCTGCGCGGCCGCCGGGGTCGACGGCCTCGTCGTCTGGTCCCACCATCACCAGGGCGTCGAGGCGGTCGGCGAGGGGTTGCGGGTCAGCGGCTGGTCGGTCGAAGACGACCTGATCGAGGCGATCGAGCTGCCGGACAAGCGCTTCGCCCTCGGCGTCGTCTGGCACCCCGAGGAGGACCCTGACTCGAAGCTGATCGCGGCCCTGGTCGAGGCGGCGCGTGGCGAGTTTGTCAACCAGGGGTTGACCAACTCGCCAACGGAGGGTGAGCGATGAGCTCGATCGCGGTGATCGAGCCGGCCACCGAGGGGGTGATGGCGGAAGTGCCGCGCAGCGGAGCGGAGGAGGTCGACGCGGCGGTGGCGCGGGCGAAGGCGGCGTTCTCGGGCTGGCGCGACGTCGACCCGGCCGACCGGGCGGCGCTGATGCGGGGGCTCGCCGACGCGATCGAGGCGCGCACCGAGGAGCTGGCGGTGCTGGAGGCGCGCAACGCCGGCAAGCCGATCGGCGACGCCCGCGGTGAGATCGGGATGGTCGTCGAGACCTTCCGTTACTACGCGGGGGCGCCGGAGCGGCTGCTCGGCAAGACGATCCCGGTCGCCGGCGGCGTCAACATGACCTTCCGCGAGCCGCTCGGGGTGGTCGGCCTGATCGTGCCCTGGAACTTCCCGCTGATGATCGCTTCCTGGAAGGTGGCACCGGCGCTCGCGGCCGGCAACTGCATCGTCTTGAAGCCGGCCGAGCTGACGCCGCTGAGCGCGCTGGAGCTGGAGAGGATCGCGCTCGCGGCGGGGCTGCCGGAGGGCGTGCTCAACGTCGTCGCCGGCCCGGGCAGCGTCTGCGGCGCGCGCCTGGTCGAGCACCCCGACGTCGCCAAGGTCGCCTTCACCGGCTCGACCGAGGTCGGCCGCGGGATCGCCGCCGGCGCCGCGGCGACGATCAAGCGGGTGACGCTGGAGCTGGGCGGCAAGTCGGCCAACGTCGTCTTCGCCGACGCCGACATCGAAGCCGCGGCCACGGCGGCGCCCGGCGCGGTCTTCGGCAACGCCGGCCAGGACTGCTGCGCGCGCTCGCGGATCCTCGTCGAGCGCTCCGCCCTCGACGACTTCCTGGCGGCGATGGCGCCGCACGTCGAAGGCCTGCGGGTCGGCGACCCGCTCGAGGAGTCGACCCAGATGGGCCCGCTGATCTCCGCCGGCCAGCGCGAAGCCGTCGCCTCCTACGTCCCCGACGACGCCCCGGTGGCGATCCGCGGCAGCGCCCCCGACGGCCCCGGCTACTGGTTCGCGCCGACCGTGCTGGCCCCGGTCGGCAACGAGGAGCGGCCGGCGCGGGAGGAGATCTTCGGCCCGGTCGCCTGCGTCATCCCCTTCGAGGGCGAGGCGGAGGCGGTGGCGCTCGCCAACGAGACGATCTACGGCCTCTCGGGCTCCGTCTGGACCCGCGACGGCGCCCGCGCCCTGCGGGTCGCCCGCGCGATCGAGACCGGGGTGATCTCGATCAACTCGAACACCTCGGTGCGGGTCTCGACTCCGTTCGGCGGCTTCAAGCAGTCGGGCGTCGGCCGCGAGCTCGGCCCCGACGCGCTCGAGCACTACACCGAGCTGAAGAACGTCTACTACGCGACCGGGGGGGACTGATGGCGGGACGACTGGAGGGCAAGGTCTGCGTCATCACCGGCACCGCCAGTGGCATCGGCGCCGAGTCGGCGCGGCTGTTCGCCGAGCAGGGCGCGCGGGTGGTCGGGATCGACCTCGACAAGAGCAACGCCGAGGGCGAGACGACGATCGAGGCCGACGTCTCCGACGAGGCCCAGGTCGCCGAGGCCTACAAGTGGATCGGCGACGAACTGGGGCGGATCGACGTGTTGATGAACAACGCCGGCATCAACCCGACCGACGACGGCTCCGTGCTGGAGACCGAGCTGGAGGCCTGGCAGCGGGTCCAGGACGTCAACCTGCGCAGCGTCTTCCTCTGCTGCAAGCACGGCATCCCGCACCTGATCGCGGCCGGCGGCGGCTCGGTCATCAACGTCGCCTCCTTCGTGGCGACGATGGGCGCCGCCGTCTCGCAGATCTCCTACACGGCGTCGAAGGGTGCGGTGCTGTCGCTCTCGCGGGAGCTCGGGGTCGAGTTCGCCGACCGCGGCGTCCGCGTCAACGCGCTCTGCCCGGGCCCGGTCAACACGCCGTTGCTGAAGGAGCTCTTCGCCAAGGACCCCGAGCGGGCGGCGAAGCGGCTTGTCCACATCCCGATGGGCCGCTTCGGCGAGCCCGAGGAGATCGCCAAGGCGGCGCTCTTCCTCGCCTCCGAGGACTCCTCCTTCGTCACCGCCAGCACCTTCCTCGTCGACGGCGGCCTCTCCGCCGCCTACCTGACCCCGGGCCAGGTCGACTAGCCCGCTCGCCTCAGGGCTTGCCGCGCTGGTAGAGCCAGCGCTCGAACAGCGGCCCGAGGCTCGCGCCGCTGACCTCCTCGGCGAGGTCGGTGAACTGCTTGATGTTGGCGCTGGCGTAGCGGTTCTCGGTCGCCCAGCGGCGCAGCGCCTTCAGCATCGGCCTGGTCCCGATCTTGATCCGCAGCGCCTCCAGCGCCATGCCGCCGCGGATGTAGGTGGAGGGGGCGAAGAGGTTCTTGGCCTGGCCGGGGTGTCCCGACGGTGGTTCCCAAATCGCGGTCTTGGTCGCCGGCACCTTATATAGAGCGCGGAAGATCTCGCGGGCGCTGCGGCCCCCGTGATTCTCGGCGTAGTACCACTCCGCCCAGGTCGCGAAGCCCTCGTTGAGCCAGATGTTGGGCCAGCGCTGCAGGCCGACCGAGTCGCCGAACCACTGGTGCGCGGTCTCGTGCACGACCGTGGTCAGGTCGGGGACGAAGAGGTAGATCGGCCGGCTCTGGGTCTCCAGCGCGTAGCCGACGCCGGGGGCGTAGTCGACCACCGAGCCGGCGCTGTCGAACGGGTAGGGGCCGAAGACCCCCTGCTCGAAGCGGATCACCTCGCCGAGCCTGGCGAGGATCGGCAGCGAGTACTCCTCCAGAAGCGGGTCGATCAGGGTCCAGGCGGGGAGGCCGGCGATCTCTTCGTGGACGAGCCGCCCGCGGCCGATGTCGACCAGCGCCAGGTACGGGCTCATCGGGGTGTCTTCGCGCCAGCTGTAGGTCGTCCGGCTGCCCTCGCGCTCGGTCGCGGTGAGGCGGCCGTTGGAGACGGCCTTCAGGCGCTCGGGCACGGTGACCGAGATCTCGAAGCTCGCCTTGTCGGCGGGGACGTTGTTGCAGGGCAGCCAGGAGGCGGTGCCGACCGGCTCGCCGACCGCGAAGGCGCCGTCGTTGGTGTCGATCCAGCCCTCGTGACCGCCGTCGGGGTCGGTGACCGGCTCGGGGTCGCCGCGGTAGCTGACCACCGTCGCGAAGCTGGCGCCACGGGCGATCGGGATGCTCGGCTCGATCTTCAGCTTTTCGCGGCCGCGGCTGAACCGCGCCGGCTCGCCGTCGACAGTCACCGCCGTCACCTCCAGCCCGATCAGGTCGAGCGAGAAGCGCGAGAGCCGCTGCGTGGCGGTCGTTTCGATCGTCGCCTGCGCGCGAATCTGGTCGCTGGCCGGGCGGAAGGAGAGCGCGACCTCGTAGCTCTCCGCGTCATAACCGACGTTGCCCGCCCGCGGGAAGAACGGTTCCCGCCCCGGCTCCTTGGCCGCGCCGCTGGCGCCGGCGGGTAGCGCCAGCAGGCAAAGAACGAGGCAGCTGAGCGTGGCGCGGCGCAAGAGCCTGATCCTACGGGCCGAGTCCTTTTGACTTTTGTAACCCAGAGGGTGACAAACGACAAACGCTGTTACGGTCGGCCGATGGAGGCACGGCGGGTGGATTACGACCGGCACGGCCGGACCTACGCGCGGCACCGGCAGGCGGACCCGCGGATCGAGGCGAGGGTGCGGGCGGCGCTGGGCGACGCGGCGACGGTGCTGAACGTTGGGGCCGGCACCGGCTCCTACGAGCCCCGCGACCGCTGGCTGTTGGCGGTCGAGCCGAGCGCGACGATGCGGGCCAACCGCCCGCTCGGCGCGGCGCCGGCGCTCGCGGCGAGCGCCGAGGCACTGCCCTTCGACGACGACAGCTTCGACGCGGCGATGGCCTGCATCACCGTTCACCACTGGCACCCGCGGGCGGTCGGGCTGGCGGAGATGCGCCGGGTCACCCGCGGGCCGGTCGTCGTCCTCACCTTCGAGCTCGGCGCCCTGCCCGCCTGGCAGCAGGACGTCCTGCGCGAGGGGCTGGAGATCGAGCGCCCACGCTTCGGCCTGGCCAGCGAGATCGCCGCCGAGCTCGGCGGCAGCACCCGGATCGAGTCGATCCCGACGCCCGCCGATTGCACGGACGGCTTCTTCGAGGCCTACTGGAACCGGCCCGAGGCGCTGCTCGACCCCGAGGTCCGCGCCTCGCAGTCGCTCTGGGAGCTGCTCGACGAGGGGGTGGAGGAGCGGATCGTCGCCCGCCTGGCCGCCTCGCTGCAGTCAGGCGAGTGGGACGCCGAGCATGGCCACCTGCGCGCGCAGGAGAGCTTCGACGGCTCCCTGCGCCTGATCGTCTCCGAGCCTTAGCGGCTCGGGCCGCCGCCGCTGGGCGCCAGTTTCAGGGTGACGTTGAAGCTCTTCGTGTTCGCGACGCCGCCAGTTGGCGTGTAGGTGACGCGGACCCTGACTTTCAGCCTGCCTTTTTC
Source organism: Solirubrobacterales bacterium (assembly GCA_036265715.1). Classification (GTDB taxonomy): domain Bacteria; phylum Actinomycetota; class Thermoleophilia; order Solirubrobacterales; family 70-9; genus VAYN01. Next base: position 57,044 of record DATAON010000069.1, on the reverse strand, counting down.
CTCCAACTGCTTGAACCCGTAGTTGTTCGGGTGCAGCGGGACCAGCACCTGGCCGGCGGCTTTCGGGCTCTTGATCGAGCGGCGGATTCGCGTGTGGACTGCTTTAAGGCTGGTCCGCGCGGTCGCGGTGGCGATTTTGGTCCGCGCGTCGACGGTTTTGATCACGCCGGGGCCAGGGACGTTAATCGCGAGGAAGCCGCCGCCGGTCCCGGGAGTGAGCTGGACTTTGCCGCGGCTGAACTCGTTCGAGGGCGGGGCTGGCACCGGCGGAGCCGGCGAGGTGCTGGTGATCGAGATCGCGTCGGCGCCGCCGACCAGATAGTTGTCCCCGGCCACGGTGGCGATCCGCAGGCGCACCGTCTGGCCGGCGAAGGGGCTGAGGTCGGTCGTGAGCGGGGTCGGGGCCAAGCCCGTCGGGTGGCCGACTGCGGTCGCGAACGGAGTCGCGAGGATGTCGGCCGGGTCGAGCGAGGTCAGTGCCGCGGTTGGTCTGATCACGTCGAAGCGGAACTGCTGGTTGTCGGGGGCAACCCCGGGAACCAGAAGCGTGTTCGGGCTGGGGACCGCGATCGGGGCGCCGGACGTGTAATAGAGCGTCGCCGCCAGGCGGTGGGTCGAGAACGGCTCGAGCGCCACGTCTTGGTAGAGGATCACGGTGTCGATGTTGTTCTCGTCCGCACCGGCCGCCCAGTTTCCCTGCGGTGGCGCGTAGAGCGGGCGCAGGGAGATCGGGCCTTCCGTTCCGGTGTAGGCGAACCAGTTCCCTTTGCCGGTGTTGCTGAAGATGGTCCAGCCGTCGAGGTTCCCGGTCTCAAAGCCGCCGTTGATGACGGTGGCAGCGCCGGCGCCCGTGGGGAAGGTCAGAGCACAGCAGGCGAGGGCGAGCGCGGCAAGCCTGGCGCGCAGCAGGGTGGGGCGAGACATCGGACCTCCTGGTCGGCGGGGACGCCGAGAGCGTAGCCCGGCTGTGGGTCACGAACCAGCGACGGTGAGCCAGCGTCGACAGATATCCCGGCCGAGCTGGTTGAAGGCGGCGATCTTCGCCGCGGTCTCAGCCGCGAGCGCGACGGGGTCGACTTCGATCGCCACCGCGTCGGGGTCGGAGCGGTAGTCCTCGATCCAGTCGCGGGCGTCGGCGGCGCTGACCTCGGGGTGGAACTGCAGCGCCCAGGCCGCGGGGCCGAGGCGCGCCGCCTGCAGGCAGACCTCGCTGCGGGCGAGCGCGACGGCGCCGGGCGGCAGCGGGAACTCGTAGCTGTGCCACTCGAAGGCCTCGAAGCTCGGCGCCAGCGGGCCGAGCAGCGGGTCCTCGCCGCCCGCGGCCGTCACCTCGACCCGGTGCCAGCCGATCTCCGGCCGCTTCGCCCGCCGCGGCTGCGCCCCGGCCGCTTCGGCGACCAGCTGGCTGCCGAGGCAGAGGCCGAGCAGCGGCCGCTCCCGCTCGAGCAATTCCCGGATCAGCGCCTTCTCAGCCGCCAGCCAAGCGTGGCTCGCCTCCTGGTCGACGTTCATCGCGCCGCCGAGCACCAGCACGGCGTCGTAGCCGAGCGGGTCGGCGGGCGGCTCCGGCTGCTCCGGCGGCAGCCAGGAATCAAGCTCCCAACCGGCCTCGGCGATCGCCTCGGCGAAGACGCCGGGACCGGCGTCGCGCTGGTGGACGATTGCGAGCGCTCGCACACCCTCAGTCTGCCAAGCTAGAGAGGTACTTACAGAGAGTAAGTGAGCCGAAAGGACCGAGATGAACCCGTTTCTTGAAAATGGCCGTGAGGTAGTGATCGTCGAGGCGGTGCGCACTCCCGTCGGTCGCGGTCACCCCGAGAAGGGCTATTACAAGGACCTGCATCCCTCGAACCTGCTCGCCCGCACCTTCACCGAGCTGTTCGCCCGGGTCGAGATCGACCCCGCCGAGGTCGAGGACGTGATCGGCGGCTGCGTGCAGCAGTTCGGCGAGCAGGCCTACAACATCACCCGCAACGCCTGGCTTGAGGCCGGCCTGCCGGAGACGACGCCGGCGACCACGGTCGACCGCCAGTGCGGCTCTGGCCAGCAGTCGGTCAACTTCGCCGCGGCGCTGATCGCCTCCGGCGTCCACGACGTCGCCGTCGGCTGCGGGGTCGAGCACATGGGCCACATCTCCTTCGCCGACGGCTTCCAGGTGATCGGTGAGCACGGCCAGCCGTTCACGCCGGAGCTGCTCGAGCGCTACAACCTGATCCCGCAGGGCCTCTCCGGCGAGATGATCGCCGAGAAATGGGAGATCCCGCGCTCCGAGCTGGACGAGATCGGGCTGCGCTCCCAGCAGCGGGCGGCGCAGGCGACCGAGCAGGGTCGCTTCGAGCGGGAGATGGTGCCAATCGCGGTCAACGGCGACACCTACATGACCGACCAGGGCATCCGTCCCGAAACGACCCTGGAGGGCCTCGCCGGGCTGAAGCCGGCCTTCAAGGAGGACGGCCGCATCACCGCCGGCAACTCCTCGCAGGTCTCCGATGGCGCCGCCGCGGTGCTGCTGATGACCCGCGAGAAGGCCGAGTCCCTGGGGCTGAAGCCGCGGGCGCGGATCGTCGACCAGACCACGGTCGGGGTCGACCCCGTGATCATGCTGACCGGCCCGATCCCGGCGACGGAAAAGATCCTCGCCCGCAACTCGATGGCGATCGACGACATCGACCTGGTCGAGATCAACGAGGCCTTCGCCTCTGTGGTCGGCGCCTGGCAGCGGGAGCTGAATCCCGACATGGACCGGGTCAACGTCAACGGCGGCGCGATCGCGATCGGCCACCCGCTCGGCTCGACCGGCGCCCGCCTCACCACCACCCTGCTGCACGAGTTGGAGCGCTCCGACAAGAGCCTCGGCCTGGTGACGATGTGCTGCGGTGGTGGTCTCGGGACCGGGACGCTGATCGAGCGCGTCAGCTAGCGCGCCGGAACACGTTCACCTGGACGCCGCTGGGGGTGGTGTTGGTCTCCGCCACCTCCAGCGTCGTCATCTCCGGGTTGTCGTCCGGCCAGAGCCGGTCGCCGGAGCCAAGCACTACCGGGAAGATCATCAGCCGCAGCTCGTCGACCAGGTCCTTGCGCAGCAGCTCCTGGACCAGGGTGCGGCTGCCGGCGACGAGGATCGGGCCCGCCGTCTCCGCCTTCAGCTTTGCCACCGCCGCCTCGACGTCGCCGCCGACCACGGTTGAGTTGTTCCACTCCGGCTCTTCCAGGGTCGCGCTGACGACGTGCTTCGGCATCGCGTTGACCTTGTCGGCGAACGGGCCCTCGCGCTGCGGCCAGGCGCCGGCGAAGCTTTCGTAGGTGACCCGGCCGAGCAGGTGCGACTCGGCTCGCATCTGCTCCTCGAATTTGAACGGCATCAGCTCGGGGTCGTTCTCCATAAAGGGGCCGACCCAACCGGTGTGGGGGTGGCTCGGCTCGCCGCCTGGGGCCTCCATGACCCCGTCGAGGGTGATGAACTCGGTGACGATCAGCTCGGCCATCGCTGCCAGCCTATTTAAAGAGGGGACACCTCGGGGATCGCTCGCAGATCCGCCGTGGCGCCCCTCGCGAAGAGCTGTACCCAGATGCCGATCCCGCCAAAACCGGATCGGAATCGTGAACCGGTCAGGGCAATGGTTAGCCTGCGGCGGATGGAGTTGCTCGATTCCAAGAAGGTCCACGAAGGCCACACGATCGACGTCGCGATCAAGCGCTACCGGCGCCAGGACGGGACCGAGGTCGAGCGCCAGGTGGTCGAGCACCCCGGCTCGGTCGCGATCCTCGCCTACGACGACGATGTCGTCTACCTGGTGCGACAGCCGCGCGAGGCGGTCGAGGAGGACGGGCTGCTGGAGATCCCGGCGGGGACGCTGGAGCCCGGCGAGGACCCGCTCGCCTGCGGCAAGCGCGAGCTGGCCGAGGAGGTCGGGCTGGCGGCCAGGCACTGGCGCGAGCTGAAGCTGGTCCACACCAGCCCCGGGATCCTCAGCGAGCGGGCCTGGATCTTCGCCGCCACGGGGCTGTCGCCGGCCAGCGCCGAGCAGGACGAGGACGAGCAGATCGACGTCGTGCGGCTGCCGCGCGCCGAGATCGCGGCGACGCTGCGCGAGATCACCGACGCGACCACGCTGATAGCCCTGCTGATGCTCGAGGCCGAGCATCCCGTGGTTCCTTAATTACCTGTGGGGTTAAAAAGGAACCACGCGATTGGCGCCCGACCTATTCGGGGGCGGGGACCTGGGAGGCCATCTGCGCGTAGCCGGCGGCGCTGGGGTGGATGCCGGTGTCGCCGCTGATCACCCAGGGCGGGCCGGTGACCGGGCCGCCGCAGAATTCGAGCGGGTGGGCGACGCGGAGGAAGACCTGGCTCGGGGTCGACTGCACGCTCGGCCCGTCGACCCGCGAGTTGAAGAGCAGGCCCTTGCACTTGTACTTCGCGGGGTAGACCGGCGCCAGGCTGATGCCGACGTTGAAGTGGGGCGGGGTGACGACGTCGATCCGCGTCTTGCTCACCGCCGCGGCCGCCGCGGCGATTTCGGCGTTCATCAGGTCCGCCATCTCGGCGATCTGGACCGCGGTGTAGGCGATCGCCGACGAAGGCACCGAGAGGTGGTACTGCATGGCGATGATCTGAGCGTCGGTGTTCTTGACCAACTCTGAGTAGAACCCGCGGAGGTTCTCCGCCAGGTTGACTTTGTCGAAGGCGCGTTCGATGCAGGCCTGGTATTCGCCGAAGATGTCGGCCCAGACAGCGCAGCCCATGTTGTCGATCCCGAACAGGGTTTCGGTCAGGATCGGGTTGGCGCCGATCGTCGCCAACACGTAGTCGGGGTCTTCGCTCTCGAGTTCCTTAGTCGTCTCCGCGAACTGCCCTTCGCCGAACCAGTCCTGCGGCCGCGAGCCGCTGATCGCGAAGTTCTTGAAGTTCGACACCCCGTGCTCGTTCGCCCACTGGGCCGCCCAGGAGACGTTGTTGGAGAGGCCGTAATCGGTGGCGTATTCGACTTCCTCGACGGTGTTGCTCTGGACTTTCGAGTTCGAGGAGCAGGCGTCGTCGTATTTTCCGACCGGGGGCCGGCAGGAGAAGAGCCGGGCGATGCTCATCTGCGAGCCGTCTTCGTAGTAGCCGAAAGCGGCGGTGACCGAGTCGCCGAGGGCGCGAACCACCGGCGCCTTGGCGGCGCCAACGGTGACCAGCACCGGCGCGACCGCGAAGGCGGGCGTGACCGAGGCCGAGGCCCTGCCGGTTGGGTGGCCGACCAGGGTCAGGTCGGCGGTGCCGCGGAAGCGCGAGCTGGAGCGGAAGACGAGGGCGCCGTCGCGGATCCGGGCGTTGCCGCCGTCGGGGCGCTCGCCGAAGGTCCAGCGGATCGGCTGGGTGCAGAGCGGCAGCGGCACGACGACCGCGCGTCCCGGCCTCGCTCGCAGCCGCGGCGTGGTGGCGCAGACGGGAGCGCCGCCGCTCGCGAGCGGCACCGGCTGCGCGTCGGAGTCGAGCCAGTAGCGCTCGCGGCCGCTGTCGCGGTCGGGATTGAGGTTCGCCTTGGCGGCCAGGCGCAGCTGGCTCCCTGCCCGCAGCTCGATGGCGGCGGCGGCATCGACGTCGATGCGGTGGACGAAGACGAAGCGCCCCCGACGCTCCGGCGTGCGCAACGGACCCGCGTTTGCAGGCGAGTGATCCCTCCAGACACGGACAAGGCTGCCGTCGGGTCGCCGCAGCGAGACCGTCAGCCGGACCAGCCGTCCCGCCATCTCGATCGGGTAGGTGACGGGCACCAGCAGCGCCGGCTGGCCCGAGGGCGCCGTCGCCAGTCGCACCTTGCCGACCTCGACCTCGACCTCGTCCGCCGCGGCGGTTGCGGCCGGGGCCAAGACGAGCGCCAACAGCGCGGCGAGGGCGAGCATGGAAGCGAAGACGGCGCGGCGCATCGCGCCATTGTTCACCAAAGCTCACCGAGGCGCCCCCGTAACCTTGCTCGATGGGACGCGAGCATGTGCTGGAGCGAGAGCAGCGGGTCGAGCGGCCGATCGCGGAGGTGTTCGACTTCTACGGCGAGGCGCTGAACCTGGAGGCGATCACGCCGCCGTGGCTCGGCTTCGAGGTGACGACGCCCGACGTGGTGATGCGCCCCGGGGCGCGGATCGAATACCGGCTGAAGCTGCACGGCGTGCCGGTCCGCTGGCGCACCCGGATCGACGCCTGGGAGCCGCCGCACCGCTTCGTCGACGTGCAGACCAAGGGTCCCTATGCGCTCTGGCACCACACCCACGAGTTCGAGTCCGACGGGCCCGGGGCGACGATCCTGCGCGACCGCGTCCGCTACGCGCTGCCCTTCGGCCCGCTCGGCGAGATCGCCCGCAGGCTGCTGGTCCGGCGCGACCTCGAGCGCATCTTCGACCACCGCCGCGACGCGGTCGAGCGGCTGCTGAAAAGTTCCAGTTCCGGCACCCACGCGTAGAAACTTTCTGTCTACAGTAATTTCCATGGAGACGATGAGGAAAGCGTGGACCGACGAGCGGCTCGACGACCTCGCCCAGAGGATGGACCGCGGCTTCGACCGGGTCGACCGTGACATCCGTGACTTCAAGGCCGAGACCAATGCCCGCTTTGAGCGCATGGAGGGGCGCTTCGACCGCCTCGAGGCCCGTTTCGACTCGCTGCAGCGGCTGCTCCTTGCCGGTTATCTCAGCGCCGTGTTCGGCTTCGTCTTCACCCAGCTCTAGCCGCGCGGCGGCAGCGTGAAGACCGGCTTTGGAGAGTGCACCGCGACGATCTTGCAGGGCGGGCGCTTCGCCCTTCTGGCGTCGGCGCCGCGGCTAGGAGGTTGCGACTGCGGTGGCGATCCGCTCGACGCCCTCGCGCAGCAGCGCCGGGCTGGTGGCGAAGTTGAGCCGGGCCCAGCCGGCGCCCGCGCCACCGTACGTCGGGCCGGGGCTGAGGGCGACACGGCCGCGCTCGAGCAGGGCGGCGGCGGGGTCGTCGCCGAGCCCCAGCGAGCGGAAGTCGAGCCAGGCCAGGTAGGTGCCCGCCGGCTCGCGCCAGCGCACGCCGGGCAGCTTCGCTGCCAGTTCGTCGCCGAGCTGGCGACGGTTGGCGTCGAGCTGGGCGAGGACGGCGTCGAGCCACTCGTCGCCTTCGGCGAAGGCGGCCGCGGCGGCGAGGGTGCCGAGGATGCCGGCGGCCGAGGCGAGCGGCGGCAGGCGGTCGACCACCGCCCGCGCCCGGGCGGAGGCGGTGACGATTTGGGCCGACTTGAGGCCGGCGAGGTTGAACGCCTTCGAGGCCGAGGTGAGGCAGAAGCCGAACTCGCGGGCGGCGTCGGAGACCTCGAGCCAGGGGGTGTGGGTCGCGCCCGGGAGGACCAGCGGCGCGTGGATCTCGTCGGCGAGGACCCAGGCCTCGTGCTGGGCGCAGAGCTCGGCGACCTGGCCCAGTCGCTCGTGGCTGGCGACGCTGCCGCTGGGGTTGTGCGGGTTGACCAGGAGCAGGCCCCGCGCTCCCGCGGCGAGCGCCTCCTCCAGCCCGCCAAGCTCAAGCTCGCCCGCCGCGTCGAGCGGCAGCTCGGCGATCTCCAAACCGGCCCGCGGCAGGATCGAGAAGAAGGGCGGGTAGGCGGGGGTCGCCATCGCGATCGTCTCGCCCCGGCGCAGCAGCGCCTCGCAGAGGACGATCACCGCGGTGATCGTGTCGGGGACGATCGCCACCTGCTCGGGGTCTGGGCTCCAGCCGAGCCGGCGCTCGGCGAAGCCGGCGAGGGCGCGCTTGGCCGCGACCGGGTCGGCCGGCGCGTAGCCGAGGTCGTCCCGCTCGATCGCCTCCCGCAACACCGCCGCGACCGGCGCCGCGAGCGGGAAGTCCATCTCGGCGATCGTCATCGCCAGCACCCCGTCCCCCTGCGAGGACCACTTGGCGCTGGCGCGCTTGTTCAGAGTGGCCAGCGGCGGCACCGAGAGGTCGATCGCGCCGCTCATTACCCGGTGAACCGCTCTTCGAGCTCGGCCAGGCTGGCGCTGGCCAGCGCCGAGAACTCCTGCCGGCTGACCGCGATGCCTTCCTCGGCGACGGCCTCGGCCAGCGCCCGCAGGTCCTTCAGCGGTCCCTTCTTCGCCTCTTTGCCGCGAGTGCGGTGGAGGAAGTAGCCGTCGAGGGCGATCGTCAGGTGACCGAAGAAGAGCGGCGCGAAGTCCGCCACGGGTTGCGCGTCCTCGCCGCCGGCGGCGCCGGCGAGCGTCTCGAAGGTTGCTACCTGCGCCTTGATGCGCTGGCGCACACCGTCGATGTAGGCCTTGTCGTAGCTGCTGCGGGCAAGCATCGTTCGTCACCTCTGGAGGTCGAGTTACGTGGATCCTCCCTGAGACGAACGGGAGGCGTCGGAATCGACACCCGGCTCAGGGAAGCGGCTGGATGTGCGAAGCAATCTCCCCGTTCGCGAACGCGTGCACGGCGAAGCCGGGCGGGTCGTCGTTGAGGCCGAAGTCGGTCGCGGTGAAGTCGAGCCGCGCCTGCGCGTAGGTGCTGGGCACGGTCAGCACGGCGCGGCCGGCAAGCTCGCCGACGATGGTGCGGTGGACGTGGCCGGCGACGATCCGCAGCACCTGCGGGTGGCGGGAGAGGACGGCGGCGAGGCCTCCGCGGGCGCCCGCGTCGAGGCAGATCTCGTCGAAGGGTGGGATGCCGGTGTGCAGCGGCGGGTGGTGCATCGCCAGCAGCGTCGGCTGCTCGGGCGCTACCGCCAGCTCGGCCTCGATCAGGGTCAGCGCCACGTCGTCGAGCTCGCCCCGGTCCTCGCCCGGCAGCACGGTGTCGACCGCGACCAGGCGCAGCGGCCCGAGGTCGGCGGCGTACTGGATCGGGTCGTCGCCCTCGCCGGCCAGGTCGAAGCACCGGCGCAGCGCCGCCCGGTCGTCGTGGTTGCCGGGCAGCACGAAGTAAGGCAGGCCGAGCCGCTCCAACTGCTCGCGCACGAACTCATAGCTCGCCGGCGAGCCGTCGTCGCTGAGGTCGCCGGAGGCGAGCAGCGCGTCGGGCCGATCGGGCAGTGCCGCCACCGCGTCGATCGCCGCCCGCAGGCACTGGCGCGGGTCGCGCCCGCTGGCCGGGGCGCCGACGTGGAAGTCACTGAGCTGGGCCAGAAGGAAGGGCGCCGCCATCGCCTGGGATTCAACCAGCCTGTGCCTCAGCGCCACTTGCGTGGTGCGGCCCCGAACGAACCGGGACTTTCGCGCCAATCGGGGGTTTATCCCTAGGATGCGCGCCATGAGCTGGGGAGGCAGGTGGATCGGGAAGTGGCTGGGGCTTGCCGCCCTCGCCGCCGCCTTTGCGGGCGCGCCGGCGGCCTCAGCATCCTTCGACTGCGGGACGGCGCTGGTTCGCCACTGCGAAGTCCAGCTCGACGACTCCGGCCGCGCCTGGTTCCAGAGCTACGAGAAGCTGACCGAAGACGCGCTCGGCGACGGCACGCTGCACGGCGGCATCTGGCAGATCTACGAGCGGGTCGGCAACCAGACCGTTCTGGTCAGCAAACGGCCCGACGGGACGCCGATCCCCTCCGAAGGCAACTACCGCTCGGCCGCGTTCCTGCTCGGGGTCTCCCCGGACGGCTCCCGGGTCTACTTCGGAACCGAAGCCTCGCTGGTGCCCGAGGACGGTGACGCCGGTCACGCTGACGGCTCCTCCGACGTCTACGTTCGTGCCAACGGCGCCTACTCGCTGCTGACGACTGGGCCGCTGGACGGTCCCTTCGCGAACCCGAACGCGACCTCGGGCTCGCACGCGGTCTGGGCCTCCGACGACGGCCAGTACGTCTACTTCGAAACCGGTCAGGCCCTGGTCCCGGAGGACTGGGACGGGACCTCCGACGTTTACCAGCGCGCCAACGGGGTGACCCGCCTGGTCTCGACCGGTCCCGACGAAACCAAGCCGACCGCGGAATGGCCCTACCCGATGATTCCCCAGCCGCGCTTCCTCGGCGCCTCGCCCGACGGCGCCACCGCCTACTTCTCCACCGCCGCGCACCTGACCGCCGAGGACAGCGGCAAATCGCCGAGCGAAAGCGGGCAGCTGAGCAACGACATCTTCGCCTGGCGCGACGGCGTGCTGCGGCGGCTGACCAGGACCGCTCCCCCGGGGGAAGGCCCCGGCTCGGTCTTCGAGTCGTTCGACCCGTACTCGTTCGCCGGCGCCGCCGAGGAGGGCTCGGCCTACTTCATCGCCAACTCGGCCCAGACCCCCGACGACGCCAATCCCGGCCCCGACATCTACCGGGCCAGCTTCGACGGCGCGCTCGAACGGGTCGCCCTCCCCGGCCTGCCGGCGGGAGCCTTCGTCGGCCTCGAAACCGTCTCGCGCGACGGCACCCGGTTCTTCCTCCGCAGCAACGGCGCCCTCACTCCCGAGGACCAGGACGACGAACTCGACATCTACACCTGGTCGGCCGCCGCCGGCTTCCGCCTGGTCACGCCGCGCGGCCCGACCGCTGCCGGCAAGGAGGAGGAAGTGACGCTCTGCGAGGTCACCGGCGACGGCGAACGCGCCTATTTCCGCACCTGGGGGCGGCTCTTGCCGCAGGACACCGACGGGCTGGCGGACATCTACGAGTGGCGCAACGGGGCGATCAGCCTGGTCTCCCCGGCGGCTTCCGCAGGGCGCCAGTCCGGCGCCTTCTGCGCCGGCGCCTCGCCCAACGGCCGCTTCATCGCCTTCTCCACCTACGAAGAGCTGGTCCCCGGCGACGACGACGTCGACGTCGACATCTACGTCATGGACATGGGCGTCCCCGCCGCGCAGCGGGCACCCCGGCCGACGGGCCGATTTGACGCCTTCACTTCGCGAGATCGGCCCATCGGTGTCAAGCGCAAGCAGCGCCGGCCGCGGCTGATCACGGCGGAGTCGATAGCGCCGCTGATGACGGTCGCCCGCACCGGGGTCCTCCGCGACGGGGTGGCCCGCCTGCGACTGCGCTGCCCCAGGGCCGAGCGCTCGGGCCCCTGCCACGGCAAGGTCAAGCTGCTCACCGGCAAGGGCCGCGTCCTCGCTTCCGGCAGCTTCCGGATCCCGGCCGGGCGTCGCGCCTCGGTCGCCCTCAAGGGCCAGGCCCTGCCCGAGCGCAGTTTCCGCTCCCGCGTCCGCGTCCGCGGCGCCGACCTGCTCGGCAACCGCCGCACCGTCACCGCCACGGTCAAGCTGCGCCGCGCAGGCTGACGCCCAGCCGTTTGCGCTCCTCCCTCGGCGGGAAGCGGGAGTAGATGCCCGAGGTGCTGAAGGACCGCTACCGGCTTGACCGGGTGCTTGGCCGTGGTGGCATGGCGGCCGTCTGGCTCGGCCACGACGAGGTTCTCGACCGGCCCGTCGCGGTGAAGCTGCTCTCCGACGCGATCGCCGACGACCCCGACTTCCTCGCCAGGTTCCGCCGCGAGGCGACGGTCGCCGGCGGCGTCTCGCACCCCAGCCTGGTCGACGTCTACGACTACTCCGAGGGCGAGGAACGCCCCTACCTTGTGATGGAGTTCGTGCCCGGCGAGAGCCTTGCCGAGCTGATCGCGCGCGATCAGCCGGTCGACCGCGGCCGGCTGGCCGAGGAGCTGCTCGGTGCCGTCGCCCACATCCACGAGGCCGGCATCCTCCACCGCGACATCAAGCCGCAGAACATCGTCTTCGACGCCGACGGCACCGCCAAGCTGATCGACTTCGGGATCGCCCTGCCGCGCGACGCGACGGCGCTGACCCAGACCGGCCTCGTGCTGGGGACGGAGCGCTACACCGCCCCGGAGGTGATGGCGGGCGAGGCCGCGACCGAACGCTCCGACCTCTACTCGTGCGGGGTGGTGCTGCGCTCCTGCCAGGCCGAGGGATCCACGGCGCTGGAAGCGCTGCTGGGCCGCCTGCTCAGCCCCGATCCCCAGCAGCGGCCGTTCTCGGCCCGGCAGGCGCTGGCCCAGCTCGAGCGCGCCCCCGAGCCGGGCGAGCCGACCGCGGCCTTTGAGCCGACTCGCGCGAGCGGGGTGGACCGCGCCCCGCTCGAGCGGCCGCCGACCCGCCGGCGCTGGGCGGCGGCCGCGGCGCTCGTCGCGCTCGTCGTCGCGATCGGGCTCGCGGTCGCGCTGGCCGGCGGCTCCGGGGACGGCGGTGAAGCGCAGGCGCCGAAAGAAGCTGCCGGCAATGGGACGCAGTCCAACGGTGATGTCGGCAGCGTCAAATCGCCAGCCGCCGACTCCGAGCCGCCGGCGCCCTCCGGCGGCGATCCGGCGCTGGCCACGTCGCTCAACGACGAGGGCTACGAATTGCTGCAGGCCGGCCGCTACGAAGCGGCGATCCCCAAGCTCGAAGAGTCCGTCAGCACCTTCCCGCCCGGCACCGACGACATCAACTACGCCTACGCGCTCTTCAATCTCGGCAACGCGCTGCGGCTCAGCGGTCGCGCGGCGGAGGCGATCCCGATCCTCGAACAGCGGCTGGAAATCGCCGACCAGACGGGCGCCGTCGCGGCCGAGCTTGAAGCAGCGCGGCGCGAAGCGGGCTGACTCAGCCAGCCAGGGCGCGGCGGACGATGCCCGGGCGCCGGGCTACCTTCGGCCCAAGCACCGCGGCGAAAAGCGTCAGCGCCAGCCAGGGCCGGAGGTGCGGGCTGATCCGCTGGATCTGCCCGTCGGCCGCGAGCTCGAAGACCATCGCGTCGGTCATGCGGATGCCGAGGATCTTCGCTTCGCCGACCAGCACCCGGTCAGCGCCCTCGCCAACCCCGATGGTCCAGCGCAGCCCCTTCAAAGTCCCGTAGACGGCGCTCAGCAGAACCCGCACGTCGTCATGGCCACGGAAGACCATGCGGCCGGAGATCGGCGAGACGACCTCGACATCGGCCGCCATCGTCGCCATGAAGCCATCGACGTCTCCCGCCTCGGTGGCGGCGCGGTAGCGGGCGATGGCGTCGTCCATGGCCAGAGCTTAGAAGCTCTCATCGACGTGGTGCCGGCGCCTCGACGGCCGCGAATTTCCGCACAGGAGAGGGGATCGGCGTAGCGTTGTCGGCATGAGTCGTTCTGCGGGCACCCTGCTCGAGCCCGGCCACGAGGCCGAGTGGAAGCGTCTTGGTGCCGAAAAGAGAGCGCTTCTCACGCCCCCGCCGGACACTCCGGTTGGGGAGTTGTTGCGTCGCGGGCAGCAGCTCTCCGCGCAGGCCGCGCCTCCTGCGTGCGGTTGAGCGGGGCAATGGGCTCCCCGCCCGACCCTAAGCTCGACGTCGCCGCCACCGAGGACGTCGACTTCCTCGTCCCCGACGATCTCGCCAATGACCATCGCGTGCTGGCGGCGCTGCGTGGGCTCCGCGCTGTTCGGCACCGGGACGAGGCGCCTCTGCTCGACGAGCACCTGCTCGGCCAAAACCACCTCCGGGTGGTCACCGAGGCGGGGGTCATCTAAGTTCTGCGCGGCGGTGCGCCGCCCCTCGACTTCGCGACGGTGGCAGCCGAGGCGATGCGGGCGGACTACGACGGCCTCGAGTTCCCGATTGCCAGCCTGCGCAGCATCGTTGGCTTCAAGCGCCTCGCTGGCCGCCCCCAGGATCGCCAGGACCTCGAACCGCCTGGCGGAAATCCACGGCCCACTGCCCGTGGAGCCGATCCCCGGCCTCGACTCCTGAGTCGCGCGGCCCGGTCCGGCCGCGCGCCTGTGGTAACTTACAACCAAGTGGTTGTACGTGAGAAAGCCAAGATGAGCGAGCAGGCTGTGGACGAGCTCTTCCACGCGCTGGCCGACGCCACTCGCCGCGACATCCTGCGGCGCTCCGTCGCCGGCGAGCAGTCGGTCTCGCGGCTGGCCGATGCCTACCCGATGAGCTTCGCTGCGGTTCAGAAGCACGTCGCGGTGCTGGAGCGGGTCGGCCTCGTCAGCAAGGAGCGCCGCGGAAGGGAGCAGCTCGTGCGCAGCGACCGTGAGGCCGTGGCGCGGGCGCGGCGGGCCCTCGACCAGCTCGAGCAGGCCTGGCGCGGGCGGGTGGGGCGGATGTCCGATCTGCTCGCCGACCCCGAGCCGAAGGCGAACAAACCGAAAGGAACGAATCGATGACCGTCACCAGTGTCGAGCAGGACACCGAGAACCTGACCCTCACCCTTGTCGCCGACTTCGACGCCCCCGTCGAGCGGGTCTGGGAGCTGTGGGCCGACCCGCGCCAGCTCGAGCGCTGGTGGGGCCCGCCGACCTACCCGGCGACGATGCAGGAGCACGACCTCAGCCTCGGCGGCGAGGTCAAGTACTTCATGACCGGCCCCGAAGGGGAGAAATTCCACGGCTGGTGGAAGATCACCGCCGTCGACCCGCCGCGCTCGCTCGAGACCGACGACGGCTTCGCCGACGCGGAGGGAAATCCCAACCCGGAGATGCCCGTGACCAAGACCCGGATGCAGCTCTCCGAGCACGACGGCGGCACCCGCATGCAGATGCAGGCCATCTTCGAGACGCTCGAGGAGATGGAGAAACTGGCGGAGATGGGCATGGTCGAAGGCCTCAAGGAAGCAGTCGGCCAGATGGACGCCCTGCTCGCCCTCTAGGGCAGTGAACGTGCGCGCGTGCATCCGCACGCGCGCCATCTGCCGGATCGCCTTATGCAGGGCTTCATGGCGCCAACCCCGGAGGGCAAAGGTCCGACGAATGCGTCGAGGTCGTCGTGAGTTGCGGTCCCGTGCCGGCGAAGCTATTGGTTGCCCCTGGGCTAGCACTCAATGGAGGGGATCGATATGAAGCGCAGGTTCAGGGCACCGGGCATAGTTTTGGCATCCGTCTTCGCGATGAGCGCGATCGGCGCTTCAGCCGCATCTGCCGCCGAATTCCACAGCGCCGTCCATCCGCAGGAAATCCACGGCACCCAGACGACCGGCCACGTGTTCACCACGAACGCCGGCACGTTCACCTGCAAAAAAGCGACATTCACGGGAGGAACGAGTGCCAAAACAAGCGCCACGCTGACATTGGCACCGGATTACAACGAATGCACCATCTTCGGCTTTATCAACATGCCAGTCCACGAGAACCAATGCGCCTACGTCTTCTACGCCACTGGAACAACAGAAGTCGAGTGTCCCGGCGGAAAACCAATAGAAATCACAGCCCCGTTCTGCACCACGACCATCGGCCCTCAGCACATTGCCACTGGCCTGTCCTACACCAACAACGCCGGCAAAACCGACGTCGTGATCACGACAAACATCAAAACCGACCTTGACTACGACGAATGCGGAACCGCCCGGACGAACGGCTCCTACACCGGCACCTCGACAGTGACCGGCGGATCCGGCAGCCTTTGGTTCGAATAGCCGCTTGAGCAACGGCTCGGGCCTCATCTCGCAGGCAAGCGCTGCGCGACGTGCGACGTGTGCTTCCGCACACGCGCGATGTCACGCATCGACAGTTGCAGGCATTTCACCCCGCGCCCCGCGAAAAGCCTCGCAGTGCCGCTCCAGCGCTTGCGCAACCTTCAGCGCTGCACCTATTGATCGTTCTGCACGAAAACGACAATAGGAGACCATCAAGATGAATCGCAAGCTCAAAACTCTGTGCGTCGCCCTGGTATCCGTGTTCGCAATGAGCGCGGTTGCCGCATCGACCGCATCCGCCGTCGAATTCCACAGCGCCGTCCAGCCGCAGAGCATCAGTGGGACCCAGACGATTAATCACGTCATGACCATGAACCCCGGAACGGCCGTCTGTAAAAAGAAACCAGCGTTTAGCGGCACGACGCCTGCAAAAACAAGTAACACGCTGACACTGGTGCCGGACTACGACGAATGCACCGTGTTCGGGTTCATCAACGTGCCGATCCATGAGAACGGTTGCGCCTTCATCATTTACATCAGCGGAACATCCGAAATCGAGTGCCCCAGTGGCAAAAAGATAGAAATCACAGCTCCGTTCTGCACTGTGACGATCGCGCCTCAACACCTCGCCACTGGCGTGACTTACTCAAACAACGCCGCCAAATCCGACATCGTGATAACGACAGACATCACAAATGAACTGGATTACAACGAATGCGGCACGGCTCGTACCAACGGCTCCTACACTGGCGTGACGACACTTACCGGCGGTGCCGGAGATGTCTGGGTCGAATAGGGCGCAACTAGCAACCCACACGAGGTAGATCGTGGGCGGGCCGACGTCGGCCCGCCCATCTCCGCCCTATCGATTCGGGCCTGGGCCGTGGCCGTGGTGTGCGCGTGTGTATCTGCGCGCGCGCAGAATGTCGCAGGCCGATTTGCAGGGCACTTTCGCGGATCTACGCTCCGCCGCGCGCCTGATGGCGCCTTCCGCTTGCCTCTCCTCGGCATCGGAGTTGTGATTGATCTGGGCTCACTGAGCATCTGGGCGGGAGGCCGCCAGCGCGGAGCCCATGAAAATCAATCGAAGGGAGCGTCAACCATGAAGCATAGGTTCAAAGCACTGGGCACGGCCGTGGTGTCGGTGCTCGCCCTGAGCGCGATCGCGGCTTCGGCCGCATCCGCCGCTGAACTGCACTCCGCGGTCCATCCGCAGACCATCAACGGGACGCAGTCAACCGGTCACGTCTTCACGACGAACTCCGGCACTGTCAGCTGTAAAAAAGCATCGTTCACCGGCACCACGAGCGCAAGCACAAGCACCAATACGACAGTGTCGCCGGACTACAACGAATGCACCGCGTTCGGCTTCATCAACGTGCCGATCCACGAGAACGGCTGCGGTTACATCAGCGGGGCGCGCGAAATCGAGTGCCCCGAAGGCAAAAAAATGGAAATCACAGCCCCGTTCTGCACCACGACCATCGGTCCGCAGACCCTCGCCGGGGGCATGAGCTTTGCCAATAACGCCGGCAAAACCGACGTCATTGCCACGATAAACATCAAAACCGAAATCGACTACAACGAATGTGGCACGGCTCGGACCAATGGCTCATACACCGGCACGTCGACAGTGACCGGCGCCTCGGGAAGCATTTGGTACGAATAGGCCGGATTCGTCATCGGGCTCAAGCGACATTTGATCGGACGGGGGCCGGCTCCTGGCCCCCGTCCGACTCTTGTTGCCAAGATGCCGAGGGATGTGGCTGCAGCGGGAGATCCGGCTCGACCCGCGTTCGCGGGGCTTCCACCTCATCACCTCCGAGGTGCTTGACGCGCTCCCCGGGCTGGAGCGGTTCTCGGTCGGGACCCTGCACCTGCTGATCGCGCACACCTCTGCCTCGCTGGCGCTGAGCGAGAACGCCTCGCCGGAGGTGCGGCGCGACTTCGAGGCCTGGTTCGACCGCGCCGTCCCCGAAGGCGCTGACTACTGGACCCACACGCTGGAGGGCGCCGACGACATGCCGGCCCATATAAAGGCTGCGCTGCTTGGCCCGTCGCTGACCCTGCCGCTGCGCGACGGCCGCCCGGCGCTCGGGACCTGGCAGGGGATCTACCTCTGTGAGCACCGCGATCGCGGCAGCGCCCGCACGATCGTCGCCACGGCGACCGGCGAGTAAAGCTCGCATCGGCGAACGCCGATGTAGGGGCAATGACCAACCTCCGCCTTCGCCGCCACCTCTCCTACGCCAACGTGATGGCCAGCTTCGCCGTCTTCCTCGCCCTCGGCGGGGTCGGTTACGCCGCCACCACGATCAACGGCAACCAGATCAAGAAGGGCACGGTTGGCGCCGGCAAGCTGAAGAGCGGCACGCTGACCAGCAAGCAGGTGAAAGCGGACGCGCTCGGCGGCAGCGTCATCGACGAGTCGACGCTCTCGATCGTTCCCTCCGCCCAGACCGCGAACTCGGCCACCACCGCCGTCAGCGCGACGACGGCGACCACCGCCAACCACGCGACCACCGCCACCACGGCCAGCAGCGCCGAGGACGCCGAAACCCTCGAGGGCTTCAGCGCCGACGAACTCGAGCTCTCCTGCCCGGCCGCCACCGACCTCTACGGCGGCATGTGCTGGGACGAGAACGTCCGGCCCGCCAAGCACTGGCTCGCCGCCGCGGTCGAATGCGGCGACGCCGGCGGCCGCCTGCCCTCGCTCGGCGAGCTGGTCGCCTACATCCTCCGACCCGGCGAACAGGTGACCGCGCAGACCTGGTCCGCGGACGTCGTCGACCTGGTCGGCGGCAAAGAGGTCGTCCTGACCAGCGACGAGACGTCCAGGTCGACCAGCGAATCGTCGGTGACCCAGCACGGCTACCGTTGCCTCTTCTACCGCACCAACTAAGCGCCTGAAAGGCCGGCGGAACCGCCTCCCTAGACTCGCTCCCATGCCCAGCTTCGCGGTCAAGAGCCTGATGGAGATCGAGCCCGGCGGCAACGACCAGCTCGAGACCCGCTTCGCCCGCAAGCACCTCGACTCAGAGCGCAGGCCCGAGGACGGCGACGGCGCGATCGCCAAGGACCGCTGGCCGGCGCCATAGTGCCTCCCGACCTCTTCGCCGGCATGCGGGTTCGCGACTTCGCGGCGGCGAAGCCCTGGTACGAACAGCTGCTCGGTGGCGCGCCCAGCTTCTCCCCTCACGCGACCGAGGCCGCTTGGGAGCTGGCTGCGCACCGCTGGCTGTTCATCGTCGAGGACGCCGACAACCCCGGCGGCGCGATCCAGACGGTTCTCGTCGACGACCTCGACGCCCAGGTCGGGGAGATCCGCTCCCGTGGCCTCGAGCCGACCGAGGTCGAGGCCTACTCCAACGGCGTCCGCAAGGTGATCTTCCGCGACGCCGACGGCAACGAGCTCGGCTTCAGCGGCCAACCGGACTGAACCGCCCCGCCCGCGCGCTTGCAGCGCTCAAGGCGATCTCGGTCACGGTCGAGATGGTCTCCATGAAGCTTGCCCGCCGACACCTCAGCTACGCCAACGTGATCTCGACGATCTGCCTCTTCATCCTGCTCGGCGGCGGCGCCTACGCGGCGGCCCGGCTGCCGGCCAAGAGCGTCGGCACGGCGCAGCTGAAAGCCGGCGCGGTGACCGGGGCCAAGATCAAGGACGGGACGATCACCGGCGCCAAGGTGGACAGCCGCACGCTCGGGCCCGTGCCGACGGCGTCCAGCGCCGACCGAGCGACCAGCGCCGAGAGCGCCGCCTTCGCCACCAAAGCCGGCTCCGCGGCGAAAGCCGATCTGGCGACCAAAGCCAGCCTGGCGGCCAACTCCGAAATGCTCGGTGGCAACCCGGCCAGCAGCTTCGTCGCCAACAGCCAGGTCGGCTACATCGACCGCAGCTTCTCCGGCTGCACCCTCTCGATCGCCTGCGTCTCCGACGTCCTCACGATCGCCGGCGTCACCGTGCGCGCCACCTGCGAGTACAACGCCGGCGTCAGCGCGATGATCCTGCGGGTGATCGGCGCCACGCGGACCGGCTACGCCTACGCCACCAACAACACCGAAGCCCGCCGCGGCCAGTTCGAAGGTGACGGCAACGTCATCGCCACCGTCTCGGCCGGCCCGGAAGTCGGGGCGACCGGGACGATCGTCGCCCGCACGCCGGCCAGGATCATCACCCTCAGCTTCGACGCCAGCTCGCTCAAACCGGCGGCGGCGCCAAGCACCGGGGCCTGCGAGCTGTTCGCCACCGCCCTCGCCGTCTGACGTTTTCGCTCAGGCCACCCGCGCCTCGTCAAGCCGCTGCCCGCCGTGCTCGGTGCCGGGGTGGACGGCGTCCACCCGCTCTCGGTAGACGACTACCTCGCTGCTCTCGCTCGAATCGGCGACGATCAGGATCTGTGGCATCTCCTCCTCCATGGGGAGTTATCTCGACATTCTTGATAGACTTAGCCAAGAATGCACACGGTCGACGTTCATCAGCACCTTCTTTCCGAGCCGCTGATCGCGGAGCTGGCACGGCGCCGGAAGCCCCCGGCCCTCGCGCGCAGGCGCGGCGGCTGGACCTTCCGCGTCGCCGGCGAGCCCGACAGCGTGCTCACGTTCGAGGCGACCGACGTCTCGCTGCGAGGGGAGGAGCTGCGCCGCGACGACATCGACCGGGCCTTTGTCGCGCTCTCGACCGCGCTCGGCATCGAGTCGCTTCCGGCCGAGGAGGCCCTGCCCTTGCTGGAGGCCCACCACCTCGGCCTCGACGCCCTGCCGGCTGACTTCGGTGGCTGGGGGGCGGTCCAGCTCGAGGCTCCCGACCCGGTTGACGTCGACGCCGTAATCGCCAGGGGCTGCGTTGGCATCTCGCTGCCGGCGAGCGCCCTCGCCGGTCCTGCCGCGCTCGAGCGGGTCGGCCCGCTGCTCGCCCGGCTCGAAGTGCACGACGCCCCGCTCTTCGTCCACCCCGGGCCTGTTTCCCACCCCGGCCACCAGGGGGAGAACCCTTCCCTGCCCCCCTGGTGGCCAGCTCTCACCGACTACGTCGCCCAGATGCAGGCAGCGTGGTTCGCGTTCCTGCACTCCGGCCGCCGGCAGCACCCGCGCCTGCGGGTGCTGTTCGCGATGCTCGCCGGCGGCGCGCCGCTGCAGCTCGAGCGCTTCGCCGCCCGCGGCGGCACGGCGCCCGCAGCGCCCGACCCGCTCGTCTTCTATGACACCTCCTCATACGGCCCGCTGATGCTGAAGGCGATGATCGGCGCCGTCGGCGTGGCGCGGCTGGTCTACGGCTCCGACCGGCCCGTCGTCGACCCCGGCGCGATGCCGCTGAACGCCGCGCTCGGGCAGGAGCTGCTGAGAGCGAACCCCCACCGCTTGTTGACCCCCCGACGGGAAGGAGCCACCGCATGATCGAGCGCATCGAGGACATCGCACGGCCGCTGGGCCACGACCTGACCGAGCGCGAGCTGCGCGCGGTCGCCAGTCAGATCGGAGCCCGGCCCGACCTCTGGTCCGAGCACATCCAGCACGACTCGATCCAGCGCAACTTCAAGCAGCTAGTGCGCAACGAACACCTGGATGTGTGGCTGATCTGCTGGTCGCACGACCACGACACCGGCTTTCACGACCACGACCTCTCGGCCGGCGCGGTCGCCGTCGTCGCCGGCAGCGTGCGCGAGGAGCGGCTCGTCCTCGGCCGCCCAGTCGACGCCCCGATCGCCCGCCCCGCCGAGGCCGGCTCCTCGTTCAGCTTCGGAGCAAGTGACATCCACCGGGTCCTCCACGCGGGCACCGAGCCCGCCGTGACCATCCACGCCTACTCACCGCCGCTGGTGCGGATGGGCAGTTACACGATCGAGCCGAGCGGGCAGCTGCGCCGCCACGCGGTGTCTCACGACGAGGAGCTGCGCCAGCTCGACGCCGCTGCTTGAGTTGCTGCGCAGCTGGCCGAAGGCGCGACAGCGCTGATCGGCGCGTTACTCCATTCTGCGCATCTGCTCTTCCGTCGAGCGCCCTGTGCAGGGCAAAGAACCTCGTTCTCTCTCGAGACTTGGTGTCCCAGGGGGAAGTTCTGCCCAGGGCGGTAGGGACTGGTTAATTGGGGAGGCACATGACCTCATTCTCCAAGCACCTACCTGTTGGCGTGGTTCTCGCCTTCTTCTGCTGTTTCTCCTCCGCGGCTTTGGCTGAAGAATTCCATGTTGCGAGCGCTCCTGCGACCGTGACCGGAAATCAGGCCGCTAGCCTGGTTCTGACGACCAATGCCGGAAGCGCACTGTGCAAAACCGTCAACCTCTCCGGAACGCAGGCGTCAAAAACACAGGAATCGCTTGAAGTATCTGTGAGCATGTCAGGCTGCGTGGCGTTCGGGTTCCTCAATATCCCTATTCACTGGAACGGATGTTCTTTTAAGTGGACAGCGAGTGGGTCCGCCCACATTCTCTGTACCGCCGGCAAAGCAATCGAAATCACAGCGCCGTTTTGCACCACCCAGGTCCCAGGGCAGTCACTATCCGGTGGGGCAACGTTCACAACGCTCGGCGCGGCTCCGAATCGTCACATCGTCGAGCACTGGAACTTCACCAAACTCAAATACATCGAATGTGGGACCCTCCGAGAAAATGGCACGTGGCATGGGAGCACGACAACCAGCGCGAGTTCAGACTCCTGGTTCGGATAAGCACTCTTTGGGTGACCTGGGTGCAAGTCACGACAAGCTGAGGGGCAGCTGCGCCGCCACGCGGTGACCCACGACGAGGAGCTGCGCCAGCTCGACGCTGCTGCTTGAGGCCATTGGGCATCGGGTCGAAGGCGTAACAGCGCCGATCGGCGCGTGGTGTGTATTCGCGCGCCTGTGTTATTGCCGAGCGCTCTGCGCAGGGAGAAGGACTTAGGGGCGTCCTCTCGGGAATCTCACGGCCCCAAAATGTTGCGAGGGCGGCCAGGGGCAGATTTGCTCCTTCATGTCCGTCTACCCTGATTGGAGCGCCCCGTGGCCCCGTTCTTCAAGCACCTGTCCATATCGATGACCCTGGTAGTCGCCGCCTGTTGCCTTTTCGCCTCCGGGGCTTCTGCCGCCGAATTCCACTCCGGCGTCCATCCCCAAACCGTCAGCGGTAGCCAGAGCTCGAGTCACGTGATCACTACGAATGCGGGGACCGTGACTTGCTCGACCGTAACGTTCAGCGGCACCACGGCCGCGAAAACAAGCTCCACGCAGACACTGGTGCCGAATTACGATAAATGCACTGCGTTCGGCTTCCTCAATATTGCGTTTGATGAGAACGGCTGTGCGTACATTCTCAACGCTAGTGGGACAAGCGAAATCGAGTGCCCGAGCGGCAAACAAATGGCAATACCAGCTCCGTTCTGCACCACGACCATCGGCGCGCAGCACATTGCCTCTGGCATGGTCTACTTCAACAACGCCGGCAAAACCGATTACACGCTGACTACACATATCGAAGTCGAAATCGACTACAACGAATGTGGAACCAACAGAACCAATGGCTCGTACCTGGGTGCCACGACAATGCAAGGCTCGTCGGGAAGCGTTTGGTACGAATGATCGCTACTTGAGGTCGCTGCGCAGGAAGCGGATCCAGCCGGGGACGACGATCAGCGCGCACCAGACGACGGTGCCGAGGATTGCGACGCCGAGGCTGTCTCGGTTTCGCCGAGCCCGCCGATGCCGTTGGCGGGGGAACTCTGGTTCGAATAGGAAGCGAGCGCGCCGGCCGGGACGCCTACGAGGATCCCGGTCGGTCGGGCCGCGGCAGCGACAGCTCCTCCTGGGCGGCCTCCTCGCCGAGGTAGACGCGGACGACCCCGTACATCAGCTGCGGGACCATCTCGTCCAGGTCGATCTCGGCCCCTTCCTGCAGGCGCTGGGTGAGCAGGTGGAGGATCGAGCCGATCGCCAGGAGCGAGGCCGACTCGGGCACCGCCGCGGGGTCGGGCGCAGCTTCGCGCCCCTGCTCGACCAGGCCCGCGCAGAACGCGGCCACCTCTTCTCGCCGCACCCTCACCATCTCGCTTCCCGTCGTCAAGACGCCGACGGCGCCGAACTCCATCAGCTCCGGGCTCTCGCCCATCCAGGCGGTGGCGGCGTAGGCGGAGGCGCGGAGCGCCGAGCGCCACTCGGACTGTTCGTTGTAGGCGCCGCCCACCGCCCGCTCGAAGGAAGCGATGAAGCGCTCGTAGACGTCGAGCGCGCAGTCCTCCAGGCTCGCGAAGCGCTGCCGGAACTCCTGCTCGGAGACGCCCGGCCGGCTGAGCAGGCCGGCGACGTTTGCTTCCGCCCCGCGCTCGAGGACCTCGGCCACCAGCGCCCTCGCGAGCGGGTCGGTGTGCGGATCGGGATCCGGCGGCGGCGGCAGCTTGATTTCGACGGTCACGGAAGCTGGGTCAAGGCTAGCTCCGGCGGTGCGCGGGCGAGGAAATTGCAGGATGGGAACGGTGCGAGGGCCTGGCCGTAAAGGGTGGGCGCAGGCCCCCGCACCGAAGCACGATGCCTCCCAGGGATAAGAGACGATCGGCGTCGACCTCGGCCGGGGGAACTGGTTTGGGACGAGGTCGCTGGGTGGGACCCAGGTGCGGACGACTATAGCCCACGATAGAGCAGGCGTCTACAAACTAAAGAGGGGTTCGCTAGGTTCCTCTCACGATGGGGGAGAAGCCACCTTCCGACAGACCGCGAGGGGCGATCTCGCCCCGGCAGCCCCCGGCGCTGCCGGCGGCGCTGGCGAAGCTGCCTCCGGGCCGGCATCGGCTGCCTCCGGAGTTCGTCCAGGAAAACCAGCGCAGCCGCATCCTCGCGGCCGCGCTCGAGGTCTTCGGCACCCGCGGGTTCGCCGCGACCTCGGTCCAGGACCTGGTCCGCGAGGCGCACGTCTCGCGGGGAACACTGTATGCGCACTTCTCGGGCAAGGAAGCGTGCTTTCTGGGGCTCCTCGACGAGGCGGTCGACTACCTGTGGGCGCAGGCCGCCTCGGCCGCCGCCGAGGAGAACGAGTGGGCGGCCAGGCTCTGCGCGACCAGCGAGCGGATCGTCGCGCTGCTGGCCGAGGATCGCCGGCTCGCGCGCGTCTGTGCGGTCGAGGTGCTGGCTGCCGGGGATCAGGTGCGGAGCCGGTGCGAGTCGCTGATCGGCGAGGTCGGCGCGGCGATGCGGGCCGGCCGGGCCGAGTCCAGCTCGGGCCCCCAGCCGCCGGAGTCGCTGGAGGCGGTCCTGTTCACGGGCGCCGTCTCGGTGATCGGCCAGCGCCTGGTTCGCGACGGGGGGCAAGACGCCGGCGCCGTGGCCGCCGAACTCTCGGAGCTGCTGCTGATCCCTTATATGGGGTCGGCGGAGGCGCGAGCGCTGGTGCGCTCCCGGCGCGGGGTCAGGACTTCCTAGCCGCCGCCGCCGCGCGCCGGCGTCCGATGAACGGGACCAGCACCAGTTCGACCAGCTCGGCGTCGAGGTCCGCGAGCCCGTCCTCCTCGCCGGCCTCGACCTTGGCGACCAGCACCGCCGCGAGCGCCCCGGCGGCCGCTTCCAGCTCGACCGGGGTGGCTTTCGCGCGCGCGGCCTCCGGTGCCCCGGCGACCAGCGCCTCCATCAGCTGACCGAGGAAGCGGCGCTGGCGGGTGAGGATCTCCCCGCCGGCGCTTGGCGGCGCGACCAGGCTGAAGCGGATCAGGTCCGGGTTGGCCACCAGGACCTCGAGCAGGACCGCGACGCGGGCGCGAACCTCCGCCGCCCACGCCCCCCCGGACGGGCCCTCCGCAAGCGCCGCCAGCAGGTGGGATTCGAAGAGGTCGTAGCTGGCGAGGAAGCACTTCTCCTTGGTCGAGAAGTAGGTGTAGAAGGTGCGGCGCGAGACCTGGGCCGCGGCGGCGATCCGGGTCACCGACGTGTCGCGGTAACCGTGCTCGGCCACGGCCGCGATCGTCCCGGCGACGAGCCGTTCGCGCTGGTTGCGGGTGACGAACTCACGCGAAAGGCCGTGCCGCCCCGGCGGCAGCCGCCGCAGCTCGTCCTCCTGTGCACCGCCGTCCTCCCCCCGCTTCACCTGCGGCAGGGTAGCTGGCGGGCGGAGGATCGTGTCGTCGGTGTTCACATGAAAGCAATCGGCGTTCTTGAAACTCCGCTCAGCCCAAGCGCTCGGCGGCCTTCAGCCCGATGTAGGGCTCCAGCAGCGTCTTGGCGATCTCCGGATAGAGCTCCTCGACGGAGATCGACTCGCCGCGGGCGAGGCGGTTCTGCAGCAGCCAGACGACCCCGCTCACGCTCGCGTCCTCGAAGCTGTCGGGGAGCTGGGCCGCCCGGTTGCCCTCGGTCCGGCCCCGCCGCAGATGCGCCGCGGCTTCGGCCAGGGTCTCGTTGTAGCGACGCACCGCCTCGGGCCCGCCGGTCTGCGCCTCCAGCAGGACGACCCGCGCCGAGAGCGGCTCCTCGGCCGCGAACCCGACCAGCGCCCGCAGCCCGGCAGCGGTGCCGCTGGCCCAGTCCGCGTCGCCCGGCCGCGCGGCAGCGACGCGCTCCCGCGCCTGCTCGACCACCCGGTCGAAGGCCTGGACGAAGCAGTCTTCCTTGCCGTCGAAGAACTTGTAGAAGCCGCCCATGCTGGTCTTGCCGCCAGCGACG
The DNA here is from genome assembly GCA_036265715.1 of Solirubrobacterales bacterium. GTDB lineage: Bacteria > Actinomycetota > Thermoleophilia > Solirubrobacterales > 70-9 > VAYN01. Next base: position 31,138 of record DATAON010000069.1, on the reverse strand, counting down.
AGGTGGTCGACCGTCGCCGCCTGGTAGCCGCGCTTGGCGAACACCTTGGTCACCAGCGCCAGGATCTGCTCGCGTCGCGCCTCTGTGTGGACCTCTACAGGGAGCCGCTTCTCCTTAACCGACTCCTTCGCGAGCGCTGGCGGAAGCTTGGCCATGGTCCGCAGGATAGACGCGAACCCAGAAGCTGCACTACCGACAATTAGCTCTTTCCCTTCAGTTTGTAGACGTGCAACCTCAAATCGTGTATCTTCGACCTCGTCCACCAGGGAGGTGGGCAGGGATTCTCTGAAGTGGGAAGCGCCGAACGGACCGGCCGGGACTGGCCTCCGAGCGGCGAAAGTGGATGAAGGAGGGACGCACGTGAGAGATCACGCACTCGCAGGGACCGCTGGTTCGATCGAGGCTGGGCGCAGGAGCGCGCGGCCGTTTGGGCTGCTTGCGGTCCTGCTCTCCTGTGCGGCGGCTCTCCTGGGGATTGGTGCGCCCGCGGCCAGCGCGGCGCCGGAAGCGGGGCCTGGCTGGGTCCAGCAGGGAGTTTTCGGCGAAATCGATGCCGGTGCCGAACTCACCGCCAGCCCGCTCGCCGTCGATGGCAATGGCAACATCTTCGCCCCTCTTCAGACCCAGAGCTACGCTCGCGCTTACCGGCCCGACGGGAGCTTTCTGGCCGAATACCAGCTCTCGGGCCTAGTCAGAAACCTTGCCGTCGATCCCAGCGACGACACGCTGTACTCGGACGAAATAGCGGGGTTCGGCGGTTCGACGGTGCGACGCTGGACTTCAGACGGCCAGCCCGTGCCCACCTATACCCTCGATCCCGGCTTCGAAGCTCCGCAGGGCGGCTCCATCGCGGTCGACCCAACCACCGGCAACCTTCTCGTGACCGACCCGGGCGCAGAAGCGGTGCGGCGCTACAACACCAGTGGCACGTTGCTGGCGACGATCGCCACCCCCTCGATCAGTCCCACCTGGCTCGCGATGGCGCCCGACGGGTCCTTCTATGTGGCCCCTGCCGGGGGCTCGGACGTAACGCACCTGACCGGCACCGGGACGGTGCAGGGGACGATCGTCGGTGTGGGATCGCTCGACGGGTTGACCTTCGAGCCCAGTAACGAACTCCTCGTCGCCTCGGTTGGCGGCAAGCTGAAGACTTACTCCGCCAGCGGTCAGCTCCTCTCCGAAGTCTCGAGCGCGGGTGCCGCCGGCCTTGCTGCCAACGGCTCTGGCCTGCTCTACGGGGTCTCTGGCGGGTCGATCAACGTCTATGGAACCGTGGCGGTCCCCGGTGTCGAAGCGCCGGTCGTCACCAACGTCCAGCCGAGCTCCGTACACATCAGCGCCGAAGTCGATCCCGGCGCCGGCCCGCCGGAAGGCAGCAGAGCCCACTTCGAATACTCCGCCGACGGTGGAGAAAGCTGGACTTCCACGCCAGACGAGGGCGTGGAAAGGACCGTGACCGACGAACCGGACACGATCGAAACCGACCTCACCGGTCTGACCCTCAACGCCGACTACCTGGTGCGGGTGAAAGCGGCCAACTCCGTTGCCGAAAACACGTCATCCGCGACCTCGTTCAGCACCCCAGAAATCGCGCCCGTGGTCGAAACCGGTAATGCGGGCGACCGCACGGAAACCAGCGCGATGCTCTACGGCACCGTTAACCCGGCGGGCATCCAGACCGGCTACCACTTCGAGTACGGCACCACCACCGCCTATGGCAGCCGGGTCCCGCTCGAAACTGAGGCACCGGCGGGCAACCGTCGCGTACCCCGGGACGTCTCCAAGCTGATCACCGGCCTGCAGCCGGGCACCACCTACCACTACCGGCTCGTCGCCGAAAACGCCGTTGGGACGACGAATGGCGCGGACCGCACCTTCAAGACGCTCGAGTCGTCTGATGTCTTCCCGCAGCGTGCCTACGAGCAGGTGACGCCCGTGGACAAGGGCGGCGCCGCGGTTCTGAGCGATTCCCACTTTCAAACGGCAGCCGACGGCTCGGCCATCGCGGTGGCGTCGGTAGCCGCCTCGAAAGACTCGCAAAGCGCCCTGATCCTCCAGAACTACCTCAGCCGCCGGGGATCGAGTGATTGGCTCGATTGGGAGCAGGTCGATCCACCCCAGGATGGTATGCCTGGTCTCCACGAGTCGGCAACCACCGCCATCTCCGAGGACTTCGAGCACGCGCTGGTGATCAGCAACCGAGCCCTGGCACCGGGGGGCATCGCCGGCGGCGGCAACCTCTACGTCAAGGACCTGCTGACCGGCGACTGCACCTTCGTCGCGGGAGCCCCTGGCGAAGATTCCTGGGGGAGCCTCGTTGGCCTCCAGGCCAACGAGAGGATTTTCCTCGGCGCCGCGCCGGACTTCAGCTGGATCGTGTTCTTCGCCCAACCCTCGTTCCTGCCCTCGGTGGGGTCACCCGCGGTCTACCGCTGGACCCGCTCGACGGCTGAGCTCTCGGTCGAGTCCCTTCTGCCGGGCGACGTGCTCCCGCCGTTCCTCCAGTCTCAGCTCCCGCCGTCAAATGTGATCACCATCCCCTCGGTGTCCTCCGACGGGCAGGTCGTCGGGTATGGCCTGGGTGCCGCTGGCGGATCAGTCCCGGTCGGGGTGTACCGGCGCGAGAACGGGCAAATCACGCCGGTCTCGGCCTCCAAGATCCCGGGCGATCCCGCGGATGCCCAGCCGGCCTGGTTCGACGGGATCACCCCCGACGGTCGCTACGTCTTCTTCCATGGAGAACTTCGGTTGACGGAAGACTCGCCAGTGCTCGAGCTTGGCCAGGCCAGTCTCTACCGGTACGACGCCGCGACGGACACGCTCACTTACCTCGGGCGCACCCGGTCTGACTCCGTGGGGCTCCGAGGTTTCAGCGCGGACGGGCAGACTGTGCTCGCGCTGAACCCGGACGGGGCCGGAAGCGTGTGGCGAAACGGGCAGCTGAAACAGTTGTCGAACGATCCGCCGTCGGGGGCAAACGTCAGCGCAAGCGGTCGCTACTTCTCATGGGTCGATGAAACCGGTGTCAACCTGTACGACACTGTCGACGACGAGAAGGTCTGCGTCTCCTGCCCGGCCGGTGGCGGCTCGGGCGCGGGGGCGGCCACGATTGCGAACGGCCGCACGATCGGCAACCGGACCCCGCGCAGCTTGCTCGATGACGGCACGGTGTTCTTCACTTCCCCGACCCGTCTTCTCGCGGCCGACCACAACGGCACCAAGGACGTTTACGCCTACAAGAACGGCAACCTCACCCTGATCAGTCCCGGCAACGCCGGCTACGACGCCTTCTTCGTCGACGCCTCCGAGGACGGCAGCAGCGTCTTCTTCCAGACCAACCAGGGCTTGGTCAAACAGGATGTTGACGGCAACGCCGACATCTACGTCGCCCGCATCGGCGGCGGCTTCGCCTCGCAGAACCCACCGCCACCGCCGGGCTCCTGCAAAGGCGCTGAATGCGCGGAAGCCGGCGGGCAGCCGGCAGGCGGCCCTCCCGTGACGACGGCCGGCACCGCAAATCCGGCGACCCCGCGGAAGAAGCACAAGGCCCACAAGAAGCACAAGAGCAAGAAGAAGCACAAGGGCAAACGGCCTAGCGCAGGCTCGGCATCGGCCACCCACTCCAAGACCCTCGGCAAGTAGGAGAGACGACGATGACCAACACCACCAACACTCACGCCCGTCTCTCCGGCAAGATGATCACGCTGCTCCTCATCCTCACCGCGGCCTTCCTGATCACGCTGGCGGTGACCGCCAGCGCCGAGGCCGCCCTGCAGTTCGACAAAGTCAGCCTGGGCTTCAACGAACCGCCGGCCCTTAACCCCGACGGCACGCCGGTCTTGAACGCCGACGGCACCTTCGTCGATCGGACCTTCAACCGCCAGGCCGGCTCGCATCCCGACCTCTCGTTCTTCTTCAAGGACCACACCGGCAACGACAGCCTGCCGGTCGAGGCGCCCAAAGACATCGAAGTGGACCTGCCGCTGGGCTTCGTCGGCAACCCGAACGGGATTCCTAGCTGTTTGCCTGCGGACCTGCAGAATCCCGGACAGGGGGGTGCCGACTGCGGCGCCGAAACGCAGGTGGGCGTTGCGGAGATCGAAGCCTGGGCAAGTTCAGGCACCAAAGCGCAAATCATTGTCGGCCTCTACAACGTCGCCCATGGCCCCGACGTCCCGGCCCGGTTCGGCTTCAAGTTCTCCTCGGTCGTCGGCCTGATCACCGCCCGTGTCCGCCCCGGCGACTACGGGATCTCCTCGGGCAGTCTCTCGATCTCTCAGGGCGAGTTGGTCGAGTCGGCGCGGATCACCCTGTGGGGGGTCCCCGGCGACCCCAGCCACGACACGCTGCGCCAAGACCATCTGATCTCCATCCAGGCTCCGACGTTCAACATGCCGCAGAGCCCCCAATACTGGCGCTCGCTCGACGTCAAGCGCCCGTTCCTGACGATGCCCACCTCCTGCACCGACACGCCGTTAGGGGTGACGGTCCGCGGCGACTCATGGGAGCACCCCGGTGTCTTCGACGAACGCACCCTGACCGCGGACGCCGAAGGCACTCCGTTCACCGTCGAAGGCTGCGAGCGGCTGCCCTTCAACCCCTCAGCGGTTGCACGCTCAACCTCGCGTGAAGCCGACGCCCCCTCGGGCCTCTCGGTCGACATCCACGTCCCTCAGCCCCAGGATCCGTACGGCTTCGCAACCGCCCATGTGCGAAAGGTCAGGCTGACTCTGCCCAAGGGCATGGCCGTCTCCCCGTCTTCGGCCACCGGCCTGCAGGGGTGCTCGCTGGCCCAGATCGGGATCGGCACCAACGACGCACCGACCTGTCCTGAGCCCTCGAAGCTCGGCACTGTCGAGCTCGACACGCCGCTGCTCGAAGATCCGCTGATCGGCGACGTGATTCTCGCCAAGCAGAGCGAAAATCCGTTCAACTCCCTGCTGGCCCTCTACATCGCCGCCAAGGGACCCGGCTTCTATCTGAAGCTCCCGGGCCGGATCGACCTCGATCCCAACACGGGTCAGCTGACCAGCACCTTCGACAACAACCCGCAGCTGCCGTTCGAAGACCTGCACCTGAAGCTGAGCGGGGGCCCGCGGGCGGCGCTCGTCACTCCGCCGGCCTGCGGTGACTACAACGCTCAGGTGGAATTCGTCTCCTGGGCCTCGAGTGCGCCGGTCACTGAATCAATCCCGATGAAATTCGATCAGGGATGCGCGACGGGCGGGTTCAACCCGGGTCTGCGGGCTGGCTCCACCAGTCCCTTGGGCGGGGAATTCGCTCCCTTCAACATGCAGATCGTTCGCGCTGGGGGCGAACAGAACCTGAGCCGCATTCAGGCGACCCTCCCCGAGGGCCTGCTCGCCAAGCTCGCCGGCGTCCCGCTCTGCGGCGACGCCCAGGCGGTGACCGGCGACTGCCCGGCGGCCAGCCAGGTCGGCAAGGTGACCGTGGGCGCAGGCGCCGGACCGCTGCCGGTCTACGTGCCCGAAGCAGGCAAGGCACCCACGGCCGCCTACCTCGCCGGTCCTTATAACGGGGCGCCGTATTCCCTCGTGGTCAAGGTCCCGGCGCAGGCCGGCCCCTTCGACCTCGGCACGGTGGCCGTCCGCAATGCGCTGCGGATCGACCCGACCACCACCCAGGTGACCGCGGTCTCGGATCCGCTGCCCCAGATCCTCCAGGGCATCCCGATCTCCTACCGCGACGTCCGGGTGGAAATCGACCGGCCCGACTTCACGGTCAATCCGACCAACTGCAAGGCCAAGCAGATCACCAGCGTGCTGACCTCGGCCACTGGCCAGACCGCCTCACCGTCGGCTCGCTTCCAGGTAGCCGGCTGCGGCGAACTCGGCTTCGGCCCCTCGCTGCAGATCTCCCTCAAGGGGAACATGAACCGCACCAAGAACCCGGCGCTGACCGCGGTCCTGAAGGCGCCCAAGGGCGAGGCCAACATCGCCAAGACGACGGTGATCTTGCCGAAGTCCTCGTTCATCGACAACGCCCACATCAACAACCCCTGCACCAGGGTCCAGTTCAACGCGAACGCCTGCCCGCCGAGCTCGATCCTCGGGACGGCGACCGCCTATAGCCCGCTGCTCGACAAGCCCCTGACCGGGCCGGTCTACTTCCGCTCCAACGGAGGGGAGAGGGACCTGCCGGACCTGGCGGTCGACCTCAACGGGGCGATCCACGTCACCCTGCTGGGCTTCATCGACTCGGTCAAAGCGGGCAAAGAAAGCACCCGGGTGAGGACCCGCTTCCAGTCGGTCCCCGACGCCCCGGTGACCAAATTCGTCCTCAAGATGAAGGGCGGCAAGAAGGGGCTGATCGAAAACAGCGCCAACCTCTGCGCCTCCCCGCAGAGGGCGAAGGTGCAGATGACCGGTCAGAACGGCAAGCCGAACAACTTCTCACAGCTGATCTCGACTAGCTGCGGGAAGTCGGCCAAGCGTAAGTAACGACGCTCGACGAGCGACCCGCACTCCCGGGCGGGTCGCTCGTCCTACCGGCAGCGAGTCCGAATGACGATCACGACGCGACCGCTGGTCAGCCGGGAGCTGATCGCCCGCTACCAGCGGGAGCGCTTTACCCGCGCGATCGCCGAGGCCTGTTTGGAGTCGGGCTACTCCGCCATCACAGTTGCCGACATCGTCGCCGCGGCGCGCTCTTCGCGGAACACCTTCTACGAGCACTTCTCCAGCAAGGACGCGGCCTTCTTCGCCTTGCTCGAGCAGGCGAAGGACGACCTGCTGCAGCGAGTCGACGCGGCCTGCGCGGAGGCGGGCACGGGCTTCACCGAGCGGGTGGACGCGGCTCTCGCCGCAGCGCTGGAGTGGGTCGCCACCGAGACGGCGTTTGCCAAGGCGCTCCTGATCGATGCGCCGGCGGGGCCCGAGCGCTGCTTCCTCGTGCCCTGGGAGTTGATCGACGGGCTCGTCCTGCGCTTGCGGTCGATCCTGCCGGTGGACGCGAGTGCCCCGGAGACCACCGCGGAGCTGGTGGTGGGAGCGGTCACCTCGATCGTCAAGGAGGTCCTGGTGACCGGTGAGCCGAGCCGGGCTCCCGAGCTGCTCCCGAGCCTGTCGACGTTCGTCCGCCTTCCCTATCTCGCGGAAGGCAAGCAAAGTGAGCCCTGAGGGATCACGAGGAAAGGAAGTCATGCAGATCGAAACTGGGAAGAAGAGATTGGCGAGCGTTTGCTCTTTGGGCGCCCTCGTCCTCGCGATCGCAGTCTCACTGGGCGGCATCGCTTCGGCTGAGACCTCGACCGTCGGCAATTTGAAGCTGACCGTCGACGGAGGCTTCACCCCGAAGGCATTGCCGAAGAGCACGCTTGCGCCGATCGCCCTCACCGCCGAAGGGAAGATCGAGACCCTGGACGGCACGCACCCTCCGGCACTGAAGGAATTTCTGCTCGAAACCGACAAGAACGGCGCCGTTGACGTCAAGGGCTACCCCGTCTGCACCTCCGGCAAATTGCAGGCGCAGACCACCGACGCCGCAAGGGCGATTTGCCCGAAGGCGATCGTCGGCTCCGGTAAGACCACCCTCGAGGTTCTCCTCAACGAATCGAGGGCGGTGCCCGTCAGCAGCGCCCTGACCGTCTTCAACGGTGGCTTCAAGGGCGGGACCACCACCCTCTATATCCACGCCTACATCACGGTCCCGATCCCGTCCGCGATCGTGACCACGGTGAAAATCAAGAAGATCAACAAAGGTCGCTACGGCCTGCTGTCGACCGCCTCGGTCCCGGTGATCGCCGGCGGCGCCGGATCGGTCGAAACCTTCAGCCTGAAGATCGACAAAAAATTCACCTACAAGGGCAAGCGGGTCAGCGTGCTGAGCGCCAAGTGCCCCGACGGCAAGCTGCAGGCCCACGGGACCGCTGTATTTCGCGACGGCACCAGATTGTCGGCTGACTTTGTCCGGTCCTGCACGAGCAAGGGCTGAGCTGGCACAGCGGGCGGCCCGGCACTTCTCCGGGCCGCCCGGCCTCGAAGCAGGAGCCCAGTCACTCTGAGGTTATTCGTTCCTAAATCAGAGACCGTGGTGTCGTGAGCGGGTGGGTAAGCGCTCTGCGCCCAATCGGGAGTTAGTGGCCGGGATCAACGGCTCCTGAGGAGCGCGGATAAGGTCTCGCGGATGGCGAAGGGCCTTCCGGCAGCAGCACAGGGTTCGCAGGGGCGCGGCGAGGGGCAGGTCGTGCCGTCGGTTCTGCGCGCCGGCCGCATCCTCGACGCGCTCGCCTCCGGGCCGCCGCGGGCGACCCTGGCCTCGCTCTCGCGCGGGCTCGACATCCCCCGCAGCAGCACCCTGGCGCTCTGCAACAGCCTGGTCGAGACGGGCCTGCTGGAACGCGACCCCGACGGCCTCTACCGGCTCGGGCCGCACACGCTCGAGCTGAGCCGCGCCTTTCTCAGCCGCACCGACTTCCACTCCGAGTTCCAGCGGGTGGTGCCGGAGCTTGGGCTGCTGGCGGAGCAGACCCTGGTCTGCGCGGTGCTGCGCGGCCGCGACGTCGTCTACATCGGCAGCCGGGCCGGCACCAGCCCGCTCGGGGTCAGCTACGAGATCGGCATGCGCCTGCCCGCCCACTGCACCGCGACCGGGCTGTCGATGCTCAGCACGCTCGCCGACGCGCGGGTGGAAGAGCTGTACGCCGGGGTGGAGCTCGAGCGGCTGACCGATCGCTCGATCTCTTCGGTGGAGGAGCTGCTCGAGCGGCTCGTCGGCGTCCGCGAGCGCGGCTACGCGGTTGACGACGGGGAGACGGTGCGGGGCATGATCTGCATCGGCGCGCCGGTTCGCGACGACGCCGGCGCGACCGCCGGCGCGGTGGCGGTGAGCGTCCCGAAAGCGGTTGCGAGCAAGCGCGAGTTGCCCTCCCTGGCGCGCGAGGTGCAGCGGATCGCCGACGCCATCTCCCGCGGCCTGGGCGCGCCCTAGGCGGGATTGGCGAAACCTCACCGGGCGGGGCCACGGCCGGGCGGAGGGCCAGCCATCGCGTGGTTCCTTTCGGTCCTCTGAGGTTAAAAAGGAACCACGACTTGCTTCAGCCCTCGTTCGCTGCCCGGCGGGCTTGCGAAACGCAGCGGTCGGCGTTTCGCCCATCCCTCCTGGTACCCGGGCGCGCCCCGTTTCGTCAGTTCGCGGTCGGGAAGCTCATCTCGCCGCCGCGGCGGGCGTCCTTCTCGGGCCAGCGCGTGGTCACGGCCTTGCCGCGGGTGTAGAAGCGGATGCCCTCGGCGCCGTGGATGTGGTGATCGCCGAACAGCGAGTCCTTCCAGCCGCCGAACGAGTAGTAGGCCATCGGCACCGGGATCGGCACGTTGACCCCGATCATCCCCACCTGCACCTCGCGCTGGAAGCGGCGCGCGGCGCCGCCGCTGGAGGTGAAGATCGCGGTGCCGTTGGCGAAGTTGTTCTCGTTGATCAGGCGGATCGCCTCGTCGAGCGTGTCGACGCGGACGATCGCCAGCACCGGGCCGAAGATCTCGTCGCGGTAGATCGACATCTCCGTCTGCACCCGGTCGAACAGGGTCGGCCCGACGAAGAAGCCGTCGCCGTCGACCTCCAGCTCGCGCCCGTCGACCACCGCGACCGCGCCCGCCTCGACGCCCTCGCCGACGTAGCCGACGATCCGCTCGCGCGCCTCCGGGGTCACCACCGGGCCCATTTCCGACTTCGGGTCGTCACCGGCGCCGACCTGGATCTCACGCGCCTTCTGCTCGAGGCGCTCGACCAGGCCGTCGGCCGCGTCGCCGACCGCCACCGCCACCGAGATCGCCATGCAGCGCTGGCCGGCGGAGCCGAAGCCGGCGGCCGTGAGGTGGTTCGCGGCGAAGTCGAGGTCTGCGTCGGGCATCACCACCGCGTGGTTCTTCGCCCCGCCGAGCGCCTGCACCCGCTTGCCGCTCGCCGTCGCGCGCTCGTGCACGTACTTCGCGATCGGCGTCGAGCCGACGAAGCTGACGGCCGCGACGTCGGCGTGGTCGAGCAGCGCGTCGACAGCGACCTTGTCGCCGTGGACGACGTTGAAGACGCCCTCCGGCAGGCCGGCCTCGGCGTAGAGCTCGGCGATCAGCACTGAGGCCGAGGGGTCGCGCTCGGACGGCTTGAGGACGAAGGTGTTGCCGGTGGCGATCGCCACCGGGTGCATCCACATCGGCACCATCGCGGGGAAATTGAAGGGGGTGATGCCGGCGCAGACGCCGAGCGGCTGGCGGAACGAGTAGGCGTCGACGCCGGTCGAGACCTGGTCGGAGAACTCGCCCTTCAGCAGCTGCGGCAGGCCGCAGACGAACTCGACCACCTCGAGGCCGCGGACCACCTCGCCCTTGGCGTCGTCGAAGACCTTGCCGTGCTCAGAGGAGACGATGCGGGCGAGGTCGTCGGTGCGCTGGTGGACGAGCTCGCGAAAGTCGAACATGATCCGCGCCCGCCGCGCCAGCGAGACCTCGCTCCAGGAGACGAAGGCCTGCTTGGCGGCCGCGACGGCGCGGTCGACGTCCGAGGGCTCGGCCAGGACGACCTCTGCCTGGCGCTCGCCGGTCGCCGGGTCCCAGACGGGGGAGCGTCGCGTGCTGTCGCCGACGGTGCTCTCGCCGGCGATGTGGTGGCCGATCGTCCTCAGCGCTGAAGTGGTTGCCATCTGACGCTCTCCGTTCACAAATATGAATGCATGACCAGTGTGTGAACGATCGTAGCAGCGCCGCGAGGTTGCGCTCGCGGCTGAAATCGTCGACGAAAGAGAGCGCCGGGTAAGTTGTCGAATGACTGCGGAGGTTGAGTAGCGTGGAGCTGGCGGTTGTCATAGGTAATCCCAAGCTGTTGTCCCGCTTCCAGGTGGAGGCGCCATGAGCGACGACCAGCCCGAGGTGGGCGCTGACGTCGTTGACATCGACCCCGGGCATTTTCGCTCGGTCCTCGCCCACCTGCCGACCGGCGTCACCGTCATCACCGCCCGCGGCGAGGATGGATCGCTGTTGGGGATGGCGGCCAACTCCGTCACCGCGGTCTCTCTCGACCCGCCGTTGATCTTGTTCTGCCCCGCGAAGTCGTCGACAACCTGGCCGTCGATCCGCGCTGCCTCGGGGTTCTGCGTCAACGTCATGGCGGGGCACCATGAGGAGGTCACGCGTCGCTTCTCCGCCAGGGGCGTCGACCGCTTCGCCGGCCTCGAGCACACCGAACGCCCGACCGGGCCGGCGCTCGCCGATGCCGTTGCCTGGATCGAGTGCCGCCCGCAGGACGAGCACGACGCGGGGGACCACACGATCGTCGTCGCGCGCGTCGTCGCGATCGAGGCGGCTGGCGTCTCCGACGCCGAGGCTCTGGTCTTCTTCCGTGGCAGCTACGGCTCCTTCCGGCCCAACGCCGACGAGGGCTAGCGGTCGCGATCGATAGATTTTCGAAGATCGAGGATTCCCCCGATCACGACAGCTCGGTGCTGGGACCCCTGCGCGTCCTCGACTTCTCGCGGGTGCTGGCGGGCCCGTTCGCGACGATGACGCTCGGCGACCTCGGTGCCGATGTGACCAAGGTCGAGCGCCCTGGCAGCGGCGACGACACCCGTTCCTGGGGTCCCCCTTATGACGAGCGCGGCGAGGCGACCTACTTCCAGGCGGTCAACCGCAACAAGCGCAGCGTCGCCCTCGACTTCGCGGACCCCGACGACCTCGCGACGCTGCGGAGGTTGGCCTGCGAGGCCGACGTCGTGGTCGAGAACTTCCGCCCCGGGCTGATGGCTTCCCACGGCCTCGACTACGAGACCCTCGCCGCCGACAACGCCGGGCTCGTCTACTGCTCGATCACCGGCTTTGGCGCCGGGCAGGGGGCCGCCCTGCCCGGCTACGACCTGCTGATCCAGGCGCTCGGCGGCCTGATGAGCATCACCGGCCAGCCCGACGGCGAGCCGACCAAGGTCGGCGTCGCCCTGGTCGACGTCCTCGCCGGGCTCTACGCCACCGTCGGCATCCTTGCCGCGCTCGCGCACCGGCGCCAGAGCGGCCGCGGCCAGCAGGTCGAGGTCGACCTGCTGACCTCGCTGCTCGCCTCGCTGGTCAACCAGGGCTCCGCCCACACCGTCGCCGGGGTCGTCCCCGGGCGCATGGGCAACCGCCACCCGAGCATCGCGCCCTACGAACTCCTGCCCACCGCCGACGGCGAGCTGGTGGTCGCGGTCGGCAACGACCGCCAGTTCGCCGACTTCTGCGCCGAGCTCGGCCTGGGGACCCTCCCAGACGACGAGCGGTTCGCCACCAACGCCGCCCGGGTCGAGCATCGGGGGGCCCTGCGCGAATCCCTCGAGCCCGCCCTGGCGTCCCGCTCGGCCGCCGCCTGGTCGGCGGGCCTGCAGCGCCGCCGCGTGCCGGCCGGGGTCGTCAACGACATCGGAGCCGCCTTCGCGCTCGCCACCGAGATCGGGCTGGAGCCGATCGTCAATATCCCCCGCGAGGAGGGCGGCTCAGTGGACCTGACTCGGAGCCCGATCGGCCTCTCGGCCACCCCGCCCACGTATCGCCTGGCCCCGCCGGACCTGCCTGGGCGATCCTCTCGCCTCAGGGCGCGAGATGGCTAGGGTCTAACTCTTCCAGGCAGAAGGCGAACGAAGAGCTAGAGGGGGCTTGCTGGTGGCGCTAAAGAAGTCAGATCTCTATCGCTCGCTGTGGCAGAGCTGCGATGAGCTGCGGGGCGGAATGGACGCCTCGCAGTACAAGGACTACATCCTCACGCTGCTGTTCGTGAAGTACGTGACCGACAAGGCGCGGTCCGATCCCAGGAGCCTCATACCTGTCCCCGACGGGGGTTCTTTCGAAGACCTGGAAAAACTTAGGGGCAAAAAAGAGATTGGCGATGGAATCAACAAAATCGTCGCCAAGTTGGCGGCCGCCAACAACCTGCACAACGTGATCGACCTTGCCGACTTCAGCGATGAGGAGAAGCTCGGCAAAGGCAAGGCGATGCAGGATCGCCTCAGCAAGCTGGTGGGGATCTTCGCCGACCTTGACTTCCGCCGTAGCCGCGCCGAGGGAGACGACCTGCTCGGCGACGCCTACGAGTACCTGATGCGTCACTTCGCGACCGAGTCCGGCAAGTCGAAAGGCCAGTTCTACACGCCGGCAGAGGTCTCGCGCGTGATCGCGAAAATCGTCGGGGTGGGCCTCCATACGAGCCAAGACCGAACCGTCTATGACCCGACCTGCGGTTCCGGGTCGCTGTTGATCAAGGTCGCCGATGAGGCCCCGCGCGGCCTCTCGCTCTACGGCCAGGAGAAGGACGTCTCGACCTACGCGCTGGCCCAGATGAACATGATTCTTCACGGCATGCCTGACGCCGAGCTATTCAAGGGCGACACCATGACCGACCCGCAGCTGACCGAGAGCGACATGCTGAGGACCTTTGACTTCGCCGTCGCTAATCCACCCTTCTCTTATAAGTCTTGGAGCAATGGCCTGGAGAGCGAGTATGGGCGCTTCGAGTACGGACGCCCCCCGGAGAAAAATGGCGACTACGCATTCCTCCTTCACATCCTCAAGTCCCTGAAAGGAAAGGGAAAGGCGGCGGTGATTCTTCCCCACGGCGTCCTCTTTCGGGGAGGGGCGGAGGGGCGGATTCGGCGGGAGCTGGTCCGGCGCGGCTTCATTAAGGGCATTGTCGGCTTGCCTTCCAACCTCTTCTACGGAACCGGCATCCCCGCCTGCATAGTCGTGCTCGACAAGGAGAACGCCGCTGGTCGCGCCGGCGTGTTCATGGTCGACGCCTCCCGCGGCTTCATCAAAGACGGCGCCAAGAACCGGCTGCGAAGTCAGGACATCCACAAGATCGTCGACGTCTTCAACCGCCAGGTCGAGGTCGATCGCTACTCGCGAATGGTCCCTTTGACGGAGATCGCGAGCGAGGCCAACAAGTACAACCTCAACCTCCCCCGCTACATCGACTCCTCGGAGCCGGAGGACGTTCAGGATCTCCGCGCCCACCTCCATGGCGGCATCCCCGACCGGGACATCGAGGCATTGAATGCCTACTGGGACGCCTTCCCTTCGCTTCGGGGCGCTCTCTTCAAGCCTCGCGGTGATGGCTACAGCGACCCTGTGGTCGATTCATCCGAGATCCAGGAGACGATCCTTGGGTCACCTAGGTTCGAAGGATTCGCGGCCGACATCGCCAGGAAGGTTGGCGAGTGGTTTGAGTCGCACCGGGAAGCGTTGCTGGCTATCGACGAGAACACCAGGCCCACAGAGCTGATCGAGACGCTTGGCGACGACTTGCTAGCCCGTTTTGGAGAGACGCCCTTGCTCGATAGGTACGACGTCTACGAGCAGCTGCTCACGTACTGGCACGAGGCCATGCACGACGACGTCTACCTGATCATGCATTCCGGGTGGCTCGAGGCGTCGCGCCCGCGGGAGGCAATTGCGGACAAGGATCGAAAGCTCAACGAGGAGCCCGATCTAGTGGTAACGCTCGGGGGCAAAAAAGCGAAGTTCAAGTCCGATCTCGTGCCCGTCGACCTGATCGTCGCGCGCTACCTCCCCGAGCGCAAAGCAGAGATTGACCGTCTGGTAATCGAGGCCGAGCAGGCGAGTCTGGCAGCCGAGGAGTTCGTGGCGGCAGCCGCGGTCGAGGAGGGACCGCTCTGGGGTGCCGTTGAGGACGGCAAAGTAACGAAAGGGTTGATAACTGCACGGATGAAGGAGGCAAGGCGTGAGGACGCGGCGGAGGAGGAAGTCGCAGCGCTCAAGCAGGCAATCACGCTCTTGGACATCGAGGCGAACGCCAAGAGGGCACTCCGGGAGGGAAGACTTGAGTTTGACCGCGCAGCGTTGGAGCAGTACGCCGAGCTGAGCGAGGAGGACGTGAAGTCCCTGGTCCTCGAGTGCAAATGGGCCGCCACGGTGACCAGACGGGTCGAGGGCGTTCTTGCGACTTTGACCAACCGACTCGTAGAGCGGATTGACGAGCTGGTGGATCGGTACGGGGTGACGTTGCCGCAGCTGGAAGGGGAAGCTGAGGAGCTGAGCCGGCGGGTCGCGGACCACCTTGCGGAGCTTGGCGCTCGATGAGCGCGGATTGGCGGCAGCGTCGCATCGGGGATTTGGCTCGTGTCGTCGGAGGAGGCACGCCGTCCACCGGGGTGGACACTTACTGGCATGGGTCGATCCCTTGGTTCACTCCAACGGAGATCAGTCAAAGTGGTGCGGGCGAGGTGACCTGCTCGAAACGCATGATCACTCCCGATGGTCTCGAGAACAGCGGCGCCAAGCTCCTCCCACCTGGGACCGTTCTGGTCACCTCCCGCGCGTCAATCGGCAATTGCGCGATCGCTGGGGTGCCGGTCACCACGAATCAGGGGTTTGCCTCGCTGGTTCCACACGACCTCCGCTCGAGTCGGTTCCTCTATTACTGGATTCAGATGAACCAGAACCGGCTTCTGGGGCGAGCTGCTGGAAGCACGTTTTCGGAGATCAGCGCCGACGAGCTAAGCCGTGTGGACATCGAAGCGCCGGACCTTGAGACGCAGGCTCGGATCGGCTCCGTGCTGATGGATGCCGACGCGGCAATTGCATCTCTTCGGGGTGTGATTCTCAAGAAGGAGAGGCTGGACCGGGCTCTGGCGAGTGACCTGCTCTCTGGTCGAACGCGATTGCCTGACTTTGACTCTCCCTGGAACCCGATGCCGATGCGTGCGCTTGGAACGCTCTATGGCGGGCTGACCGGCAAGAGCAAAGAGGATTTCGGTGCTGGATCGGCGTGGTTCGTGCCCTTTATGGCAGTGATCTCGTCGGCACGGGTGGGCACGGATGCTCTTCTTAGCGTCAGGGTGGGTTCAACCGAGCGTCAGCATGTTGTCAAGGCGGGAGATCTCCTCTTCAATGTCTCCTCTGAGACGCCCGACGAGTTGGCAATGTGTGCAGTGGCAGGTGAGCTTCCGGCAAACGCATATCTGAACAGCTTCTGCTTTGGCTTTCGGTTGAGAGGGGAAAGCGCCGAGCCGTTCTTCCTCGCGCGCCTCTTCCGCAGTGGTGTCGGCCGCACGCTGATGAGACCCCTTGCGCAGGGAGCGACCCGCTACAACCTCGCTCGACCCCAGTTCGCTGCGTTGGAAGTGCAGCTGCCGGGGCTCGGAGAGCAGCGCGAGATTGCCGCGGTGCTGCTCGATGCTGAAATGGAGATGGTCGCTTTGCAGAGGCAATTGACCAAGCTGCAAGTTGTCAGGAGAGGAATGATGCAAGAGCTGCTCAACGGCCGCACCAGGGTTCCGCTAGAGGAGCCGACGAACCTATGAGCAACGTAGGTCAGCCAGAGCGCAGCACTCAAGAACGAGTCGTCGCCTTTTTCCGCGATCAACTCGGGTACGAGTACCTCGGTGACCGGCACTACCGTGAGGACAACACAAATGTTGAGCCGCGGCTGTTGGGTCACAGCCTCGAAGAGCGTGGGTACAGCGCTGCTCAGATCACCAAAGCGGTGGAACGCCTGCAGCGGGAAGCGTCGCTCGGGGGCGGCCGCAAACTGTATGAGGCGAATCGCGACGTCTACAGCCTCCTCCGGTACGGGATTCCGGTGAAGACGGACATAGAGGAGAAGACGGAGACGGTCTGGCCGATCGACTGGGAGAACCCGGAGGAGAACAGGTTCGCGATCGCCGAGGAGGTGACGGTCGAGGGCGAGAACGACAAGCGCCCTGACATCGTCCTCTACGTCAACGGGATCGCGGTGGTGACGATTGAGCTGAAGCGATCGAGGGTCTCGGTCTCTGACGGAATCCGGCAGTCGTACGGGAACCAGAAGCACGAGTTCATCCAGGCGTTCTTCACGACCGTTCAGCTGGTGATAGCCGGCAACGACGTCGAGGGCCTGCGCTACTCGCCGATAGACACCGAAGAGAAATACTGGCTGACCTGGCGTGAGCCGGGAGAGATCGACGAGCGCCTCGATGGCGAACTCGCCCAGCTTTGCTCCAAGGAGCGGCTGCTTGAGCTGATCCACGACTTCATGGCCTTCGACGCGGGGGTCAAGAAGACGTGCCGCCACAACCAGTACTTCGCCGTCAAGGCGGCGCAGGAGCGGGTGGCCAGTCGCGAGGGCGGGATCGTCTGGCACACCCAGGGCTCCGGGAAGTCGCTGATCATGGTCTGGCTGGCGAAATGGATCCGCGAGAGCCAGGACCAGGCCCGCGTCCTGATTGTCACCGACCGGACCGAGTTGGACGAACAGATCGAGAAAGTCTTCTCGGCAGTGGGGGAGGGCATCCACCGCACCCGCAGCGCGGCCGACATGCTCGACGTACTCAGCCACTCCACCGAGTGGTTGATCTGCTCGCTACTCCACAAATTCCGCGACTCTGAGGACGAGGAGGACCGTGACACGAGCGAGCGGGAGTTCATCGAGGAACTACGTCGCGCCGTCCCTGACGGCTTCGCGCCCAAGGGAAACCTGTTCGTCTTCGTCGACGAGGCCCATCGCACTCAGTCTGGTCGCATGCATGACGCCATGAAGGAGCTGTTGCCCGGCGCGATGTTCGTCGGCTTCACCGGCACGCCGCTCCTCAAGGCCGACAAGGAAACGACCGTGGAGCAGTTCGGCAGCTTCATCCACACCTACAAGTTCGACGAAGCGGTGGCCGACGGGGTGGTGGTCGATCTGCGCTACGAGGCGCGGAACATCGACCAACGGCTTTCCTCGCCCGAGAAGGTCGACCAGTGGTTTGAGGCAAAGACGAAGGGGATGACCGACCTCTCCCGCGCCAGGTTGAAGCGGCGCTGGGGAACGATGCAGAAAGTCGTCAGCGCCGAGCCGCGCGCCAAGCAGATCGTTCAAGACATCCTGCTTGACATGGACACGCGGCCCCGTCTGATGGATCGGCGCGGCAACGCGATGCTCGTCGGCTCGAGCATCTACCAAGCCTGCAAGTTCTACGAGATGTTCTGTGAGGGAGGGCTGAAGGGAAAGTGCGCGGTCGTCACCAGCTACGAGCCGCGGGCCACGGAAATCTCGAAAGAGGACTCCGGGCATGGGGCGACGGAGAAGCTGCGCCAGTTCGAGACCTACCGCCAGATGCTGGCCAATCACTTCCAGGAGCCGCCTGAGGTCGCGATCCACAAGGTGGAGGAGTTCGAGCGCGAGGTGAAGCGGCTGTTCGTCCAAGAGCCGGGGCAGATGCGCCTGCTGATCGTGGTCGACAAGCTGCTGACCGGCTTCGACGCCCCCTCGGCGACCTACCTCTACATCGACAAGAAGATGCGCGACCACGGCCTCTTCCAGGCGATCTGCCGCGTCAACCGGCTCGACGGTGAGGATAAGAAGTACGGCTATATCGTCGACTACCGTGACCTTTTCAACTCGCTCGAGAGTGCGATCGTCGACTACACCTCAGGAGCGCTGGACGGGTACGACCGCGACGACGTTGAGGGGCTGCTGAAGGACCGTGTCGCGAGCGCTCGCGGCGACCTCGACGAGGCGCTCGAGCGGGTCCGCGCTATCTGCGAGCCGGTGGCGCCGCCGCGCGACACGCTCCAATACCAGCAGCACTTCTGCGCCGCGGACCCAGGCGACACCAATCAGCTGAAGCAGAACGAGCCGAAGCGGGTGGAGTTGTACCGGTCTGTCGCGGCAATGGCCCGGGCGTACGCCAACCTCGCGAACGAGATGCATGAGGCGGGCTATGGCGAAGATGAGGCTGCGGCGATCAAGGAGGAGGTCTCCCACTTTGCGGCGGTGCGCGATGAGGTTGAGCTCGGCGCGGGGGAGAACGTCGACCTCAAGCCGTATGAGGCGGGCATGCGGTTCCTGCTCGACGCCTACATCCAAGCGGACCCCTCGGAGACCGTTGCGGAGTTCCCGGACAAGGGCCTGGTCCAGATGATCGTTGAGATGGGAGCGGCGGCGATCGAGGAGCTGCCGGAGGGGGTCAAGAGCGACTCTGAGGCGGTCGCGGAGACGATCGCGAACAACATCCGCAAGGTGATCGTCGACGAGCGGCCGAACAACCCCGGGTACTACGACAAGATGTCCCGCCTGCTCGACGCACTGATCGAAGCGAGGCGCAGGGAGGCGATCAACTACAAGGCCTACCTGGAGGGCTTGATCGAGCAGGCGGAAAAAGTCGGGCGCGGGGAAGCGGACGACCGTTATCCGGAGTGGGCCGACAATGGCGCGAAGCGCGCCCTCCACGACTTCGGGTTGCCGGACGACCTGGGGCAGTCGGTGGACAGAGCGGTGATGGAGACCAAGCCGGACAGCTGGATCGGCAACGCGATCAAGGAAAGAAAAGTCAGGCTCGCGGTGGTTGACGCGCTGCCGCCGAACTTCGACAGGATCGACGAGCTGATGGCGCTGGTGAAGGCCCGCAATGAGTACCGCTAGCGCTTACCTGACGGTGCGGGGCATCGAGGTCGACGTCGTCTACAAGGACATCAAGAACCTCCACGTCGGCGTCTACCCACCGCTGGGCCGGGTCCGGGTGGCGGCGCCGAAGTGGCTTGACGACGAACAGGTGAGGCTGGCGGTGATCCGGCGCCTGGCTTGGATCAAGGAGCAGCGCCGTCGGCTGCGCGACGCGGCTCGCCAGTCCGAGCGGGAGATGGTGACCGGGGAGTCGCACTACGTATGGGGCGTGCGCCGCCGGCTGAAGGTGGTGGAGCGAGCCGGGCGGGCGCACTGCGAGATCGACGGCGACCGGCTGGTGCTCTATGTGCCGGAAGGAACCGACGCCGCGTCGCGGCTGGACCTACTGCGCGAATGGCAGCGAGCGCAACTGCGCCTGGCGATCCCCCCGCTGATCGAGCAGTGGGAGCCACGAATTGGGCGCTCGGTGCCGGCCTGGGGCATCCGTCGCATGAAGACCAAGTGGGGCTCCTGCAATCGCGACACCGGCCACCTGTCCTTCAACCTCGAGCTGGCCAAGAAGCCGCCGCGCTGCCTCGAATACATCGTGGTCCATGAGATGGCCCACCTCCGCGAGCCAAACCACAGCAGGCGTTTCATCACACTGATGGACGCCCTGATGCCTGACTGGCGATATCGCCGCGACGAATTGAATGGAGCGCCGCTAGACCACGAGGAGTGGTCTGAGCCGACGACGGCTTAGGTCCCGGGCCAGTCGAGACTTGTGAGCGGGGCTGGTTGCAGCCGTCCATGCTCTTGAAAGGCAAGCTCCAGTCGCTCGCTCAGCCACTCAAGTCCCGCCGGGCCTAGCCGAGCAGCGGGTGCCTGGCGGATTGCCCTCCGCGGATCCGTGTTACCCGTGCCGGACTCGAGGTGTTCGGTCGTGGACCCGAATGCAAGGGGCCCGAGCTCATCCATCAGCTCGGCGAGGGAGACCCCGTTCTCCATCGTGCCTGCGAGGAATTCCCCATCATGCACCCTGATGTAGTGGGGCCAGTCCTTCTTCCAGGGGCGTTTGGCGAGATCTGAGGCGGAGGCGTCGTCCCGGCCTTCCTCGTAGCGCCGCCCAATCGCCCGGCCGAAGATCATCGTGTCATTCGGGCTGTGCACCAGGCGGGACATGAACATCACGGCGCCGTCGGGGACCGAGGTCGGCCGCTTGTTCCTTGGATAGGTGCAGGCCCAATGGCAACCCCCGCTCTTCAGTTCCTCCAGCACCGGATAGCTCCGAGGCGCGCGGTTGTCGCTCTTGCCGAAGAACTTCACGAACCCTTGCCGAGGCTCGTCGAACAGGGGCGGGAGCTGAGGCTCAGGATCCGGGCCCACGTCGGTGCCCTCATCGCCCAAGCCTGAGCCAATGGAAGAAGCGCCGGGAATCAACTGAGCCTCGATCCGCTCCTCCCACTCGTCCAATCTCGAGACCACGAGGTCGGGGCCGGCCTTCTCCCATAGTCCGTCGAAGTAGGCAAGGCAACGCTGTGGCAGCGGTCCCCCTTCCGCGACCACCCCGAGCTCATGGTTCTTGCGCAGGCCGCCCACGGTCATGTTCGCCGAGGTGATGACGGCATGATCCCCGTCGAACAGATAGAGCTTTGCGTGCAAGCGCTGGACGCCCCGTACTTGCGCCCCAAGCTCGATCAAGCGGCGCAAGGCAGAGATGTCGGACACCCCTTCGCGAAAGTGGTCAAGGTTGAACCGCGTGAGGATTCGAAGAGAAGGGCTCCCTTCGGAAAGCAGCCCCTCGACGGCGCCGTGCTTGATGAAGGGGCTGGCGACCCTCACCGTGGTGGCATCGTCGGCGAACGCCGCCTCCAGCTCCTTCCACCATCCCCCCTCCACCAGCCGAACCGCCATCGCTCAAAAATACGACACGGAGCCCAGGTCAGCTCCGGTTGGGGGCTCGAGGAAGCGAAGGCGCCCAGTGCAGCGCCTGCGTGAACGGAGCGAGGCGGATTCGAACTGCCGACCTCCTGGGTGCGATCCGCGCTGGCGGCCGGGACGCGCTCGAGGATCTTGAATCCGTCCCGGTCGGGAAGCGCTCGGCGGCCTGTTCGAGCGCGGCTGCAGAAGCCGGCGCTTACCGTCGGGGTGAGCTCTCGATCGAGGCTGGCCGGCCGAGGTGAAATCCCTGGGCGAAGTCGACGCCGAACTCTTCGACGATCTCGAGCGTGCGGGCGTTCTCGACCCCCTCGGCGATCGTCTGGCAGCCGAAGTCCCGAGCGAGGCCGACGATCGCCTTGACCAGGTACTGGTTGGAGGGATTGGAGTCCAGGTCACGGACGAAATCGATGTCGATCTTGAGGAATCTGATCGGCAGCGTTTTCAGGTAGGTGAAACTGCCGAAGCCGGTGCCGAAGTCGTCCAGCGCGACTCCGCAGCCGGTCTCGGTCAGGCCCCTGGCGAAGGCCTCCCCCGCGGTCAGGTTGTCGATCAGTGCGGTCTCGGTGATCTCGAAGACGAGGTCGTCCGGATCGGCTCCGGTCGCCTGTAGCTCCGCCTCGATCAGGGCGAGGAAGTCGGCGCTGCCCAACGAGCTGGCCGAGAGGTTGGCCTCAACCTTTCGACCTTCGGCCGCCAGGCGCGTCGCGCGGCGCACCACCAGTTCGTCGATCTCGACGATCAGCCCATAGCGCTCGGCGGTCGGCAGGAAGCTTCCGGGCGAGACCACTTCGCCGCCGGGGGTGATCATGCGCAGCAGCAGCTCCTCGCGGCCGAGGTCGCCGGTCAGCGGCACGATCGGCTGGGAGTAGAGGACAAGCCGGTCCTCGTCGAGGGCGTCCCGTATCCGCCCGAGCCAGGTGAGGGCGTCCAGCTCGCGGCGCACCCTGTTCTGCTCGATCCGCTCCAGAGTCGTGTCCCGGAAGACGACGACCACACCTGGGTCGCTGGCGCCCAGGTGCAGTGGCGCTGCGGAGTAGGTGACCTCGAGGATCGCTCCGTCCCTCGTCGTGAACGCTTCGTCGCCCATCCGCAGGGTCCGTCCCTCGGTGGCGACTCGCATCAGCGGGCACTCCTCGGCGGGGTAGGGCGAGCCGTCGGCGCGCTGAAAGTGAATCGCCTCGTGGATCAGCGCGCCCTTCAGCTCCGACTCGCGCCAGCCGAGCATCTTCTCGGCCGCCGAGTTCATGTAGATGAGCCGTGACTCGCCGTCCGTCGCGTAAAGGCCCTCGGCGATCGTGTCCATGACGACGTCGCGGAATTCCTCGGCGATCCGCCGCTCGCTGATGTCGCGCAGCGCGCCGACGATGTGCCCCGCCTCTCCCCCTTCCCGCTCGTCGAGGGTCGCGAGTGCGTGCACGTGGCGCAGCGAGCTGTCCGGAAGGAGGATTCTGTACTCGAGCGGATGCAGCACTCCCTCGGTCAGCGCTCGCCCGACCACGCGTTCGACATGGTCGCGATCCGCGGGATGGATCCGCTCGAACAGGAACTCGACCGTCGGCACCAGCGTCCGCGGCTCGAACCCGAAGATGCGGAAGAGGTTGTCGGACCAGACCATCTCCCGCGTGTCCCGGTTGAGGTCCCAGCTGCCCACCTGGGCGATCTCCTCGGCCCGCTCGAGCAGGCTCCGGCGCAGCTCGGCCTCGTTCGCGTCGAAGAATCCCTGGGGGTCGGGAGCATCACTCATGGCGTTTTCCTATCTGCTCCCCCGAGTCTCCTCCTTTCGGCGCCGGAGGGGGCGACTTTCCCGGCGAGCGCCGGAGTCCCGCAGTGAAGATCCGCCTGCAGGGACTTCCAAGCGCGGAGCTGAGCGGATTCGAACCGCCGACCTCCTGGGTGCGATCCAGGCTCACAGAGTCGCCAAAAGTGCAGGATTTGCAGGGAAAGTCCATTACCGGAGACCGTGTTCGACCCGCGGATTGCGGCCGATCAGGGGCGATTTCCCGCAACTCAGCCGCTCGTGGCCCACGAGCGGCTGAATTAAGGATGAGCCTCCTCGGTTGTGATTCAAGAAAGGATCTTCAACCTGATCAACGCCTGGCACGAACCGAACACGCCGCTGGGCCAGGTCGCCCGCGCTTCGCAGGCGCTCGGGGGGCTACTGGGTCCACTTCAAGCGGCCCGCCACTGACGGCGACAGCGGCGCGCCGGTATTCAAGAGCGACGGGTCCGCGATCGGACTCGTGGTCGGGGGCTGGACCGATCCAGATGGACGGCGCCTGACTCTCGTCGAGCCGCTGTTGCACCCGCCCAACATGCGCCCCAGCCTTCTTCCCGGAATACTGCACAGCAACGCCATGAAACCGATGTACATGCGCACGGGTCCCGGTCCGTGAGCGCGTCGAGGGGGCCGAGGTTCGTGGCTGCCGGCAGGCGCTGCCGGCGTTGGTTGCTGGGCATTGGCCTGATGATCGCGTCGATCTCGCTCCTCGCGGCCTGCGCGGGGTCAGAGGAGCGAGCCGACACTAAGCGGCCTCTGAAATGGTCGGTGGCGGAGTCCAAGGGGCCGCGCCAAGTCACGGTTCGCGGCCCGGTCTCCAACTGCGAAGGCCTGCCCGAACCAAGAATCCTGGAGGTCGTCAAGAGCTATCGAGGCCGGAGGGTCTACATCCGCATCGTCGCCGACGTGCCTGCGGACGCGCCGGAGAGCCAGGAGTTCGTGTGCGCCAGCGTGGGACTCGAACTCGAAGAGACGATATCTCTGCCTCGTCCGCTGAAGGAGCTGGTCCTGTTCGACTCCGGTGTCGACCCGCCAGTCCAACGGTGGCCTGAGACGTCATCCAAGTGAAGCTGCGCAGCGACTTCAGGTGATGGAGCTAGGCGGATTCGAACCGCCGACCTCCTGGGTGCGATCCAGGCGCTCTGCCAGCTGAGCTATAGCCCCGAGGTCGTGGCTGGGAAGTTGATCCCATCGCCTCGCAAGGGCAAGGATAACCGCATAGTCTTTGACAGCCTTTCCCGGCGGTAGGCCAGATGAGCATTCTCGACGACGCAATTCGTGAGCACCTCGAACTGAAGCGCGCCCATGGCGCGGATGAGGCCGAGGTCAAAAAGCTCGAGGACGAGGCCTTTGGGCCGCCGCAGCGGCCGGGGGAGGCCGATGCGTTTGGCGAGGCGCCGACTGAGTTCCTGACCGCGCCGGCCGAGGTGGTCGAGGAGGCCGCCAAGGAAGTCGCCGAGGGACGGCGGGCTCCGAACATCGCCGACCTGCAGGAGGCTCCGCCCGCGCTCGCGCCAGAGCCCTCGGTCGAGGAGCAGCCCGCGGGTGAGCATCGGGTCATCACCGAGGCCGACTCCGAGGTTGCGGCAGAGGCCGACGCCCCCGAGGCGGAGGAGCCGCCCAAGCTCGACGGCGTCCACACGACCGAAGAGCGCGAGGCGATCGCCGACCAGCCGACCGAAATGTTCGACGTCGAGGCGGAGATGCAGTCCGGCGCCGAGGCGGAGAGCCCTTCCGACGAACAGTTGCTCGACGCCGAGATGAGCGAGCCGCGCCTCGCCCCGGTCGACCCGATCGCCGGCATCGAGGCCTCCGCCGCCGCTCCCGACCTCGAGGACGAGGAGCTCGAGGACGACGAGGACGACTTCTTCAGCGAGCAGCGCCTCTCCGAGGAGCTGCACAACGCCCTCGACGCGCCGGTCACCGATGAACACGCGCTGCCCCCCCTGCCCGCCGAGGAGACCGACGAGCACGCGCTCCCGCCCCCCGCTCCCGCCAGCTTTGGCCAGACCGAGGAAGGCACCGCGATCTTCGACATCGAGGAGCACCTCGCGGAGGAGGACGACGAGGGCGACCACGGTGACTACGAGGACGAGGGGGAGTCCGGCGAGTACGAGGCGATCGAGCCCGAGGCCGCGGCGCCCGCGCCCCCGGCACCCGAGGCAAGTGGGTCCGAGCAGGAGCAAAACCCGTACGACCCGGACACGGAGTCGCACGAGGATGTGCTTGAGGACACGCCCGACTTCCTCGAGGATGCGCCCGAGGACGACAACGCCTGGTTCGAGCAGCGCCCCCCCAAGGACTTCGACTTCGACGATTGATCGAGGGCCCGCCCGCGCGCACGCGGCCGACCCCCATTAATTAGTAGGTTGCGGGCATCGCTGCTTCCGACCTCGCAATCGAAGCCGAAGGCCTGCGTAAGTCCTACAAGAACGTCACGGCCCTCGACGGGATCGACCTCGGCGCCCCGGCTGGGACCGTCCTCGCCCTGCTCGGCCCCAACGGCGCCGGCAAGACGACCGCGGTCCGCATCCTCACCACGCTGCTCCCGCCCGACGGCGGCAGCGCCCGCGTCGCCGGCCTCGACGTCGTCTCCGAGGCGACCCAGCTGCGCAGCCAGATCGGCCTCGCCGGCCAGTACGCGGCGGTCGACGAGCACATGACCGGGGCCGAGAACCTGGAGATGGTCGGTCGCCTCTACCACCTGCCGAAGGGCCAGCCGCGCGCCCGCGCCGCCGAGTTGCTCGAGCGCTTCGACCTCAGCGAGGCCGCCGACCGCCAGGTCAGCACCTACTCGGGCGGGATGCGCCGCCGCCTCGACCTCGCCGCGGCGCTGGTCGCCCGGCCGCCGGTCCTCTTCCTCGACGAGCCGACCACCGGCCTCGACCCGCGCAGCCGGATCGACCTCTGGGAGACGATCGAAGGCCGCGTCGCCGATGGGACCACGGTGCTGCTCACCACCCAGTACCTCGACGAGGCCGACCGGCTCGCCGACAGCATCTCGGTGATCGACCACGGCCGGGTGATCGCCGAAGGCAGCTCCGACGAGCTCAAGAGCCAGGTCGGCGGCGAGCGGCTCGACGTCACCCTGGAGTCGAAGGACGACGCGGAGACGGCGATCGCGGCGCTCGCCCCGATCGCGGCCGAGCCGCCGGCGATGAGCGACGGCCTGCTGCGGATGCCGATCAGCCAGCGCAGCGGCGCGATCGCCGAGGCGGTGCGCCGGCTGGGCGACGCCGGGGTCGGGATCGACGACATCGCGATCAGCCGCCCGACCCTCGACGACGTCTTCCTGACCCTGACCGGCCACGCGGCCGAGGACGCCAAAGAGGGCGGGGAGGAGGAGCGATGAGCCTCGGCACCGCGGTCGCGGACACGCTGGTCCTGGCCCGCCGCGGGGTGATGCGGATCGTCCGCGCCCCCGACCTGCTGCTCGCCTTCACCGTGCAGCCGATCATGTTCGTGCTGCTCTTCGTCTACGTCTTCGGCGGCGCGATCGAGACGCCGGGCTTCGACTACGTCGACTTCCTGATGCCCGGCATCCTCGTCCAGACCCTCTCCTTCGGCGGCTTCGCCACCGCGCTCGGCCTGGCCGAGGACCTGAAGACGGGGCTGATCGACCGCTTCCGCTCGCTGCCGATGTCGCGCGCCGCCGTGCTCACCGGCCGCACCCTCGCCGACATCGCCACCAACGCGCTCTCGATCGCGGTGATGCTGGTGGTCGGAGTGATCGCCGGCTTCTCCTTCGACGCCCCGCTCACCCACATCCTGCTCGGGATCCTGCTGCTGCTGACCTTCGGCTACGCCTTCTCCTGGTTCTTCGCCTTCATCGGCCTCTCCTCGTCCTCCCCGGAGGCCGCGCAGTCGCTCGGCTTCATCCTCATCTTCCCGCTCAGCTTCATCTCCTCGGCCTTCGTCCCGGTCGACTCGATGCCGGCCGTGCTGCAGGCCTTCGCCGAAGTCAACCCGTTCACGATCGTGGTCGACGCGATGCGCTCGCTCTTCCTCGGCATCCCCGCCGGCAACAACGTCTGGGGCGCCTTCGCCTGGGCGATCGGGATCGCCACCGTCTTCGCCTTCCTCTCGGTGAACCGCTACAAGCGCGCCGTCGTCACGTAGCTCGATTCGCGAGCGTCGCGATGCGGCTTAAACTTGGAGAGGAGGGGCCATAGCTCAGCTGGCAGAGCGCCGCCTTTGCAAGGCGGAGGTCGCCGGTTCGATCCCGGCTGGCTCCACTCCTATCGGTCTTGCTGTGGCGAGTTAGTCAACCTGGGGTTGACAAACGCGCCACAGCCTCCGTGGACTACCCCGCGAGCCCGATCATCAGCTGCGAGTGGTCGTTCGGGTCGACTTTGACCGGGACCTGGGCGCCGGGCTGGAGCTGGCCGATGATCGCGGGGGAGACGGCCTGGACGTGGGTGACGGTGGAGACGTTGCCGCCGACGTCGACGCTCATCTGGAACTGGAGCTGAGGCTGCATGTTGATCGTGGCGCCGGTGGCGACCATGGAGATGATCGTGGCGGTGCCGTCGACGCCGTCGTTGGCGAGGCGCTCGGCCAGCTCCTGGTCGGCCTGGACGCCCTGCACCATCTGGTTGGCCTGCGCGAGGCCGTCTTTCATCATCTTCAGGCTGCCGCCGCGTTCCTTCTTCATCTGCTTGCCAGCCTTGTTCAGGTCCCTCATGTCCTTGAACATGCCCATCGCGCGCGCTCCTTCGTCTCGGGGCCGACGGCCCACTCCGGTTTGGTGCTTCGACCCTAACGTTCCCGCCAGCGCCTGGGGTAGATTCGACGGGTGTTCGTGATCGGCGTGTTGATGGGGATCGTCGGGCTGGTGATGATCGTCGGGGGTGTTGTGATCCCCGAGGACGCGGCCCGGCCCGGGCTGATCGGCGGCGGCATCGGCGTCGGGCTCGCGGGCCTCCTGCTCGCCTACCTCGACGCGCCCTCGCGCAAGGAGCCGCCGAAACCGGGGATGGTCAAGGCGAAGGCGACGATCCTCGACGCCGCCGGCACCACCGGCTCGGTCGCCGGTTACCCGATGGTCGAGCTGACCCTCGAGGTCCGGCCCAAGGACGGCATCCCCTTCCAGGCCAAGCGCAAGTTCTCCGCCGGCCGCCTCGGCCGCATCGAGCAGGGCCGCGAGATCGACGTCGTCTACGACCCGATCGACCCTGAGAAGGTCGACCTGGCCTGAACGGGTGGCGAAGCGCCGTCCCCCAGGAGGGCCGGCGGGACGGTGCGAATCACTTGGTCAAACCGGGGTCGGTCCAAGAACCGGGGCCCCGGCAAAGTCGTGGTTCCTTAGTTACCTTTATGGACTAAAAGGAACCACGACTTAGTTCGGCTGCCCTGTCTCGACCGTTCCAGCGGGCGTCAAGGTGGTGTTTGGCCGATGCCTACGCGAAACGCAAGAGGCCGAGGCGCTCGCGCGCCCCGGCCTCGTGTGCATCGCTTCGGCCCTGCCTCAGCCGAGCTTGATCTGCGAGCGTTGGTCGACCACGACCGAGTAGCTGCCACCGGAGAGCGGCTGCTGGAGCCGCAGGGTGACGTGGCTCTTCTTGTCGACCAGACCCTGCGCGACGGTGTGCCCCTTCTGGAGCAAGCGCAGGCGCGAGCCGGTGGCGCCGCCCTGCACGGTGCAGACGACGCTTTTCGCTTTCTTCACCACACAGGTGACGGTCCCGGCCGGGCCCTGCGGACCGGCCGGACCGGCGGCACCCTGGGCGCCGGCGGCGCCGTTCGCGCCGTTGGTCCCGTTGCTGCCGTTGGTCCCAGGCGTGCCCTGGGGGCCGGAGGATCCGGCCGGTCCCTGGACACCAGGCGTCCCGCCTGGTCCCTGGACTCCCGGAGCGCCAGGCGCCCCGGGAGTCCCAGCGGGCCCGGGCGCACCCGGTGCGCCGCCGCCCGGCAGCGTGCTCGGGGTCTTGCCGATCAGGACACCGAAGATGTCGGTCTGATCGATCGTGCCCTGGATGTTGGCGGCCTGCGGGCCGCTGGCCCAGACCGGGACCTCGGCCCCGGTGTGGGCCTGCGAGCCGCCGGTCGCCGCACCGGTGCCGGTGTCGGCGGTGCCGTAGGAGACCCGGATCGGGGCCCCGTCGATGGTCTGCACGGTGCCGTAGCTGGCGCCCGTGGCCGGTTTCGATTCGGCGTTGATGATCTGCGAGCTGTGCGAGTGATCGGCGGTGACGATCACCAGCGTGTCGGGATGATCGCGCTGGTAGTCGAGCGCGACGCCGATCGCCTCATCGAAGGCCAGCGTCTCGCCGATCTGGCCGCAGATGTCGGCCGCGTGGTCGCGCTTGTCGATCGAGGCACCCTCGACCTGGAGGGCGAAGCCGTCGTCGTCCTCCTCGAGCAGGTCGATCGCCTTCTGGGTCATCGCCGCCAGCGAGGGCTCGCCCGCCGGCCGGTTGCCTTCTTTACAGCGGTAGCTGGCGCTGCCGCCGTTGTTGTCGGCCGGGTCCGGGTTGGCGGTGAGGTAGGAGTCGGTGCGCGCGTAGAGGGGCGCGAACTCCTGCGTCATGTTGCCGGTGCTGAACAGGCCCAGCACCTTCTGGCCCGGGGTCAGCTCGTCGATCGCCGCCAGCTCAGAGGCGTTCTGGACGTAGGAATAGCCTTTGCTCTGGGCGTAGTCGACGACGGTGCCGGAGCCGGTGCTCTGCAGGTAGCGGCTGCGGCCGCCGCCGAGGTAGAGGTCGAACTGCTCGTCGACCTGCTGCTCGGCGATCGAGCCGAGGCCGCCGGCCGACTTGGTCTCGGTCGGGCAGAGGGTGGCCGCGTCGACCGGGCCGTGGCAGCCCCGCAGGGAGATGTGGGAGCTCGGCGCGGCCGGGGTCGCGTCGGTGATTTCGGCGGTGCTGACGTCGCCGGTCGCCTTGCCCTTTTCGTGGGCGATCTCCAGGTA
This sequence comes from Solirubrobacterales bacterium, assembly GCA_036265715.1. Taxonomy (GTDB): domain Bacteria; phylum Actinomycetota; class Thermoleophilia; order Solirubrobacterales; family 70-9; genus VAYN01. The sequence goes on along the minus strand of DATAON010000069.1, from coordinate 1,178 downwards.
GGTGCGGTAGCCGGCGTTGGAGCCGGGCACGTTGTTGGCGCTGGAGGGGCCCTGGGAGAGGCGTTCGTCCTGGGTGCGCTTGCCGGTCGACCAAGCGGTCGCGGTCGGCGCCGAGTCGCCGGCGTAGTTGGGCAGGTAGCTCGGGCCCGGGCCGGGTTTGAGGACGTAGTGGAGCGAGCTGCCGCGGAAGGCCAGGTCGTCCATGTTCAGCCGGCCGGCGGCGCCCTTGCCGTAATAGCGGCCGAGGGTGACCTCGGCGTCGCCCATGCCGTCGCCGATCATCAGGATCACGTTCTTGGGTTTTGACGGGTCGATCTTGCCGGCGAGCGTCGCCGACTTGTCGTCGTTATTACCGGCGCCGATCGCCACCGCCGCGACCGCAAATACGGCCAGGCAGGCGGCCAGGCCGGCCGTCAGCATTCGGATCTTCATCCATCCTCCATTCACACTTTGGACGTTGTCGCCGGCAGTCTCGGAGCCGGGCGTCGCCCTCCTGTTGCGAGCCCGTGTCGATGCCGTGACCATCCCGCGAACGTTCGGTAGCGAACTGGAAAAGGCGGTGTGTATATGCGGTTGCCGTGACGGCAACCGGTGCTGGGACCCGGCGTCCTAGGAGGCCAGCAGGCTCTCGGCGCGCTTGCCCTCGGGCAGGTTCTGGTCGGCGTGGTAGCTCGAGCGCACCAGCGGGCCCGCCGCGACCGACTCGAACCCGAGGTCGTAGGCAGCCTTCTCCAGGGCCTCGAACTCCTCCGGGTGCCAGTAGCGCACCACCGGCAGGTGGTTTTCGGTCGGCCGCAGGTACTGGCCCACGGTCAGCACCTGGACCTTGTGCTCACGCAGCAGGCCGAAGGTCTCGACCATCTCCTCGAAGCTCTCGCCGAGCCCGACCATCAGCCCCGACTTGGTGACGACGTCGGGGCCGCCCATCTCCTTTGCCATCTTCAGCACCCGGGCCGAGCGCGCGAACTGCGAGCCGCGGCGGGCGATCGGGTACAGGCGCGGCACCGTCTCGACGTTGTGGTTGAAGACGTCGGGCCTCTCGTGCACGACCTTGGCCAGCGGCATCTCCTGGCCGCGGAAGTCGGGGGTCAGCACCTCGACCTTGCAGCCGGGAGCCTGCATCCGGATCGAGCGGATCACGCCGACGAAGGCGCTGGCCCCGTAGTCGGGCAGGTCGT
>DATAON010000068.1:0-36122 GCA_036265715.1 Solirubrobacterales bacterium | reverse complement strand
TCTCGTGCACGACCTTGGCCAGCGGCATCTCCTGGCCGCGGAAGTCGGGGGTCAGCACCTCGACCTTGCAGCCGGGAGCCTGCATCCGGATCGAGCGGATCACGCCGACGAAGGCGCTGGCCCCGTAGTCGGGCAGGTCGTCGCGGTCGACCGAGGTGACGACGGCGTGGCGCAGCCCCATCCGCTTGACCTGGTTGGCGACGCGCAGCGGCTCGAGCGGGTCGTGCCAGGTCGGCACGCCCGTCTGCACGTTGCAGAAGCCGCACCGCCTGGTGCAGACGTCGCCCAAGATCATGAAGGTCGCCGTGCCGCGCTCCCAGCACTCGCCGACGTTGGGGCAGTTGGCCTCCTCGCAGACGGTGTGGAGGTTGTCGGAGCCGATCGTCGCCTTCAGGCGCCGGTAGTTGGGCCCGCCCGGCGCCGGCACTTTCAGCCATGGCGGCTTGCGGGCGCGCTTGAAGGGGACGGTGCCGTCGGCCGCGGCGGCGGTGCCACCCGGCTTCGCGCGCGAGCGGGTCACGTGGACGCGCTCGGCCGGGACCTCGGAGGTGGGGGTGGACGTGGGGGCGTCGCTCATCGGCTCACCTCCAGCGTAGCTGTCGGCAGCTCCAGGCCGAGCTCGCTCGGCGCCGTGGCTTGTGGGGTTCGCTCGAAGACCTGGCCGAACCTCGCCGCCACGGTCGCGGCGAAGGCGTCGAAGTCCTGCTCGGCCCCGTGCTCACGGGTCAGCGAGGTGACCTGGCAGCCCTCGATCCCGCAGGGGATCACCCACTCGAACGGCTGCAGGTCGTTGTTGACGTTGACCGCGAGCCCGTGGGTAGTGACGCCGCGGCTGACGTGGACGCCGATCGAGCCGATCTTGCGCTCGCCGACCCAGACGCCGGTCTTGCCCTCGATCAACCCCGCCTGCACACCATGCTCGGCGAGGGCGCCGATCATCACCTGCTCGAGGCCGCGGACGAAGGCGTGGACGTCGTCGCCGTAGGGGGCGAGGCCGACGATCGGGTAGGCGACCAGCTGGCCGGGGCCGTGGTAGGTGACCTGGCCGCCGCGGTTGGTCTCGCGCACCGCGATCCCCTGCGCTTCGTACCACTCGGCCCCCATCGGCAATTCGGCCTCGGTGACGCGGCGCCCGCGCGTGTAGACGGGGTAGTGCTGGAGCAGCAGCAGGACGTCGCCGATCTCCTCGCGCTGGCGGCGCCCCTCCAGGTGGGACTGGACCTCGAGCCCACGCTCGTAGGTGAGGGTGCCGCAGCGCACTACCGAGACCGTCTCGCTCATCTCTCAATTCTCGCAGGGTGCGTCCGTATCCTTGGCGGTCCATATATGGACCAGTCCAAGGTTCTCCGTCCAGAATGGCTCCCCGCGGTCGCGCTCAGTTCCGCGCTTGCGCTGGCGATGCTGCTCTGGAGCCCCCCGGTCGGCGACCTCGCCGCCCAGGTCTTCCGCGCCGAGCTCTTCCAGAGGGCCGGCTTGGCGATCTGGAACGGCAGCTGGTACGGCGGTCACTACACCCTCACCTACAGCGTCCTCTTCCCGCCGCTGGCGGCGCTGCTGGGCCCGCAGGTGGTCGGCACGCTCTCGGTGGTCGCCTCCGCCTACCTCTTCGACCGCCTCGTCCGCGACCGCTGGGGCGCCGAGGCGCGCTGGGCGACGCTCTGGTTCGCGGTCGGCGTCGTCACCCTGCTCGCCGACGGCCAGCTCACCTTCGCCCTCGGCGTCGCCCTCGGGCTGGCCTCGCTGCGCTGCCTGCAGCTGCGCCGCAACGCGCTGGCGCTGCTGGCCGCGACCGGCTGCGCGCTGGCCAGCCCGGTCGCCGCCGTCTTCCTCGCCGGCGTCGTGCTGGCCGGAGGCTGGGAGGGCGGCAGGCGGATCAGCCGCCCGGCGCTGGCGATCGGCGCCCTCGCCCTGGCGCTGGTGCTCGTCCCCAACATCGCCTTCCCCGAGTCGGGCCAGTTCCCCTTCGTCCTCTCCTCCTACGTCGCGATCCCGGCCTGGTGCCTGGGGGCGCTGATCCTCACCCAGGGCGTGGCGAAGGAGGAGCGCCAGTTGCGCCAGGTGATCTTGGGATACATGCTCGCCGCGACCGTGATCTGGCTGGTCCCGAACGCGCTCGGCGGCAACGCCGCCCGGCTCGGCGCCCTCTTCGGCGGCCCGGTGCTGGCCGCCGCGCTGCTCTCCCGCCGGCCGCGGCCCACGGTCCCGACGTCGCTCTTCGTCGCGATCCTGGCGGCGACGATGGTCGGCAGCCTCTACTGGCAGTTCACCGCCAGCGTCACCCAGATCGCCCGCAGCGTCGGCGACCCCTCGACCACCGCCGACTACTTCCACTCGCCGGCCCGCTGGCTGCGCCAGCACGGGGCGCAGAGCATGCGGATCGAGGTGCCGCCGACCGCCAACCACTGGGAGGCTGCCTACCTGGCCCCGAAGTTCGACCTCGCCCGCGGCTGGCTGCGCCAGCTCGACACCACCCGTGACGACATCTTCTACGCCGACGGCGGGCTCACCCACCGCACCTACGCGCACTGGCTGCGCGACAACGCGATCTCCTTCGTCGCCCTCCCCGACGCGCCGCTGGACTACTCCTCGGCGGTCGAGGAGCAGCTGATCCGCAGCGAGCCCGCCTACCTCGACCTCCGCCACACCACTCAGCACTGGCGCATCTACGCGGTCCGCGACCCGAAGCCGCTGGTGGCGCCGCTCGGTCCCGGCCGCGCCCAGACGCTCTGGGTCGGCCGCCAGGGCTTCGCCCTCGACGTCACCCGCCCCGGCCGCTTCCTCGTCCGCCTCAACTTCACCCCCTACTGGTCGATCGAGCGCGGCAGCGGCTGCCTGCTGCGCCGGGGCGACTGGACCGTCGCCCGCACCGCGCATCCAGGAGTTCTCCGCGTCGCCCCCGACTTCTCCCTCGGCCGGGCGTGGAACGCGGTAACCGGAGCGAGAAAGACCTGCTGAATCCGTGAGGTCGTCGAAAGCCGCGCATAGCGCGGGTTAGGACGACCTCGAGCTAGAGCGCCAGACTCAGCGGCTCTTCGAGCAGCGCCCTGACTCGCGCCAGGAACTCGGCGGCGGGGGCGCCGTAGAGGATGCGGTGGTCGCAGGCGAGGGTGACGCCCATCAGGTGGGCGGTGGTCAGCTCGCCGTCGCGGACGACGGGGCGCTCGACGATCGCGCCGACGGCGAGGATCGCCGCCTGCGGCGAGTTGATCACGGCGCTGAAGTTGGTGATCCCGTACATCCCCAGGTTGGAGACGGTGAAGGTGCCGCCGGAGAGCTCGGGCGGGGTGATCTTGCCGTCGCGGACGCGGCCGGCGAGGGCGCGGGTGTCGGTGGCGATCTCCCGCAGGCCCTTGCGGTCGGCGTCGAAGACGGTGGGGACGACGAGCGCGTCCTCGCCGGCGACGGCGACGCCGACGTTGACCCGCGAGTAGAGCTCGAAGCGGCCGTCGCGGTAGGCGCCGTTGGCCCGCGGGTGCTCACGCAGGGCCAGCGCGCACGCCTTCACGACCATGTCGTTGAACGAGGGAACGACGTCGCCCTCGCTGGCCAGATCCTTCACGCGCTTGCGCCCCTCGACCGCCGCGCTCATGTCGATCTCCGCCTGCAGGTAGAAGTGCGGCGCCGTCGCCTTCGACTCCGACATACGGCGGGCGACGACCTGCTGCAGCTTCGAAAGCTCCTCGTAGGTGACCTCGCCCTTCGCGGTTTCAGCCGACTCCGGCTTGGGCTGAGCGGATGCGGCGGGAGCGGGGCTTGGCGGGGCAGCACCGGCCGCGTCTCCTCCCACCCCCTCCTGCTGGGTAGGGGTGGGAGGAGCCACGCCCTCGGCCTTCGCCGCCCGCTTCACGTCTTTCTTGACGATGCGCCCGCCCGGTCCCGAGCCATCTATCCGAGAGAGGTCGACCCCTTTCTCCTTCGCGAGCCGCTTGGCGACAGGCGAAGCCTTGATCCGTCCCGAACCCTCGCCATCTGAATCCTCTGGAGCGCCCGAACCCTCGTCGTGGGTCTCCGACGTCTCATCCACGGGTGGCGGGGTAGGGGGGCCCACCCCCGAGGAAGCTTTAGCTACCGCAGGGGGTGGGGGGTCCCCTGCCCCGACAGGACCCGTGGTTGCGACGTCTGAGCCCTCGCCGTCAGCGCCCGAACCCTCACCCGGATCCCCGATCGTCGCGATCGGCGACCCGATCGGCAGCGTGTCCCCCTCCTCGGCCAGGATCTCGGTGAGAGTGCCCGCGACGTCGGCCTCGTAGGCCATGTTCGCCTTGTCGGTCTCGATTTCCACCAGCTCGTCGCCGACCGCGATCTCGTCGCCCACCTGCTTCATCCAGGTGATGATCGTGCCCTCCTCCATCGAGTCGGACAGGCGCGGCATCACGATCTCGGCCATCAGAGAGAGCCCTCCAGGGTTGCGAGCGCGGCGCTGACGACGTGCTCGGAGTGGGGAATCGCCGCCTGCTCGAGGCGCTTGGAATAAGGCATGTGGACGTCGGCGCCGGTCACCCGCTGCACCGGCGCGTCGAGGTCGTCGAAGGCCTGCTCGGTGATCAGGGTCGAGAGGTTGGCGCCGACGCCGCCGTGCGGCCAGCCCTCCTCGACGATCACCGCGCGGTTGGTCTTGCGGACCGAGTCGAGGATCGTGTCGAGGTCGAGCGGGCGCAGCGTCCGCGGGTCGATCACCTCGGCCTCGACGCCGTGCTGGTCGGCCAGGATCGCCGCCGCTTCCTCGGCCACCCGCGCCATCTTCAGGATCCCGACGATGGTCACGTCACCGCCCTCTCGGCGCACCGCCGCTTCGCCGAAGCGCAGCACCTCGTCCTCGCCCTCGGGCACCTCGCCCTTGACCCCGTAGAGGCTCTCATGCTCGATGAAGACGACCGGGTTGTCGTCGCGGATCGCCGCCTTCAGCAGCCCCTTGCCGTCGGCCGGGGTCGAGGGGCAGGCGACCAGCAGCCCCGGCACCTGCAGGTAGAGCGCCTCGAAGCTGTGCGAGTGGGTGGGGCCGAGCTGGTGACCGCCCCCGCCCGGCATCCGGATCACCATCGGCACCTGCGCCTGGCCGTTGAACATGTAGGGGATCGCGGCGGCGTGGTTGACGATCTGGTCCAGCGCCAGCAGGCTGAAGTTGACGGTCATCAGCTCGACGATCGGCCGCAGCCCGTTCATCGCCGCCCCGACCCCGGCGCCGACAATCGTGTTCTCGGAGATCGGCGTGTCGCGGACGCGGCGCTCACCGAACTCGTCGAGCAGCCCCTCGGTCACCTTGAAGGCCCCCTGGAAGACGCCGACGTCCTCGCCCATCACGAAGACCGACTCGTCGCGGCGCATCTCCTCCGCCATCGCGTCCCGCAGCGCCTCGCGCATCCGTTGCTCGGCCATCAGCTCGCGTCCTCCGCCTCGGCGACCTCGTCGGGCTCGTCCTCGTCCGCGCCCTCGTCGTCGGGCTCCTCGCCCCGCTCGGCGTTCAGCGGCTCGCTGCCGCCGCCGCGCCGGCTCGCGGTCCCGTCCTGGGCGTCGCCCTGGATCGCCGGGTTCGGCCGCGCGTCGCCGTCCTCGTCCTCGACCTCGGCGTAGGCTGCCCCGGCCTCGGCCAGCTCCCGCGCCCGCGCCGGCATTTCGCCCTCGTGCTCACCGCGGTGCGGCTCCGGGCTGCGCTCGTCGACCGCGTACCAGCCGCTCGGCTCGGTCCGTGCGTAGAGGTTTTCGTACATCGTGTCGAGCGCCGGCTCGGGCGAGTCGTCGGCGAACTCGACCGCCGCCTCGACCACCTCGTCAGCCGCCTCGCGCGCTTGCTTTACCTCGCGCTCGCCCAGCACGCCCTCGTCGATGCAGCGCTTGGCGAAGCTCTCGATCGGGTCCTTCTGACGCCACTCGTCGACCTCCTCGCGCTCGCGGTAGATCTCGGGGTCGGCGGCGGAATGGCCGCGATAGCGATACGTGAACGACTCCAGCAGGGTCGGCCGCGCGTCTTCGCGCGCCTGCCGCAGCCCCTCGGCGACCGCCTCGCGCACCGCCATCACGTCCATCCCGTCGACCCGCCGGCCGGGGATCCCGTAGCCCTCCGCCTTCTGCGAGAGGTCGGTCTGGGCCGAGTGGCGCTCGACCGCGGTCCCCATCCCGTAGAGGTTGTTCTCGACCAGGAAGAGGACCGGCAGCGTCCACAGCGCCGCCAGGTTCATCGTCTCGCCGAAGTTGCCGGTGTTGGAGGCGCCGTCGCCGAACATGCAGACGGTGACGGCGTCTTCGCCCTTGTACTGGGAGGCGAGCCCGAGCCCGGCGGCGATCGGCAGGTTGCCGCCGACGATCCCGTAGCCGCCCATGAATCGCTTCTCGGCGTCGAAGATGTGCATCGAGCCGCCGCGGCCGCCGCTGGTCCCGTCGACCCGCCCGAACAGCTCCGCCATCACCCGCTTGGGAGCGGTGCCGCGGGCGATCGCGTGCCCGTGCGTGCGGTAGGTGCCGATCAGGAAGTCTTCGGGGCGCATCACCGAGGTGGTGCCGACGATCGTCGCCTCCTCGCCGATCGCCAGGTGCAGGAAGCCGCCGGCTTTGGCCCGCTGGTACTGGCGCCCGGCCTCCTCCTCGAAGCGCCGGATCAGGGCCATTCGCGCCAGCAGCTCGTAACAGGTCGAAGCATCGGGCAGATCGGCCATTGGCTTCACCTTACCCAGATGCGGTCGCCGCCTCGACCGCGTCCTCGAGCCGGTCGTCGCCCCAGAAGACCTCGCCGCCGACGACGACCGCGGGAACCCCTTCCACGCCCAGGTTGCCGGCCTGGTCGGTGGCCTCCCGCAGGGCGCCCTTGACGATCTCGGTTTCGACAGCTTTCAGCAGTGCCCGCGGGTGCAGCTCGCAGGCGGCGCCGGCGATCATCACGTTGTCGGGGTCGGTGAGGTCGCGGCCGGCGGCGAAGGCCTGGCGGAAGGCGGCGAGGCTGAAGGAGACGGTGCGGCCGGTCTGCTTGGCGAAGGTCGCCACCCGCATCGCCGTCAGCGTGTTGCCGGGCCAGGGGTCGGGCCAGACGATCGGCGGCAACGCGTAGGCGCAGGCGCGGCGCTCGATCTCGGCGATCCCCTCCGCGCGCCCCGGCCCCTTCGACCAGGAGTCGCGCCCGAAGCGCTGGAAGAGGCCGCCGAGCAGGACCGGCACCCACTCCGGCTGCTCCAGCTCGGCCTCGGTGAAGAGCCCGCTGATCCGCTCCGCGGAGAGGTACGCGTAGGGCGAGCCGAGGTCGAAGTAGAAAGTGGCGCGCTCGCCCGTCACAGGGCGATCATGCGTGGATGGGCCAGCCGTCGACGGCGCGCGCTGCGTCCAAGACCGTCTCCGAGACGGTCGGGTGCGGGTGGACGATCCGCGAGAGCTCCTGGTAGCCGCCCTCCAGCGCCATCGTCGCGACCAGCTCGGCGATCATGTCGCAGGCCCGGTTGCCGACGATGTGGGCGCCGAGGATCTCGCCGTAGGCGGCGTCGACGACGAGCTTGACGATGCCCTCTTTGTCGTCGTAGACGGTGCCGGCGCCCTCGCCGGCGATTTTCTGTTTGCCGACCTTGACCTCGTGCCCGGCCTCCTTCGCCTGGGCCTCGGTCAGGCCAACACTGGCGACCTGCGGGTGGGTGAAGGTGGCGCCGACCATCAGCGCCTGGTCGACCGGGTGGGTCTCGACCCCAGCCGCTTTCTCGGCCGCGACGACGCCCTCCTCGGAGGCCTTGTGGGCGAGCGCCTTCTTGTTGACCAGGTCGCCGATCGCGAAGACCTTGGCGTTGGTCGTCTGCCCGTAGGCGTCGACCCTGACCTTGCCGTTCTCCTCCAGCTCGACCCCGGCGGCGTCGAGTCCGAGGCCCTCGGTGTCGGGGCCGCGACCGCCGGCGATCGCCAGGTAGTCGACCTCGGCGCTCTTGTCGCCGTAGGTGAACTTGACCGAGTCCTTGCCGGCCTCGACGTTTTCGACCGGAGCGCCGGTGGAGATCTCGATCCCCTGCTTCTTGAAGGAGCGTTCGACGATCTTGGCGATGTCCTTGTCCTCGGCGGGAAGGATCTGGTCGAGCATCTCCAGCAGGATCACCTCGGTGCCGAGGCGGGCGTAGGCGGAGGCGATCTCCGAGCCCGAGGCGCCGGCGCCGACGACGGCGATGCTCTTCGGCTGCGCCGGCAGGCTCCAGGCGCCCCAGGTGTCCAGCACCCGGTCGCCGAACTCGACGCCGGGGATCGGCAGCGCCACCGAGCCGGTCGCGAGGATCACGGCCCCGGCCTCGTAGGTGGTCTCGCCGACGACGACGTTGCCGTCCTTGTCGAGGGAGCCATCGCCCTCGATGAAGTCGATCTTGTTTTTCTTCCAGAGCCCTTCGACGCCGCCGGTCAGCGTCGCCGAGACGTCGCCGCGGCGCTTCTGCAGGGCGTCCCAGTCGATCGCGATGTCGTTGGTGACGATGCCGAGGTCGGAGCCGTTCTTGGCCTCGTAATAGAGCTCGGCGCTGCGCAGAATCGTCTTCGCCGGGATGCAGGCGTAGTTGAGGCAGCGGCCGCCCGCTTTGTCGCGCTCGACGACGGCGGTTTTTCGGCCCAGCTGGGCGGAGCGGATGGCGGCGACGTAGCCACCGGGGCCGCCGCCGATGACGATCGTCTCGTAAGTATCTGGCATGAGATTGAGCCTATAGAAGGAACCTCGCCGGCTGGTATGCCAGTTCGCCAAACCTCCCGTGAGGACTACAAAGCGCGGATCAGCCGCGCGGGTGGCGCTCGGGCATCTGGATCCGGGCCATCGCCTTGACCATGAAGTAGAAGAAGCTGCCGGCGACCGCGAGCAGCCCGATCGTCGCCGCGAACTGGGCCACCGTGGTCGCCTGCACGGCGAGCCCGAAGACGGCGCTGAAGATGAGGAAGACGAGGATCAGCTGGAAGCCCAGCACCGCCCAGTAGCGGGCGTGCCACATGCCCCAGGACATCACCCCCATGATCAGCGCCGGCGCCAGCACCTGGGCGATCTCCGGCCGCTCGCCGTCGACCTTCACCCCGGCCAGGTAGCCGGCCAGGATCGAGAGCGCGATCAGCCCGGTGACGACGGCCCCGATCGTCACCACCAGCGGGCGCTCACCCGGCCCCAGCGGCTCCAGCTCTTCGCGCGCTTTCTGGTTGCGCTCCTCCGCCTTCGCGTAGCCGGCCGCCATCCGGTCGGCGGGGGTGCGCTGCTTGCGTTTGGGGGGCTGCTCAGCCACCGGGCGCGACCCCGCGGCGGTCCTCGGCGGCGGCGAAGCTGCGGCGCAGGGCGGCGGCGGCGACTTCGGGGTTGGGCGCATCGCGGATCGCCCGCACCACGCAGAGTCGCTGCGCCCCGGCCGCTACCACCTGCTCGGCGTTCAGCGGGCTGACCCCGCCGATCGCGAAGAACGGGTGGGCGGAGTGGGCGGCCGCGTAGCTGACCGGCTCGAGGCCGATCGCGGCCCGCCCCGGTTTCGTCGGCGTCTCCCAAATCGGCCCGACCGCGATGTAGTCGACCGGCAGCGCGGCGGCGGCGTCGACTTCGGCCTCGCCGTGGGTCGAGAGGCCGACGATCGCGTCGGGGCCGAGCAGCTCGCGGGCGGCGGCGACTTCGCCCGGCTTGCCGACGTGGACGCCGTCGGCGTCGCAGGCGCGGGCCAGCTCGGGGTCGTCGTTGACGATGAACAGAGCGCTGAAGGTGTCGCAGATGCGGCGGTAGGTCGAGGCCGAGCGTTCGATCTCGGTCCGGCTCAGCTCCTTCTCGCGCAGCTGCACGATGTCGACGCCGCCGCCGAGCGCCGCCCGCAGCAGCGCTTCCGGGCTCTCGCCCTCAGGGCGCGCGTCGCAGACGAAGTAGAGGCGGGCGGTGCGCAGCCGCTCACGCCGCAGCGGTCCCTGTCCCTCTGGCAGCGCAAGGCTCATGCGCCGATTATGACCTGGATGGGGGGTCCGCCCGGCTTGCGGGCGCGCCGATGGGGGTAGCATCGGAGGGGCACGGGAGTCCGCGAGGGCTGAGAGGGTGGCACCGAGGCCACCGACCGTTGAACCTGATCCGGGTAATGCCGGCGGAGGCAATGAAGTGAACGAGAAGCAGAGTTTCGACGCGGTGTTCGTGGGTGGCGGAGTGATCGGCCTCAGCTGCGCCTGGCGCGCTGCCCAGCGCGGCGCCCGGGTGGCGGTGCTGGAGCGGGCCGAGCCGCCGGCCGGGGCGACCAACGTCGCCGCCGGGATGCTGGCGCCGGTCGGAGAGCTGACCTTCGGCGAGCCGGAGCTGCTGGAGCTGACCCTGGCCTCGGCCGCGCTCTACCCCGAGTTCGTCGCCGACCTCGAGGCGGCCAGCGGTGAGTCGACCGGGTACGCGCCGCGCGGCGCCCTCCATGTCGCCCTCGACCGCGACGAGGCGGCGCAGCTGCGCCGCCGCCACGACCTCCAGCGCTCGCTCGATCTCGAGGCCGAGTGGCTCTCGCCACGCGCCTGCCGCGCGCTCGAGCCCGGCCTGACGCCCTCCTTCAACGGCGGCGTCCAAGCGGCCGGCGAGGCGGCAATCGATCCGCGGGCCCTGGCGCGGGCTCTGGTCGCGGCCCTGCGCGCGGCGGGCGGCGAGCTGCGGACCGGTTGCGGCGTTGTTGATGGCCTCTTCGAGGGCGAGCGTCTAGCGGGGGTGCGGACCGCCGACGGCGCGGAGCTGCGCGCCGGCGCTGTGGTGCTCGCCAACGGCGCCTGGTCGGGAGCGACCCCATGGCTGCCCGAGCAGGCCCGCCCGCCGGTGCGCCCGGTCAAAGGCGAGGTGGTCGAGCTCGGCGCCCGCGGCGGCGAGGCGCCCTGCCGGCGCATCCTCGCCTCCGAGCGCGTCTACTTGGTCCCGCGCGAGGACGGCCGCCTGGTCGTCGGCGCCACCGTCGAAGAGGTCGGCTTCGACACCACCGTCACCGCCGGCGGCGTCCACGAGCTGCTGCGCGAGGCCTACCGCCTGCTCCCCGACGTCGCCGAGATGGAGCTGCTCGGGGCGATCGCCGGCCTCCGTCCCGGCACCCCCGACAACCTCCCCCGCATCGGCCCCGGCGCAATCGACGGCTTGGTCCTGGCAACGGGCCACTACCGCAACGGCATCCTCCTCGCCCCGCTCACGGCAGACGCAATCGCCGCGGAGCTCGCCGGCGAATCCGCGCGGTTGTCCTTATTCGCCCAGAGGGCTAATAAGGACAACCGCACCGAGGCGGTGGCGCGGTGAAGGTCGAGATCAACGGTGAGATCCGGGAGCTCGCCGAGGGATCGACCCTCGCCGACGCCGCGCGAGCCGCCGGGGCGCCGGAGTCCGCCCGCGGCGTCGCGATCGCGCTCGACGGCGAGGTCGTCCCGCACAGCGAATGGGAGGCGACGACGCTGCGTGAGGGCCAGGCGGTCGAGGTGCTGGCGGCGATCCAGGGCGGCGCCCCCGAGCCGGGGGAGACCTGGGAGCTCGGCGGCCGCCAGTGGACCTCGCGGCTGATCGCCGGCACCGGCGGCTTCCGCTCGCTGGAGCAGATGGAGGCGGCGCTGGCGGCCTCGGGGACCGAGATCGTCACCGTCGCCCTGCGCCGGATCGACCCCGAGGCCGGCGGCTCGGTGCTGGAGGTGATCGACAAGCTCGGCCTCTTCGTCCTCCCCAACACCGCTGGCTGTTACACCGCCCGCGACGCGGTCCGCACCGCCAAGCTCGCCCGCGAGGCCTTCCAGACGGACTGGATCAAGCTCGAGGTGATCGGCGACGACCGCACCCTCTACCCCGACGCGGTCGAGCTGCTCGACGCCGCCGAGCAGCTGGTCGCCGACGGCTTCACCGTTCTCCCCTACACCAACGACGACCCGATCCTCGCCCGCCGCCTCGAGGAGGCCGGCTGCGCCGCGGTGATGCCGCTGGGCTCGCCGATCGGCTCCGGCGCCGGCATCCGCAACCCGTACAACATCGCGATCATCACCGAACGCGCCGAGGTCCCGATCGTCCTCGACGCCGGCATCGGCACCGCCTCCGACGCCGCCCAGGCGATGGAGCTCGGCTGCGACGCGATCCTCGCCGCCAGCGCCATCTTCGGCGCCGAGGACCCGACCGCCATGGCGACCGCCCTCCGCGGCGCCGTCACCGCCGGCCACACCGCCCGCCGCGCCGGCCGCATTCCGCAGCGCACCCACGCCGAGGCCTCGACCGCCTACGAGGGAATCCCCGACTTCTCCTGAGCCGGCGGGACGAGGGCGGGCCGATTTACTCGACTCCGCCCTCGTCTCACGGCGCTCCGTTCAAGTGGTCAAATCCTGGGGCTCAGGGGGAGAAAACGAAGCTCCCTGACACGCCGACCCATGTCGTTTTACCGGTCAAGGTGCCGTTGGTTCTTGTAGTCCCGCATTCGTTGTAGTGGATTCCGGTGATATTTGTGGTCACGGTGATATCCGTAGTGATGGTGGCGTACGTCACGCCGCCAGTGAGGTGCTGTGGGTAGATGGTCGTGGTGCAGAACGGAGCTGTGATTTCGATTTTTTTCCCGAACGGACACGCTATTTCGGATGTCCCGTTTGCATAGAACAAGAGAGCGCAGCCGTTCTCGTGGATCGGCACGTTGATGAAGCCGAACGCGGTGCATTCGTTGTAGTCCGGGCTCAGTGTCTGCGTGGCGCTTGTTTTCGCTGCCGAGGTCCCGGTGAATGTCGCTTTTTTACAGGTGACGGTGCCGGCGTTCGTGGTGAACACGTGGCTCGTCGTCTGGGTGCCGTGGATTTCCTGCGGATGGACGGCGCTATGGAATTCGGCGGCGGAAGCGGCTGAGGCACCAATCGCGCTCATCGCGAGCACCGACGCCAGGACCACGCCCAGAGTCTTGATCTTGCGATTCATTTGACGAGTCTCCTTTTGTTCTCATGGGCACGGGCTGAATGGCGGACTGCCCACCTGATTGCCCAATGTGTACGAGCAATCAATAGCTTTGATGGCATTGGGATCGCAAGCGGAAAGCGCGGTGAAGAGCGCTGTGGACATACGGTCTCCCGGCTCGAATTGAAATCCCTGGAACTCGCGGTTCGCACCTCGGTGCGTGCGCGGATAGGCCCGCGCACGCTTGCGACGGTCGTGGGAGTAAATGCCGCAGCGCGGCGAACGGCGATCCTTGTTGTGAAGCGGTGGGGCGACGCGAGCCCTAGAATTGCGCCCGGTGGGTTGATCCGCGTCTGAGCGGGCGCGCTAGGCCTTCCTGCCCCTGTAGCTCAGTCGGTTAGAGCGGCGGCCTTTTAAGCCGCGCGTCGCGGGTTCGAATCCCGCCGGGGGCACTTTGCACGGGATCAATAGGAGCAGGTGGGAGGCCCACGACGAGCATCTGCTGCGGGTGCCCGCCGACGCCGAGGGCCAGGACGACCTCCGCCTCGAGCGGATCAAAGCCGAGGTCGACGCCGGTTTCGACGCCCTCCGCGACATCGACGACGGGGTCTCGGTCTTCGGCTCCGCCCGCATCGCCGAGGATCACCCCTGGTACGCGCTCTGCCGTGAGACCGCGGCCTGTCTGGTCGACCACGGCTTCAGCGTCATCACCGGCGGCGGCCCGGGCCTGATGGAGGCCGCCAACCGCGGCGCCGCCGAGGCCGGTGGCATCTCGGTCGGCCTCAACATCGAGCTCCCCCACGAGCAGGCGCCCAACCCCTACGCCAACCGCAGCCTCGACTTCCACTACTTCTTCGCCCGCAAGCTGATGTTCGTCCGCTACGCCCGCGCCTTCGTCATCTTCCCCGGCGGCTTCGGCACCCTCGACGAGATGTTCGAGAGCCTGACCCTGATCCAGACCCACCGGATCAAGCACTTCCCGACGATCCTCGTCGGCACCGAGTTCTGGCGCCCGCTGCTCGACTGGATCGACGACAGCCTCGAGGACCTCGGCCTGATCTCCGCCGGCGACAAAGAGCTGCTCGTCGTCTGCGACGAGCCCGGCGAAGTCTGCGACCACGTGGTCCGGGCGAGCCGGCGCCAGCGCGAGCCAGCCTGAGTCCACTCCGCTAGCGCAGCGGCTGCCAGGCCGGGAACAGCTCCTGGCTGCCAGCGAGGTGGCGCGGGGCGCCGAAGGCGGGTGCGCCGGCCGCGGTCATCATCCGCAGGCGGAAGGCGAGTTGCCTGCCCCGCTGGGTCTTCAGCGCGTAGACGATTCGCCTCCCACTCGGCGACCAGGCGGCGCCGGCGACCTCGGCCTTGCAGTCGCGTCGCAGGTAGCGGGGGTGGCGGCCGCTCAAGCCGGTCACGAGCGGCAGGAAGCGCAGCTTGCCCCCGGCTCGGCACTGACGCTGGCCGACGAAGAGGATCCGGCGCCCGTTGGGCGAGAAGTCCAGCTCCTGGGCGCTGCCCGTGGTCAGCTCACGGATCCGGCGGCTGCGCAGGTTAAGCAGTCGGATGCCGCCGCCGTCGCCGTCCGCGGAGTAGGCGAGCAGGCGACCGTTCGGCGAGACGATCGGGAACGTGGCGTCGTTGACCAGGCGTTTGCGGTCCTCGCCGGTGCGTCGCACCGAGTAGACGGTCCACTCGCGTTCGCCGTCGAAGGCGGTGTAGACGAGGCTGCGGCCGCTGGGGAAGAAGGAGGGCTGGAACTCGTCGAGCTCGCCGGTCACGAGCGGCCGCTTGCCGCCGCCGTCGCTCCGCATCAGCCAGATGTCGGCATCCCCACCCCCGCGCCGCACGTAGGCGATCGTGCGCCCGTCCGGTGAGAAGGTGGGCGAGGTCTCATCGAAGCCAGGCGTCGCCGTCAGCCGCCGCTGCTTCCCCGAGGGGGACGCGATCCAGATGTCCGACTTGCCACCGGCGCCGCGGGAGAAGGCGATGGCGCCGTCGGCGCCAGGCCAGGTCGCCTCGGCAGCCGGATCGAGCGCCAAGCAGCAGAGCAGGGTGAGGGTAATGGCGAAAGTCTTCATGCCTCAATCGTGGCGGGCCGCAGGGTGCGCGTCGAGGACACCGTCGTCGCCCACCGGGCCAGGTTTGGCCCGCTGCGGGCCGCGGCGGAGGCGGCTAGTGCCGGAAGTGGCGGTGCTTGGTGAAGACCATCGCGACGCCGTCGGCGTCGCAGGCCTCGATGACCTCGCCGTCCCGTTTGGAGCCGCCGGGCTGGATCACGGCGTTGGATCCCGCCTTGATCGCCAGCTCGGGGCCGTCGGCGAAGGGGAAGAAGGCATCGGAGGCGACGGCGGAGCCGGCCAGCAGGGCGTCGGCCTCGGTGCCGCGGGCGTCGCGGCACTTCTCGACCGCTAGCCGGACCGAGTCGACGCGGCTCATCTGGCCGGCGCCGATGCCGAGCGTCGCCCCGTCCTTGGCGATCACTATCGCGTTGGAGCGGACCCGCCGGCTGACCGTCCAGGCGAAGAGCATGTCGTCCCACTGCTGCTCGCTCGGCTCGGTCTGGGTGACGACCTCCATGATCTCGCGCGGCTCGGGGTCGCCGTCGCGGTCCTGGATCAGCAGGCCGCCGAGGACCTTCTTCACGTCGCGTTCGTTCGGCTCGGACTGGCGGCGCTCCTCCTCCTCGAGGATCCGGATCGACTCCTTCTGCTGGAGGACGGCAAGCGCCCCGTGCTCGTAGCCGGGCGAGTAGAGGACCTCGACGAAGTTCTTGTGCAGCTCCTCGGCGAGCTCCTTGGAGATCGGCCGGTTGAGCGCGATCACGCCGCCGTAGGCGGAGAGCGGGTCGCAGGCCAGCGCCTTCAGGTAGGCCTCGAGCGCGTCGGCGCCGATCGCCACCCCGCAGGGGTTGTTGTGCTTGACGATCACGCAGGCGGGCGGCTCGACGTCGACGACCAGCCCGCGGGCCGAGTCGAGGTCGAGCACGTTGTTGAAGGAGAGGGCCTTGCCGTGCAGCTTCGAGACCCGCGAGAGGATGTGGCTGCGCGCCCCCGCCTCGGCGTAGAGCGCCGCCCGCTGGTGCGGGTTCTCCCCGTAGGAGAGGTCGATCACCTTCTCGTAGGCGACCGCCAGGTGTTCGGGGTAGTCCTCGTACTCGGCCGAGAACCAGCGGCTGATCGCGGCGTCGTAGCGGGCGGTCTGGGCGAAGGCCTCGTTGGCGAGCCAGTGGCGGGTGGCGGCGGAGATCTCGCCGCCGCTCTCTTCCAGCTCGGCGCAGACCGCGTCGTAGGACTCGGGCTTGACGATCACCGCGACGCCCTCGTGGTTCTTCGCCGCCGCCCGGATCATCGTCGGCCCGCCGATGTCGATGTTCTCGATCGCCACCTCGTGAGCGACTTCGTGCCCGGCGACGGTCTGCTCGAAGGGGTAGAGGTTGACGCAGACGACGTCGATCGGCGCGATCCCCTCGCGCTCCAGCGTCGCCATGTGCTCGGCGTCCTCGCGCCGGGCCAGCAGCGCCGCGTGCAGCCGCGGGTGCAGCGTCTTGACCCGGCCGTCGAGGATCTCTTCCTGGCCGGTGAACTCGGAGACGTCGGTGACCTCGATCCCCGCCTCGCGCAGGGCGCTGGCGGTGCCACCGGTGGAGAGGATCTCGACACCCAGCGCTGCCAGGCCCTTGGCGAAGTCGGCGACGCCGGTCTTGTCGGAGACCGAGATCAGCGCCCGGCGCACGCGGATCGCGCCGTCTTCGACGGTCTCGCTGCCGGTGTCTGCGCTTGCCTCAGTCATCGATGATGACGACCCGTGAGCCGCCGCCGTCGATCCTAACCCGGCCCCCCGCGATCATGCGGATCGCCTCCGGGTAGAGCTCGTGCTCAACCGCGTGGATCGAGGCCTCCAGCACCTGCCGCTCGCGGCTCCCGGGCACCGGCACCCGCCGCTGCAGGATCGTCGGCCCGGTGTCGACGCCCTCGTCGACGAAGTGGACGGTGACCCCGGTCTCCTGCGCCCCCGCCGCCAGCGCCTGCCCGATCGCGTCGAGGCCGGGGAAGGCAGGCAGCAGCGCGGGGTGAATGTTGACGACGCGGTTGCGGAAGCGGGCGATGAACGGTTCGCTCAGCAGCTGCATGTAGCCGGCCAGCACGACCAGGTCGGCACGCCGGGATTCGACCCAGTCCGCCATCGCCGCGTCGCGGCCGATCCGGTCCTCGTAGGCGTCGGCGGGGAAGACCGCGGTCTCGACCCCGGCCGCGACCGCCCGCCCCAGCGCCCCGGCGCCGGGCTTGTCGGAGCCGACCCCGACCACCTCGACCCCCTCGCGCCCGTGCAACTTGTCGAGGATCGCCTGCAGGTTGGTGCCGCTGCCCGAGGCAAGGACGACGATGCGAAAGGCGCTCACGCTGCCATCTTCGCAACTGAGCCCACGGGCGTCAGCCAACACATCCCCAAAGTCGTGGTTCCTTTCGCACCCTATGGGTGAAAAAGGAACCACGCGATTCGTCGGCCGGGACTCCCTCCATCGCGTGGTTCCAAAAGGTCCCCAGGGGTAATTAAGGAACCACGGGATGCGAGTGACGCCGCTCAGCCGCCAGCGGGAACTACGGCGACGTTCTCGAGGGCGAATTTGCCGTTCGCGTCCTCGGGATCGCCGAGCGGGTAGTGGCCGCTGAAGCAGGCGTCGCAGTGGTCGGCGGGGTCGCCGCCGATCGCCTCGTAGACGCCGTCCATCGAGAGGTAGGCGAGCGAGTCGGCGTCGAGCTCGTCGGCGATCTCCTCGACCGTGCGGCCGTGGGCGATCATCTCCTCGCGGGTCGACATGTCGACGCCGTAGTGGCAGGGGTTGCGGATCGGCGGCGCCGAGATCCGCAGGTGCACCTCGGTGGCGCCGGCGTCGCGCAGCATGCCGACGATCTGCCGGGTCGTGTTGCCGCGCACGATCGAGTCGTCGACGACGACGATCCGCTGGCCGGCGACGATCTCCGGCAGCGGGTTGAACTTCAGCCGCAGCCCGTGTTTGCGCAGCTCCTGGCCGGGCTGGATGAAGGTCCGCGCGACGTAGCGGTTCTTGATCAGCCCGTCGTCGCGCGGCAGCCCCGAGGCGCGCGCGAACCCGGCCGCGGCCGGGTTGCCGGAGTCCGGCACCGCGATCACCAGGTCGGCCTCGACCGGCGACTCGCGCCAGAGGATCTCACCCATCTTGCCGCGCGCCTGCTGCAGCACCTTGCCCTCGAGCCGGCTGTCGGGGCGGGAGAAGTAGATGTGCTCAAAGACGCAGCTGGCCCGGCGCTCGGTCTTGACCACCTGGCGCGTCTCCAGCCCGCGCTCGCTCAGCGAGACCATCTCGCCGGGGTGGACCTCGCGCATCAGTTCGGCGCCGATGATGTCGAAGGCACAGCTCTCCGAGGCGACGACGAAGCGGTCGCCGAGGCGGCCGAGGCTGAGCGGCCGGATCCCGTGCGGGTCGCGGAAAGCGACGATCGCGTGCTTGGTCATCACCACGGTCGAGTAGGCGCCCTGCATCCGCGGCATCACGTCCTGGACCGCGTCCTCGATCAGCTTGCCGCCGTGAGAGGAGAGCAGGGCGGCGATGATCTCCGAGTCGGAGGTGCCGCGGAAGTCGATCCCGCGCTCCTTCAGCTCGCTCCAAAGCTCGACCGCGTTGGTCAGGTTGCCGTTGTGGGCGAGCGCCACCTCGCGGCCGTCGTCGCGCCAAACCGGCTGCGCGTTCTCCCAGGAGCCGCCGCCCGTCGTCGAGTAGCGCACGTGGCCGATCGCCATGTCGCCCTCCAGCGCCTTCAGCTTCTCCTCGTCGAAGACCTGGGAGACCAGCCCGGCGTCGCGCAGCGTCGTGATGTGCCCGCCCTCGCAGGTGGCGATCCCGGCCGACTCCTGGCCCCGGTGCTGGAGCGAGAAGATGCCGAAGTAGGCGAAGCGAGCCACCTCGTGGCCGGGTGCGAATACGCCGAACACGCCGCATTCATCGTGCGGCCCATCGCGGTCAAGGAGCCGCTCGTCGGAAGTCAAAAGCGCGTGGTTCCTCGCTGGTTGAGAGAGACGGGACGCGCAGGCGGACTGCCTACTCGCGCAGGATAGCAGCGAGGGTGGATCGTCGAGTCTGCGTTTAGCCGCGTATATGGCGGGTGAGAGCAGACTCGATGCTCAGCCGTTCAACCGGTCGCCGTTCTCGGCGTCGAAGAGGTGCAGCTTGTCGGTGTCGGCCCAGAGTTGGGCCTGCTCGCGGCGCTTGACCTTGCTGGTCGGCTCCAGCCGGGCGACGACCTGCTCCTGGCCCTCGCGGATGCCGGTGGCGCCGGTCTCGGCCAGGCGTTCCTCCATCAGGTCGGCGAGCTGGTCGGACTCGACCCCCTTCGACTCCAGGTGGAAGTAGGCGAAGAGGTCGGAGCCGAGCGACTCGACCAGGTCGATCTCGGCCTCGAAGACGAGCCCGCGCTCGTTCTGGAGGTCGCCGACCACCTCGGCGTCCTCGAAGTTCTCCGGCCGGATGCCGGCGATCACCTCGCCGTCGCCGTGGCTCGAGGCGATCTCGCTCGCGTCGATCTCCCCAAACGGCAGCTTCAGCTTGCCACCGCTGATCTCCGCCGGCATGAAGTTCATCGCCGGCGAGCCGATGAAGCCGGCCACGAAGAGGTTCTTCGGCTCCTCGTAGAGTTCGGCCGGCGAGCCGACCTGCTGCAGGACGCCGGCCCGCATCACCGCGACCCGGTCACCGAGCGTCATCGCCTCGGTCTGGTCGTGGGTCACGTAGACGGTCGTCGTCCCCAGCTGCGACTGCAGTTTCGCCACCTCGGTCCGCATCTGCACCCGCAGCTTCGCGTCGAGGTTGGAGAGCGGCTCGTCCATCAGGAACGCTTTCGGGTCGCGCACGATCGCGCGCCCCATCGCCACCCGCTGGCGCTGTCCGCCGGAGAGATTGGCGGGGCGGCGGTCGAGGTGCTGGGTGAGGTCGAGCGTCTCCGCCGCCTCCTCGACCTTCTTCTCGATCTCGGCCTTGTCGACCTTGGCCAGCTTCAGCGCGAAGCCCATGTTCTCGCGCACGGTCATGTGCGGGTAGAGCGCGTAGTTCTGGAAGACCATGGCGATGTCGCGGTCCTTCGGCGAGCGGTCGTTGACCTGCTCGCCGCCGATCGTCAGCTCGCCGCTGGAGATGTCCTCGAGCCCGGCGATCATCCGCAGCGCCGTCGACTTGCCGCAGCCCGAGGGCCCGACGAGGATCATGAACTCGCCGTCCTCGATTGAGAGGTCCATCTCCTTGACGGCTTCGAAGCCGTCTGGGAAGACTTTGCTGACCTTGTCGAGGACTATCTCTGCCATGGCGTAGCTCCTTTATCCCTTGACGGCGCCGGCGGTGAGCCCGGCGACGATTCGGCGCTGGAAGAAGAGGACGAAGACGATGATCGGCACCGTCACCACCACCGCGGCGGCGGCGATCGACCCGGTCGGCTGCGTGAACGAGGACTCGCCGGTGAAGAAGGCGAGGGCGGCGGGAACGGTCCGCGAGGCGTCGCTGCTGGTCAGCGAGATCGCGAACAGGAAGTCGTTCCAGGCGAAGATGAAGACGAGGATCGCGGCGGTGAAGACGCCCGGCGCCGCCAGCGGCACGATCACCTTGGTGAAGGCCTGGAACGGGCTCGCCCCGTCGACCGCGGCCGCCTGCTCGAGGTCCCAGGGGATCTCTCTGAAGAAGGCGACGAGGACGTAGATCGCCAACGGCAGCGAGAAGGTGAGGTAGGGGATGATCAGCCCGACCCAGGTGTCGTAGAGGCCGAGCGAGCGCCACATGTCGAACAGCGGCCCGACCGTGGAGATCGGCGGGAACATCGCGATCGCCAGCGCCCCGGCCAGGATCAGCCGCTTGCCGGGGAACTCGAGCCGGGCGATCGCGTAGGCGCAGAAGGAGGCGAGCACGATCGAGATCACGGTCGTGATCAGGGCGATCCCGATCGAGTTGATCAGCGGCTTGATGAAGGGGCTGTCGTCGATCCCGCCTTCGAACAGGCTCTTGTAGTTGTCGAAGGAGACTTCGGAGGGGATGAAGCGCTGGTCGGTGATCGCGTCCGGCGGCTTCAGCGAGAGCGAGATCAGCCAGACCACCGGGATCAGGGCAAAGATCACCACCACCACGAGGGCGATGGACCACCAGGCGTACTCGCGGGGGGTGTGCTTTTCCATCAGCCCGGCCTCCCTTCGTCCAGCTTGGTCCCGAAGCCTTTGACGAAGACGAAGGCGATCAGGAACACGCAGAGGAAGATCAGCACCGAGACGGCCGAGCCGAGCCCGAGGTTGAGCCGCGAGATCAGCTGGTTGTAGCCGAGGATCGAGACCGATTCGGTGTCCTGGGCACCGCGGGTCATGACGAAGATCGTGTCGAAGACGCGGAAGGCGTCAAGCGTGCGGAACAGCAGCGCGACCAGGATCGCCGGCTTCATCAGCGGCAGCGTGATCTTGGTGAAGCGCTGCCAGGCGCTCGCCCCGTCGACCTTCGCCGCCTCGTAGAGGCCGCTGTCGATCGTCACCAGCCCGGCCAGCAGCAAGAGCGCCATGAACGGCGTCGTCTTCCAGACCTCGGCCATGATGATCACCGCGAAGGAGCTGAAGCGGCCGCCGAACCAGTCCATGTCTTCGCTGATCAGCGGCAGGTGGTTGACGAAGCCGGTGTCGGGCGCGAAGGCGAACTGCCAGGCAAAGGCGGCGACCACGGTGATGATCCCGTAGGGGATCAGGACCGAGGTGCGGATGATCCCGCGGCCGAAGATCGCCCGGTGCATGACCAGCGCGATCGCCATCCCCAGCACCAACTCGATCGCGACCGTGGTCAGCATCACGAAGACGGTGTTGAAGATGTCTTCCCACCAGAGCGGCGAGGTGAGGACCGAGACGTAGTTGTCGAGCCCGACGAAGCCGGACTCGTCGGGGAAGCGGAGGTCGATCTGCTGGACCGAGAGCGCGATTGCGTAACCGATCGGATAGGCGGTGACGGCCAGCATCGCCAGCACCGCCGGCGCGCACAGCATCCAGGCGAGTTTGCGCTCGGAGCGGGTCTGCTTGTTGGCGCCGGCCTTCACAGCAGCCCTTCCCGCTTGACCGCGTCTTCGAGGTTCGACTTCAGTTCCTCGTAGATGCCGCTCGCGTCTTCCGGGTCAATCTTGTCCGGCGGGTGCAGGGTGCGCTGGACCGCCAGCGAGACGTCCTGGTAGGCCGGCGTGGTCGGCCGCGGGCCCGAGTCCTCGATCGATTCTTTGACCAGGTTGGCGAAGCCCGGGTAGGCCTTCTGCACCTCTTTGGTCGCGTAGAGGTCACTGCGCGAGGGCGGCAGCCCGTCGAGTTCGACCGCCGTCTTTTGGCTTTTCTCGTCGGCCAGACAGGCGGCCGCTTTGAAGGCGACGTCCTTATTTTCGGAGAAGGAGCTGACCGCGAGGTTGAAGCCGCCCAGCGGCGGCTTGCTCGGGGTCCCGGCGACCACCTCCGGGAAGCGGGCGTAGCCCATGTTCTTGCCGATGTCGGGGGCTTCGGACTGGGCGCTCGCGTAGGCGAAGGTGTAGTTGGTCATGAAGGCCGATTCGCCGGCCTCGAAGGCGAGCCGGGCGCTGTCCTCGTCGGAGGTCGAGAGGTTGGTCGGCGCCGCCGAGGAGTTGGCGAGGCGGCCCATCACCTCCAGCGCGGCTTCCGTCTGCTTCTGTTCGAGGTCGACCTTTTCGGGACCGGAGAGGATCTCGGTGCCGGCGCTCTCGATCAGCGCGTTGGCCCAGACCATGAAGCCCTCGTAGCGGTTGGCTTGGACCTGGATCGTCCCGGCTTCTTTCAGCGCTTCGGCCTGTTCGATCATCTCGTCCCAGGTCTTGGGCGGAGTCTTGACCAGGTCTTTGCGGTACCAGAGCAGCTGCGTGTTGGTGTTGAACGGCGCCGCGAACAGCTTGCGCTCGAAGGACGCGGTCTCGATCACGTTGTCGAAGACCTTTTCCGTGACCTGCTGCTTCAGCGGCCCTTTCCACTCTTCGACCCAGCCGGCGTTGGCGAACTCGCCGGTCCAGACCACGTCCATGCCGACGATGTCGATCGAGGAGTCCTCGGCTCCGAGCCGGCGAACCAGCTGTTCGCGCTGCTGGCTGGCGTCGGTGGGGAGAAATTCCGGCGTGATCGTGTATTTCCCGTTCGATTCTTCGCTGCACCGTTTCGACGTTTCCTCGATCGTGCCGCCGGGTTGGATCGCGACGAAGAAGCTCAGCTCGCGCGGGCCGGAGCCGTCGGAGCTACCGCCGCAGGCGCTCAGCACGCCGACCGCCAAGGCCGAGGCTGCCAGGCAGGCGAGCGCCCTTCTCACAACGCGGTTGTTCATCTCGCGGCTCCCATTGAACGCAACTCCGCGACCCCTCCCGAGGGCTTTGCGAAGGTGCGTCTAAGTGATGCCCGGCGGCGGCGCTTCTAAACCAGCGCGGCCTCTAGGTCCGCCCCAGGACTTCGCCCAGCTCGGCAGCTATCTCGGCTGGGTAGTTGTCGAGCTGGGCTCCGGTATAGCGGCGGACGACATAGCCCGCGCGCCGGAGATAAAGCTCGCGTTCGTGGTCTTCCTCGAAGGCCTGGTGTCCTCGGTGGTAGGCGAAGAAGTCAGTTTCTACGGCGAGCATCTGCGCGGGCCAGAGGAAGTCGACGGTGTACTTGCCGACCTTGACGTTGACCTGCGGGCGGGGGAAGCCGTGCCGGGCGAGGAAGCGCAAAAAGTCGCCCTCCAGGTCCGAGCGCGAGCGGTCCGTGGGCAGGCGAAGCCTGTACTTCATGAACTCCGCCTGGCGCTTGGCTCGGCGCCAGAGGTAGGGCTCGATTGCTCGCTCCAAGTCTTCGATCGTTCTTCGGGGCGTGGTCACCGGAATCAGCTCGCGCCGGGTCCTTTCTCCTCCTTTTGCCAGGGAGGGAGAGGTGTGCAGGACGATCCCCGACCGCCGACGCTTTCCACTTCTACTGGGCGAGGTGACATGAACGGGTCCCTCTTCGGGCTTCAGGAACCTCCACAGATACGCCGCACTCTGGTGCGAGATCACCGCCCCGCCCCCGCATGCCATTGCCGCGGCCATAAAGCGCTGGTATTCGCTGGGAGCGGCGTGCCCGACCGCGTAGACCCCCCGGTGGAGCCGGTGCAGTCGGCCCCGCCGCACCCACGCGGTGACAGTCGCCCGCGAGATCCCCAGCCCTGAGAGTTGCGCGGAGCTCACCACTCCGTGTTGGCGGCCCGCCAAGAGCGCGAGCCGCTCCTGGGCCCTATCGAGTTTGTTCGACATGTCTGAACAAAGTCGATAGGGGCTGATTCTCTCCCCTCAGGGCTTGGCGATCAGCGCCTCGAGCGCCTGCCCCAACCCGGTGACGGCGGAGTCGAGCGGCGCCCGGTCGGCGGCGGCGCGGGCGCGGATCAGCGCCCCCTCGATCGTCGAGACGACGAGTCCGGCGAAGGCCGCGGCGTCCTTGGCGCCTACGCCTTCGTCGCGTAGCGCCGCGGCGATCGGCGCTTCCCAGCTCGCGAAGGCGGCGGTGGCGGCTGCGGCCAGGGCGGGGTCTTCGGGGCGGGCCAGGGCCGCGGCGGCGACCGGGCAGCCGAGCCGCTCGGGGTGGTCCTTGACCCGGCGCGCGAACATCCCCCCGAACATCGCCAGCGTCGCGGCGAGGCCGCGCTCCTCCAGCGAGCGCTCGATCGCCCCGCGGATCTCGGCCCCCTCTGCTTCGGCGGCCTCGACCGCGAGCTGGGTCTTGCCGCCGGGGAAGTGGTGGTAGATCGAGCCGCGCGGGGCTTCGCCGACCTCGGCCACGTCGCGCAGCTCCATGCCGGCGTAGCCCTTCTCGGCGAGTAGCCGTCGGGCCCCGTTCAGCAGCCGCTCGCGACCGTCGCGGCGCTTCGGCTCGATCGCCTGCGCGTCCGCAATTCGCGTTATGCCCATGGACATAGTATATTCGCCGGCGCCGATGTATGCCCAGCGTCATAGAGGAGCGGTGGCGGTCGCCTGTGCCGGCGCCTTCGTCGCCTTCCTCGACACGACGATCGTCAACATCGCCTTCCCCGACATCGCCGCCTCGTTCCCGGAGGCGAGCCGGGGCCTGCTCTCCTGGGTGCTCGACGGCTACTTCGTGGTGATCGCAGCGCTGCTGGTTCCGGCCGGAGGGTTGGCCGACCGCTTCGGCCACCGCCGCATCTTCATGCTCGGCGTCGCCGGCTTCACCGCCGCCAGCCTGCTCTGTGCCGTCGCGCCGACGCTGGGGCTCCTGATCGCCTTCCGGGTCCTGCAGGGCGTGGGGGCGGCCCTGATCGCGCCGGCCTCGCTGGCGATCGTCCTCGACAGCTTCCCGGTCGAGCGGCGCTCGACCGGGGTCGGGCTCTGGGGCGCGGCCGCGGCCGCGGCCGCGGCAATCGGCCCGACCCTGGGCGGGGCGCTGGTCGAGCTCAGCGACTGGCGGCTCGTCTTCCTCGTCAACCTCCCGCTCGGCGCCGCGATCCTGCTGGCCGGGCGCAGCCGCCTGCCGGTGCCGAAGATCCTCGACAGCCGCCTGCCCGACCTGCCCGGCGCGGCGTTGCTCGCGCTCGGCTTGGCGGTGCTGACCCTCGGCATCGTCGAGGGCAACGACTGGGGCTGGGCATCGGCCGCGACCCTCGCCTGCTTCGCCGTCGCGGCGCTGCTGCTGGTGGCGGTGGTGGTGCGCAGTCGCACCCACCCGCGCCCGATCGTCGAACCGGAGCTCTTCTCCCACCGCTCGTTCGCGCTCGGCAACCTCGGCACGATCCTCTTCGCCGCCGCCTTCTTCTCGCTGATCCTCGGCAACGTCCTCTTCCTCACCCAGATCTGGGGGTACACCGTGCTGGCGGCGGGCGCCGCCACCCTGCCCGGGCCGGCGATGTCGACCGTGGTCGCCGGCCCGGCCGGCCGCCTCGCCGACCGCTTCGGCCACCGCGCCGTGATCGTCCCCGGCACGATCGTCTTCGCGGTCGGGGTCTGGGTCCTGCGCTCGGCCGGCGCCGAGCCCGACTGGCTCGGCCTCTGGCTGCCCGGCGCCCTGCTCACCGGGATCGGGATCGGGCTTGCCTTCCCGACCCTCGGCGCCGCCGCCGTCCGCGACGTCCCAGTCGACCGCTTCGCCACCGCCAGCGCTGTCAACGCCGCCTTCCGCCAGGTCGGCGCCGTCCTCGGCACCGCGATCCTGGTCGCGATCGTCGGCGACCCGGCTTCGCTGGCAGCAGCTCTCAGCGCCTCCGACAGCGGCTACCTCTTCGCCGTCGTCGCCGCGCTCGCCTCGGGCGCCGCTGCGCTCGCGCTGCGCCGCGAGATGGCTACGCGACCGGTACCGGCAAATCCCGTGGTTCCTTTTTCTCCTGAGAGGTAACTAAGGAACCACGCGATTCGCCGCGGGCGCTCAGGCGACGGCTTCGGCGCGGCGGTCCAGCGAGCGCCAGGCGCTCTCGGCATCGGCCAGTCCGACGAAGAGGCTGCGGTCGCCGGCGGCGATCTCGATCTTGGTGCCGCCGACCTCGCCGATCACGATCGCGCCGAGCTGCTCCAGGTCCGCGCGGTTGCCGCTGAGCAGGAAGCCGCCGGCGCCCTCGCCGAACAGCGCCTCCTCGGGTGAGCAGCCGCGGTCGCGCAGCGGCTGCAGGTCGACCCGGCAGCCGCGGCCGCCGGCGATCGCCGACTCGGCCAGAGCGCAGGCGAGGCCGCCGTCGCTGACGTCGTGGGCGGAGGAGACGTTGCCGGCGCGGACCGCGTCGCGGACCGTCGCGCAGGCGGCGGCGACGGCGTCGAGGTCGGGCTGCGGCAGGCCCATCTTCAGCTCGCCGCGCTGCTTCGCCAGCTCGGAGCCGGCCAGGGTGGGGGCGAAGGGGCCGAGCAGGCCGATCGCGTCGCCGTCGCCGGCGAAGGCCATCCCGGCGACCTCGTGCGGGTCGGGCAGCTCGCCGACCATCGAGACCACCGGGGTCGGGTAGATCGGGCCGTCGGGCCCCTCGTTGTAGAGGGAGACGTTGCCGCCGACGACCGGGACGCCGAGCGCGGTGCAGGCGTCGGCGAGGGCGCTGACCGAGCGCTCGAGCTGCCAGGCGGTCGCCGGCTTCTCCGGGTTGCCGAAGTTGAGGCAGTTGGTCAGGCCAAGCGGCTTGGCGCCGACGCAGGCGAGGTTCTGGGCGCACTCCAGCACCGCCTCGATCGTCCCCGCGTAGGGGTCGCAGGCGACGCGGCGGCCGTTGCCGTCGATCGAGACGGCGATCGCGTTGTCGGCCTCCGGCAGGTTGAGGACGGCGGCGTCGGCACCCTCGGGCCGGCGCACGGTTCGCGAGCCGACCACCGAGTCGTACTGCTCGAAGACCCAGCGCTTGGAGGCGATGCTCGGCGCCGCCAGCAGCGCCAGCAACTCGTCCTCGGCGGCGATCCCGCTCGCCAGGGTCGCGCGGTTGCCGTAGATCCATCCCTCCGGCGCGGCCGGCTCGAGGTCGTAGAGCGGGCAGCCGTCGACCAGGGCCTCGACCGGCATCTCGCCGACGACGTCGTCGCCGCGGAGGATTCGGACCAGGCCGTTGTCGGTGACGACGCCGATTTCGGCCGAGCCGGTCTGCCACTTCTCGCAGATCGCCCGCACCTCCTCCACCCGGGCCGGCTCGACCACCGCCAGCATCCGCTCCTGCGACTCGGAGACCATGATCTCGAACGGCTCCATGTCAGCCTCGCGCAGCGGCACCCGGGCGACGTCGATGTCGATCCCGACCCCGCCGGCCGAGGCCATCTCGCCGGCCGAGGAGGTCAGCCCGGCGGCGCCGAGGTCCTGCAGCGAGACCAACAGCCCCTTCGCCAGCAGCTCCAGGCAGCACTCCAGCACCTTCGACTCCTCGAACGGGTCGCCGACCTGGACCGTCGGCCGCTTCGCCTCGTCGCCCTCGCCGAGCTCGGCCGAGGCCAGCACGCTGGCGCCGCCGATCCCGTCGCGGCCGGTCGTCGCCCCCATCAGGACGACCGCGTTGCCGACCCCGGCGGCGGCGGCCCGGACCATGTCCGCGGTCTGCGCCAGGCCGATGCACATCGCGTTGACCAGGCAGTTGTGCTCGTAGGGCTCCTCGAAGTAGACCTCGCCGCCGACCGTCGCCACCCCGATCGAGTTGCCGTAGTGGCCGATCCCGCGCACGGCGCCGTCGAGCAGGTGGCGCGAGCGCACCGAGTCGAGCTCGCCGAAGCGGAGGCTGTCGAGGATCGCGATCGGGCGGGCGCCGATCGCGAAGACGTCGCGGAGGATGCCGCCGACCCCGGTCGCCGCTCCCTGGAACGGTTCGACCGCGCTCGGGTGGTTGTGCGACTCGACCTTGAAGGCGACCGCGTAGCCGTTGCCGACGTCGACGGCGCCGGCGTTCTCGCCCGGCCCCATCACCACCCGCTCGCCCTCGCTGGGCAGCTTGCCGAGCAGTTTGCGCGAGTGCTTGTAGGCGCAGTGCTCAGACCAGAGCAGGCTGAACATCGCCAGCTCGACGTCGTTGGGCTCGCGCCCCAGCTTCTCGACGATCAGCGCGTGCTCGCTGTCAGTCAGCCCCAGCTCGCGGTATTTCGGCGTCGCCTCGCTCACGCGAACTCCGCCAGCCGCCGGAAGACCTTGAGCCCGTCGATTGACCCGGTCAGCGGGTCGACGGCATGCTCGGGGTGCGGCATCAGCCCCAGCACGTTGCCGGCCTCGTTGGTGACCCCGGCGATGTCGCGCAGCGACCCGTTCGGGTTCTGCCCCGGCGCGTAGCGGTAGGCGACCTGTCCGTTCCCCTCCAGCGCGTCGAGCATCTCCTCCGGCGCGTAGTACCGGCCTTCCCCATGCTTGGCGGGGATCGAGAGCGTCTCACCGCCCTCGACCAGGTCCACCTGGCGGCAGACGAAGCGCAGGTTCTCGTTGCGCAGCAGGGCGCCGGGGAGCAGGCCGGCCTCGCAGAGGACCTGGAAGCCATTGCAGATCCCCAGCACCGGCTTGCCGGCGCCGGCGTGCGCGGCCACCGCCTCCATCGCCGGCGAGAAGCGGGCGACGGCGCCGGCCCGCAGGTAGTCGCCGTAGGAGAAGCCGCCCGGGACGACGACGCCGTCGACGCCGCCGAGGTCGCGGTCTTCGTGCCAGACCATCCGCGCCTCGCCGCTGGCGATCGTGCAGGCGAGCAGCGCGTCCCGCTCGTCACAGGAACCTGGGAACTGGACGACGCCCCAGATCACAGGGTCTGGATCTCGTAGTCCTCGATCAAGGGGTTGGCGAGGAGCTTCTCGCAGAGCTCCGCCAGCCGCTCCGGGTCCTCGGCCTCGAGCTCGACCATGCGGCCGACGCGGACGTGCCCGACGCCCTCGAACCCAAGCGCCGGCAGCGCCCGCTCGACCGCCTTGCCCTGGGGGTCGAGGATGCCCTCCTTGGGGCGGATCAGGACCCGGGCCTTAATTGCGCCCCTCCGTATCCCAGTTGCGCACGCCTGGCGGCGGCGGACCGGCGCGGTGCTGCGTCCTCGGTCGCCGCAATAGCGCTGCTATTCCGGCTCCCTGCGTCCTTGCGCCGCTTGGTCCGGCGCTCGCCAGTCGCACACCACTGGGATCCGAATGGTCGCTCGCCACTAGAAAGTGGTCTCCGTGATGCGCTCGAACGCCTCGACGTATTTGCCGCGGGTCTGCTCGATCACGTCCGGCGGCAGCTCCGGCGCCGGCGGCGTCTTGTCCCAGCCCTGGGCGCTGGCCCAGTCGCGGACGAACTGCTTGTCGAAGGAGGGCGGGGTGGCGCCGGGCTGGTAGCTGTCGGCAGGCCAGAAGCGGGAGGAATCGGGGGTCAGCACCTCGTCCCCAAGCACTACCGCGGCCTCGGGGCTGCGGCCGAACTCGAACTTGGTGTCGGCGAGGATGATCCCGCGCTCGGCGGCGTGGTCGGCGCCGCGCTGGTAGACCTCGATCGAGACCCGGCGCAGCTCTTCCATCAGGCCGCGGTCGCCGACGATCTCGGCGGCGCGGTCGAAGTCGACGTTCTCGTCGTGGTCGCCGATCTCGGCCTTGGTCGCCGGCGTGAAGATCGGCTCCGGCAGCTTGTCGGACTCGACCAGCCCGGCCGGCAGCTCGATCCCGCAGACGGCGCCGGACTCCTTGTATTCCTTCCAGCCCGAGCCGGAGAGGTAGCCGCGGACGACGCACTCGACCGGGTGCATCTGCAGCCGCTTGACCCGCATCGCCCGCCCGGAGACCTCCTCCGGCACGTCCTCGGAGATGAAGTGGTTGGGGACGATGTCCTCGGTCAGCCCGAACCAGAAGACCGACATCCGGTTCAGCACCTTGCCCTTGTCGGTGACCGGGGTCGGCATCACCACGTCGTAGATCGAGATCCGGTCGGAGGCGACCATCAGCAGATCCTCGTCCCACTCGTAGATCTCGCGGACCTTGCCCGAGGAGTGGAGCTTGAGATCGTTCAAAGCAGTCATTAAGTCGATGCTAACCATCCGGGAAGCGGGACCACTGTCACGCCGATCCCTGCCATCCTCGGGAGCGTGCCGCTACCGCCCGAACCGAAGGGAAGCTCGCTCTCGCAGACGCTGCGCTGGGCCTTCCGGCCGCTCCCCTTCATGGAGGACTGCCGGCAGCGCTACGGCGACTCTTTCAGCGTCCGCTTCCTCGGCTTCGAGCGGCCGATGGTGCTGATCTCCGACCCGGCCGCGATCAAGGCTCTCTATAGAGAGCGCTCGCACGGGCTGCCGCCGGGCCGCAACATCATCCTCGAGCCGATCCTCGGCTCCGGCTCGCTGCTGATCCAGGAAGGGGCCGAGCACCTCTCCCGCCGCAAGCTGATGCTGCCGCCGTTCCACGGTGAGCGCATGCGCTCCTACGAGGCGGTGGTCGAGGAGATCGTCAGCGCCGAGATCGACTCCTGGCCGCTGCACCGCGAGTTCCCGATCCACTCGCGGATGCAGGCGGTCACGCTGGAGGTGATCCTGCGCGTCGTCTTCGGGGTCAGCGAAGGGCCGCGGCTGGAGCGGCTGCGCTCGATGCTCGCCAACGTTCTGCAGGAAACCGCCTCGCCGCGGGCGCAGCTGGTCGGCCTGGCGACCCGCCGCTTCGGCGGCCGCGGCCCCTGGGCCAAGTTCGAGGGGGCGCTGCGCGAAGTCGACGAGCTGCTCTACGCCGAGATCGCCGAGCACCGCTCCAAGCCCGACCTCGCCGAGCGCGAGGACATCCTCTCGATGCTGATGCTCTCCGAGTTCGAGGACGGCGGCAGCATGGACGACAAGGAGCTGCGCGACCAGCTGATGACCCTGCTGCTGGCCGGCCACGAGACGACCGCGACGGCGCTGGCCTGGACCTTCGACCTGCTGCTGCGCCACCGGGCGCCGATGCAGCGGCTGCGCGACTCGCTGCAGGCGGGCGAGGACGACTACCTGCGGGCGACGATCTCCGAGTCGCTGCGCCTGCGCCCGGTGATCCCGCTGGCCGGCCGCCGCCTCGCCGCCCCGCTCGTCGCCGACGGCCTCGAGCTGCCGGTCGGGACCGACGTGACGCCGGCGATCTGGCTCACCCACACCCGCGCCGACATCTACCCCGAGCCCTTCGCCTTCCAGCCCGAGCGCTTCCTCGAGAGCGCCCCCGACACCTACGGCTGGATTCCCTTCGGCGGCGGCATCCGCCGCTGCATCGGCGCCTCCTTCGCCGAGTTCGAGATGCGGATCGTCCTGCGCGAGGTGCTGACCCGCTGCGACCTGCGCAAGGCGAGCCCGAACGCGGAGAAGACCGGCCGGCGCAACATCACCCTCTCGCCCAAGGACGGCACCCCGGTAGTGATCGAGGCCCGCCGCCCCGCCCGCGAGCCCTTCGCGGCGGCCGTTTAGGCACAAATTCGCGCCGGATTTCTTCGTTTCCGCGCGTAACGCGTCGCAACGTTTTGTCTACAGTCATGTCATCATGGTGCTGATGACCGAGAGTTGGAACGAGCAGAGGCTGGACGACCTCAACGCCGAGGTCAAAGGACTGCGTACCGAGATGCGCGAAGGCTTCGCGCAGCTCCGCACCGAGATGCAGGAAAGCGAGGTCCGGCTCCGTAGTG
Source organism: Solirubrobacterales bacterium (assembly GCA_036265715.1). Classification (GTDB taxonomy): domain Bacteria; phylum Actinomycetota; class Thermoleophilia; order Solirubrobacterales; family 70-9; genus VAYN01. The sequence goes on along the minus strand of DATAON010000068.1, from coordinate 4,249 downwards.
AGATGCAGGAAGGATTCGCTCAGCTGAGGACCGAGATGCAGGCGGGGGACAATCAGCTCCGAGTCGAGATGAGCGCGGGCTTCGAACAGCTGCGAGGGGAGATGAGCGCGGGCTTCGAACAGCTGCGAGGGGAGATGAACGAGGGTTTCGGGCAGTTGCGCGGGGAGATCGCCGGACTCAGTCGCACGATCATCCAGGTGGGGAGCGGCCTGCTTGGAACCGCGGTCGTGGCGACCACGGCGATCGTTGTCGCGGCCCTGTCCTAGCCGGACTTGGCCGGCGAGAGCGGGTGCTCCTTGGCCCAGCGCGCGATCTTGCTGGAGCCGGAGATCACCTCGCCGCTGTCGAGCACGAGGATCGGCACCTCGTTGGTGCCGCTCAACTTCTTGATCTCGGTGCGGTCATCGCTGCGGGAGCCCCAGGTCCAGGGCATCATCCGGTAGCCGCCGACGGTCTTCAGCTCGTACTCGTAGCCGGCCGCGTCGAGCGCCTTGCCTGCCTTGGCGCAGGGGTGGGCGAAGCTCGGCCCGGTCTTCTTCTGTCCACAGGTGTAGAGGACCACGCGAGTACCTTATCCCTGCAGCGCTTCGACCCGGGCGAAGATCTCCGGCAGGTGGGTCAGGTAGGCGCTGTAGTCGAAGACCGCGTCGAGGTCGAGCGGCGGCGTCTCGGCGGCTTCCAGCAGCTCGCGGAACTCGGTGCGGGTGTCCCAGGCGCGCTGGGCGTTCTCCTGGACGATCCGGTAGGCGTCGTCGCGGGTCAGCCCCGCCTCGACCAGTGCCGTCAGCGCCCGCTGGCTGAACAGGGCGCCGTGGGTGAGGCCGAGGTTCTCCTGCATCCGCCCGGCATTGATCGTCATCCCCGCCGCGACCTTGGTCGCCAGGTCCTGCATGTAGTCGAGCAGGATCGTCGCGTCGGGCAGGATCACGCGCTCGGCGCCGGAGTGGGAGATGTCGCGCTCGTGCCAGAGGGCGACGTTCTCGACCCCGGCCTGGCCGTAGCCGCGCAGCACCCGCGCCAGCCCGGTGATCCGCTCGGTCCGGATCGGGTTGCGCTTGTGCGGCATCGCGGAGGAGCCCTTCTGGCCAGCGGCGAACGGCTCTTCGACCTCGCGCAGCTCGGTTTTCTGCAGGTTGCGGACCTCGGTCGCGAAGCGCTCCAGGCCGGCGCCGGCGATCGCGATCGCCGACAGCAGGACCGCGTGGCGGTCGCGCGGGACCACCTGGGTGGCGACGTCCTCGCGGCCGAGCCCGAGCCGCTCCATCACCCGCGCCTCGACCGCGGGCGGGATCGAGGCGTAGGTGCCGACGGCGCCGGAGAGCTTGCCGAAGGCGAGGTGGGCGAAGGCCTCCTCGAGCCGGGTCAGGTTGCGGTCGGCCTCGAAGGCGAACCCGGCCAGGCGCAGGCCGAAGGTGGTCGGCTCGGCGTGGACGCCGTGGGTGCGGCCGACGCAGAGGGTGTCGCGGTGCTCGAGCGCCCGCTCGACCAGGGCGTCGCGGTAGGCGCGGGCGCCGGCGACGACGATCTCGCCGGCCCGGCGCAGCTGCAGGGCCAGCGCCGTGTCGAGCACGTCGGAGGAGGTGAGGCCGTAGTGGATCCAGCGCCCGCCCTCGCCCACAGATGCAGCCACGACGTCGACGAAGGCGGCGACGTCGTGGTCGGTCACCCGCTCGCGCTCGTCGACCGCCTCGACCGTGAAGGCCGCCTGCGCGCGCGCCTGCTCGGCGGCCTCGCGCGGGACCACTCCCTCCTCGGCCCAGGCCTCGGTCGCCGCCAGCTCGACTTCGAGCCAGGTCTCCATCTTCGCCTGCGGGGTCCAGACCGCCCCAATCTCCGGGCGGGTGTAGCGCGGAATCACGCGTTGATTATCCGCGCGGCGAGGATGCCGGCGTTTTTGGCGCCGTCGATGGCGACGCAGGCGACCGGGATCCCGGGCGGCATCTGCACCGCCGAGAGCAGCGCGTCGAGCCCGCCCAGCGACTTGCCGAGAATCGGCACGCCGATCACCGGCAGGTCGGTGTGGGCAGCGGCGACGCCCGGCAGCGCCGCCGACATCCCGGCCCCGGCGATAAGCACCTTCATCCCGCGCATCCGCGCATTCATGCAGTACTCGCGGACCATCTCCGGGTCGCGGTGGGCGCTCATCACCCGCACCTCGCAGAGGATGCCGGCGTCTTTGAGCGCCGCCTCCGCCGGCAGCATCTTGTCCATGTCGTTCTTCGAGCCCATGATGATCCCGACCAGCGGCGTCTCGGCGTCGATCTCCTCGATCTGCTCAAGCGCCTCGGTCTGGGTGGCGGGGACGGGCTCGGGGGCGAGGTCGGGCGGGGGCGTCGGGGTGGGGTCTGAGATCTCGTTCATCTTGCCTCTCTAGGTGGACTGGCTGGCTGCGCGCTCGACAGCACGAGCGGCGATATCGGTGCGGATCTGCATTCCCTCGAAGCTGATCCGGCTGGCGGCATCGTACGCGCGATCGCGCGCCTCGGCAGGGCCGGCGCCGAGCGCGGTGACGTTCAGCACGCGACCGCCGGCGGTGACGATCTCGCCGTCGCGCTCTGCCGTGCCGGCGTGCGTGACCTCGGCCAGCGCCGCCGCCGCGTCGAGGCCGTGGATCACGTCCCCCTTCGAGGAGCTCTCCGGGTAGCCGGCCGAGGCGAGGACCAGGGTCACGGCCCAGACGGGATCGAACTCGGCGCTCGCCCCCGCCAGCCCACCGGGCTCGCGGGCGGCGCGGAAGAGGTCGACGATGTCCGAGCGCATCCGCGGCAGCACGGCCTGCGTCTCCGGGTCGCCGAAGCGGGTGTTGAACTCCAGCACCTTGGGGCCGTCGGCGCCGATCATCAGGCCGGCATAGAGGACGCCGTGGAAGGGACGGCCGCGCGCCGCCATCGCGGCGACGATTGGCCGGTGGACGCTGTCGACGATCGACTCGATCTGCTCCTGGTCGAACCCCGGCACCGGCGAGTAGCTGCCCATGCCGCCGGTGTTCGGCCCCCGGTCGCCGTCGAAGATCCGCTTGTAGTCCTGGGCCGGCGCCAGGGGCACCACGTTCTCGCCGTCGCAGAGCGCCAGCAGCGAGAGCTCCTCGCCCTCGAGGAACTCCTCGAGGACGACGGTGGTGGCGCCGAAGCGCTGCTCGGTGAAGAAGACGTCGATCGCCTCACGGGCTTCGGCCTCGCCGTCGCAGAGGATCACGCCCTTGCCCGCCGCCAGCCCGTCGGCCTTCAGCACGGTTGGGTACTCGACGGCGGCGATCTGCTCGACCGCTTCGGCGTGGCTGCGCAGCAGCACGTGCCCTGCGGTCGGCACGCCGGCCTCCCGCATCAGCTCCTTGGCGAAGGCCTTCGAGCCCTCCAGCTCGGCGGCCGCCTGGCTGGGGCCGAAGGTGGGGATCCCGGCCTGCTCGAGCGCGTCGACAGCACCGGCGACCAGCGCCATCTCCGGCCCGATCACGGCGAGATCGACGCGGTGCTTGCGGGCGGCCGCGACCAGCGCCTCGACGTCGTCGGCCGCCACCTCCGGCAGGCAGGTCGCGTCGGCGGCGATGCCCGCGTTGCCGGGCGCGCAGAGAACATCGGGAGCGTGGGCGGAGCGCCGCAGCGCCCGCACGATCGCGTGCTCGCGACCGCCGCCGCCGACTACGAGCGCCTTCAACGAGCTGCCCTCAACAGCGCCTCTACAGCGAGCCGGCCAGGTCCTCGGCCGGGATCGCGGTCAGGGTCTGCGAGGTCATCGTCCCGCGCGAGCCGAGCTCGACCGAGACCTTGGCCATCGTGCCGGCGTCGGGTGCCTCGACCACGGTGACGAAGTCGTACTGGCCGAGCGTCGCGTACTGGGCCACGACCTTGGCGCCGATCTGCTCGACCTCCTTGTTGACCTCGGCCACGCGGCTGGGGTTGTTCTTCAGCGTCCGCACGCCCTCGGCGGTCAAATTGGTCAGCATCAGATAAGTAGGCATTCCCGCTCCCTCTTCGAAGTTGGGAAACACGATACCCGCGGGGGCGAATCTGAGACTGGGGCTTGCTTCGAGGGGGTTGGTGGCGGGAGGGGTTGGGGTGCCCCTTTCGCTTAACTTTTTTGTGGAGCGGATGCGGCTTTACGCCTCGAAGCGCTGAAGCAAAAAAGTGCAAGACGCTTCAGGGGCACCCCAACCCCTCCCGGCGAGCCTCTCGAATGATTCCTTGGCTGCTCGGGCCGCTCCATCTCTCGCAGAGATCCCGGTCCTCGATCGCTTCGCGGAGAGCGTGAG
>DATAON010000067.1:0-19819 GCA_036265715.1 Solirubrobacterales bacterium | reverse complement strand
CGCTGCCGCCGGCGCCGCCGCCAGCTTCCTCCGCGTCGCCACCCCCAACGTCGCCCCCTACTCGGTCAACGGCCGCATCTTCATCCGCCGCGGCAGCCTCGAGGGCTTCTGCTCGGGGACTGCGATCAACTCGCCGACCCGCCAGCTCGTGCTGACCGCCGGCCACTGCGTCAACAGCGGCCACGAAGGCAACCGCCGCACGGTCTGGTCCAATTACCTCGCCTTCGTCCCCGCCTACACCGGCGGCGTCGCCCCCTTCGGCACCTTCGTCGGCCAGGGGCGCAGCACCACCTTCGCGCCGAAGCAGTGGACCAAGCACGGCAACCCCGACTTCGACCTCGGCGCCTTCCTCGTCAAGCCCAACACCGAAGGCGTCAACCTCGCCGACGCGGTCGGCGGCGGCGCAACGATCGTCACCGAGCTGCCCCGCGCCCAGAAGTTCCTCACCTTCGGCTATCCCGGCGAGACCAAGTGGATGCAGGGCTGCCAGTCCAAGTACCTCGGCGACGACCGGCTCAGCTTCCCCTTCTCCGGGCCACCAACGATGGCGATCGGCTGCCACTGGGCGCCGGGGGCCAGCGGCGGCGGCTGGCTGATCGGCGACGGCAGCCAGATCAACGGCGTCAACACCTACCTGCACCTGAACGACAAGAGGCGCACCTACGGGCCCTACTTCGCCGAGGAAACCGTCGGCAAGCTGGTCCGCGGCCTCTAGGGCCGCGCCGCGCTCAGGCGTCGAGCAGGCGGCGGTAGTAGCGGTAGTCGCGGCGGTCCGGCCGCAGGTTCGCGGCCAGCGCCAGGTGGTGGCGGGCGCGGGCGGTCTGGCCGGTGTGCGAGAGCGCGCGGCCGAGGCAGAAGTGGGCGAAGTCGTTGACGTGGTGGGACTCGACCACGGCCTCGAACTCGACCGCGGCTTTGGCGAAGCGGCCGCTGCGGTAGTAGGCGCGGCCGAGCGCCTCGCGGACTGAGGTCTTCTCCGGTTCACGCCGGGCGGCCTCCGCCAGCGGCTTCGTCGCATGCTCGAAATCGCCCTCTTCGAGCAGCTCGATCCCACGCCTGTAGAGCGTGTAGGTGGGGACGGTTGCCGACTCGGAAGCCATGTGACAAATTGTAGGAGGCCCGCAAAAGTGGCCTTTTAGCAGGCCAAAAGAGGCGGGCTGCTACTCTGTGTGAGTCGGGTTTGGCTCAACGCCACCCGAGAGGTTCCGTTTCCTCTGTGCGCAAGACGCGTTTGGGGCTGCTGGATCTCCCTCATTCGCTGCACATAAAAGGAGCACAGAATTTCTACGTCATTTGCCGATCTCGGCATTTCTGAATCCGTCGTGTCCGCACTCGCGGCGCGCAAGATAAACGCACCCTTCCCGGTCCAGGAGATGGTCGTCGCCGACGCCCTCGAGGGCCATGACCTGCTGGTCCAGTCGCCGACCGGCTCCGGCAAGACGCTCGCCTTCGGGATCCCGATGGTCGACCTGGTCGAGCCCGGCCACGGCATCGCCGCCCTCGTCCTCGCCCCGACCCGCGAGCTCGCCAGCCAGATCGTCGACGAGCTCGACTCGATCTGCCGCGCCCGCAAGGTCAACATCGCCGCCGTCTACGGCGGCGTCGGCTTCGGCCCGCAGATCAGCGCCTGCCGCAAGGCCGACATCATCGTCGCCACCCCGGGCCGCCTCGAGGACCTGATCGCCCGCAACGTGATCAAGCTCGACCGAGTCGAGATCCTCGTCCTCGACGAGGCCGACCGGATGCTCGACATGGGCTTCAAGCCCGCGGTCAACCGCATCGTCGGCCAAACCCCGGACGACCGCCAGACGCTGTTCTTCTCGGCCACCCTGGAGGGCGCGACCGGCCAGCTCGCCGCCGCCTACACCCACCAGCCCCGCCGCCACACCCAGCTGCCGAAGGTCGACGAGAAGGCCGACATCGAGCACAGCTTCGTCCACGTCGTCTCCCCGGCGGAGAAGATGGACCGGCTGGTCGGGCAGCTGCGCGAGCCCGAGCGCGGCCGCACCCTCGTCTTCGTCCGCACCAAGCGCGGCGCCGATCGCCTCGTCAAACGACTGCGCAAACAGTCGCTGGAGTCGGTCGCGATGCACGGCGACAAGAGCCAGAGCCAGCGTGAAAAGGCGCTCGCCCGCTTCGAGCGCGGTGACGTCGACACCCTGATCGCCACCGACGTGGCCGCCCGCGGCATCGACGTCGCCGGCGTCACCCACGTGATCAACTTCGACGCCCCCGGCGACCAGGATGCCTACGTGCACCGGATCGGCCGCACCGGCCGCGCCGGCAGCCGCGGCACCGGGATCAGCTTCGTGCTCGAGGACCAGACAACGGAGATGCGCCGCATCGCCCGCGATCTCGGCCTCAGCCGCGAGTTCGACCAGGGCCGTGGGCCCAGCGCCACGGCGGCGTCGACCGGCGCCAACGCCAAGATGAACGCCAAAGGCGACCAGGCATCGGGCACCCCGTCGGCACAGAAACGTCGGCGCCGCAACCGCAATCGCAACCGAACGAAGGCCCCCGCATGAGCACTACCGCAACCCCCACCGCCAAGAAGTGGACCTGCAACCACTGCGGCGTCTCGGTCAGCCAGATGAATGGCGACAAGGTCGAGCTGCCGCAAACGTGGGACGCCAACCCCGAAGGCACCTACTGCCTGATCTGCCGGCGTGAGCGCGCCGCGCAGGCGGCGCTCGACTCGGCGCCGGAGGACTGCACCATCGACGCCCGCGCCAAACTGCGGCGCGCGGCGCTGATCGAGTTCGAGGTCAGCCGCCGCCCCGACCACGGCGACGGCATCATCGCCAAAGCCTGCCGCTCCTCGGTCTCGGCCGTGGCCGCGGCACGCCGCCGGCTCGACCTGCCGGCACCCTCGCACCAGCGTTAAGCAGGCCCGGCGGAGGTCTGCTCGGCAAGCGCGCCGAGCAGACCCTCGATGCCGCCCTCGCGGTAGGGCCGCCGGCGGTGCCGGAGATTCTCAGCTAGTCCACAGCCGCGCCCTCCTATGCTGGCCGGGTGGGGTTTCGGGCGAGATTCGCGGTCCTCGGCGAGGCGAACTTCCGGCGCCTGTACTTCGCGCGCACGGTCTCCCTGGTCGGCGACGGGATCGCGCCGGTGGCGATCGCCTTCGCGGTCCTCGACCTCGGCGGCTCGGCGACCGACCTCGGCCTCGTCCTCGCCGTGCACAGCGTCGTCGTCACGGCGCTGGTCCTGGTCGGCGGCGTCTACGCCGACCGCCTCTCGCCGCGGATCTCGATGCTCGGCTCCGACCTCGTCCGCACGCTCGTCGTCGGCCTGATCGCGATCCTCCTGCTCGTCGGCCACGCCCAGATCTGGCAGCTCGCGCTGCTCTATGCGATTGAGGGCGCCGCTACCGCCTTCTTCAACCCCGCCTCGATCGCGATCGTCCCGCAGGTCGTCAGCGAGCCGCGCCTGCAGGAGGCCAACGCCCTGCTCAGCCTCTCATGGTCGGTCGGCAAGGTGGTCGGGCCAGCCCTGGCCGGCATCCTGCTAGCGCTCGGGGACCCCGGCTGGGCGCTCGGCGCCGACGCCCTCACCTTCGCCGTCAGCGCCTGCTTCCTGCTCGGCCTGCGGGCGCCGCGCCGAGCCGGGATCGGCGTTCCCTCCTTCCTCGGCGAGCTGCGCCAGGGCTGGGCCGAGTTCTCCTCGCGCACCTGGCTCTGGGTGGTCGTGCTGGGGGCGGCGATCACCAACGCCGTCTTCACCCCCGCCTTCCTCGTCCTCGGCCCCTCCGTGGCCGTGGAGTCGCTGGGCGGCTCCAGCGCCTGGGCGCTGATCGCGGCGGGATTCGGGGTCGGCGCAGTCGCCGGAGGCGTCCTCGCCCTCACCTACCGCCCGCGGCGGCCGGTCCTGGTCGGCCAGAGCGCGCTGCTGCTCTTCGCGCTGCCGATCGCGCTGCTGGCCGGCCCGGCGCCGACCCTGGCGATCGCGATCGGCGCGGTCGCTGCCGGCGCCTCGGTCAGCCTCGCCGAAGTCTTCCATGAAACGGTGATGGCGCTGAAGATCCCGGCCGCGACGCTCTCTCGGGTCAGCGCCTACGACTGGTTCGGCTCGTTGGCCCTAGAGCCGCTCGGCCTCGCCCTGATCGGGCCGCTAGCGGTCGGGCTGGGGATGTCGACGACGCTGTGGCTGATCGCGGGGGTGATCCTCGCCTGCCAGGCCAGCGTGCTCGCGGTGGCCAGCGTGCGCCGGGTGGAAATCCCCCCGCGCGGCGTCGCCGAGCCGCAAACCGAGACGCTGCTGCGGCGGCCCGTCGACCCCGGCGACTGACCGGAATTACGCCAGCGCCAGCTGCGGGGACTCAAGGGCGAGCAGCGCCCGCTTGCGCTCGAGCCCACCGCGATAGCCGGTCAGCGCACCGTCGGCGGCGACGACCCGGTGACACGGAATGACTATCGGGATCGGCGTCCGGCCCACCGCGGCGCCGACGTCGCGGGCGGCTTCGGGACCGTCGAGGCGGAGCCGTCTGGCCAGCTCGCCGTAGGAGACGACGGCGCCGAAGGGAACCGCCAGCAGCTGCTCCCAGACGGCGCGATCGAAGTCCGGGCCGGCCGCTTCCAGCGGTAGCTCGAACGAGGTCCGCGCACCGGCGAAGTACTGCTCGAGCTGCTGGCGCGGCGCGGCCAGCGCCTCGTCGTCGCGCAGCTCCGCGCTCAGGCCCGGCGGCTCGTCGGGGAAGCAGACCTGCCGCAGGCGGCCGTCGGCGCTGACCAGGGCCAGCGGCCCGATCGGGCTCTCGTAGGTCGACCACGCGGTTGCCATTGCGCTCACACGAATACAACGGGGCCGGGACGGCAAACGTGAGGTTCTCTAGAGGTCCCAGCCGAAGTAGACCTCGGTCTTGACGATCTTCTCGCCGGCGAAGGTCTGGATCTCGGTGTTGCGGAAGCGCCGGCCATCCGTTTTGGCGCTCTCGTAGGTGACCACCACCTCGTCCCCGTGCTCGACCAGGCGCACGAGCTCGAACGAGGCGATCGTCTCGTGCACGGGCCAGCAGCGCTCGAAGTAGAGCTCGCGGCCGATGCCGGGGTCGGGCGGGCTGAAGAACTCGTAGTCGTCGCTGAGCAGGCGCTCGACCACCTCCCGCTCGCCGTTCTCGTAGGCAGCGTAGATCTCGCGCACTCTCTGCAGACGCTGCGAATCGGACATTGCATGCTCCTTTCCCCGGACTGCCTACCCAGGTGGCGCTCCAGCAACCCGACCGATTGAAGACTAAAGCGGCACTTGAGCGACCCGGCTAGCGTCCGATGCTCAACGGCACCCCGGCCCCGATCCGGCTCGCCAGCCAGGCGATCGCGTGGCTGCTCAGCCGCACGCAGCCGTGCGAGACGGCGCTGCCGAGGGCGCCGGGGATGTTGCGGGTCCCGTGCAGGGCGATCTGGCCGGGGCCGCCCTCGAATTCCTGCAGGACGTTGGAGCGGGCGCTGGTCGCCAGCGCGTAGGGAGCGCCGGGTTCATAGCTCGCCAGCGCCAGCGCCTCCTCAACGAAGAAGCTGCCGCGCGGGGTCGGGGTCGCGGGCGCGCCGACCACGGCGCGGAAGCTGCGCAGGCGCCGGCCGTCGTGGAAGACGCTTACCCGGCGCTTGCCGAGCGAGACCCGGATCCGCCAGCCAGTCGAGTCGCTGCGAGTGCCATTGGCCGCGATCCAGCCGGCGTGGCCGTTCGGGCGTCCCGGCAGCCGCACCCGCAGCCAGGCATCGCCAGCGCCGCCGCTGGCGAGCTGCGGCAGGACGGTCCGCACCCGGGTCAGCGGCCGCCGGGCCGCGACCACGTCGACCCGGCGGGCGTCGGCGCTGGGCCGGGACCGGACCACGTGGTCGCGGAGGACGACGACAAGCGCCTGCGCTCGGGGCACCGCCCCGGCCTGAGCCGGGGCGGCAACCTCAGAGGCGAGGAGGCATATCCCCGCCGCCAGCAAGGCCAGCGGCAGGGTCATGCGTGGGCTCATCCGGTGAACTGCGAGGGACCGTTGCGGGGCGCCAGGATCGGGAAGGGAACCCGGAAGCGAAACGACATTTCTTTCGCCGCGGTGTTGTCGCCGAACCTGACCTTGGCGGTGACGACGTGGGTGCCGGGGCCAGCATCGACGCGGACCTGGCGGGCCGAGCTGCCTTTGACCCGTTTGCCGTCGACGGTGAAGGTGACGCTTTTGATCCCGGTGCCGCGCACGGTGGCGCGGACGCCGTTGGGGCCGACCTTGCCGCGATCGAGCCTGGCGGTGCCGTTGCTCTTGTCCTTGGGGGCCCGCGCTTTGCCGGTCGTGGTGCCGGTGCCACCGCTGCCGCCGTTGCCGGTCGGGGTCGTGGTCGTCGGGGTCGTGGTCGTCGGGGTTGACCCAGTCGGGGTCTCCTCAGAGCCGGTCGCGCATTCGGGGCGATTGAGGGTGTCGTTGATCAGGGAGATCTGGCCGTTGAGGGCAAGAACCCGCCCGGTCACCGTGACCGCGTCGTTGAGGGTGATGTCGGTCAGGGCCATCACGTTGCCGATGAAGGTCGTGCCGCTGTCGAGGGTGGCGGAGCTGCCGATCTGCCAGTGGACGTTGCACGGCGAGGCGCCGTTGGTGAGGATCACCGAGCTGGCCGAGGCGGTGGTCAGCGTCGAGCCGATCTGGAAGATGAACTCCGCGTTCGGATCGCCCTGGGCGTCGAGCGTGAGCTGCCCGGTGAGCTGAGCCGAGGAGGAGAAGTGGTAGACGCCGGCGAGCAGGGTTTTGCTGCCGAGGTCGATCCCGGTCATGTCTTTGCCCGGAGGCGATGGTTCACCGGCGGCGACGTCGTAGGCAGTGGAAAGGTCGAGCTGGGCCTGCTGGGCGACCCCGTCGTTGTTGTGGGTGGCGCCGTTGACGACGGCGGGCAGGCCGAACCCTTCGAGTTCGGTGCCGGTGGCAACGCCAAGGTCGCCGTTGAGGACGGAGGGCCCGGTGTTGGTCACGGTGGTGGCGCCGAGAACCACGAACGGCTGCACGGTGGCGAGGTTGACCGCCGCGCCGGCGGCGACGGGGACGGCGGCGAAGGAGAGCATCGCCACCAGGGTGAGAGCGGCAAGACGGCCGCGCCTGAAATTGAACCGGTTGGACATTGATGTCCTCCCTATGTGTGTGAGCGGGGCCTGCCGACACTCGTCTTCGGGCGGTCGCGGCGAACTCCGATGGAGTCCCGTGACCCTGCGGACCCGCCTCGCGACGAGGGTGCCTGAGTCGGAAAGCCTGCTCCGGTGTCCGTCCCACATCGCCCGCCCGAGGCATCGACTTGAGCGCTCGCGCCTCCCAGCGGACGAACGATGTGGGCTCAGTCGCGGGTCGCCAGCGCCTCGTCGAGGTTGCTGACGAGCGCGTCGACGATGCGCGGGTCGAACTGGGTGCCGCGGCCGGCTTCGATCAACGCGACCGCGGTGTCGAGCCCCATCGCCGGCCGGTAGCAACGGTCGCTGAGCAGGGCGTCGAAGACGTCGACGACAGCGGTGACCCGACCCTCGAGCGGGATCTCCTCACCGTGCGTGCAGTGCGGGTAGCCGCTGCCGTCGAAGCGCTCGTGGTGGGTCAGCGCGATCGTCGCCGCCACCTGCAGCAGCCGGCTCTCGGACCCGGAGAGGATTTCGTGCCCGATCAGGGTGTGGCGCTCCATCGCGGCTCGCTCATCGGCGGTCAGCGGGCCGGGCTTGCGGAGGATCTCGTCGGCGATCCCGATCTTGCCGACGTCGTGCATCGGCGCCGCCACCCGCAGCAGCTCGACCTCCTCGGGATCGAGCTCCAGCTGTTCGGCCAGGAAGGCCGCGATCAGGCCGATCCGGTTGACGTGCTCCCCGGTCGAGGCATCGTGCAGGTCGATCGCCCTGGCCAGCCTGTCGACGGTCTCCTCGCGCGAGAGCCGCAGCTCGTTGATCGCGGTCCGCTGTGAGGCGGCAAGCTGATCGCGCAGCTGGACTTCCTCCTTCTCGGCGGTGATGTCGATCGAGATCCCGCCCAGGGCCGAGATCTCCGACCTCTCGTCGAGCAGCGGGAACTTGATCGTCTTGAAGGTCTTCTCGACGCCGTCGATGACGATCCGTTCCTCCGCGTCGAACGAGTCCCCGCCGGCGAAGATGCGCTTGTCGACTATTTCGGCCGCCTCGGCCGAGTCCCGGTCCATGAACGAGCTGTCGGTCTCGCCGATCGCGCTGCCCGGCGCCACCCCCGCCAGCTCGTCGGCTTTGGAGTTGGAGACGACGTATTGATGCGAGGCGTCCTTGGCGTAGATCGGGAACGGAGCGTTGTCGATGATCGTCTGAAAGGAGTCGCGCAGGTTGCGGTTGTGCGCCGTCTTCGCCAACTCCAGGCGGCGCCAGCGCAGCGCGTTGACGACGGTGATCAGCAGCTGCCCGGGCCAGAACGGCTCGACCAGGTAGCCGTGCACGCCGAGTTCGAAGGCGCGGTCGGCGACGGTCGGGCTGTCCTCGTCGGTGGCGAGGATCACCGCGGTGCCCGGGTAGGCGGCGAGGATCTCCTCGGCCAGGGCGAGGGCAAGCTCGCCGGCGGCGTGGACGTCGCAGAGGGCGAGCTGGAACGGCCGCTCTGTGAGCCGGTCGCGCGCCTCCTCGACGCTGGTGGCGAACACGCACTCGTACTCGTCGCCGAGCGCCAGCTTCATCGTCCGCAGCATCTCCGGCCGGTCGTCGGTGACGAGGATCCGCGCCCGCCCCTCGGCGCCATCCCTGCTGGGCGCAGGAGTCGAGGCGGGGATCTGATCGTTCGCGGCCATCTTTGTCGGTACCCCGCGCACCGATACCAGGTTGTTCGCTGCGTTCCGGAGGCTAACAGGCGCTCTGTGCGGACCTGCCTTTGCTCAAAGTTACTGTGCAATCAGCGAAGCCGGGCGTTTTGGCCGGGGCGGTCCTACAATCGCAACGGATGCCGACCGCTGACGAGTGCGCCTGAGACCCCCCATTTGGATGAGGATTGTTATCCAAGCTTTGAGGTGGGTATTGGAGCGGCGGCAAGGTGTTCCGGGCCCGCCGTCTGACTGGGGCGGCGGGCTCCGGAGCTTCTAACCACGGTGCGCCGGCCTGCGCCCCGCTCGGCCAGTAGAGCCGCCGCTAAGCGAGGCTAAGCGGCGCCGTAGTAGCCCGGCTTCGGCTTCAGCACCGCGCCGATCATCCACAGCACCGGGAATATGATCCCGACCCAGAAGAGGACGAAGTGGCCTTTGCGCCAGGTCAGCGTCCCGAAGACGACCAGCAGCACCAGGTACAGGGCTCCGAGCATGAAGTACATCAGCCGACTCCTTTGGTTTGCGAGCTAAGGATCTGGGTCTTGGCGGCAGCGAACTCCTCCGGGCTGAGGTCGCCGCTGTGGCGCAGGGCGCTGAGCCGCTCCAGCTGCTCGACCTCGCTCTCGCCGGCGCCCTCCTGCTGCTTGCCGGACGAGCGTCCCGCCCACCAGGCCCGCAGCCGGCCGCCGAGCTCGCCGCTGGGGACGTCGGGGAACTCGCGCAGAGCCTGCCGCCGCAATAGCTCCGCCCCGGCGGCGAAGAGCAGCGCGAAGAGGAGGATCCCGAGTGGTTTGCCGAAGGCCGCGATCGGCGCCCAGGCGATCAGCGCCAGCCAGATCAACAGCGCCACCGCAGCGAAGCCGGCGGGCTGATCGCGCATGTAGGGGGAGGCGGCGCGACGGATGCCCGTCGCCAGCCGGGTCGGCCCGGCCAGCCAGGCGCCGAGGAAGACGAGGATGCCGAAGGCGAGCGCCGAGGCGGCGACGGTCGAGAGCAGCGAGGTGCCGATCCCCCAGACCGCTTCCACCGCCGGCTTCGCGGCTTCGTTGGCGACCAGCGAGTCGACGACGACGTTGCCGGCGATCCCGCGCAGGACCAGGACCAGCGCCCCGGCGACGATGAAGCCGAGGCCGGCCGAGCGCAGCGCCTGGCGCCGGCGCGGGCCGGCGAGGTAGATCGCCAGCCCGTAGAGGGCGAGGACCAGAAGGGTGAGGACGATCGGCAGGTTGCGGACCAGCTGGGCGCCGTCCTGGGCGGCCCCGAGCTGGTCGGAGCGCAGGATCGTCAGCTTGCCGGCGTCGTCCGGGACTTTTTCGGCGATCGCTTCGCCGACCCCGAGCTGGGTGCCGATCTGGGCCAGCAGCGCGTTGAGGTCGAGGGTCACCGCTCCGCCCTCGGTCGAGAGCGCTTCGCCGCCGCCGTCGAGCAGCTTCAGCAGCGCTTCGTGGGCGGCGCGGTTGGCTTCCGACCACAGCGTCTGCACCTGGGTGGTGTCGAGCGCCCGTTCGGTGATCTGCGGCGCCAGCTGGCTGAGGCCGCTGGTCGCCGGGCCGGCCAGTTTCTGCAGGCCGGGCGGCAGTTTCTGCTCGAGTTCGGATTCGACGTCGACGTTGGCGAACAGCTCGGCGGCGACGTAGTCGGAGAGCCGCGCCTGGACCTCGTCGTTCTGAAGGATGCGATCGCTGGTCGAGACCCAGTTGTCGGTGTTGAGCGCCTGGCGGTTGGCCCAGATCGAGAAAATCGCGATCACGGCGAACAGCGTCGCCAGCACGATCAGCGCCGCGACGACCTTTGGGTGTCCCTTTTTGTCCAAACCGTGAATGAACCTACGCCATGGACAGGTTTCTCGCTTCATCCGAACCAGGTGATTTTTCGCCGCCGGCCCCGCCATATAGTGATCGGCGTGCCGCAGCCCCAGCCGAAAGCGATGATCGGCCTGCTGATCCTGGCCGCGGCGGTCGGCGTCGGCGTCTCCCTCGCCTCCTGGGCCTTCCTCGAGCTGATCCACCAGCTCCAGGTCCTGCTCTTCACCGATATCCCCCAGGACCTCGGCTACAACTCCGGCCCGCCCTCCTGGTTCGTGATCGTCGTCCTCGGCCTGGCCGGTCTGATCGTCGCCTTCGCGGTCGCGCGGCTGCCCGGCGACGGCGGCCACATCCCCGCCAGGGGCCTCGCGGTCGGTGGCGACCCGGTGGCCCCGCTGGAGTTGCCGGGGATCATCCTCGCCGCCGTGGCCACGATCGCCGGCGGGCTCGTGCTTGGCCCGGAGGCGCCGCTGATCGCTCTCGGTGCCGGCCTCGGAATCTTCGCGATCCGCTCGCTGCGCCGGGAGACCCCGGCCGAGGTGCAGGCGGTGATGGCGGCCGCCGGCAGCATCGCGGCGATGTCGCTGCTGTTCGACTCGCCGATCATCGCCGCGGTGATCCTGATCGAGGCGCTCGGCCTCGACCGCGAAAAGCTGCCGCTGGTCCTGGTCCCCGGCCTGCTCGCCGCCGGGATCGGCTCGCTGATCTCGATCGGGATGGGCTCGCTGACCGGCCTCAGCACCAGCGCCTACGCGCTCGGCATCCTCGCGGTGCCGAGCCTCAGCGCGCCGACGCTCGCCGACTTCGCCTGGACGATCCCCCTCGCCGTGGCGATCGCGGTCCTCTGCTTCGTGGTGATCCGGCTCGGCCTCACCACCAACGTCTTCGCCCGCCGCTCGCCGTTCATCGTCCTCCCCGCCGCCGCGATCGCCGTCGCCCTGCTCGCGATCGCCTTCCAGGGGACCACCGACAAGGGCCTCGAGGAAGTCCTCTTCTCCGGCCAGGACGCTCTGCCCGGCCTGGTCACCGAAGCCGGCACCTGGTCGATCGGCGCCCTGCTCCTGCTGCTCCTCTTCAAGGGCGTCGCCTGGGGCATCTCGCTCGGCAGCTTCCGCGGCGGCCCCACCTTCCCGGCCCTCTTCATCGGCGCCGCCGCCGGCGTCGCGGCCTCCCACCTACCCGGCTTCGACCTCACCGGCGCCGTCGGCGTCGGCATGGGCGCCGGTGCCGTCTCTGTCCTTCGCCTCCCCCTCTCCTCCGTCGTCCTCGCCTCACTGCTGGTCAGCAAAAGTGGCGCCGGAGCCAGCCCGCTGATCATCGTCGGCGTCGTCGTCGCCTATCTGGTCACCGTGGCGCTCGGTAAACGGTTCGAGGGCGCCGGGACCGCAGCCGTCGCAGTTAGCCCCACCCCGTGAGCCAGCTCAGGGCTTTTCGCACTGAGGCACGACCATACGAGGGCTGACCACGGGGAACATCGGGTCGCTCCGGTCGCTCGAGTGGCGGCGGCCAAGCCAGTGCCCGTACTCGTGGACGACGACGAGGCAGCGCATGCGGTGGGTCAATCCGCGGGAGATCTTCATCACGCACGGTCCGCTCGCTTCGGGATCGGAGATCGTCGCTTCGCCCAGGACGCGGTGCGGCATCCGCCCCGCCGAGACCGACTCGGTCGAGCAATGGGTCGGCGGCGCCCCCCAGTAAGCGGCCGCGGCGTCGAGGTCGCCTGGAAGCGTGGCCGGTGCGGCGGCCGGCCCGGCGAAGGCGACGGCGGCGCTTGCGAGGGCGGTGGCGAGGATCATGCGAACCCGTTTTCTGCGCAAGCCATGGAACAAATGGGACCACAGATGTACGAGAACTTCTCTCGTTGATACGTCCGCGTAGGGCAGAGCGGTCTAAAGGTCGCTCCCAGGTCCCCCACAGAGCCGAATGACCGAGCCGGCCTAGACCGTTATACGGGGCAGCTAGCCTCTGGGCCATGAACAAGATCGACCGAGAGTTGGCCCAAGCCGAAGCCGCGATGGCCGAACGCGCGCAGGCCGCCAAGCCCGCCCGCAAGAAGACCGGGTTCCGCGCGACCGTGAAGCGCATTGCAAAAGACGCGGCCATGCGCCGGGTCAGCAGCAAGCAGTGAGGAGCGAGCGCCGATGACCGAGCCCTCGAAGCTGATCGACGAGCGGGTCGAGGAACTCGGTGACTGGCGCGGCGTGCCGACCCGGTGCTACGACGGCATGCTCTGCACCGGCGAGAGCTACAAGGACAAGGGGAAGCTGACCTTCGCCAAGGGCGCCGAGATCGACGCGGAGTCATTCAAAGAGCTGATCCGCGCCGCGGTGGCGCTGAACACGGCCTGAGCTCGAGGAGGCGCTCGAGCAGATGGCGGACACGAAACCGTGCGACAGGCCTGGGTGTCACAGCGGCTGGGTGGAATGCACGACCTGTCACGGATCGGGGGAGGTTCCGAACCACAATGTTTCGCCGCCGGCGATGATGGCGTGCACGGCTGGCTGCGGTGGCAACGGCAGGCGAGCGTGCCCGAGGTGCTCCGGGAGCGGGAACATTCGAGCCTGACCGGCCGGTGTTCGGAGAGAAGAGCGGATTCGGAATCCCGCGCTTCCAGAGGGCCATACCGCTACGGGGATTCGAACCCCGGTTTCTGGCATGAGAAGCCAGCGTCCTAGTCCCCTAGACGATAGCGGCAGGGGATCGCCATTCTAGCGAGAGTGGGGATTGGCTTGCTTTGAGAGGGGGAGCCGGTCGAGAGGGGCGCAACCGGTAAATTGCCTCGTCCCGCGGCTGTGGCGGAACTGGTAGACGCGCACGGTTCAGGTCCGTGTGGGCGAGAGCCCGTGAAGGTTCGACTCCTTTCAGCCGCATTGCCCGCCCCTTGGGCGGGCGGGAACCTAGGCGGCCTGCTGAACGCGCTCGCTGGCGCGGGCCGCGTTGGCGGCGATCTCGTCGCTGATCTCGGGCCAGAGGGCCGGCGGCAGGTCGTGGCCCATGCCGTCGATGACGCGCAGGCGGGCACCGGGGACGGCGCGGGCGGTGGCGCGGCCGCCGGCTGGCCGCACGAGGACGTCGGAGCCGCCGTGGATGACCGCGGTCGGGACGTCGGTCTGGCGCAGAGCGGAGGTGCGGTCGCCGGAGGCGAAGATCGCGTGCAGCTGGCGGGCGACGCCGGCGGCGGAGTGGCCGCGGTCGTAGGAGGCGGCGGCGATCTCGCGGATCCGATCCTCTTCGAAGGGGAAGCCGGGAGAGCCGATCACCTTGAAGGTCTTGACGGCGCGCTCGATCACCTGGTCGCGCCCCTTCGGCGGGCCGCCGAAGAGGACGCCGAAGGCCTTCATGCTCGGCAGGCCGGTCCAGCGGCTGCCGGTGGTCGACATGATCGAGACCATCGAGCTGACCCGGTCGGGGTTGTCGATAGCCATCTGCTGGGCGATCATCCCGCCCATCGAGGCGCCGACCACGTGGGCGGAGTCGACCTCCAGGTGGTCCATCAGCGCGAAGCTGTCGCGGGCCATGTCGGTGAGCAGGTAGGGCGCGGTCGCGCGGCGGCCGGTCAGCATGTCGACCCGGCTCGGCACTCCCGCCGACTCGACCTTGGTCGAGCGGCCGATGTCGCGGTTGTCGAAGCGGACCACGCGGAAGCCGCGATCGGCCAGCAGCGAGCAGAACTCCGGGTTCCAGGCGATCATCTGCGTCGCCAGCCCCATCACCAGCAGCAAGGGCTCGCCGTCGGCGTCACCCATCTCCTGGAAGCAGAGCTCGATCCCGTTGGCGGGTGCGATCTGCTCTTCGCCGAAGGCGTGCATCCGGGGGATCTTAGCCAAACTGGCTGTCTAGCCAGTCAAGTCGTGGTTCCTTTTTCACCTCAGAGGTAAATAAGGAACCACGTCCTGTAGAACCCTGGGATGCGGACCGCGGTTATTTCCGATCTGCACCTGGGACTGACCAGCGGCGGCGACGTGCTGCGCGACGCCGGCGTGCGCTCGATCCTGCTCGAGGAGATAAGCGACGCCGACCGGGTTGTCCTGCTCGGCGACGTGGTCGAGCTGCGCGAGCAGTCGGTCGGCCGCTCGCTGGCCGCCGCCCGCCCTTTCTTCGAAGAGCTCGGCGACGCGCTCGCCAACCGCGAGGTGACGATCGTCCCCGGCAACCACGACCACCGCTTCGCTGAGCCGCTGCTCGACGAGCTGGCGATCGCCGGCAGCCCGATCGGCCTCGAGCACCATGCCGACCCCTCCCCCGGCCCGACCGCGGCGATCGCCGCCATGCTCGGCCCGGCTCGGCTGCGCCTCGCCTACCCGGGGATCTGGCTGCGCGAGGACGTCTACGCAACCCACGGCCATTACATGGACCCGCACCTGACCCTGCCGCGCGGGGAGTGCGTCGCCAGCGCCGTCATCTCCCGGCTCAGCGGCGCCCTCCCCGAGGCCGCCTCGCCGGCCGACTACGAGCGGGTGCTGCGGCCGATCTACGGCCTCACCTACGCCGCCGCCCAGCACCGGCGCCCGCGCCCCGGCGCCGGCCACCAGCAGCACGTGGCCGAGATCGCCTGGGAGGCGCTGGCCGGGGTCGCCAAGGAGCGCACCCGCCGCCAGCAGCTCGGCGCCGCCACCGCGCGAGCGCTGTTCCCGGCCGGCGTCCGCGCCCTCAACCGCCTGCTCCAGACCGAGTTCGAGCCCGACGTCTCCGGCGCGGCGATCTTCGGCGCCGGGGTCGAGGCGGCGGCCGAGCTGGCGCACCGCCTGCGGGTCGACGACGCCCACGTGATCACCGGCCACTCCCATCGTGGCGGCCCGACCGAGGCCGAAGCGCGCTGGCTGCTGGCCGGCGGCGGCAGCCTCCACAACACCGGCAGCTGGGTCTTCTCCTCCGTCTTCCACCACCCCGGCCAGCCGCCCAACGCCTACTGGCCCGGCACCGTCACCTGGCTCGAGGACGAAGAGCCGCCGCGCCGCGTGCAGCTGCTGCTCGACCGCTCCCACGCCGACCTGATCGAGCTGGTCGACCGCGCCAGCCTGATCTCCTCGCCGGCCCCTTGAGCTAGCTCGCCCGCCAGAGCTAGCCGAGCCACTCGGCGATCACGCGACCGATCTCCTCGCCGGCGTCCTCCTGGAGGAAATGCGAGGCGTCGGCGATCGGCCGCGGCGGCGGGAAGTTGAGCTCACTGGAGACGCGCTCGCCGACGCTGAAGGGCAGGATCGGGTCCGAGTCGGCCCAGAGGACCAGGGTCGGCCGCTCGTCCGTGCGCAACGCGTCAGCGACCGCTTTGCCCTCGGCCGCGCCCGGCATCTCCGGCGTCGTCGGCAGGATCAGCGGGAAGGCGCGGGCGCCGGCCTTCGAGGGCCCGTCT
Source organism: Solirubrobacterales bacterium (assembly GCA_036265715.1). Taxonomy (GTDB): domain Bacteria; phylum Actinomycetota; class Thermoleophilia; order Solirubrobacterales; family 70-9; genus VAYN01. The sequence continues at coordinate 3,899 of DATAON010000067.1, read as the reverse complement.
ATATAAGGAGCGTCGTAGGCGGCGATCACCTCGTCGCCGGGGTCGTGCTTGCAGCCGCCGCGGACCAGGAAGCCGACCGGCACGTCCTCGTTGCCGCGGACGAACTCGCGGAAGGCCATCCAGGCCTCGCTCATCCGCTGGTGGCCGGTGAACGGACCGGTCTCCATGATCACGATCCGCGAGATCCGCTCGGGGTGCTCGACCGCCAGCCGCAGCCCGATCGGCCCGCCCCAGTCGTGGACGACCGCGGTCGCGTCGCGCAGGTCGAGCTCCTCGAGCAGCGCCGCGATCAGCTCGACGTGGCGGTCGTAGGTGTACCAGCCGAGGTCGGTGGGCTTGTCGGAGCGGCCGAAGCCGGCGTAGTCGGGGGCGATGCAGCGGTAGCCGGCGTCGCGCACCGGCGGAATCACCTTGCGCCACAGGTACGACCAGGTCGGCTCGCCGTGGAAGAAGATCACCGGCTTGCCCTCGCCCTCGTCGAGATGGGCCAGTCGCAGCCCGTCGACCTCGCGGTAGACCGACTCGAACGGATAGCCCGGCAGGCCCTCCAACAGCTCCTCCGGCGTGCGCACGAAGTCAACGCTCATCCCGCTCCCCTCCCGTCTTGTCTGGCAGCAGCGGTCCCTATCCCGCTCTGCGATGCGGGAAGTCTAGTTCTCCTTCATCCCGATAGGGATTCCCTACTTTGCCGATCAACTTTGTGCTAGCCTGCCGTCCTTCCATTCACTAGTTAGTTAGTCGACATAGGAAGGAATCAGATGCGGAACGCGCGCAAAACCCGGCGGCGCAGCGTGAAGGTCGGCCTCTCGGCCGCCATGCTCACGCTGCTCATCGCAGTCTTCGCCGTCGGATGCGGTGGGGGCGACGACAGCAGCAGTTCAAGCTCGACGAGCGGGGGCTCGGACACCGGCGGCAGCACCTCCTCGGGAGGCAAGCTCGACGTGGTCGGTTACTCGACCCCGGAATCCGTCTACACCGAATTCCTCGAGCCCGGCTTCGAAGCGACCCCCGAGGGCGAAGGCGTTTCCTTCAGCAACTCCTTCGGCGCTTCCGGCGACCAGAGCCGCGCGGTCGTAGCGGGTCAGCCCGCCTCGATCGTCCACTTCTCGCAGGCGGGCGACATGGAACGCCTGGTCGAAGAAGGCGAAATCGTCGCCAAAGACTGGACCAACAACAAATACAAAGGCATCGCAGCCGACTCGGTCGTGGTGATGGTTGTCCGTAGCGGCAACCCCGAGGGGCTCAAATCGCTCGCCGACCTGCAGACCAAGGACGTCGACGTGGTGACCCCGAACCCGTTCAGCTCGGGCTCCGCCCGCTGGAACATCATGGCCATCTACGGCGCCGCGATCAACGCCGGGAAGTCCCCGGACCAGGCGCTCGCCGAGGTCAAGACCGTGCTCGAGAAGACGGTCGCGCAGCCGGGCAGCGCCCGCGACGCACTCGCCACCTTCACCCAGGGCGAGGGCGACGTTCTGCTCAGCTACGAGAACGAGGCGATCAAGGCGATCGACGAGGGCGAAGACGTCGAATACATCGTGCCTCCGTCAACGCTGAAAATCGAGACCCCGATCGCCGTCACCAAAGACGCACCGGAGCCGGCGGCGGAAGATTTCCTCAACTACATGTGGTCCGACGAGGGCCAGGAAATCTGGGCTGAGAACGGCTACCGCCCGGTCAACCCGGCGCTGGTCGACGAGAAACAGTTCCCGACCCCGGCCGATCTGTTCACGATCGATCAGTTCGGTGGCTGGGGCAAAGTCAACGACGAGTTCTTCGACGACGAAACCGGTTCCGTCGCAAAAATCGAGACCGAACTCGGCGTTTCCACCAGCGGCTGAACCATGGAGGCTAACCCGGCAGCCCTCCCCAACTCAGCAGCACCCCGGGCAGGCATCCGCCTGCCCGGGGCCGGCGTTGGCCTCGGTCGCGGCTACGTCGTTCTCTACCTCAGCCTGATCGTCCTGATCCCCCTGGCGGCGCTGGTCGACGAATCGCTCAGCTCCGGCCTCGGCCACTTCTGGGACCAGGTCACCTCGCCGCAAGCGGTGCGCTCGCTCAAGCTGACCCTCGTCTGCTCGCTGATCGTGGTCGCGATCAACGCCGTCTTCGGCACGATCATCGCCTGGCTCCTGGTCCGCGACGAGTTCCCCGGCAAGGGGGCCGTCAACGCGATCATCGACCTCCCCTTCGCGCTGCCGACGATCGTCGCCAGCCTCACCCTGCTCGCGCTCTACGGCAACAACAGCCCGTTCGGGATCGACATCGCCTTCACCCGCACCGCCGTCGTCGTCGCCCTGCTCTTCGTCACCCTGCCCTTCGTCGTCCGCGCGGTGCAGCCGCTGCTGATCGAGATGGACCGCGAGATGGAGGAGGCCGCCGCCTCGCTCGGCGCCAACGGGTTCACGATCTTCCGCAAGATCATCTTCCCCAACCTCCTCCCCGGCCTCGCTGCCGGCGTCGCGCTGGCCTTCGCCCGCGCGCTCGGCGAGTTCGGCTCGGTCCTGATCTTCGCCGGCGGCCTGCCGGACACCCAGGTCTCCTCGGTCTTCATCAGAACCCAGGTCGAGTCGGGCAACACGACCGGGGCCGCCGCGGTCTCGATGGTGCTGCTGCTCGCCTCGCTCGCCTGCCTGCTGGCGATCTCGCTGATTCAGCGCTGGGGCAGCAAGCACGAACGCTCGACCGGCGGCACCCTGGTGATGCCGATGGCGGGCGAGATGCCCGACGAGGCCGAGGAGAAGGGCAGCGACGATGAGCTCCGCTAGCGCCCGCAGCCAGGTCGGCAGCAATGCCGGCAGCCGCTGGACCCTGCGGGTTCTCGGCCTCGGCTTCCTCGCCCTGCTCCTGGTCGCGCCGCTGGTGATCATCTTCTTCGAAACGTTCAAGGACGGGATCGGCGAGCCGTGGGACGCGATCACCTCGCCCAACGGCCTGCACGCGCTGAAGCTGAGCTTGATCATGGTCGCGATCGCGGTGCCGCTGAACACGATCTTTGGCGTCGTCTGCGCGATCCTGCTGGTCCGTCACAAGTCGAAGCTGAACCCGGTGATCGACGCGGTCATCAACCTTCCGTTCGCGCTCTCCCCGGTCGTGATCGGCCTCTCCCTCTACCTCCTCTACAGCAAGAACGGCGGCTGGTTCGGGCCGGCCCTGTCGGAAGCCGGGATCGAAATCCTCTTCTCGGTGCCGGGCATGGTGCTGGCCAGCATCTTCGTCTCCCTCCCCTTCGTGGTGCGGGAGACGGTGCCGGTGCTGCAGGAGATCGGGACCGAGCAGGAGCAGGCCGCCCAGACCCTCGGGGCCAACGGCTGGCAGACCTTCCGCCGCGTCACCCTGCCGGCGATCCGCTGGGGAGTCGCCTACGGCGTCGTCCTCACCACCGCCCGCGTGCTGGGCGAGTTCGGGGCGGTGACGATCGTCTCCGGCACGATCTCCGGCCAGACCGAAACCCTGCCGCTCTTCGTCCAGAAGGAATTCGAGCGCTTCAACGATCCCGGCGCCTACGGCGCCTCGCTGCTGCTCGCCCTGCTGGCGCTGATGACCCTTCTCGCCATGAACCTGCTCAAACGAAAGGAGGACGCCTGATGGGTATCTCAGTCGAGGGAGCTTCGAAGAGCTTCGGTGAGTTTCAGGCGTTGAAGGATGTTTCGATCGAGGTTCCGGACGGCTCGCTGACCGCCCTGCTCGGGCCCAGTGGCAGCGGCAAGTCGACCCTGTTGCGGGCGATCGCCGGACTGGAGAAGCTCGACGCCGGGCGGGTGTCGATCGGCGACGAGGACGCGACGGGCAAGCCCGCCCAGAAACGCGGGGTGGGCTTCGTCTTCCAGCATTACGCCGCGTTCAAGCACATGACCGTGTTCGGGAACGTCGCCTTCGGCTTGAATATCCGCAAGTGG
>DATAON010000066.1:0-6002 GCA_036265715.1 Solirubrobacterales bacterium | reverse complement strand
TAGACGTCCGGCAGGAAGTGCATCTCGATCTTGATCTGGCCGTCGCCGCGGCAGACCTCGCAGCGGCCGCCCTTGACGTTGAAGCTGAAGCGGCCGGGCTTGTAGCCACGCGCCCGCGCCTCCTGGGTCTGGGTGAAAAGGGAGCGGATGTGGTCGAAGACGCCGGTGTAGGTGGCCGGATTGGAGCGCGGCGTGCGGCCGATCGGCGACTGGTCGATGTTGATGATCTTGTCGATCTGCGAGAGGCCGTCGATGCCGTCATGGGCGCCGGGGCGCAGTTTCGCCTGATGCAGGCGGTTGGCCACCGCGTGGTGCAGGGTCTCGTTGACCAGGGTCGACTTGCCGGAGCCGGAGACACCGGTGACACAGCAGAAGACGCCGAGCGGGATCGCCACGTCGACGTCCTTGAGGTTGTGTTCGCGGGCGCCGCGGACCGCGAGGGCGCCGACCGGCTTGCGGCGCTCCTCCGGGACCTCGATCTTGCGCTTGCCGGAGAGGTACTGGCCGGTCAGCGAGGCCGGGTTCTTGGCGACTTCTTTCGGCGTCCCGGCGGCGATGATGTGTCCGCCGTGTTCGCCGGCGCCGGGCCCGAGGTCGACCAGGTGGTCGGCGGCCATCATCGTGCCCTCGTCGTGCTCGACCACGATCACCGTGTTGCCGAGGTCGCGGAGCCGGTTCAGGGTCGCAATCAGCTTCTCGTTGTCGCGCTGGTGGAGGCCGATCGAGGGCTCGTCAAGCACGTACATGACCCCGACCAGGTGGGAGCCGATCTGGGTCGCGAGCCGAATCCGCTGCGCCTCGCCGCCGGAGAGCGAACGGGCGCTGCGGCTCAACGAGAGGTAGCCGATGCCGACGTTCTCGAGGAAGGAGAGCCGCTCGGTGATCTCCCGCACGATCAGCCTGGCGATCGCCCGCTCGGTCTTGTTCATCTCCAGCTCGGCGATCCACTTCGAGGCCGCCGCGGCCGAGAGGGCGCTGTAGTCGGAGATGCTGATGCCGCCGACCTTGACCGCGAGGCTCTCCGGGCGCAGACGCGCGCCCTCGCACTGCGGGCAGGGCTGCTCGGCCATGTAGCTCTCGATCCGCTCGCGGCTGGTCTCGGAGTCGGTCTCCTCGTAGCGGCGCTGGAGGTTGTTGACGATGCCCTCGAAACGGACCTTGTAGGAGCGGCGGCGGCCAAAGCGGTTGGTGTAGGTGACCTGGTGGCGGTCCTCGCCGGTGCCGTAGAGGAAGATCTCCTTCTCGGCCTGCTTCAGCTGCGACCAGGGCTTGTCGGCGTCGACCTTGTACTCCTCGGCGACGGTCGCGATCAGGCGTCGCCAGTAGGCGGTGATGCCGCGGTTCCATGGCTGCAGGGCGCCCTCGGCCAGCGCCAGGGTCGGGTCCGGAACGACCAGCTCGGGGTCGATCACGCGCTGGAAGCCGAGCCCGTGGCAGCGCTCGCAGGCGCCGTGGGGCGAGTTGAAGGAGAAGATCCGCGGCTCCAGCTCGGGGATCGAGGTGCCGCAGTTGAGGCAGGCGAACTGCTCGCTGAACAGCAGCGTCTCGCCCTCCTGAGGGCCGCTGATGATCTCAACTTCGATCAACCCGGCGGCAAGCGCGCCGGCGGCCTCGACCGACTCCGAGAGGCGGCGGCGGAGGTCGTTTTTCATCACCAGCCGGTCGACCACGACGGCGATGTCGTGTTTGTACTTCTTGTCGAGGACGATCTCCTCGTCGAGCCGGCGCAGCTCGCCGTTGACCTTGACCCGCGAGTAGCCCTCGAGCCGCATCTGCTCCATCAATTTCCCGTACTCGCCTTTGCGGCCGCGGACGACCGGGGCCATGACCATGAATTTGGTCCCGTCCTCCAGCGTCATCAGCCGGTCGACGATCTGCTCCTGGGTCTGGCCGGTGATCTCCTCGCCGCACTCGGGACAGTGCGGGACCCCGATCCGGGCCCACAACAGGCGCAGGTAGTCATAAATCTCGGTCACGGTCCCCACGGTCGAGCGCGGGTTGCGCGACGTCGTCTTCTGGTCGATCGAGATCGCCGGCGAGAGCCCCTCGATCGAGTCCACGTCCGGCTTCTCCATCAGCCCGAGGAACTGGCGCGCATACGCGGACAGCGACTCGACATAGCGACGCTGCCCCTCGGCGTAGATCGTGTCGAAGGCAAGGCTCGACTTGCCAGACCCGGAGAGCCCGGTGATCACGATCAGCGCGTCGCGCGGCAGCTCGACGTCGACGTCCTTGAGGTTGTGCTCTCGGGCGCCGGAGATGACGATTCGGTCAGAAGCAGGCACTGCGATTCAGTCTACCCAGGCGAACAGATGTTCCCCTCGACTCAAAGCGCGGCGGCGAGCTTGCGGCGGTAGTCGCGGGCCTCGGGGGAGGCGGGGTCGGCTTCGTTGAGGATGCCGACGAAGGCGCGGCGGAGCAGGTCGCGCTGCTCCGGCGTCGCGGCCTCGGCGAGGTCCCCCAGCAGCGCCTCCAGGGCGGCGTCGCGGTCGCCGCGGTCGAGGGCGTCGAAGGCCTCGGTGCCGATGCCGGCCTGGACGAGGCGGATGCGGGCAGCGATCCCGGCAGCGGCGAAGTCCTCCTCGTGGGCCTCGACGGCGGCCAGTGCCTCGTCCGCAGCGCCCCGCTGCAGGCGGGCCCGTCCGAGGGCAACGGCGACGTCGGCGCGGCGGGGCTCCAGTTCGGCCGCCTCGCGCAGGGAAAGCTCGTCGCCTGCCGCCAGCAGCTCGTCGACTTTGGAGGGCAACAACTTGTCGAAGAAGGCTTCGACCTGGGCTTTGGGGACGGCGCCGACGAACTCGTCGACGACCTTGCCGTCGCGGAAGGCCTTGACCGCGGGGATGCCCTGGACGCCGAAACGCTGCGAGAGCCCCTGGTTGGAGTCGACGTCGACCTTGGCCAGCAGGACCTTGCCACCGCGGCTCGCCTCGGCGGCTTCCAGCGCCGGCCCCAGCTGGCGGCAGGGACCGCACCACTCGGCCCAGAAGTCGACCACCACCGGCGTCTTCCCGGAGAGCTCGACGACATCGCGGTCGAAAGTCGCTTCGGTTACGGCGAGGGCCATGCTCAGGTCCCCGCCGTCATCCCGTCGAGGTCGCGGCGCAGCTCCTTGAGCTCGTCGCGCAGCCGGCCCGCCTCCTCGAAGCGGAGGTCATCGGCGGCGGCCAGCATCTCCTCCTCAAGAGTGACGATCGTGCGCTCCAGCTCCTCCGGGGTCTCGAAGTCGTCACCGCGGCGGCGCCGGCGCTTGGCCGGCGCCCGGTCCTCCATCGCCAGGAAGTCGGACATCTCGGAGATCCCTTTGCGGACCGTCTCCGGGGTGATTCCGTGCTCTTCGTTGTAGGCGAGCTGGATCGCGCGCCGGCGGTCGGTCTCGCTCATCGCCGCCCGCATCGCGTCGGTCTCGCGGTCGGCGTACATCACCACCCGCCCGTTGACGTTGCGGGCCGCGCGCCCGATCGTCTGCACGAGGCTGGTCTCACCGCGCAGGAAGCCCTCCTTGTCGGCGTCGAGGATCGCCACCAGCGAGACCTCGGGCAGGTCGAGACCCTCGCGCAGCAGGTTGACCCCGACCAGGACGTCGTACTCGCCGAGCCGCAGGTCGCGGATGATCTGGATCCGTTCGAGGGTGTCGACCTCGGAGTGCAGGTAGCGCACCTTGACCCCGTACTCGAGCAGATAGGCGGTCAGGTCCTCGGCCATCTTCTTGGTCAGGGTCGTGACCAGCACCCTCTCCCCCGCCTCGGCCACCTTACGCGCCTCGTTCATCAGGTCGTCGATCTGGTTGCGGGTCGCGCGCAGCTCGATGTAGGGGTCGACGATCCCGGTCGGGCGCACGATCTGCTCGACGGTCCGGCTCGACTCCGCTTTCTCGAACAGCCCCGGCGTCGCCGAGACCATCACCAGCTGCGGCACCCGCTCGAGGAACTCGTCGAATTTCAGCGGCCGGTTGTCGATCGCCGAGGGCAGCCGGAAGCCGAAGTCGATCAGGGTCGTCTTACGCGAGCGATCGCCCTCGTACATGCCGCCGATCTGCGGGATCGTCTGGTGGCTCTCGTCGACGAAGACGACGAAGTCGTCGGGGAAGTAGTCGATCAGGGTGTGCGGCGGGGTCCCCGGGTCGCGGCCGTCGAGGATCCGCGAGTAGTTCTCGATCCCGGAGGTGAAGCCGAGCTCCTTGATCATCTCGATGTCGTAGGCGGTGCGCTGCTGGAGCCGGTGCGCCTCCAGCATCTTCCCTTCGGCCTCGAGCTCGCCGACCCGGTTGGTCAGTTCGAGGCGGATCTCCTCGACCGCGCGCTCGACCGTCTCGTCCTTGGTCACGTAGTGGGAGGCCGGCCAGACCGAGACGTGGTCGATCGTGTCCAGCACCTCGCCGGTCAGCGGGTCGAAGTGCTGGATCCCCTCGATCTCGTCGCCGAAGAGGGAGATCCGGTACGCCGACTCGGCGTAGGCGGGCATGATCTCCAGCACCTCGCCGCGGACCCGGAAGCTGCCGCGGCCAAGCACAGAGTCGTTGCGCTGGTATTGCATTTTCACCAGCTTGCGCAGGGTCACGTCACGTTCGATCTCGGCCCCGACTTTGAACAGCTGCATTTTTTCGTTGTAGACCTGCGGCGAGCCGATCCCGTAGATGCAGGAGACCGAGGCGACGATGATCACGTCGCGGCGGGCGAACAGCGAGGCCGTCGCCGCGTGGCGGAGGCGGTCGATCTCGTCGTTGATCGAGGAGTCCTTCTCGATGTAGAGATCCTGGGCCGGGACGTAGGCCTCCGGCTGGTAGTAGTCGTAATAGGAGACGAAGTACTCGACCGAGTTGTCGGGGAAGAACTCACGGAACTCGTTGCAGAGCTGCGCCGCCAGCGTCTTGTTGTGGGCGATCACCAGCGCCGGCCGCTGCACCTCGGCGATCGTCGCCGCCATCGTGAAGGTCTTGCCGGTCCCGGTCGCCCCGAGCAGCGTCTGGAAGCGTTCGCCCGCGCCGAGCCCCTCGGCCAGCCCGGCAATCGCCTTCGGCTGGTCGGCGGTCGGCGTGTAGGCCGGGTTGAGGTTGAAATCAGGCACCAGGTGAAAATAGCGGGCGGCCACCCCGGCCTCCCCAACTCGTGGTTCCTTTTTAACCCCTGGGGACCAAAAGGAACCACGCGATGGGAAACTGGCGCGATGAATCGCTCTCGAGCCGCGCTTGCCGCCTTCTTCGTCGGCGCCGGTGCCAACCACTTCGCCAACCCGCGCGCCTACGAATCGATCGTGCCGCCCTCCCTGGCCTCGCGCAAGAAGGAGATCAACCTGATCTCCGGCGCCGCCGAGATCGCCGGCGGGCTCGCGGTGCTGCACCCGGCCACGCGCCGGGCCGGGCGCTGGTGGCTGCTGGCTCTGCTGGTCGCGGTCTTCCCGGCCAACGTCCACATGGCGGTCAGCCCCGAGCAGGTTCCCGGGCTCGACCTGCGGAAGATCCCTCGCTGGGCGCTCTGGGCGCGGCTGCCGCTGCAGCCGCTCTGCATGCTCTGGGTCTGGCGCGCGACCCGCGACTGAGCGGGGCCGACGCAATCGACTCCTTTTATGAAATGTTTTGTCTGTAGAGCCTCTGTACTCAGCCGTCGATGATCCCCGCAAATGACGAAGCCCCGCGACCGATTCGCCGTCAACCTGCGCCGCGCCCGCCAGCGCAAGAAGATCTCGCAGGAGGAGCTGGGCTTCCGATGCGAGCTGCACAGGACCGAGATCTCGCTACTCGAGCGCGGCGGACGTGAGCCGCGGCTGGGAACGATCGTCAAGCTCGCCGGAGCCCTCGACACCTCGCCCGAAGAGCTCTGCGCCGGCATCCGCTGGAACACTAAGTCCGCGCGATTCGTGATTCGGTAGCCGCCTAGGGGATGAATTCTTCGAGCAGGTTGAGCCCTTCTTCGCCAAGACCGACGATCGAGCCGCCGCCCTTGAAGATCGCGCCCGCGTTGTGGACGAGTTCGATCGCCTCGTCGAGGGGAACAGAGCGAATCGCC
>DATAON010000065.1:0-37169 GCA_036265715.1 Solirubrobacterales bacterium | reverse complement strand
CCAGCGATGCCGCCCTGCGCTGCGGCGCTGAGCTGATCGTCCACGCCTACCCCGACGGCCGGGCGCCGGGTCGGGAGCGGCTAGTCGAGGCCGGACTCGATCACCAGGTGATCCCGGCGGCGGGGACGAGCGAGGACGTGGCGATGCTGATGGCCTACGAGAAGGGAGCGACGCTGATCGTCAGCGTCGGCGCCCACTTCAACCTCGTCGAGTTCCTTGACCGCAAGCGCGGCGGCATGTCCTCGACCTTCCTCACGCGGCTGCGGATCGGCGAGCGCCTGGTCGACGCGAAGGGCGTCAGCCGGCTCTACAACCCGAGCTCGACCCTGGCCCCGATCGCCTTCTTCGCCGTCGCCTTCCTGATCTTGCTGACGATCCTGATCATCACCTCGCCGGCGCTCAACGACGTCTTCGAGTTGTTCTGGCTGAAGGTTCGGATCTGGCTTGGGATCTAGGAGCCGGGGCGACCGTCTAGCCTCCCGCTGCTGATGGGTTACAGCGCCCGCTACCACGCCACCTCGCTAATCGCCGTCTTCCTCTCGCTGGCGATCGGGATCCTGATCGGCGCCGAGTTCGGCGGCGACGCCCTGACCGAGACCCGCAAGGACCTCGAGTCGAGCCTCGTCGGCAACCTCGAGGACGCGCGCTCGCAAGCAGATCAGCTGAGCGGCGAACTCCGCAACGCCAACGAGTTCGCCGAACGCGTCTACCCGGTGCTGACCCGCGACCGCCTCGAGGGCAAACGGATCGCGATCCTCGCTCTCGGCGGCCTCCCCAGCGAGGTCACCGCCTCGGTCGAGGAGGCGCTGGCGCCGACCGGGGCACAGCTGGTCGGGGTGGGGGTGGTGCGCGAGCCGGTCGACGTCAACGGGCTCGCCGACGACCTCTCGAAAACCCGCTTCTTCGACCTCGAGACCAACTCCGACCAGCTGACCGCGCTCGGCAAGGGCCTGGGCCGCCAGCTGGTGATCGGCGGCACCCTGCCGGAAGTCGTCCGCGGCCAGCTCTTCTCGCGCACCAGCGGCAGCTTCGGCGCCCTCGACGGCGTCATCGTCGTCCGCGACCAGCCCCAGGACATGGGCCCGGTGCAGCGCGCCAAAGCCGCCCAGTTCGAGGCGGCGCTGATGAGCGGCGTGACCGGAACCCGGACGCCGGCGGTCGGGGTCGAGACGATCGGCGAGGAACCGTCCTCGATCGGGTTCTTCCAGGGCAGCGACCTCTCCAGCGTCGATGACATCGACGCCAGCGCCGGCCAGCTGGCGCTGGTCCGGGCGATGCTCGGGGCCGAGGGCAGCTTCGGCGTCAAGGGCAGCGCCGACCGGTTGCTGCCCGAGCTGCTGGCGCCGGAAGGCTGAGGGCGCTCGGCGTGCACTGGATCGGGTTCCCGCTGGCGATCGCCCTCGCGGTGCCGCTGCTGCCGGCGGGGGCTCGCGGCCTGCGCGACGCCGGGCTGGTGCGGGAGAACTATCGCGGGGCGGTCCTCGCCTTCCCGCTGGGGGCGATCCTGATGACGGTGGCGCTGGTGGCGCTGGCACCGCTCGCCTTCCTCAACGACCGCGCCGACCTCGATCTGCTGGAGCCCGGGCTGCGGCAGTGGCTGCCCTATCTGGTCGGGATCGCTTTCCTCGGCTTCCTCGACGACGCGCTCGGGCAGGGCGCGGCGGCCTCGACCCCGCGCGGCTGGCGCGGCCACTGGGGGGCGCTGCGGGAGGGCCGGCTCTCGACCGGGGCGATCAAGGCGATCGGGGCGCTGGCGCTGGCCGCCTACGTCGTCTCCGGGCGCGGCCTCGAGGACTGGCGCTACGTCGCCGACGTGGCGTTGCTGATCCTCGCCACGAACCTCTTCAACCTGCTCGACCTGCGCCCGGGGCGGGCCGAGAAGGCGCTGGCGCTGCTCGGGGTCGGGCTCTGCCTGGGCGCCTGGACCCTGGCTCCGATCGAGCTGCTGGGGATCTTCGCCGGGCCGATCCTGGTTGGCGCCTGGCTGACCCTGCGCGAGCGGGCGATGCTGGGGGACACCGGCTCGAACCTGATCGGGGCGGTCGCCGGGGTCTGGCTGTTGACGATCCTGGGGGCCGACGCGCGTCTGATCGCGCTCGCGGTGGTCGTCGCAATCACCATTTACGGGGAGTTGCGGTCTATTTCGGCGACGATCGAATCGGTTCCGCCACTGCGCTGGCTAGACTCGCTCGGCAGAGCATGAGTCCATCTAACAAAGGCGACACGAGGTTCATCTTCGTCACGGGCGGAGTGGTCTCGGCCCTCGGCAAGGGCATCACCGCCGCCTCGATCGGTCGACTCCTCGTTTCCCGGGGCTACCGGGTGCAGCTGCAGAAGTTCGATCCGTACATCAACGTCGACCCGGGGACGATGAGCCCGTTCCAGCACGGCGAGGTCTTCGTCACCGAGGACGGCGCCGAGACCGACCTCGATCTCGGCCACTATGAGCGCTTCACCGACGAGAACACCTCGCGCGCCTCGAACGTGACCGCTGGCGCGATCTACAACTCGGTGATCCGGCGCGAGCGCCGTGGCGACTACCTCGGCGCCACCGTGCAGGTGATCCCGCACATCACCAACGAGATCAAGCAGAAAATCCTCATCGTCGCCGAGTCACAGGCGGTCGATTTCGTGATCACCGAGATCGGCGGCACCGTCGGCGACATCGAGTCGCTGCCGTTCCTCGAGTCGATCCGCCAGCTGTACACGGATTTGACGCCGAAACGGGCGATGTTCGTGCACCTGACCTTGGTGCCATACGTCGGCCACGCCGGTGAGCTGAAGACGAAGCCGACCCAGCACTCGGTCAACGAGCTGCGCCGGATCGGGATCCAGCCGCACGCGCTGGTCTGCCGCTCCGAAGGCCGCCTCGACCGCGAGATCCGCGAGAAGATCGCGCTGTTCGCGAGCCTGCCGGTCGAAGCTGTGATCTCCGCCCACGACGTCGACAACATCTACAAGGTGCCGCTGGTCTTCCGCGCCGAGGGAGTCGACGACCTCGTCCTCGACCACTTCGGCCTCGAAGCGCCCTCGCCCGACCTCGCCGAGTGGGAGGCGATGGTGCGCCGCGCCGACGCCGCCAGCGGCAAGGTGCGAATCGCGATTGTCGGCAAGTACGTCCAGCTCGCTGACGCCTACAAGTCGGTGATCGAGTCGATCGAGCATGGTGGAATCCACCACGGGGTCGAAACCGAGATCGAGCTGGTCGACTCCGAGAACGTCGACCCCGAGCAGCTCGAGGGCATGGACGGGATCCTGATCCCCGGTGGCTTCGGCGAGCGCGGGATCGAGGGCAAGGTGCAGGCCGCCCGGATCGCCCGCGAACGCTCGATTCCCTACCTGGGAATCTGCCTCGGGATGCAGATCGCCGTCGTCGACTTCGCCCGCCACGTCGCCGGTATGGACGGCGCCAACTCGGCCGAGTTCGATCCCGAGACGCCGTTCCCCGTCGTTGACCTGCTGCCGGAGCAGAAGGAGGTCTCCGACATGGGCGGGACGATGCGGCTCGGTGCTGACCCGGTGAAACTGCACGAGGGCACGAAAGCGCGGGAGATCTTCGGCGAGGCCGTGATCTACAAGCGCCACCGCCACCGTTACGAGGTGAACAACCAGCTGCGGCGCCGGCTCGAAGACGAGGGCCTGGTCTGCGGCGGCACCTCGCCCGACGAGCGCCTGGTCGAGATGATCGAGCTGCCCGACCACCCCTTCTTCGTCGCTTCCCAGTACCACCCCGAGTTCAACTCGCGTCCCAACCGCCCCGAGCCGCTGTTCCGCGAGTTCGTCGGCGCCGCGGCGACGCACGCTGGCGAACGGCCGGCGGACGGCGGCGAGCTCGACGAGATGACGGCCCCAGATGCCGCTGTCCAGCGTCCTCGGTCGCCCAAATAGCGCTGCTCTTCGGGCTCCCTGCGTCCTTGACCAGCAGCATCTGGACCTCGTCATCGGCGTTTCGCAGTTAGCCTCTGCGCGTGGCTAGCGAGAGGCTTTTCGAGACGTTCGTGCGGCTCTGCGAGATTCGCAGCCCCACTGGCGAGGAGCGCGAGATCGCCGACACTGTCGCCGCCGAGTTGCGGGCGCTGGGGATGGAGGTCTCCGAGGACGAGGCCGCCGGCCCGGCCGAAGCGGGCGCCGGCAACCTGCTGGCGCGGTTGCCCGGCCAGCGCGACGAGTGGGTGATGTTCTGCGCCCACCTCGACACGGTCCCGCACCGGGGCCAGGTCGAGGTCGTCAACGAGGATGGGGTCTTCCGCAGCCGTGGGGAGACGATCCTCGGCGCCGACAACAAGGCCGCCGTCGCCGTGTTCATGGAGCTGGTCGCCCGCGCTGCCGAGAACCCGCTGCCGATCGGGATCGAGCTGGTGATGACGGTGGCCGAGGAGCAGGGGCTGCGCGGCGCCAAGGCCTTCGACGTCGCGGCGCTGAAGTCCCCGGTCGGGTTTGTGCTGGATCACGCCGGCCCGGTCGGCGAGGTGATCGTGCAGACGCCGACCCAGCAGAAGATCCGCGCCGACTTCGCCGGGGTCGAGGCCCACGCCGGGATCCGGCCCGAGGACGGGGCCAGCGCGATCGCCGCCGCCGCCGCGGCGGTCTCTCGCATGGAGCTGGGCCGCCTCGACGAGGCCACCACCGCCAACGTCGGCCTGATCACCGGCGGCACCTCCGGCAACGTCGTCCCCGGCCACTGCGGCATCCACGCCGAGACCCGCAGCCTCGACGCCGAGCGGGCGGCCGAGGTCGCCGGCAAGATGGCCGACGCCTGTGCCTGGGGCGCCAGTGAGCATGGCTGCGACGTCGACGTGCGGATCGAAGAGCTGTTCCGCGGCTACGAACTGCCGAAGGACTCGGCGGCGCTTGGCTTCGCCGAAGCCGGGTTGCGCGGCGCCGGCCTGGAGCCGGCCCGGGTTGCGATCGGCGGCGGCAGCGACGCCAACGCCTTCCGTCGCGACGGCTACGACTGCGTGCTGCTCTCCAACGGGACCGACAACGTCCACACCTACGACGAGTTCGTCCCGGCGGCCAACCTGGTGACGATGCTCGAGGTCTGCGAAGGCATCGTTGCCGCAGCGGCGGCCGGCGAGGGCGCGAGCGAGGCGTGAGCGGCCGCCTCGACCTGCGCCGCGGCGTCGTCGTCTCCGCCGAGCCGCTGCTGGTCGAGGTCGCGGGGGAGCGCCGGCCCGCCTGGGCCGACACGCTGCTGCTGGGGGAGATGCGCCCTGGCGATGAGGTAGTCGTCAACGTCGCCGCGGTCGAGCTCGGCCTCGGCTCCGGCGGCTTCGACGTCGTCCACGTCAACCTCACCCGCGGCCTGGAGGGCGCCGAGCGCGGGAGCGAGCACGTGATCAAGCTCAACTACACCTCGCTCCAGCACCCGGTCGACCCCGTCGAGGCCGTCGAGCCCAAGTCGCGGTTCCTTAATCACCTCATAGGTGAAAAAGGAACCACGGGATTGGAGAGCATCGGTCTTTCAAGCCGAAGGTCACAGGTTCCGGTGCTGGTCCTGCCGCTACACGGGCATTTGGCGCCGGCGGCGTGGGCGGCGGCGCAGGCGGCGCCGGGGTTGCGGGTCGGGTACGTGCAGACCGGGGGAGGGGCGCTGCCGGGGTCCTACTCGCGCGACGTCGCGACGCTGCGCGAGCGCGAGCTGCTCTGCGGCCACATCACCGCCGCTCCCGCCTACGGGGGCGAACACGACGCGCTCAGCACCGTCGGCGCCCTCGACGCCGGCGCCAAGCTTGGCTGGGAGGCGATCCTGGTCGGCCCCGGCCCGGGGATCATCGGCTCCGACACCGAGTTCGGCCACGGCGGCATCGCCGCGCTGGAGAGCGCCCACGCGGCGCTCTCGCTGGGGATGCCGACGACGATCTCCCCGCGCCTCTCGGCCACCGACCCGCGTGAGCGCCACCGCGGCCTCAGCCACCACACCTACACCGTGCTGGAGCTATTGCTGGCGCCGGTCGACGTCGCCGTCCCGACCGAGTTCCCGGACGCCGCCGCCGAACTGGAGGCCGCCCGCGAGGAGCGCCACCACCTGCACCTCGCCTCCGCCGACCTCGACGGCTACGCCGCCTCCGGCCTGCCGACCACGACCATGGGACGCGCGCTCGCCGAGGACCCGATGTTCTTCGCGGCGCCGCTGGCCGCTGGTCACCTGCTCGGCGCCTGAGCGCGGGCGGTCCCTTGCGGCTGAAGGGCTAGTTGCCATCGGCGCGAACTTGCGCTCATGGCGATCGCCGTCAAACCCGAGATCCCCGCCGCGCCCGCTTCCGCCGGCGCTGCCGCCCGCTTCGAGTCACTCGTGCTCGACTTCCTCTCCTACCTGGAGCTGGAGCGCGGCCTCTCACGCAACACGCTGAACGCCTACCGCACCGACCTCTTTCAGTACGGGGAATACCTCTCCGCCCACAAGCGCGACGCGCTGACCGCGCGCCCGGCCGACGTCGCCGACTTCCTCGCCGAGCTGGCAACCGGGGAGGGGGAGCGACCCGCCTGCTCCTCGTCGACGATCCACCGCAAGGCCGCCTGCCTGCGCTCCTTCTACAAGCACCTGCGCCGCGACGAGCTGATCGGCGACGACCCGACGGCGGCGCTGAGCGCCCCGCGGCGCTCGAAGAAGCTGCCGCACGTCCTCAACTACTCGGAGGTGCAGAAGCTGCTGGCCTCGCCGACGGGCTCGGAGCCGACGGCGCTGCGCGACCGGGCGCTGCTGGAGGTGATGTACGCGTGCGGGCTGCGGGCCTCGGAGACGATCGGGCTGGAGCTCGCCGACGTCGACACCCACGAGGGCTTCCTGCGCGCCCGCGGCAAGGGCTCGAAGGAACGTTTGGTGCCGCTCGGCAGCCAGGCGATCGCGGCGATCAACGGCTACCTGCGGGGCGGCCGGCCGAAGCTGATCGGCGACCGCCACGAGGTCAAGCTCTTCGTCAACTTCCGCGGCGGGCCGCTGACCCGCCAGGGCCTCTACAAGATCGTCCAGCGCCACGCTCGCGACGCCGGCCTGGCGGGCAAGATGAGCCCTCACACCCTGCGCCACAGCTTCGCCACCCACCTGCTTGCCGGCGGCTGCGACCTCCGCGCCGTGCAGGAGATGCTCGGCCACGCCGACATCTCCACCACCCAGATGTACACCCACCTCTCCGGCGAGCGCCTCAAGGAGGTCTATTTCGAGGCCCACCCCCGCGCCAAGGCTGACTGAGCAGGTCAGATAGAACTCGGGGATGCCCGAGTTGCCCGAGGTCGAGACCGTTGCGCGGCAGCTGGAGCCCGAGTTGGAAGGGCGGCGGATCGCCGAGTTGGAGGTGCTGGACGGGCGCTGGTCGCGACCGGTCCCGCCCGAGCAGCTGGGCGCTGAAGTCACCGGCGCCACGATCGAGGGGCTGGGACGGCGCGGCAAGTACCTGCTGCTGGCGCTCGACGGCGAGCGCACGCTGGTCATGCACCTGCGGATGACCGGCAACCTGATCCTGGTCGAGGGCGACGACGTCCTCGACCCGGCCGAGGGGCGCCTGCTCTACATGGGCGAGCGCACCACTTCGGCCAAGCACCTGCGGGCGCGCTTCTCGCTCGACGACGGCCGCGAGGTCTGGTTCACCGACCCGCGTCGCTTCGGCGAGGCATTCCTGCTCGCGAACGACGCCCTGGAGGCGCGCTTCGCCGGCCGGGTCGGGGTCGAGCCGCTCTCGCCCGAGTTCACCCCCGAGGCGCTGGGCGCGATGGCCGCCGGCCGCACCGCCCCGCTGAAGTCGTTCCTGCTCGACCAGGCCGGGGTCGCCGGGGTCGGCAACATCTACGCCGACGAGGCGCTCTACCGCGCCCGCCTGCACCCGCTCTCGCCGGCAGGATCGATGAAGCCCGAGCATCACCTGGCCCTGCGCGACGCCGTCGTCGCCGCCCTGCAGGCCGGGATCGACGCCGGCGGCTCCTCGATCGACGACTACCGCGACGGCCGCGGCGAGAAGGGGACGATGCAGGAGCGGTTCCTCGTCCACACCCGCGAGGGCGAGCCCTGCCTCTCCTGCGGCGGCGAGATCGTCCGCATCGTCGTCGGTGGCCGCTCCACCTACTTCTGCCCGAGCTGCCAGGTTCGGCTGCGCCGCCGTCCGCGCCGCCGGGCAAAGTAGGAGGGTGGCCGGAACCACCGTCAAGACCGAGGCGATCGTCCTCCGCAGCATCCGCTACGGCGAGGCCGATCGCATCCTCCACCTCTACTCGAAGACGCGGGGGCGGCTCGGGGCGATCGCCAAGGGCGCGCGCAAGCCGAAATCCCGCTTCGGGGGCCGGATGGAGCCGTTCTTCCGCCTCGACCTGGTGCTGCACGAAGGGCGCAGCGACCTGCTCACGGTGACCAACGTCGCCACGATCGAGGGATACCCGCGGCTGCGCTCCTCCGGGCCGGCGCTGACCGCCGGCGCCCGCGCCTGCGACGCGGTCCTGCGCCTGCTCGACTCGGCCGAGCCCAACCCGCACGCCTACAACCTGCTCTGCCGCTACCTCTCGATGCTCGACGACCCCGAGCAGACCCGCGCCACCGAGCTCGAAGTGGCGCTCGCCTTCCGGCTCAAGCTGGCGCTGGCGGCCGGTTTCGTCCCCGAGCTGGCCTCCTGCACCAGCTGCGGCGAGGCCGATCACCTGGTCGGCTTCTCGGGCGCCGCCGGCGGCGTCGTCTGCGCCAGCTGCGAGGCGGGCTCCTTCGAGCTCAGCGAGGGAGCGCACACCTTCATGGTCGAGGCGCTGGCGAAGCCGCTGAGCGAGGCGCCGCACGCCGAGCCGCTGGCGCTGCGCCAGGTCGAGCGCGCCGTCGGCGAGACGCTCGAGCATCACGCGCACGTCCAACTACGCGCTGCCGCATAGCGCGCCGGCCCGCCGCTCGCCCCGCCTTATGATCGTGCGGTGCCCCTCACCGCCACCTTCGAGGACCGGATCCGCGCCTGGGAGGACGAGTTCCTCTCCCAGCACGCGACCCGCTCCTACCCGGCCCAGCGCCAGCGCGAGGAGCCCAACAGCCCGCTGCGGACGCCGTTCCAGCGCGACCGCGACCGCATCGTCCACTCCAAGTCCTTCCGCCGGCTCAAGCACAAGACCCAGGTCTTCGTCGCCCCCGAGGGCGACCACTACCGGACGCGGCTCACGCACACGCTGGAGGCTTGCGGGATCGCCCGCACGGTGGCGCGGGCGCTCGGCCTCAACGAGGACCTGACCGAGGCGATCGGGCTCGGCCACGACCTCGGGCACCCGCCCTTCGGCCACGCCGGCGAGCAGACCCTCGACGCCGCCCTCCGCGAGCGCTGCGGAATCGGCTTCAAGCACAACGAGCACTCGCTGCGGGTCGTCGACGTGCTCGAGCGCGACGGCCAGGGCCTCAACCTGACGAATCAGGTCCGCGACGGCATTCTCAACCACACCGGCCCGACCAAGCCGGCCACCCTGGAGGGCCGGATCGTCAAGCTGGTCGACCGCGTTGCCTACATCAACCACGACATCGACGACGCCCTGCGCGCCGGCATCCTCCGGCCCGACGACCTCCCCAACGCCGAGATCGAGCTGCTCGGCCCGACCGGCTCGACCCGGATCGACACCCTCGTCGCCGACATCGTCGAGCGCTCCTCGGCCGCCGGCGACATCGTCCAGAGCGAGGAGATCGGGATGGCGATGCTGCCGCTGCGCAAGTTCATGTTCGAGCGCGTCTACCTCGGCCCCGACGCCCAGAGTGAGCACGGCCGCGTCGAAGCGGCGATGCGCGGCCTCTTCGCCCACTACCTGGAGCACCCCGACGAGGTCCCCAGCTGGGACCCCGGCGCCAGCGACTGCCAGCGCGTCGCCGACTACATCGCCGGGATGACCGACCGCTACTGCATCGCCAAGTTCACCGAGCTCACGGTGCCCGAGGAGTCGAAGTTCTAGTGGCGCTGATCTCCCCCGAGAGCCTTGAACGGGTTAAGCAGGCGGCCGACATCGTCGAGGTGATCTCCCAGCACACCGACCTGCGCCGCGCCGGCGCCCGCTGGACCGGGCTCTGCCCGTTCCACGAGGAGCGCACGCCCTCGTTCTCGGTCGAGCCGCAGGAGAAGCTCTACCACTGCTTCGGCTGCGGGGTCGGCGGCGACGTGATCAAGTTCGTCGAGGAGAAGGAGGGGATGGGCTTCGCCGAGGCGGTCGAGCTGCTGGCCGACCGCTACGGGGTCGAGATCGAGCGCGAGCAGGAGGATCCGCGGGCGGAGGCCAAGCGCCAGCAGCGCCGCCGCCTCGAGCAGCTCCTCGACCGCACCTCCGCCTACTACGCCAACTACCTCTGGGAGTCGAAGGAGGCCGCCAAAGCCCGCGAGTACCTGGCCGAGCGCGGCCTCGGCGAGGAGGTCCTGCGCGCCTTCGGGGTCGGCTACGCGCCCAGCGCCTGGGACAAGATCCTCGTCCGCGGCCAGCAGGCTGGCTTCAGCGTCGGCGAGCTGCACGGCGTCGGCCTCGCCCAGCGCAACCAGCAGGGCCGCGAGTACGACCGCTTCCGCTCCCGGATCATGTTTCCGATCCGCGACCGCCGCGGCCGCACCCTCGGCTTCGGCGGCCGGGCGATGCGCTCCGACCAGGGGGCCAAGTACGTCAACACCGCCGAGACCGACTTCTTCCACAAGAGCCAGCTGCTCTACGGCGTCGACCTGGCCAAAGCGGCGATCCCGAAGAGCGGCCGCGCCGTCGTCGTCGAGGGCTACACCGACGTTCTCGCCCTGCACCAGGCCGGGATCGAGGAGGCGGTCGGCGTGATGGGCACGGCGATCACCGGCGAGCAGGTGGCGACGCTCTCGGGCATGGTCGACGAGGTGGTGCTGGCGCTCGACGCCGACTCGGCCGGCCAGGAGGCGATGCTGCGCGCGCAGCGGGTCGCCGCCGGGCGGCGGATGCGGTTGCGGGTTGCGGCGATGCCGGCCGGCGTCGACCCGGCCGAGATGATGGCCGAGGACGGCGGCGCCGAGCGCTTCGCGGCGCTGATCGAGAAGGCCGAGGAGCTGACCTCCTTCCAGGTCGGGCTGGTGCTGGACCGCACCGACGTCACCTCGCCGGTCGAGCGCGACCGCGCCCTGGCCGAGGTGGCGCCGGTCCTGGCCGGGATGGGGGAGTCGGCCAGCCGCGACGACCTCGTGCGCCGCGTCGCCGAGCGGCTTGACCTGGAGCCGGCGATGGTGATGGGCCGCGTGGTCGCGGCCGAGCCGGCGACCGGGGGCGAGCAGCCCCAGCAGACTCGCCAGGCGACCCCGCAGTCCCAGGCACCGCCACCGCGCGCCGCCGAGCTGACCTCGCGTGAGCGCCGCGAGCGGGCGCTGCTGGCGATGTGCATCGCCCAGCCCGAGGAGGGTCGCGAGTACCTCGCCCGCCTCACCGACGCCCACCTCTCCGCAACTGGCATCCGCGCCGCCACCTGGCTGCGCGAGAACCCGGGCGACCCCGCCTCCAACCTTCCCCACGACGACGAGATGGCCGGCCTGATCTCCGAACTGGTGATGCTCTCCCGCGACCAGCCCGCCTCACGCGAGGCGATGGAGCTCAACTTCCTACTGCTGGAGCAGCGCCGGTTGGAGGGCGAGATCGCCGCCGCCGGCGAGCGTGGCGACTACGAGCACCGGGCCGCCCTCAGTCGTGAGCGCGCCGCCCTGGTGGAGAAGATCGCCCACACCCAGCGGGTCGAGTCCTGAGCGCCTGAACGGGCCGGCCCCCAAGTCGGTAAATTCCGAGTGGTCCGGGATCAGGCCGGGCGAGCGTTCCGGGGTAGCTCAATCGGCAGAGCATTCGACTGTTAATCGAAGGGTTGTGGGTTCGAGTCCCACCCCCGGAGCTTGTAGCGAGTTTGTTCAGAGGGGTCGAACAAACTCGATAGGGGCGAGCGCCGGCTAGCGCCCGAGATTCGAGTACGCGAGCCCCTCGACCAGCTCGGCACCCCGCACCGAGCCGTCGTTCTCACGGCCCCAGGCCGCGATCTCACCCGCCCGCGCCGCGAACGAGGGCTCGGCGAGGATCCGCCGCGCCGCCCA
Source organism: Solirubrobacterales bacterium (assembly GCA_036265715.1). Classification (GTDB taxonomy): domain Bacteria; phylum Actinomycetota; class Thermoleophilia; order Solirubrobacterales; family 70-9; genus VAYN01. The sequence goes on along the minus strand of DATAON010000065.1, from coordinate 25,155 downwards.
GCGCAGAGGCGCCGGTCGGCAGAGGCGCCAGGGCAGCGAGAGGCCGGCGCCGGACCAGTCGAGCCGCATCGCGGTCTCGCTCATGTCGCCGGTGATCGGTGAGATCAGGACCGGCGTGCCGGCGCCGAGGGCGCGGGCGACGGTGCCGTGGCCGCCGTGGGAGACGACCAGCGAAGCGGCCGGCATCAGCTGGCTGTAGCTGAGCCAGTCGACGAGGGTCGCGTTGGCGGGGACCTCGATCGGGCTCTGCGGCACGACTTTGTTGGTGGTCGCCACCACCCGCACCCGCTCGCTCTCCAGTGCCGCCAGCGCCGTCCGCACCAGGTGGTTGCCGGAGTCGTGGGCGGTGCTGGGGGCGACCAGGACCAGCGGATCGTCGCCCGGCGGCAGCTCGATCTGCGGGTGCGGGACCTCGAACACCATCGGCCCGGTCACCTTCACCGCGGCCGGCCACTGGCGCGGGTACTCGAGCTGCGGGTAGGTGGCGACCAGCGCCAGGTCCGGGCTGATGCCGCCGTGGAAGCGCTCGACGGGGGGGAGGTCGAGCCGCTGGCGCTGCTGGTTGAGGTCGCGGCGGCCGTGCTCAAGGCCGACGTCGAGCGCCCGCTGGCCGGCCTTCCAGGCAGCGGTGCCGACCGGGGTCCGCGGCTTGCGCAGCCCGATCGCGAAGAACGGCAGGCCCGGCTCGACGACCGGGTAGATGTGGGGGATCAGGGTCGCCAGCGGCACCCCGGCGCGCTCGGCCGCCAGGGCTGGGGCGAGGGTGAGGATGTCGCTGACGGCGACGTGGGGGCGGAGATCGTCCAGCAGCGGCAGCAGCGCCCGGGCCGCCTCGGCGGCGTGCTGGCCGTCGGCCGAGTCCGGCTCGGGGGGCGGGAACATGCGGTATTCCTCGGCGGCGGCGAAGCTGAGCCCGGCGCCCTCGACGGCGGCCCGGCGCTCCTCCCAGGTCTCGACCACCACCTCGTGCCCACGCGCCGCCAGGGCCCGTCCCAGCGCGATTGCGGGGAAGGCGTGGCCGGCGTCGCCGAAGGCGGCGACCAGGACCCGCAGCGGCGTGTTCGTCCCGCCCGCCGCCACGGCGGGGTCAGGCGGCAGTGACGATCTCCTCACCCGGGCGGGTGAAGACGATCTCCGGGACGTGGCAGCTGCGCGAGGTGCGCAGCAGGAAGCGGACTGCCTCGCCGAGGTCGGAGGGCTGGATCAGCTCCTCGCCGATCTGCTCCTTGACGAACTCGGCCATCGCGGTGTCGACGAAGCCGGGGGCGAGCGCGGTGCACTGGATGCCGTCGCGGGCGACCTCGCGCTGGGTCGATTCGGTGAAGCTGATCACCGCCGACTTGGTGGCGCCGTAGACCGAGAGCCAGGCCGGGCCGCTTTTGCCGGCCAGGGAGGCGGTGTTGATGATCAGCGCCTTGCCATGCTCGGCGCCGGCCTCGCGCAGCAGCGGCAGGCCCTCGCGGGTGCCGATGATCAGCGCCCGCAGGTTGACGTCCAGCTGCATGTCGAGGAACTTGGTCTGGATCTCCGCCATCGCCGCGCCAACGCCCATGCCGGCGTTGTTGACGAGGGCGTCGAGGCGGCCGAAGCGCTCGCGGTGGGCGGCGAAGAGGGCGACGATGTCTTCCTCCTCGGCCATGTTGGCGGGAACGGTGAGGACCTCGAAGCCGTCGTCGCGCAGTCCCTGGACGGACTCCTCCAGTTTCTCCGCGCGCCGCGCCGAAAGGGTCAGCCCGTAGCCTTCCTCACCCAGGGTTCGGGCGATCGCGAGGCCGATGCCACCGGACCCCCCCGTGATCAAAGCCGCTCTCTCCGCCATCTGCTCTCCTCCCGTTTCGACGACGTCGCCACCCTATCGAGCCGCCGATCCGCCCTGCCACCGGGAGGCGGTGGCCGTTGTCGCTCCGAATAACATGGCGCCGATGCGCGCTCGCCTGGCCCTCGCCACCGCCGCCCTGCTCGTGGCCGGTGCCCTGCTCGTGGGTTGTGGCGGCGATGGGGACACGACCGGCTCCGGTGGCTCAGGCCCGAGCGCCGAGAGCCGCCCGGCGCCGCCGCGGAGCGACTTCCCGAGCCCCGAAGGCCGCAATCTCAAAGAGCTGCTGAAGCTGGGCGACAAGCCCGCGGCGCTGAAGATCGAGCCGGGCGCGATGGTCTTCTACAAGGGCGAGAATCGCTACCCGTTCGGGGTCTACGAACGTGACCGCACCCCCGTCGACGACGCCGAAGTGGCCCTCTACTTCGCCCGCGTGCCGACGGTGGCCCCGGGGGCGAAGTCGAAGGCCGCCAACAAGGGCCAGGACGCGAAGGCCGAAGGGAGGGCGCTCGACCAGCCGGCGATCGGCCCGTTCCCGGCACGGGTGGAAACGCTGGCGACCGACCCCGAGTTCACCGCCAAGACGACGAGTGAGGACCCCGGCGCGCCGGGCGTCGTCTACTCGACCCAGATCGACTTCCCGCGCGCAGGGAAATGGCTGGTCGCGGCGCTGATCAAGGAAGACGGCGAACTGGGCGGCGCGCTGCTGCAGGGGGCCGAAGTCGGCACTTTCAAGTCGATCCCGCGAGCGGGGGAGAGGCCGCCCGTGATCCACACCCCAACCGCCGCCGACGTCGATGGGGACCTCTCGAAGCTCACCACGCGGGTGCCGCCGGAGGCTCAGAACAAGGTGGATTACGCGGAAGCGCTCGGAAAAGAACCGATTGTCCTCTTGTTTGCGACCCCCCAGTTCTGCCAGAGTCGGGTCTGCGGGCCGGTGGTCGACGTGACCGAGCAGGCCCAGCAGCAATACGGAGACCAGGCCGCCTTCATCCACATGGAGATCTTCAACAACAACGACCCGGGCGACGATGTGCGCCCGCAAGTGAGAGCCTTTCGCCTTCCCAGCGAGCCGTGGCTGTTCACGATCGACCGCCGAGGCGTCATCAGCGACGCGATCGAGGGCGCCTTCGGACTCGAACTTCTCGACGAAGCGATAGAAAAAGCAATCAGATGAGCGACAAAGCAGCCCCGGACACCGAGCTACTCGAATCCTTCGCCGAGGAGGCGCGTCGCCGCTGCGACGTGATCGCCGCCGGCCTCGCCACCGCGACCACCGATTTCGAGACGATGCGCTCCGAAGCGCACGCCCTGCGCGGGACCGCGGGCGTTGTCGGCCTGCGTCGCCTCGCCGAGCTGGCGGGGCTGATGGAGTCCGACCTCGCCGAAGCGAAGAAGACCGGCGTCATCCGCGGCGGTCGCGACCACCAGATCGCCGACGCCGCCAAGGCGCTGGCCGAGGGTGCCGCCGCGGCGGCCAAGGGCGAAGAAGAGCCGCCCGACGTCGGGCGCTCGCTGGCTCAGCTGTTCAGCGCGTAGGCCGCGGCAGCAGCGTCGGCTGCGAGCTGAACCCCGGGCATTCGTTCGGCCCGTAAGGGGTCAGCGGGATCCGTTCCACGAAGGTGACGTAGTAGCGACCGGTGGGCGGGTTGGCGATTTCGGCCTTCCAGAACAGCTGGCCGGTTTCCGGCTGCGCTTCGGCTTTGCCCTGAAACTCACCGAGCAGCGATTTGTCGCCGCTGGGGGTGATGCGGAAGATGTTCACCTTGCGGGGCGCATCGTCGAAGTGGCGATTGCCGCGCAGACAGGGATAGCCGGCGCCGCCGTTGGCCGGCGGCATCTTCGCCACCCCGTAGAAGAACTGCTTCTTGCGGTTGTAGCCGATCATCGCGTAGCCCTTGTAAGGCCCGGGGAGGCCCTCGCAGGCGACCCCGTCGCGATCGGGATCGAGCCTGCCGACGGGATTCTGCGGCGTGCCCCCGAGTTCGAAGAACTCATCCTGGGCCGCCGCCTGTGACTTGAACGAGCCGCAACCCGGCACCGCGGCGACGCCGCTGGAGGCGAGTGCGAGCAGGCAGACTGCACTGGCAACCAACGCCAGTCCCAGAGCCCCCGTCTTGATTCCGGCCCTCAGCATTCGTTCGAGAGGGTAGCTACCCGGAACCTCGGGGTTCGCAACAACGATTGCCGCCGCCCTCGCCAATCACCGCGTATCGTCCGGGATTCCGGGGCGGTAGCTCAGTTGGTTAGAGCACGGGACTCATAATCCCTTGGTCGCTGGTTCGAGTCCAGCCCGCCCCATGACGCAGGGGCCGCTCGGGCAGTCGTATTGCCTATACATCGATTGAACAGTCGACTAAGGTCGGCTTACTGTCCAGTCGATTGAAGGGAGCCAAAATGGGAGAAGTAGGAGCTGAGAGCCGCCGCCGGGCCCTGGTTTCGGATCTGGCGTCCTCTTCGGGCGTCAAGGAAGAGGACGTGAGTCGAGTCCTGGACCAGCTTGGTCTTTCCGACGGCCTCGAGAGAATCGACAGGCTGATCACCGCCCCGGCGGTAGAGAGCATCGCGATCGACGACATCCGGGTTTCGGTGCGCGCGGGGGGCGTGACCGTCGCCGTCTAGGTTGCACGACCTAAAGCGGGTGCTCGCGACTCGCCCGGAGTTTGCCTTCGACCTGGGCGAGCACCTGGAGTCACTGAACGCCCGGGACGCCTTAGGGAAGCGTTGGGGGCGCTACCTTCGATGGCGCGCGGAAGGCCCATCCGCGTATGCAGATCCCTCGCAGCGGCTCGCCGACTGGTTGCAGTCCGAGGCCGCACGCGAGGTTCCGGCCTACGCGGGCGCGGCGTCGGGCCTGGGCTTGATCGACAAGGGCACGATTCGCCGTCGCGGCTCCGAGTTCGTCAGTCGTGCGTCGGCGGGCCAAACCGTTTGGCGGCGCTCGACGTCGGGCACGACCGGGGCCCCGGTCACCTTTCTGTTCGATCGCGATCGGCACTTCGAGCAGTTGATTCTCGCGGTCCCCAAGATCGTCGTGCGGGCGGGGGCGGTAGCTGCGTTCCGGCGCTCGACGCTCTGCCTGCACGTCACGGACACTCAGGTCGGCGGGAACAGCGCCTTCGCCGACCCGCTGGACCGCTTCGGCACCATGCTGCGCGGGCGGATAGACCAAGCGAAGCCGGGTGGTGTGGCCCGAGTGGCCGAGTGGCTCCGAGATCTTCGCCCGGGTGTGGTCACGGCTCGCCCGGAGATCTTCGCAGTGATGCTCGCCGAGCCGGCGGTGGCTCGAGAGCTCGAGACACACCCCCCGGACCTCTTGGTCAGCAGCGGCAGCGAGCTGTCGGCGGGCCTCAGGGTCAGGCTCGCCGAGCAGGTCGCGGCGCCCATCGCGATCGCTTACGGGCTATGCGAGTTTGGTGTGGTTGCTTCCAGTTGTCCGGTCTGCGGCCACCTGCACCTCGATGACCCCAATATTGCCCTGGAGCTGGGTGGGCCGACCAATGACGAAGCGATTCTCTCCGGGTTCGGCAACGCCGCGATGCCGCTGCTGCGCTACCGCACCGGCGATCGCCTGCAGCTCACGCAAGAGCGGTGTGAGTCCGGCGCGCCGGGCCCAACGATCGTCAGGGTGGTCGGGCGGGTGGTGCCTGCCTTCCGGTTCGCGGGGGGTCGGGTCTTCTCGCCCACTCACTTCACGAGCCTCCTCGACCTGTTCCCGATTCGCGAGTACCAGCTCACGCAGGTGGATCTGGATTCGGTGGAGTTGAGGGTCGAACCCCGGGCCGGCGCCGCCGCGGAAGTCCACGGCCTGCTCGGGGACCTGAGGTCTCACCTCGAAGCCGGACTACCCGGTGGCGTTGCCGTCGAGGTCAGATCGATGCACTTTGGCGACCAAAAGGTCGCCCGCTTTCGGACCCTCTGCAGTGAATCCTCGCCCTAGCCCCAGACCCGAGTTCTTGGCGCTGCTCGGTCCGCCCGGGGTGGGAAAGAGCACGCTCACCGCGGCCCTCTCGAGGGAACGGGAGGTGCAGGTCTTTCGCATGCGAGAGAGCGCGTGGAGCCACCGCGAGGTTGTTCCCGGCCTGTCCGAGGCTCTGCTGCGCAGCGACGACCCGCTCGGCTGGGTCGATGACAAGTTTGTCGAGCCGCTGTTGCGGGAGTCGATCCCACGGATCCTCGCTCTGCGACCGGAGCTGGTCGTCTTCGAGAACTTTCCGGGCAACGCGAGTCAGGTGACGACCTTGCACACGTTCCTGGCGACTCTCTCGCAGCCCCCGTCGAGGCTGACGGTTGTAGAGCTTGTGGCGCCGCCGGACCAACTCAGGTCGCGCATTGAAATCCGCAGGGTCTGCGTTGTCTGCGAGCCTGATCTGCGGGGCGAGCCCCACGCCCCGGCCTCAGGGTCATCCGGCGATCCGGAGCGTTGCGACAGCTGTGGCGCTCAGCTGCGTCGCCGGTCAAGTGACGAGTTCGACCGGTTCGAAGCGCGACTGAGTCGCTACACGAGCAGCCGATCGGCGCTCGTCGAGCGATTCCTCCACCACGGCGTGGAGGTTCATCGGGTCTCCGGGCTCGGATCGCGCAGGTTGATTGCCCGAACAATTGGCACATTGTTGACTTAGTATTCTGAACACTTCAGGATAATTGAAACGGTTCAACGGTCTGCCAGAGCGGGGGGTTCGGTGGGGGAACGTCGTGAAGAGCCATTGCTGGAATATGGAAACGCTCGCTTGCCGGGCAACGTTCGTGACGGCGCGGTCGAGCGCATCGATCGCGTCGAGTATGGGCGGTTCCGCAATGTCTACCTGTACATAACCGAAGCCTGCCAGCTCCGGTGTGGGCATTGCTACATGGGTGATCGCCTGGATCACGGAACGCGGATGGAGTATGAGGAGGTGTGCGACACCCTCGCGTTCTGGCGGAAGATGGGTGGCAGCAAGCTGACCATCCTCGGCGGCGAGCCCACTATCCACCCCCAGTACTGCGAGATCATTCGTTTTGCCAACGAGATCGGCTACGAGCACGTCATCACCACGACCAACGGCCTTAAGCCAGCGGCCCGCAAATTTCGGGCGCTGGAGCCAGATGACTTCGCATACGTGCAGATCAGCCTCGATGGAGGGTCGGCGGACTCCCACGATCAGATACGCGGTCGTGGCACCTTTGACATAGCGCTCGAAACTGCCACCTACGCGGCGGCTCGAGGGTTCGACACCCGCTTCATCTGCACGGTCAACGCCCTGAACATGGGGGACTGCCTCGCCCTGCTCGACATCGCCGACGAGCTTGGGGTCTCGCTTGTGAAGTACCACGTCTTCTCGACCATCGGACAGGGGAACGAGAACACGGGCTGGGCGATCGACCCGCATACGTGGATCGAGTTCTATGAGCAGCTCGACGCTGCGGCCGAGGGGCACAAAACGCGGGTGTGGTATCAGCCCACGTACGCGCGCAGAAGTGAGGTGGGAAAATACGCGGACGAGGGTTACCGAGGCTGCATCGGTCGCACTCTCGACAGGATTTCGGTCTTCCCGGATGGCCGTTGCTACGTCTGCTCCTACCTGTTCGACACCGACTTCAATTTCGCCAACATGCGGGACGGGGTCCTGGAGGTCAATCGGGGTCGCAACGAGCTCGAGCTGTTCGCCGGAGTCCTCGGCTCCTCGAGCTGTGGCAGCTGCAAGGTGCCCGGCGTGTGCATGGGGGGGTGCCCAGCCGAGGAGCTGGTCATGGGGGACTCATCGTGTGGGTCTCACGCGGATATCGTTCCGGTCTGCCGGCTTTGGAAGTCAACGGTAGGAGCGAGTTCGTGAAACCAGAGACGATCACCGACCGGGAGGGCTGTGATAACAGTTGCGCGCGTCGCTCGACCGCCATCGCCCACGGGGGGCTCAATGACCGCATCTGCAGCTCGGTACATGTCTGTCGTGGATGTTCACGTGATCTTGCGCAGGGGCGACCAGGTGCTGCTTGGATTGCGGTTGAACACCGGCTACGAGGACGGCAAGTTTCACCTTCCTGCCGGCCATCTCGAGGCGGGCGAGTCGGTTGCCACCGCGGCGCAGCGGGAGGCATTCGAGGAGCTGGGAGTGACGCTCGAGACGTCGGCGCTGCAGCTGTCTCACGTCATGCACAGGCAGGCGGGGGGTGGCCGAATGGCGGTCTTCTTCTCGGCTACGGACTGGCAGGGCGAGCCGCGCAACTGCGAGCCGGAGAAGTGCGCAGAGCTTCGTTGGTTCCCTCTCGTGAGCTTGCCTGCGAATCTCGTTCCGTACGCACGGGAGGCGCTGATGGCCTCCGAGGCCGGCAGTGCGCTCTCGCTCGACGGCTGGACGCTGAGGCCGGCGGAGCGCTATGACCGTCGAGGCGAGAGAGCAGCTTAGGGGCGCCCTGGAGGGTCTCGCAGGGCTCGACTGGGACGACGTCGTCGCCGTCGAGGGAGCTAGTCGCCCACTGCTCGAACGACTCAAGGACGACTCCGGGCTACTGGGAGGGCTTCTCGGTGGCAGTCGCGAGGATGCCCGGTTGCGCGAGCTGTCGGAGCACTACGACATCCTGGACAAGGTGGTTCTGTATGACGATTCCGCCAGTGGGTTTCGCTTGCGCCTGCATGTTTTTCTTCCCGGCTACTTCGATCGCCCCCATAATCACCGCTGGTCCTACTCGAGCCTGATCCTGCGCGGGGCCTACCAGCACTTCATCTATGGGTCTGAAGAGGGGCTGTCCGAGGAGACCGACGTTTCCGCCCTACGCCCACGAATGGTCCGCACCGAGTCGGTCGGTTCGAGCTACACGCTGGACCACAGCATGGTTCATGCGGTGGTCGCCGAGCCCTACACGGTGTCCTTGATTCTCAGGGGGCCGGCGCGCAAGGACCGGTTCCTGGTCATGGACCGGCAAACCAACAAGGCCTGGTGGCAGTACGGGGCGAGCGACGAAACTGAGCAGGAGCGGGACGCGAAGCGGATGGACGATGCGCGCTTCGACGAGACCGTCTCTCGCCTCCGCGAGCTCGGTGTCATCTAGGGCTCAGGCCGAAAAGGGCTCAGGCCGAAATTCGCCTCGCTTGGGAGTGGGGCGGGTCGAAGACTTGCTGGAAGAGTTGGATTGAGCGCGCTTCGTCAGCCGGCCAATCGACCGCTTGCCGCGCGAGCCGGCTCGCGCGCTGAAATATCAGCTCGGCGTGTGCGAAATCGCCGCCGGGATCGATCCGCCCGCAGAGGCCTGCCGGATCGAGCAAGGACCTCGATGCGAGTGAGCTGCCGGCGGCGAAGAAGTCGGCGAGGGCCCGGGGTGGCGATGCGGGCTCCATCGCCTCGATTGCCAGCACCTCGATCGCGAGGGATTTGATCGGTTCCCCATTGGCCGCGTTCCACCGCTTGAGGAGGCGGACCAAGGGGATGAAATGCTCCCACTCTGCCTGTCGCTCGCGAACGCGATTCATGAGCACGGAGGGATTGGTCTCGACCCAGCGCTTCTGGGGCAGGTCCGGAATCAGAAAGCTATCCGCGGCGGTGGGCACGGCGGGGACGACGTCGGCAAAGGTGACAGGCCGTTGGCCAGTCCTTCCCCCCGGGAAGCACTTGACCGAGTGCGCGCCGATCGAGGTGGATCCCCGCCAAATCGTGTCCCTGGTGGCTGCGGCAATCTTCTGCTCGAGGACGCCAAGCACCCGCTCGGGGTCGTGGTCGCTGCCGATCCGGTCGGGGCCGTCGCCCGGCTCCAGGACCAGCAGAACATCGACGTCGCGGATCGGGTCCACATGGGTGCCGCGAGCCAGCGAGCCATAGGCGATCCCGCGGGCGCCTTCGAGGCTCCCAGTCAGGGCACGCGCAAGAAATCCCTGCATCTGACGGGCGCGACTATCGGTCTCCGGCGACGCCGCCGCCGCGCGCGCCATCTTGACCAACTCGGTCTCCAGGGACATTTGGCGAGAATGGCGATCGACCCGGACTCAAACGCACGGCCTGCTTCGCGCTTTTTGCGACCTTCCGTGCCCTGCTTCTGCCGTTGGGGATAGCCTTGCGATCGGATCGTCGTCGGCGCTCCGTTGTCTCGGCAAACTTCTCGGCAGGGAGATTCGGTTGCAACTACATCGCCTGGGTGCATTCGCGTGCGCCGTCTTCGTCGCACTCGTGGCCCTCGTCGCGGGCGCTCCACAGGGCAAGGCCGAGGCCGGGTCGGGTGCGCAGGCTTCGATCATCGGCGGCCACTCCGCCTCGATTGCCGAATTTCCCTCGCTCGCCTACCTGGTCGGCGAAGACGCGACGGGGGCCTTCAGCTGCACCGGGACCGTGGTCGCGCCGCGGGTGATCCTCACCGCCGGTCACTGCGTCGAGAACCTGGAAGCGGGGGCGATGTATCCGGACGGCAGCTTCGCCGTCGCCACCGGCGTCGCCAATCTGAAGCGGATCCAGGGCTCGCAGGTCTCCGAAGTCGAGCAGGCGGTGGTCTTCCCCGGCTTCACCCCGAAGAAGCTGCACGGGGACGCCGGCCTGCTGATCCTCACCGCGCCGGTGGCGGCGCCACCGCTGCCGCTGGCCAGCGCCGCCGACGCGGCGCTGTACGCCGGCGGCTCGGCGATCGACATCGCCGGCTGGGGGCAGACCAACCCGCGCGTGCCCGGCGGGCCGGCGCAGCTGCAGGCCGGCTCCTCGGTGGTCTTGCCGCCCGGCGAGTGCAAGGAGAAGACCAAGCGCTACGAACCCGATTATGTGCCCGCGCAGCAGGTCTGCGCGGTCGACATCCCCAATAAGACGAGCGGCGCCTGTCACGGCGACAGCGGTGGCCCGGCGATCGGCCACCGGGCCGACGGCACGCCGGTGGAGATCGGGATCGTCAGCACCGGCGGGCCGAACTGCAACCTGGCGCTGCCGAACATCTTCACCCGTGTCGACTACGTTTCCGCCTGGATCGCCGGCTGGGTCGCCGCGGCCGAAGCGGGGACGCCGCCGCCGCCGCTCGCGAAGTTGCACCCGCGCCTGCCGGTGCTGAGCTTCTCGCACGCCCGCGAACTCAGCGCGGCGGCCTTCGAGCAGGAGTTCAAGCGCCGCTTCCTGCGCTCGACCGATCGCGAGATCCGCTGCTCACGACTCGCCAAGGCAAAGGTCAAGTGCGGCGTCGCCTGGTACCAGGGCGGCAATGACTACTACGGGACGATCACTACCAACTACGTGCTCTCCGATGGCTCGGTCGCCTGGGACTACAGCTACAAGATGAAGTGGGTCAACGACCGCTGCTACTTCCACAGCGGCAACCGCAAGAGCTGCGCGATCCACACGCAGAGCGGCTAGCCGCGGGACCCCCGCTTCCCGCCTCCGACATTGACCCGATCAGAGTTGGGGTCAGTATCGGAAGGGCGGAGGATCACCCGCCGCGAAAGCTGCCCTCAGAAGTCGTGGTTCCTTTTTAACCCTCAGAGAGAAAAAGGAACCACGCGATGCTCGGACCGAGCTCCAGGGGTGGCCCCGACTAGCCGGGGGTTTCGCTGATCCCGCCTCTACGCGGCGCGCGGGCCGAGCTTGACCGGCAGCGTCTTCAGCTGGTTGAGGAAGGCCGATTCGACGAACACGGGGCGTCCGTCGATCTCCATCTGCGGATAGCGAGCGAGCGACTCCTCGATCATGATCCGCAGCTCCAGCCGGGCCAGCGCGGTGCCGAGGCAGAAGTGGCGGCCGCCGGCGCCGAAGGCCTGGTGCTCGGGGTTGCGGCGCAGGTCGAAGCGGTCCGGGTCCTCGTAGCGCTCCTCGTCGCGGTTGGAAGAGGCGTACCACATGACCACCTTGTCGCCCTCGGCAATCTTCTGGCCGTTCAGCTCGGTGTCGCAGGTGGCGGTGCGGCGGAAGTGTGCGAAGGCGGGGAACATCCGCAGCGCCTCCTCGACCGCGGCCGGGACCAGGCTCGGGTCGTCGAGCAGCAGCTGCCGCTGCTCGGGGTCTTCCATCAGCGCCCGCATCGCGCTGGCGTAGGTCGCCTTGGTGCTGTCGTTGCCGGCGGCGACGAGCAGGAAGAAGCCCATCACGATCTCGTGCGGCTCCAGCATCTGCCCTTCGACCTCGGCGTGGACGAGGACGCTGGTGAGGTCGTCGGTCGGGTTCTCGCGCCGCTCGGCGATCATCTTTTCGCAGCGGGCGAAGATTTCCGGCACCGTCTTTTCGATCGCGCCCTCGACCCCGTCGGGGTTGAGGTCGGGATCACTGGTGCCGAGGGTCGCGTTCATCATCTCGGCCCAGACCGCGTCGTCCTCGGGCGGGATCCCCATAAAGCTGCCGATCACCCGCGAGACGGCGGGTTGGGCGACGTCGGTGACGAGGTCGCAGCTCTCGCGGCCCTCGAGCTCGTCCAGCGTCCTCACCACGATTCTCCGGATCGCCTCCTCGTGGGCGGCAATCCGCTTCGGCGTGAAGCCGGCCTGGAAGAGCTGCTTGATGCGGTCATGCTTGGGCGGGTCCATGCCGATGAACATCGCCCGCATCAGCTCCAGCGGGAAGTTGGCGGTGACGGCGATGATGCCGCCCTTTTCAGAGGAGTAGGTCTGCCAGTCGCGGCTGACCGTGTGCACATCGTCGGCCTTGGTGATCGACCAGAAGCCGGCCGATTCGGGGAACTCGGGGACGTGGGAGGTCCAGTGCACGGGGCACTCGCCGCGCATGCGCTTGAAGAGGTCGTGGGGAGGGCCGTCGGGCCACTCCTTGCGGTCGATCACCAGCACTTCGTCGAGGTTGCGGTCGGCGACGCTCATCTGCTCCTCCTCGTTCATCTCAGGGCCCGTCCGCATACTAACTGGCTGGCTGGCCAACAAACTCAGGCGGGCTCGTCATCCCCGCGCTTGCGCTTGCGTTTGTCTTTCATCTCTTTGCTTTTGACCTTGGCGTCGGCGTAGGAGGACTCGACCAGCGCCCTGCCGCCGGACCAGCCGAAGACCCAGGAGACGAGAGCGACGGCAAAGACGACGTTCCAGGCTGAGGTCACGACCTGCTGGCTGATCGAGTAGGCGGTGGCGGTGGCGGCGTTGGTCGAGCCGGAGAGGGCGGCGCTGTTCATCGCCTGGGTGACGCCGACCCCGCCGGGGGTGGCGGAGACGGAGTTGGAGATCGAGTTGGAGGCGGTGACCGTGGCGACGTTGTGGAAGGTGACCGGGATTCCGTAGGCGCCGAGAAAGACGGCGACGATCGCCAGTCGGGCGGCGTAGCTGCCGAGCTCGGGCAGGGCGACGTCGAGGACGAAGCGGCGCGGGGTGCGCAGGATCGCGCCGCCTGCGGCCGCCTGCGCCCGCAGGCCCGCCAGCTTCTCCCAGAAGATCCGCCCCAGCAGCACCAGCAGGACGATCCCCCCGACGACGATCATCACGACCACGCCGGTGTGGTCGGAGAGGAAGCCGAGTTTGATCGAGAATGAGCCAGCGACCGAGAGGAAGAGGTACAGGTACAGGGAGATGTTGAAGATCGAGAAGGGGATCTTCTGCACGACGATGCCGGAGAGCATCATCGTGAAGGTGGCGCCGACGAACAGGGTGGTGAACATCAGCAGCATCACCCAGGTGCCCATGTTGGCCGGCAGGAAGCTGTTGAGCGCCACCGCGGTCGCGTAGGAGGCGAGCACGATCCGGTAGGTGACGCCGCCTTCGGGCAGGGCGGCGCGGAGGATCCCGAACCAGGCCAGCGCGGCCAGCGCGGTCTGGATGCTCTGCAGGATGATGCCGCCCGCGATCGCCCAGCTGGGGATCTCGCCGAGCTTGTCGAAGAGCGCTTCGATCCAGTCGTCGACCGGGACGCCGACCAGGTCGAGCAGGAAGATCGCAAGGGCGACGCCGCCGATCCAGATCGTGATCCGCGCGATTCGTCTTCCCACGGCGATCACCCTATTGTTGGCGGCCGATGAGAGCGCGCTGCTCGCCGTTGGTCGCCGTGTCCGCCCTCGCCTCGCTGGCGCTGCTCGTCCCCGCCGGCGCCTCTGCCGCGCCCGCCGCGCCTTCGGCCCGTCCCCAGCTCGAGCGCTGCGACCTCGGCCTGCCGCGGCCTTTCCAGTGCGGTCGCATCACCGTGCCGATGCGCCGCGCCGATCCCGCCCTCGGCACGACCCGGGTCGCCTTCGCGGTGCGCAAGCGCGCCGACGCTTCGCACCCCTCGCTGGGGACGATCGTGGCGATGGACGGGGGCCCCGGCTACGGCTCGACCTCGGCGCCGTTCGCGCGCTCGCTGGTCGCGGTGCTGGCGCCGCTGCTGAAGCGCCACGACCTCGTCCTCTTCGACGAGCGCGGGACCGGCCGCTCGCAGGCGCTCGACTGCCCGGCCCTGCAGGCCGGCCTGATCCAGGAACCGATAGCGATCGGCCTCTGTGCCGACCAGCTCGGCCCGCGCTACGCCGGCTACACGACCGGCGAAGCCGCCCACGATCTCGACGCGGTGCGCCGCGTCCTCGGCCTCGGCAAGGTCATCTTCTATGGCGACTCCTACGGCACCCTGTTCGGCCAGGCCTACGCGGTCCGCTACCCCGACTCGCTGCGCGGGCTGATCCTCGACTCCGCCTACCCCGGCGACGACCCTTACTACCGGACGCTGCTGCCGGCCGGCCTGCGCGGCCTGCGGATCGCTTGCCGCCGCTCGCCCGAGTGTGCCGGCGACCCGGTCGCTCGCTACTCGCGCGTCGTCCGCCGCTTCCACGCGGCCGAACGCTCGACCGAGGGCCTGCTCAGCTTCCTTTTGCAGGCGGGGACGCTGGCCCCGCGCTCCTACCTCAGCCTCGACGACGGCGCCAGCCGCTTTCTCGCCGGCGAGCCGCGCCGCCTCAACCGGCTGATCGCCCCGGGGCCCGCCGGCCACGGGCCGCTGAGCGAATTCTCCTACGGGCTCGAGATCGCGGTCGAGTGCATGGACTACCCGCTGCTCTGGGACCCGGCGGCGCCGACCGCCGAGCGCATCCGCCAGCTCTCCGCCGCGGTCGCGCGGATGCCGAAGGGCTACTTCGCCCCGTTCGGGCGCCGCGAGTACCTGATGTCCTCGGCCGCGCACCTGACCAACTGCCTCAACTGGCCGGCGCCGCCATCCGGCCACGAGCCGCCTGTGCCGAGCGGCTGGCAAGCGCCGCGCAGCTTCCCGACTCTGGTCCTGGCCGGCGAGGTCGACGACATCACCTCGGTCGCCGAGGCGCGCCAGGTGGCGCGCCGCTTCCCTCGCTCACGTCTTTACGTGGTGCCGAATCGCGGCCATGCCTCGAGCCTGTACTTCCCGTTCCGCTCGCCAGCAGTGGGCGCGATCCGGCACTTCATCGCCGCTAACTAGCGGCGGCTACGGCAAATATTCTTCGGCCTGCTTCTTCGCTTCTTCGATGCCCTTTTCGGCCTGTTCCTTGCCTTCTTCGATGCCCTTTTCGGCTTCCTTCGTCGCCTTGTTCACGCTGTCAGCAGCGGTGCCCTTCGCGTTTTCGGCCTGCTTCTTGGCTTCTTCGAGGCCCTTCTGCGCCTGGTCTGAGCCTTCTTCGAGGCCCTGCTTGGCCTTTTCGGCGCCTTCTTCGATTTCTTCCTTGGCGGTGGAGATGTCGCCCGAGACGTCACCCGAGATGTCGCTGGCGCTGCTGTCGCTGTCGCTTCCGCAGCCCGACCAGACGACGCCGCCGGCGACGATCGCCAAGATGGCGAGCAGGGCGCTGAGCGTGCGCATCCTGGTGGGCTTGGCCGGCTTGTCCTCAATCATGTGTCGCCTCCGCAAAAGTTTGGTTCGTGAGTCCGGCACTTGCGCCGGCTGGCCCGAACGTATTGCATTTCCCGGATGCCCGAGCAATCCCCAGACGATGGTTTCGAGTCCCTGGTCGTGGACGCGATCGACGCCCTGCCCGATCAGTTCCAGCAACTGCTGGAGCGGGTTGCCGTCGTCATCTCAGACCTTGGCGAGGAACACGACGCCTACGGTCACTACTTCGGCGACGGGGTCGCCTTCGAGGGAATGGAGGACCGGATCGTGATCTACCGCGACACCCTCGAGCGCGATTTCGGCCACGACCGGGACTTGCTGGCGCGGCAGGTCGAGCAGACCCTGCGCCACGAGCTTGCTCACCACCTCGGCTGGGACGAGGGCGGGGTCGGCGGCCTCGGCCTCTGAGGCGACCTCTTGAGAGCAGGCTAGTCGCGGACCTTGCAGTTGCGGGTCAGGGCGATCGTCAGCACGCGTTCGTCGGCGAAGCGAAAGCTGGCGCGGGCGAAGGGGAAGGGCGCTCCTGGGAACCCGGCCGGGGCGGCGCAGCTGGCGCTGAGGTAGCCGAGGCGCTTGCCGCGGTAGGTGTACGTCCGGCCGACGTCGAGCGAGAGGTTGGTGATCGCGGCGATGCCGCCGGCCAGCTTCGGCACGGGGGTCACCATCCGAGTTCCGAACTTGCCCTGCGCAAGCCGCTGGATCTCCAGCGGCAGCACGATCGTCACCTGGATCGGGACGGTGCCATAGAGGTGCAGCAGCAGGGCTGGCTTGCCGCGACTCTCGGTGTTGAAGACGAGGATGCGGCCGCGGGCCGGGATCGGGTTATCGGAAGCGGTCACGTCAGCGGCGAAGCTGCCTTCGCCGACCAGGGCCGGGCGGCACTGCGCCAGCGCCTCGGCACTCGTGGTTGATTGCAGCTGGGGGGCGCTGCAGGTCGCCAAGCCGACGGTGGTGATCTTGCCGGCGCGGTTGAACTCGAGTTCAAACCGGCGCAGGGAGGGGGGGTGGCTGCCGTCGGTGGTGGAGATGCGCCCGTCGACCGAGAGCGTGACCGGGACGGCGCGGTCGCGCGGCAGCGCCTGCGGAGCAAAGCCGCCGTTGAAGGAGACCCGGAGGTCGCCGAGCTGGCGCACCTCGCCATGCGCAAGCGCCGTCGCGATCAGAGCGATCGCAACCGCCGTCGCAGCTATGCCAGCTCGTCTGCGCATCTCCCATCGCCAGTCTAGGCCGGGTGGTTCTGCGCTTAGATTGAGCGATGGTTGAGCCCGAGGGCTGGAGCGATCTCTCCGCCGGTGACGATTTCGCCGGCTACCGGATCGAGCGCCGCCTCGGTCGAGGCGGCATGGGGATCCTCTATTTGGCGATCGAGCCCGGCCTCGACCGCCGGGTGGCGCTGAAGCTGATCGCCCCCGAGGCGGCCGCCGAGGAGGTGTTCGCCAAACGCTTCGCCGAAGAGTCGCGGATCGCGGCCTCGATCGAGCATCCGAACGTGGTCCCGATCTACGCCGCCGGCGCCGAGCGCGGCATCCCCTACATCGCGATGCGCTACGTCGCCGGCTCCGATCTCGGCCGCCGCATCAACCGCGAGGGGCGCCTCGAGCCCGAGCAGGCGGTGGCGCTGATCGCCCAGGTCGCCAACGGGCTCGACGCAATCCACGCCGCCGGCCTCGTTCATCGCGACGTCAAGCCGGCCAACGTCCTGCTCAGCGGCGAGGAGGGCTCCGAGCACGCCTACATCACCGACTTCGGCGTCGCCCGCAACGTCGCCACCAACTCCGGCCTGACCCAGACCGGCCGCTTCGTCGGCACTCTCGACTACGTCGCCCCCGAGCAGATCTCCGGCGGCACGGTCGACGCCCGCGTCGACGTCTACGCGCTCGGCTGCCTGCTCTTCAAGCTGCTGACCGGCGAGGTCCCGTTCCCGCGCGACGGCGAGGCGGCCCGCCTCTACGCCCACCTCAACGACCCGCCCCCGGCGCCCTCGCTCTACGTGCCGGCGGTCTCGATGGCGCTGGACGACGTCGTCGCCCGGGCGATGTCGAAGGAGCCCGGTGACCGCTATCCCTCGGCGGGGGACCTCGGCCGCGCCGCCGTGGCGGCGCTCAGCAACAGGACCCCGATCGTCCCCGAGCGCACCGTCGCCACCGGCGCCGCCGCGACCGTTGAACCGGAGACGATGGCACCCGAGCCAGAGCCCGTTGCCACCCCGGAGCCGACCGAGCCGACCCGCCAGCCCGAGCCGACCGTCGAGACCGGCCGCCTGCACCCAGGCCCGGAGCCGCTGACCGAGCCCGACGTCAGGGGTCCGAGCCGCAACCCGGTCCTGATCGGCGGCGCCCTCGCCGCCATCGCCGCGATCGTGATCGTCGGCTTCATCCTCACCTCGGGCGGGGGAGGGGGCGACGGGACCGCCGCGGGGGAGACGACCACCAGCGGCGATTCGACGCAGAGAGAACAGACGACCAAAAAAGAGCCGAAAGAGACGCCTCAACCCCAGCGGCTGACGAGTAGCGAGTTGGTCAAAGCGGCCGACGCGAGCTGTCAGATCGCCAAGGACGCCTACAAGAGCGTCGGCGAAGGCCGCAGCGCCGAAAAGGAGTCGGAAGCGGGGATGAGCGTCGCCTACGCGCGATCGCTCGTGGGCATCTCGTCCAGGCAGGTGGCGGAACTAAAGGACCTGCAGCCGCCGAAGAAGGACGAAGCCCCGTTCGACGAGTTCCTCGCGCTCCGGAAGGAAGTGGCGGCGATGGACCGCGCGGCCCTGGCCGCGGCCGAAGCCGGAGACCCAGCCGCCTATGCAGCCGCTTACGCGAGCAGGGACCCGCTCGACGCGGACCTGGAACGACTCGCGGACGAGCTCGGATTCAAGGTCTGCAGCCAGAACAGTTGAGCCAGCAGTGAAGGCGACGGAGACTTACGGGGAGAGCTTGGCGGTCAGGCTGGAGGGGGAGGCGGTGGTGCTGGAGCCGCTGGAGCCCGCGCATGCGGAGGAGCTCTGGGAAGCCGCGCAGGCGCCGGAGATCTGGCAGTGGCTGGCCCACCTGAACCAGAGCCGTGAGCTCTTCGACCAGTGGTTGGAGCTGACGCTGGCGGCGAGCGCGGCGGGGACCGAGGGCGCCTTCGCCATCCGCCGCCGCGCCGATGGCAAGGCCGTCGGCTCCAGCCGGTACCTCGCCGTGCGCCCCGCCGACCGCGTCGTCGAGGTCGGCTGGACCTGGCTCAACCCCAGCGCCTGGCGCAGTGGCGTCAACCTGGAGACGAAACTGCTGATGCTGGGGCACGCCTTCGACGACCTCGGGTGCGTGCGGATCGAGTTCAAGACCGATGCCCGCAACGCGCGCTCGCGGAACGCGATCGCGGCGTTGCCGGCGCAGTTCGAGGGCATCCTGCGCAAGCACATGATCGTCCCCGACGTCGGCCAGCGCGACTCCGCCTACTTCAGCGTCCTCGACGACGAGTGGCCCGCGGTCCGGGCCAACCTCGAACGGCGATTGTCCTCTTGAACACGCCATAGCGTGCACAACCTGCCAAGCGTTCAGTCGTCGTCGCGCCGGTCCTCGGGGTGGGTCAGCTTTTCGGCTTTCTGGCGGACTTCTTCGCCGGCTTCGCGGGTCGCATCGGCGGCTTCGCGGGTGGCCGCCACCGCCTCGTCTTTGACCGCTTCCAGGCCCTCGCTGGGCTTGCCGCCGATGATGTCCCGCAGGGCTTCCTTGAAGCGCTCGGTGCGACGGTCGGGCGGGAAGCGATTTTCCGCCTTCTCCTGCTTCTTCGGGTTGCGCTCGCCGTAGCGACGCCGCGCCCAGCCCGAGTCCGGCTTGCCGATCCGACAGGCGCCGTAGACGGCGATGGGGAAGATGAAGAAGCCGACGATCCCATGCAGGCGCCGCCCCTTGAAGAAGCAGATCGCGACAACCGTGAACAGCAGCACGACGGAGACGATCGTCGCCGGGATGCCTTCCGATTCGTTGCCGAGCTCGAACGGGTTGAGGCCGACGACGAACAGGCCCATTGCCCCGGCGGCGATCACGGTCGCGTCGATCGAGCTGCGGCCCTCCTCCGCCCAGTAGACGTCGTCGAGGTAGACCCAGAGCGCGAACTCGTCGATCGTCAGGCCGATCCCGACGCCGAAGGCGAAGGCGCAGATCCCCGCCCATGGATCGTGGCCGTAGGCGGCGAAGCCGAGCGTGCCGGCGATCATCATCGTCACGATCCCGAAGACCAGGTGATGCAGGTGGACGCCGCTCTCGCTGACCACGCTGCCGGGCCACCACGGCACCTTCGGGCTGCGCATCAGCCGCGTGCTCATGCGGATGAAGGCGAAGGAGAGGATGAAGCCGACGAGGACGAGGAAGACGCCCTGGCGGTCGTGGTCGACCAGCTGGTTTTCCCAGAAGTCGGTGAAGATCGAGGCGACCGTGAGGGTCATGCCGGCACCGGCGCGATCGGGGCGGGCTGGCGCTTTAGCTTCGGGGCGCTGCCGTCCCTGCGCTCGATCAGGTCGAGCGTGAGCAGGACCACGGCGACGGCGAACAGCGGCGAGAGGACGCTGCTGGCCACGGTCTCGGCCAGCCAGGTGCCGACGAAGGTGTCGGCGAGCAGGTCATGGATCAGGTGACCGAGGTACTCGCCGACGGCGTCGCCGAGGATCTCGATCGGGGCGAGGACGAAGAAGACGAACCAGAAGCGGCCGCGCACAAGCTCGAAGGAACGCCGAAAGGCACTGCGGATCGTCCGCTCCTCGATCTCGACCACCGGGCCCGCCAGCCCGAGGTAGACGAAGACGAGGACCCCGGGGACGATCAGGGCGGCCATCCCGACCAGGACCAGGGCGACGTAGAGGAGGTCGATCACGATCAGGCGCCGGTAGTTGATGCGGCGGGCCATTTCCCGCAGGCCCGGCGGGTGCTCATGCTCGGGGTGGGTGAGGCCGATCGCGATCGCGCCGCTGTAGAAGACCTCGCCGAGCAGGCTGGTCGCGGTGATCGCGCCGATCGCGCCGATCAGGGCGGCGACCTCGAGGGCGTTGTCGACGTTTTCCGGGTTGATCTCGATTTCAGTGGCGATCGCGCCGATCAGGCCGAGCGGCAGGAAGACGATCGCGGCCAGCAGCAGCAGGGTCGGCGCCCAGGACCAGTAGACGCGAACGATCCGCATGTAGAAGGAACCGAGTTCCCGCAGGAAGCTCACGTCAGCGGCGCCTGCGCCCCGAGGGAACGCGCCCGCGGCGCTCGAGCTTCGTCTGGCTCGACTCGCCGGCTGGGACCCGCTTCAGGTTGCCAAGCTCGGGGATCAGGATTTCTTCGGCGCAACGGCGGTGCCAGTGGTGGTGGTCGGTGCCGCCGAGCCGGCGCACGTACTGGACGACGGTGTGCTCGTCGCCGACGTCGATGTCACCGTGGCAGCCGGGGCAGTGGTAGAGCTTGCGGGCGATCCCGCGGATCAACCAGGCCTCGTCGCCCTCTTCGGTCAGGCCGCGCAGACTCCAACGGATGCTCGGCTGGCCGTCGAACTGACTCACGTCAGCGCCTCTTCGACATCCAGGCGAAGCCCGCGGCCATCGCCACGTTGGCGACCCCGGCCAGCCCGAGGCCGAGCTTCGCGCCCGGCCGGGAGACCGCCGGCGACTGTGCCCAGAGCGCGTCGGTGGCGATCTCGGTGGCGCGCAGCCAGGCCAGCGACTGCCAGTCGGCGGCGCTGCCGCGGCGCTCGGCGACCGCGTGGGCGGCCGCGAAGGTCAACCAGATCGGCCCGCAGCGCCGAAACAGGTGCTTCGCGTCCGGCGAGGGCTCGTCGTGGCCGAGGACCTTGAGGGTCGCGGCGGGGGCGGCGATCGCGGCGCTGCCGAGCAGCAAATCGAACGCGATCATGTTGCGATTGGTCAGGCGGAGAACCTGTTCGAGCGTCATTGCGGCAGTTTCTCAGAAGGGAAAGGCTCGGGTTCGGCGAAATCATCCGCCGTGACCAAGACCGCGACGAAGTCCCCACAACTTAAAAGCCTTTCCGACTACATCCAGGAGCGTTTCGACGAGTTCTCTCGCTCCCAGAAAGATGTGGCTCGCTACATCGTCGATCATCTCGACGAGGCAGCCTTCCTCACCGCCGAGGAGCTGGCCAGGAGAGCGAGCACCTCGTCCTCGACGGTGGTGCGCTTCTCCCAGGCCCTCGGCTTCGAGGGCTACCCGGAGCTCCAGCAGGCGGCGATCGAGGAGTACCGCAGCACGATCGCGGCTGCCGGCAGCAACGGCGGCGCCCTCTTCTCGTTCGACCACTCCGAGCTCGAGGGCTCGCTCAGCGCCGACTACGCGAACCTCGAGGAAACCGCGCGCAAGCTCACTCCCGAGCAGGTGGACGCCTCGGTGTCCGCGCTGGCGACCTCGCAGCGCATCGTCATCGTCGGCGTCGACCAGATGGCCTTCTTCGCCAGTTACCTGCGTCACACGCTCAGCCTGCTCGACATCCGGGCCGAGATCGTCGCCAGCACTGGCGGGGAGTCTTTGCAGCGGCTCGGGCGGATCGACGAAAACACCCTCGTCATCACCCTCTCCGCAGGCCGCGCTCACCCGCTCCTGCTGCGGGCGATGAAGTTGGCTCTGCACCGGGGCGCACGCACCCTGGCGATCTCCGACGCGACGATGTCGGAGGTGGGCGAGAACGCCGAGCTGACCCTTTACTTCTCCTCGAACAGCCCGTCGTTCACGCGCTCGAACACCGCCCTGATGGCACTTGTGCAAGCGCTGGCCCACGGTCTGTACGCCCGGGACGAAGCTGCGCACAAAGATCGCATCCGCGCCTACAAACTGAAGTAGGCGCGGAGCGCAGGCCGCCCCCGCGCCTGCGTAATATGGCCGGGATGCAAGAGCGCGCGACTTTCCGACTGAAGACCGGCCTGGCCGAGATGCTGAAGGGCGGCGTGATCATGGACGTGGTCACGCCGGAGGAGGCGAAGATCGCCGAGGACGCCGGTGCCTGCGCGGTGATGGCCCTGGAGCGCGTTCCCTCCGACATCCGCCGTGACGGCGGCGTCGCCCGCATGTCCGACCCGGCGATGATCAAAGGCATCCAGGAGGCGGTCTCGATCCCGGTCATGGCCAAGGCCCGGATCGGCCACTTCGCCGAGGCACAAGTTTTGGAAGCGCTGGAAGTCGACTACATCGACGAGTCCGAGGTGCTGACCCCGGCCGACGAGCGCAACCACATCGACAAGTTCGCCTTCGAGGTCCCCTTCGTCTGCGGCGCCACCAACCTTGGCGAGGCGCTGCGGCGACTCGGCGAGGGCGCGGCGATGATCCGCTCCAAGGGCGAGGCCGGGACCGGCAACGTGGTCGAGGCGGTGCGCCACATGCGCGAGATCACCACCGGCATCAAGCAGCTGGCGCTGCTGCGCCCGGAGGAGCTGGCCGCGGCCGCCAAAGAACTGCCGGCACCGCTGGAAGTCGTCCAGGAGGTCGCCGCCGCCGGCAAGCTGCCGGTGCCGCTCTTCTGCGCCGGCGGCATCGCCACCCCGGCCGACGCGGCGCTGATGATGCAGCTCGGCGCCGAAGGCAACTTCGTCGGCTCCGGAATCTTCAAGAGCGCCGATCCCGCCCGCCGCGCCAAGGCGATCGTCGAGGCGACCACTCACTTCAACGACCCCGAGCGCGTCGCTGCCGCCTCGATTGGTCTCGGTGAGGCGATGTCTGGGCTGGAGATCGGGCCGCTGGAAGCCGAGGGCGCCCTCCTGCAGAACCGCGGAGCCTGAGCTGCGCGTCGGCGTCCTAGCTCTGCAGGGCGACTTCGAAGCCCACGCCCGCACCCTGCGCCAGCTCGGCGCTGAAGCAGTCGAGGTCCGCACGCCCGCCGACGTCACTGGCCTCGACGGCCTCGTGATCCCCGGCGGCGAGAGCACGACGATCGGCAAGCTGATCGAGTCGGCCGGGCTGGAGCCCTCGATCCGCGACCTGCACGCCGCCGGCGTCCCGATCCTCGGCACCTGCGCCGGCTTGATCGTCTGCGACGCCGATCACCTCGGACTGATCGACGCGAGCGCGCGCCGCAACGCCTTCGGCCGCCAGCTGCAGAGCTTCGAGGCCGACCTCGAGGTCGAGGGGATCGGGGACGAGCCGTTGCGCGCGGTCTTCATCCGCGCCCCCTGGGTCGAGCGCAGCGGTCCCGGGGTCGAGGTTCTTGCCAGCTACGAGGGGCACCCGGTGGCGATCCGCGAAGGTGCCGTGCTCGCTTCCGCCTTCCACCCGGAGCTGACCGACGATTCCCGGTTCCACGCGATCTTCATGGCGATGGCCACCAGCGCGAGCGCCCGCGACGGCGCAAAGGAGGAGGCGAGATGAGCGACTCGAGGGTGAAGAACCTGGCGAAGATCCTGGTCGGGTACTCGACCAAGGTGAAGGAGGGCGAGGTGGTGGCGATCGACGGCGAGACGGCGGCGGCGCCGCTGCTCCTGGCCGTCTACGAGGAGGTGCTGAGGGCGGGGGCGCACCCGGTCATGAACGTGGCCCTCGATGGCCAGATCGCCGCCTACTTCAAGCACGCCTCCGACTCGCAGCTGGAATGGATCTCGCCCTTCGCCGAGTGGATGGTCGACAACGTCGACGTCCGCATCGCGGTCGGCGCCAGCACCAACACCCGTGAGCTCTCCGGGGTTGCCCCGGAGCGGCAGATGCTGCGCCAGTCGGTCACCGGAGACCTGATGACGCGGGCGATGAAGCGCAGCGCCGACGGCGACTTCCGCTGGGTCTACACGCTGTTCCCGACCAGCGCCTACGCCTCCGAGGCGGAGATGAGCCTGGCCGACTACGAGGACTTCTACTACGGCGCCTGTCTCGCCAACGACGGCGACCCGCTCAGCGCCTGGAAGCGCGCCTCGGCGGAGACCGACCGTCTGGCGCAGTGGATCCAGGGCAAAGAGGAGGTGCGGGTGACCGCTCCCGGCACCGACATCACGCTCGGGATCGCCGGTCGCACCTTCATCCCCTGCGACGGCGACAACAACATGCCCGACGGCGAGTTCTTCACCGGCCCGGTCGAGGACTCGGTCGAGGGCGAGGTCAGCTTCCACCTGCCGGCGGTGATCGGCGGCCGCGAGGTCTCTGGTGTCCGTCTCCGCTTCGAGGCGGGCAAGGTCGTCGACGCGAGCGCCGACCGCGGCGAGGAATACCTGCTGAAACTGCTCGACACCGACGACGGCGCCCGCCGCCTCGGCGAGCTCGGGATCGGCACCAACTACGGGATCGACCGCGGCACCCGCGAGGTCCTGCTCGACGAGAAGATCGGGGGCACCGTCCACATGGCGGTCGGTGCCAGCTACCCCGAGTCGGGCGGCGAGAACGAGTCCGCCGTCCACACCGACCTGGTCTGCGACCTGCGCCTCGGCGGCAAGCTCGAAGTGGACGGCGTCGTCATGCAGGAAGACGGCCGCTTCGTGGTCTGACCGCGCCTTCAGCCGTGGGCGAGCACGGTGGCGATCGTGGCGGCGAAGCCGACCGCCATCGTGATGAAGCCGCCGACCGCGACCTGGATGAAGGTGCGGCTCAGCGCGCCGATCTCCCCTCGGACCGCACGGAATTCCTCCCGCATCTCCCGGAACCCGTCGTCGACCCTCTCGTTGAGGTCGTCAAGGCGCTCGACGGTCCACTTCTCGCGTGGGTTCTCTCTTTC
>DATAON010000064.1:0-73948 GCA_036265715.1 Solirubrobacterales bacterium | reverse complement strand
TCTTCGACCCGACGCCCTACGCCGGCGCCTACGTCCGCTACTTCGTCCGCCACCCGACGACGCAGCTGATGCCGCGCAAGATCAAGACCGCCTTCACCGGCTCCGACGAGGACCGGGCGATCACCGGCATCCACGACATCGCCTTCATCAGCCGCGAAAAGGACGGCGTCAAGGGCTTCGAGATCCGGGTCGGCGGCGGCACCTCGATCATGGCTCGCGTCGCGCCGACGCTCTACGACTTCGTCGAGGCCGACAACGGCGACTACATGAAGGTCTCCGAGGCCGTCTTCCGCATCTTCGACCGCCAGGACTGGCTGCGCGTCAACCGCGCCCGCGCCCGCATCAAGGTGCTGGTCGACAAGATCGGCATGGACGCCTTCCGCGAGCTTGTCGACGAGGAGCTCGAAGGCGACTGGGTGGCCGAAAGAGAATTTGACGCCGACCTGGTCGACCGCCTGATCTTCCACGACGACGAGGAGGCCAACGCGCCGAAGCCGCCGCCGGAGACCGCCTCGCCCAACGGCGACCGCACCGAGTTCGAGCGCTTCCTCTCCGCCAACGTGCAGGCCCAGCGCCAGCCCGGCTTCTCCAGCGTCGAGGTGAAGATCGAGCGCGGCGACCTCACTCCGGAGCAGTTCCGCGGCCTCGGCCAGATCATGCGCGACCACACCGGCGGCTACGCCCGCAGCACCGTGCAGCAGAACTTCGTCCTGCGCTGGGTCCGCAACGAGTCCCTCTATGACGTCTGGGCGGCGCTGACCGCGCTCGGCCTCGGCGAGGCCGGTCCGCGCGAGATCACCGACGTCGTCAGCTGCCCCGGCACCGACAGCTGCAAACTCGGCATCACCAGCTCGATGGGCCTCAACCGGGCGGTCAAGGAGCGGGTCACCTCGATGCAGATCGAGGACGAGCTGACCAAGCGCATCCACATCAAAATGAGCGGTTGCCCGAACGGCTGCAGCCAGCACCACATCTCCAACATCGGCTTCTACGGCGCCTCGCTGAAAGTCGGCGGCCGCCAGATGCCCGCCTACATCCCGCACATCGGCGGCAACTTCGAGGGCGGCGAGGTGATCTTCGGAAAGCGGCTCAAATCGCGGCTGCCGGCGAAACGGGTCCCCGAGGCCGTCGAGCGCTGGATCCGCCACTACGAGGCCGAGCGCAACGAGGGCGAGGAGTTCAACGACTTCGCCGAGCGCACCGGCGCCGAGCCCTTCGAAGCGCTGATCAAGGACTTGACGCTGCCGGCCGAGTTCAGCCTCGAGACGATGCAGCAGTTCATCGACTGGAACCGCTCCAGCCCCTACAAAGTCGAGCGCGGCGAGGGCGAGTGCGCGATCTGATGAAGCCGCCGCCGATCACCCTCTCGGGCACCGTGCCCACAATCTCGGACATCGACCACGAGAAGGTCGCCGCTGAACTCGAGGACCGCTCCGCGCGCGAGGCGATGGAGTGGATGTTCGAAAGCTTCGGCGCCGACCACTACATCGCTTGCTCGTTCCAGAAAACGAGCTCGGTCACCGCTCACATGGCAAGCACGATCAACCCCGAGGCGCGCTTCTTCTACCTCGACACCGATGTCCTCTTCGAGGAGACCTACGAGACCCGCGACCAGCTGGCCGAGGCGCTCGGGATCGAGTTCGACCGCTTCCACAACCTGACCCTGGAGGAGCAGGCCGAGCAGTACGGCGACGAGCTCTGGAAGAGCGCCCCGGACGCCTGCTGCGGAGTCCGCAAGGTCGAGCCGATGCGACGTGCCCTTTCTTCCGTAGACTGCTGGGTCGCCGGGGTTCGCCGCGGCGACTCCAGTTCACGTTCCAAGACGCCGAAGTTCGGCTGGGACAAGAAATTCGGCCTCTGGAAGCTGAACCCGCTTGCCGCCTGGAGCGAGCGCGACGTTTGGAACTACATCCGTGAGCACCACCTCCCGTACAACCCGCTCCACGATCACGGCTACCCGTCGATCGGCTGCACGCACTGCACGCAGCCGGTGGGCCCTGGTGCTTCTTCCCGCGACGGCCGCTGGGTCGGCACGGGCAAGACCGAGTGCGGGATCAACTAGCTCCCACCCGGCGGCTCGGGTCGAGGGGTTGATTCGCTGATGGAGGACGTCACCAAGGTGCGCCCCGCGGCCGTCGAGCTCTCGGACCTCGACACGCTCGAGGCCGAGTCGATCCACATCATCCGCGAAGTCGTCGCCGAGTTCGAGAACCCGGTGATGCTCTTCTCCGGCGGCAAGGACTCGGTCCTGATGCTCTACCTGGCGCGCAAGGCGTTCGCGCCGGCGCCGGTCCCGTTCCCGATCATGCACGTGGACACCGGCCACAACTTCCCCGAGGTGATCGAGTTCCGCGACCGCACCGCCGCCGAGCTGGGCCTGCGGCTCGACGTCGCCTCGGTCCAGGAGCTGATCGACTCGGGCCGGATCAAAGTCGGCCACGAACTCGAAAGCCGCAACCGCCACCAGACCGTCGCCCTGCTGGAAGGGATCCAAAACGGCGGCTTCGACGCTGTCTTCGGCGGCGGCCGCCGCGACGAGGACAAGGCCCGCGCCAAGGAGCGGGTGCTCTCCTTCCGCGACAAGTTCGGCCAGTGGGACCCGAAGAACCAGCGGCCGGAGCTCTGGCGCCTCTACAACGGCCGCCACCGCAAGGGGGAGCACATCCGCGTCTTCCCGATCTCCGACTGGACCGAGCTCGACGTCTGGCGCTACCTCGCCCGCGAGCAGGTCGACCTGCCGCAGATCTACTTCGCCCACGAGCGCGAGGTGGTCGAGGTCGAGGGGCTGCTGATGGCCGTCAACGAGTTCTTCCCGCTGCCCGAGGGCGCGACGCCCGAGCGGCGCATGGTCCGCTACCGGACGGTCGGCGACGCCACCGCGACCGGCGCGGTCTCCTCCGAGGCAGTCGACTACGAGGCGGTGATCGCCGAGACCGCGATCTCGCGGATCACCGAGCGCGGCGCCACCCGCGGCGACGACCGCTTCTCCGAAGCGGCGATGGAGGATCGCAAGAAGGAGGGCTACTTCTAGTGAGCTCCCTTCTTCGCATCGCCACCGCCGGCTCGGTCGACGACGGCAAGTCGACCCTGATCGGGCGGCTCCTGCACGACACCAAATCGATCTTCGAAGACCAGATGGCCTCGATCGAGGCCACCTCGGTCAAGCGCGGTGACGAACACACCGACCTGGCGCTGTTGACCGACGGGCTGCGGGCCGAGCGCGAGCAGGGGATCACGATCGACGTCGCCCATCGCTACTTCGCGACCCCGAAGCGCAAGTTCGTGATCGCCGACACCCCCGGCCACATTCAGTACACGCGCAACATGGTCACCGGCGCCTCGACCGCGAACCTGGCGTTGCTGCTGGTCGACGCGCGCAAAGGCGTGCTCGAACAGACCCGCCGCCACGCCCTGCTCTCCTCGCTGCTGCGGGTCCCGCACCTGGTCCTCTGCGTGAACAAAATGGACCTGGTCGACTACGACCAGGCGATCTACGACGAGATCCGCGAGGAGTTCAGCTCCTTCGCCGCCAAGCTCGAGATCACCGACCTCGGCTTCGTGCCGATCTCGGCCCTGGAGGGCGACAACGTGGTCGATCGCTCGCTCAACATGCCCTGGTTCGAGGGGCAGCCGCTGCTCGGCCAGCTGGAGGAGGTCCACATCGCCTCCGACCGCAACCTCGTCGACAATCGCTTCCCGGTCCAGTACGTGATCCGGCCGCAGTCGGCCGAGCACCGCGACTACCGCGGCTTCGCCGGCTCCGTCGTCGGCGGCATCTTCAAGCAGGGGGACGAGGTGATGGTGATGCCCTCGCGGCGGACCTCGAAGATCTCCCGCATCGACACCCCCAACGGCGAGGTCGAGCAAGCCTTCCCGCCGATGGCGGTGACGATGCTGCTCGACGACGAGCTCGACATCTCGCGCGGCGACATGATCTGCCGCCCGACCAACCAGCCGACCGCCAACCGCCGCTTCGAGGCGATGGTCTGCTGGTTCGACGAGACCTCGCAGCTGCGCACCGACGTCCAGTACCAGCTCAAGCACACGACCCGCTGGGTCGCCGCCGAGGTCGAGGAGCTGCGCTACCGGCTCGACGTCGACACCCTGCACCGCGACCTCGACGCCGACACCCTCGAGGTCAACGACATCGGCCGGATCTCGATCCACACCACCTCGCCGCTCTTCTTCGACGAGTACCGGCTCAACCGCACCACCGGCAGCTTCATCCTCGTCGACCCCTCGACCGACCTCACCGTGGCCGCCGGGATGATCATCGGCGCCAGCGGCGAGAGCGGCACCGGGACCCACTCGATCGTCGCCGAGAACATCACCTTCCACCCGAGCAAGCTCTCCCGCGAGGAACGCTGGGGCACGCTCGACACCGGCGGCGCGACGGTCTGGATGACCGGCCTCTCCGGCTCGGGCAAGTCGACGATCGCGACTGCGCTCGAGCATTCGCTGGTCTCCAGCGGCCGCCACGCCTACATGCTCGACGGCGACAACCTCCGCCACGGCCTCAATGCCGACCTCGGCTTCAGCGAGGAGGACCGGGCCGAGAACGTGCGCCGGGTCGGCGAGGTGGCGCGGATTCTGGCCGAGTCGGGGACGGTCTCGATCGTCTCCCTGGTCAGTCCTTATAAGAGGGAGCGCGACAAGGTCCGCGCCGCCCACGAAGAGGCCGGCATCCCCTTCTTCGAGGTCTTCGTCGACACGCCGCTGGAGGAGTGCGAACGGCGCGACCCCAAGGGCCTCTACGCGAAGGCGCGGGCGGGGGAGATCACCAACCTGACCGGGGTCGGCGCTCCTTACGAGGCGCCCGCGGACCCCGAGCTGATCACCGATCCCGACCTCGAGACCGCGGTTCGCCAAGTATTGGGGTTGCTCGGCTAGTTCTTGCCTGCGAGGCTTCGCGCCCCCGGCATGCTCCGCTCGCGCTCGATCCGATTTCCGCTGCTCGCACTGTTCGCGTTCTGCGCGGCGCTGCTCGCGCCGGCCGGCGCGGGAGCGGCGATCGGCGAGCTCGCGAGCTTCGGCGGCTTCGACCCGAAAGCCGGCGCTGGCAAACTGCGTGCCCCGCAGGGTCTTGCTCTCGGCTCCGAAGCTGAGCTCTACGTCGCCGAGGAAAGCAGCAACCGAATCTCCGTCTTCACGGCGGCCGGCGCCTTCGTGCGCGCCTTCGGCAGGGACGTCGGCGGGACGGGGGTGAACGTCTGCACGACCTTCTGCCAGGAAGGCACGCTCGACTACCCGGCTTCGACCACCGCGGGGGCGATGTCGCAGCCCGTCGACCTGGCGGTCGACGGGAGCGGCCGGGTCTTCGTCAGCGACCACGGCAACGCACGCGTGGATGTCTTCACCGGGACTGGAAGCTTTCTCTACGCCTTCGGCAAGGACGTGAAACCGGGCGGAGGCAGCCGCTGCGATGCGGGCACCGAATGCAAAGAAGGCGAATTCGACGAAGCCGCTGGTGCCTTCCGGCAGCTGGAAGGGATCGGGATCGGCGGCGCGGCGCTCTACGCCGCGGACGGGGAACTGAACAGGGTCACCGTCTACAGCCTCGAGGGCACCTTTCTCTTCGCCTTCGGCAAAAACGTCAACGGCGGCGCCGGCAACCCCGACGTCTGCACGACGAGCTGCCAGGAAGGCGAAGACGAAGGGACGGGATCGCTGGATTACCCGACCGACGTCGCGGTCGGGCCGGACGGCAACGTCTACGTCGCCTACAACGGGCTCACCTCCGGCGTCGCGGTCTTCACTACGCAGGGCGCCTTCCTGCGCCGATTCGGCGACAGCGGCCCACAGGCGCTCGACGGCGCGTCGGCGCTGACCCTCGACGCCACCGGCGCGGCTCACGTCGTCGACGAAGTGACCGAAGAGGTGAAGACTTTCAGCGCCACCGGCACGTTCGTCTCCGGGTTCGCCGCCGAGGGTGCCGCCGGGCTCGCGCGAGACTGCCGTGGGGCCTTCTTCGTCTCCGACTACGACGGCGGTCTCGACTCCTCGAAGGTGCGCCGCTACGGCGAGCCCGGCACGGCGCTGCCACCCTGCCCACCGCCGGCCACCCCGATCCTCGTCACCGTCACGCCCTCGAACATCTTCAAGTTCGGCAAGCTGAAGCTGAACAAGCAGAAGGGGACGGCGACGCTGGTGGTGAAGCTGCCGGCTCCCGGCAAGCTCACGCTCAAGGGCAACGGCCTGGTCAGGGCGACCAAGAACGCGCAGAAGGCCGGCGACGTCAAGCTCACGATCAAGCCCAAGGGCAAGGTCAAGAAGAAGCTGAACGAACTCGGCAAGGCCGTCGCGAAGGCGAGGCTGACCTTCACCCCGACCGGCGGCACGGCGGCGACCAAACAGAAGTCGCTGACGCTGAAGAAGGCGCTCGGCTAGAGACTCAGCGGGCGAGTCGTTCGAGGACCTCGCGGTCCTCCTCGAGGCGCTTTTTCAGTCGCTTCTGGAAGTCCTTGTCGCTGCGCCGCGCCGCGATGTGGTTGTCGATCGCTTCCCGGACAGCCTCCGACACGGGCATGTCGTCGGCGCGGGCAACCGCCGCAAGCTCGGCGGCTTTGTCCTCGGGGAGGCGGAGACTCATTGCCTTGTCAGTCATTTGCTGAGGGTTGCTCCTCTTAAGGTCAATGGATTTGCACTGGTGTAGGCATTCCACCAGTCTAACATCTTCAGGCATATTATCAATATAGACATCGATAATTTCTATATCTTGCATAGAAATGTCTAAGCGCTTAGAACTTGCGGACCTTCTGATCATTGCCGAGGCGATCCTTGGGGAGCCTGCGGAGCAGCTGGCTCGAACCATCTTGGTTTCGAGCGCTGAGTCTGCTCTCGCCTCACCATTCGCCACTTTCGGCGGTATCGACTTCTACCCAGACCCTGCTGAGCGGGCAGCGATCTGCTGCTCTCGCATCGTTCGCAATCACCCCTTCCCCGACGGCAACAAGCGCGTCGCCTACGAGTGCATGCGAGAGATGCTCGAACGTGACGGTCTGCCTTGGCCGCGGCCGAGCGAGGACGCGGTGGAGATCGCCGACATGGTCGAAGGGCTTGCCGGCCGCACGGTCTCCGAGGCCGAGTTCGTCAGCTGGGTGCAGGCGCGGACGAAGCTCTAGGGCTTCGGTTCGCGCACGATCACGGTGCGGCCGTCGCTGAGTTCGTAGACGGTGCCGATCGCCTCGCCGCGGCCGACCACCTTCTCGCCCGGCTTCACCTGAACCTGCTTGACCTTGTCGTCCTTGTCGGTGACGACGGTGTCGGCGGGGCGGGTCTTCTGGCTCTGCTCGGCTTTGCCGGTGATCGCCGAGGTGAGGTCGAGGGAGGAGAGGGCGGCGAGGAGGAAGGCGACAGAGAGGACGATGCCGAGGTCGAAGAGGTTGACGAGGCCGTCGAGCGGGTCGCCGGCGCGGTCGTCGCGGCTGCGGGCGCGGGCGCTGACCTTCACGGCGCCACCGCCAGGTGGCTGTGGGGGATCGGGGCGTCGTGGGGGCTGGGGGTGGTGAGACGGACGGCGACGAACTCGACGTCCGAGTAGTCCTGGGCATAGAGGCGGTCGCGGACGAGGGAGATCGCGAAGGCGATGCCGCCGATCAGGAGGCCGGCGACGGTGACGCTGAAGGCGACGCGGAGGTTGTCGCTGAGGGTGGCGACGTCGCCGTCGGCAAGCCCGGCGAGGGCGGGGGAGAGCGGGATCAGGGTCCCCATCAGGCCCAGGGCCGGGCCGAAGCGGACGAGGATCCGGGTCCGCTCCAGTCGCTTCAGCGAGCGGTAGTCGTACTCGGCCAGGCGCTTGGCGATCCGCGCTTCGGCGTCAGGCTGGGTGCAGTGCTCGACGATCCCGGCCAGCGCTTCCTCCATCTGCCGGTTCCAGGCGTAGGGGAGTAGCGCCGCCAGGGCCGGGGCGGGTGTCCCGGCGGCGAGGCGGCCGCGGCACGCCTCAATCGCCCGTTCGAGCCCGAGCAGGCTGCGCCGGCGCCGGCGCGAGGACTCGACCAGCAGCGCGCCGGCTTCGACGACGACTACCAGCAGCGCCACCAGGGTCAGCACCATCACCGGTACCTTCAGCGCTTCGGAGACGTCGAAGAGGATCTCCTCGATCATGCGAGCCCCCCGCGCCGGCCGGGCAGCAATCCGCCGAGGCCACGGGCCTCCAGCAGGGCCCCGGCGCCGAGCAGCCCCAGCGTCGCCAGCGTCCCCCAGGCGGCCGGCGGCAGGCCGCCGCCACTGCCGCTGCCGCCGTGCAGGCTGCCGCTGCGCGCTTCGGCCTGCGGCTGTCGCTCGGGCGCGGGCGCGGTCGAGGCGGTCAGCAGTTCCCCGCTCACCGCCTCCCCCTCCGAAGTCGTGGTTCCTTTTTTACCTCTGGGGTTAATTTGGAACCGCGACTTTTCGGGGACGGGTGGGGCGGCGGTTACGGGCGCTGCCACGGCTTCGCTCGTGCCGCCTTCGCCGCCCGTGCCGGAGCCGCCTTCGCTGGGGCCGGCCGCGGCGCCGTGGTCGGGTGCGTTGGCCTTCTCATTGCGGCCGCCGCCCTTGCGGTCGGGGCCGGCGATCGGGGCGCCGACCTGGACCGTGACAACGTCCGAGGCGCCGGTCGCGTTGCCGTCGGCGGTGACCCCGAGGGTGACGTCGTAGCTGCCGCGCTTGGCGAAGCTGTGGGTGGGGGCCGCCGCCTCGGCCCCGTGGCCGTCGTCGAAGTACCAGGAGTAGGCGAGCGTCTCGCCGGCGCCGGCGCCTTCGACCATGGCGCTGAAGTCGACCGGCTGGCCGGTCTTGGCCTTGACCGTCGAGGCCTTTGCCTTGACCCGCAGCTGTGTGCCTTTGCGCAGCACCACCGTCACCCCCTGCGGGGCCTCGAAGGAGTCGCTCGCGTTGAGGTCGCCGGCGCCGGCGCTCGGGCGCAGGAAGGCGGTGCCGGTAGGGGTCGCATAGACGACTGGCGGCCCTTCAGCGAAGGCCCCGGAGTCGAGCGCCTGGTGGCGGCTCAACGTCACGGCGCCGCCGCCGGGTCGCTGCACTTCCAGGTAGGAGAAGGAGAAGGGGTCGGCGCCGGCGGCGTCGATCAGGGCCGCCAGCGAGAAGCCGCTGACGCTCACCGTCGTCTCGCCGCCGCTCGAGCGCAGGACGTAGCCGCGGTTGACCACGTCCTCGCTTCCGGCCAGCGCGTCCAGCGCCAGCGTCTGCTCGGCGCCGCCGGGGGAGACGACGCTGACCTGGGCCGCGTCGGCGCGGGCGCTGCCGGCGCCGACGCAGGCCAGCAGAACCAGCGCCGCCGCCAGGGTGGCGGCGGCGCGTGGTCCGATGCTGGTTACCGCGTGGTGCATTGCGCGGATCTTAGGTCACCCTAAGTCCCACTAGGGGGTCGGCAGCACGATCTGGGCCGCGACCGGGTCCATCCCGCCGCCCGCCGTGCTCGCGATCGTCAGTCCGAGCTTCGAGAAAGCTTCGGTCTGTAGGCCGCCGGCGACCGGGATCCCGTTTTGGATCGGCTCGAAGTCGGGGTTGACTTCGCCCCACCGGACCGTGCCGACGCCGGGGTTGGCGTTGATCCCGGTCGTGTTCAGGTTGACCACTTTGACGCGGCCGCCTGCCCAGCCGCCCACCGGGCCGCCCATGAAGCTGCCGGCGAAGCTGTAGGCGTTGGCGATGATCCGCGAGTTGGCCCCGTCGATGACCAGCGTCGGCTTGGAGATGATCAGGCCGAAGTTGCCCTGGTTGATGTTGCAGAAGCCAACCGTGGCGTTGCTGGTCGCGATCAGGCGGTCATCGGCCGGATCGGCGGTTCCCGCTTCGTACTGGTAGCTGGCGATCGGGAAGCGGAAGAACTTTCCGAGCCCGCCACCCGGGGGCAGCGCGTTGCCGCCGCCCATGGCGCCGGGGAAGCCTTCGCTCGCCCCGCCCAGCAGCTGGAACGCGTTGGCGCCGCCACCGGTGAAGGTGGTGGCCCGTGGCGAGCGGCGGAAGCCCCAGTTGATCGTGCCGAGGTTTTTGCCGCTGCGGATGACCGGAGAGGTCAGCGTCGGCAGAACGTCGGGCGCGAAGGCGACCGCGGCCGCGGCGGCGGTGCCGGCGTCGATCGTGCAACCGGCCAGGATCGGCCGCTGCAGTGACGTTTTGACCGTGATCGGGTCGAGCGTTTCGCCGGCCGAGTAGAAGCCGGAGAGGCCGGACGCTTTGGCGCCGTCCGCGGTCAGCGTCGCCGGGATCTCGTCCCAGGCGATCGTGGTGCCGCCGTCGCCGATCGTCGGGGTGACCCCGTCGAGGTCGAGGTCGGCGACGTCGACCCGCTGGAACGGGTGCCAGGTGCCGTTGAAGTTGGCGCCGAGGTCGGCGGTGATCCGCGAGTTGGCACCGTCGATCGTCACCGTCGGGTTCTTGAGGACGACGTCGAACCCGTGGTCCGACTTGCAGAAGAGAACAGTGCCGGTGCCGTTGACGACGAGTTTGTCGTCGGAGAAGTCGGCCGCGGTCCCGCGCTCGTAGCTGCCGCCGCTGGCGGGGAAGCTGAAGAACGAGTCCGGATCGGCCATGCCGGAGCCGGTCGGCTTCGCTTCGGCGCCGTCGAGCGGCTGCAGCGAGCCGGGGGGCGGCGATCCGAGGACGTAGCCGCGGAAGTCCGACCGGAAGCCCCAGTCGACCTCGGTGCCGGTCACTTCCTGCGAGGTGCCGGCGTTGAAGATCGGAGCGGCGGCGATGCCGTCGACCGTGCCGGGGGCCTCACCGGCTCCGCCGGGAGCGCCGGCGACGCTGGCGACCGGGCACTGGGTTGCGTAGGGGTAGGGGTCGACCGGGGCGTCGGGCTGTTTCGGCGCCGGAGTGACCGGGGTGGCCGCGGAGATCGCCGCGGCGACGTTGGCCGAGCCGACGCGGCCGCCGCTGATCCCGTCGAGGCCGAGCGCCTCACGCAGGGCCCTGGCGCCACTGCCGGTCAGGGTCAGCGGGCCCTTGACGACGACCGCGGTGCCGACCGTCTGCGCCTCCGCGCCGGCGCGGAAGAAGACCTGGCTCTTGCCACCCAGCTTGGCGCTGATCGCAGTGCTGGTGGCGCCGATCTTCAACTCGACGTCCTTCAGCTTGGCGCTCTTGCCGCCGCCGCTGAGGGTCAGCGTGGCGCCGGTCTTGACGAGGCTGGCGGCCCCCAGCTCGAGGTCGGAGACCGGGAGCTTCACGGTCTGGGTTGCGCCTTTGCCGCTGCGCGGGCTGGCCTTGACGCCTTCGCGCAGGAGCGAGCTTTTGGCGCCTTTCTTCAGGGTCAGCACGACCTCGCCGCTGGCGGGGGCAGCGCTGGCGCTGGTCGCCGTTGCGGCGATGATGGCCGCCAGCGCCAGCGCCAGAACTGCCAGCGCGCGCGGGTGGCGAAGGGATGGGTTCGGGAGCGTGCTCATCGGCGGTGCGGTCTCCTGGTTCGTAGAGGGAAAGAGGGGGAAGGGCCCTAATTAGGGTTGCCTAAGAAATCCACCCTAACAAAGTAGGAATTAGGCTGCCCTAAGGGGAAGAGCGGCGTAGCTAGGACGGGGCCGGCGCCAGCCAGGCGACGTGCAGAGCGGTGCGCCCGTCGTGCTCGCTGAGGCGGGCGTTGGCGCCCCAGACATCGGCCAGCCGCTCCGGCGTCAGTACCTCTGCCGGCGCGCCGGCGGCGACGGTGCGCCCGTCGGAGACGACCACGGCGGTGTCGGCGACCGCCAGCGCCAGGGCGAGGTCGTGGACGACCAGCAGCACCGTCAGCCCATCCGCGACCAGACCCTGCAGCAGGCTGGCGACGCCGATCGTGGCGCCGAGGTCGAGCTGGGAGGTGGGCTCGTCGGCGATCAACACCGGCGCTTCCTGGGCGAGGCCGATCGCGATCTGGACCCGCTGCAGCTCGCCGCCCGAGAGCGTCGTCAGCGAGCGCTCGCTGAACTGGGTGACCCCGGCCCGCTCGATCGCGGCGGCGATCGCCCCGTGGTCGGTGCGGGTAAGCCGGCCCAGCATCCGCAGGTGCGAGGAGCGGCCGATCGTCACCGCTTCCTTCACGGTGATCCCGGCCGGGACCGGCATCCGCTGCGGCACGAAGGCACGCAGCTTGGAGAGCTCGCGGCCGCGGATGCCGTTGAGCGAGCGCCCACCCCAAAGCACGGTGCCGCCGCTGAGCCCCTGCAGCCCGGCGACCGCCCGCACCAGGGTCGACTTGCCGGCGCCGTTGGGGCCGACCACGGCGACCAGCTCGCCGCGCTCCAGCCGCAGGTCGGCGCCGGTCAGGATCGGGGTGCCGGCGATCTCGACTTCGACTCCCTCGGCCTCGAGCAGCGGCACTCCCTCCAGCGCCGCCATCAGACCGCCTTCCGCAGCAGCCAGAGAAACAGCGGCACCCCGAGGATCACCATGAACGGGCCGACCGGCATCTCGATCGGCGCCCGCAGCGTCCGCGCCAGGGTGTCGGCGCCGGCCAGCAGGGCGGCGCCGCCGATCGCCGAGGCGGGGACCACGTAGGCGTGGCTGGAGCTGCCGCCGGCCATGCGGACGACGTGGGGGACGACGAGGCCGAGGAAGCCGAGCAGGCCGGCGATCGCGGCCGAGGCCGCCGCCAGCAGCGCCGCCGCGATCCCGGCCCCGAGCCGGATCAGCTGCGGCCGAGAGCCGAGCGAGGCGGCGACGTCGTCGCCCAGCGCCAGCCGGTCGAGGGGCCGGATCAGGATCAGGGCGAAGAGAAAGCCGACCGCGAAGTAGGGCCAGATCGTCTCCATCTCCTCCCAGCCGCTGGAGGTGAGGCCGCCGGCGATGAAGAAGATCGCCGAGGGCGCCCGCTCGGGGTAGGCGGCGAGCAGGCCGGTGGTCGCGGCCGTGAACAGCGAGAGCATCGCGATCCCGGCCAGGATCACCTTGCCGACGCTGCCGCGGTTGCGACCCGACCAGGCGAAGCCGAAGACCAGGGTCGCCGCCAGCAGCCCGAAGGCGAGGGCGCCGACCGGCAGCAGCGCGATCGAGCCCGGGAAGAGGATGATGATCAGGATCGCCCCGAAGCCGGCGCCGCCGGTGACCCCGATCACGTCGGGCGAGGCGAGCGGGTTGCCGAGCGCCCCCTGCAGGATCGCCCCGGCGATCCCCAACGCCGCCCCGACCACCAGCGCCTCGACCGTGCGCGGCAGTCGCAGCGCCTCGACGATCTGCTGGTCGGGCCCGCCCGGCCCCTTGCCGAGCAGGATCTCGATCACCTCGCCGAATGGGACCTTGACCGCGCCCAGCGCCAGCGAGGCGACCGTGGCGAGGGCGAGCGCTACGAGCAGCGCCGCGAAGACCGATGCACGGCGTGCCACGCGAAGCTCAGTTCTTCAGGTAGACGCTGCGGACCTTGCGGATCGTCCGGGCGATGTCGGTGCCTGCCTGCAGCAACGAGTTGTCGACCGAGACGTAGACCTGGCCGCTCTGGGCCGCGGTGGTGCTTGACCAGGCGGGGTTGTCGCGCAGGTACTCGGTCAGGCTCGGGATGTCGCTGGCGTTGGCGTGCGGGACGGCGATGATCACGTCCGGGTTTTCGGCGACCACGACTTCGTCGGAGATCCGCTCGAAGCCGGACTTGGAGCTGACGCCACCGGTCAGCAGTTCGCCGCCGGCCTTGGTGACGATGTCGCCGCCCCAGCTGTTGGGCAGCATCGTGAACGGGGTGCGGCCGACGCCGAGGATCAGCATCACCTTCGGGCGCTTGCTGATCCCCTTGGTCGCCGCGTCGACGTTGGCGCGGATCGATTTCAGCAGCGCCCGGGCGCGCTGGCGGTGCCCGGTCATTTCGCCGATCTTGAAGGTGTCGGCATAGGCGTTCTT
The DNA here is from genome assembly GCA_036265715.1 of Solirubrobacterales bacterium. Lineage (GTDB taxonomy): Bacteria > Actinomycetota > Thermoleophilia > Solirubrobacterales > 70-9 > VAYN01. The sequence continues at coordinate 60,148 of DATAON010000064.1, read as the reverse complement.
GATCGTCTGCGGCTCGCGGATGACGACGTCGATCCCGAGGTTCTTCATCGCCTGGTTGCCTTTGGCCCAGGTCGGGGCTGAGAAGACGAGGTCGGGGTTGAGCGAGGCGAGTTGCTCGAGGTTGGGGCCGTTGGGGTGGGAGAGCGGCAGAACCGTGACGTTCTTCAGCTTCGGCGAGAGCCGGGCCTCGCCACCGAGCGTTTGGCCGACGCCGACCGGCGTCACGCCGAGCTTGGCGAGGGTGTTGGCGGCAAAGGGGGTGAGGGCGACGATCCGCTGCGGCTTGTCTGGCGCGGCGGCGCCGGTCACCGCCGGGAGCGCCAGCGCAAGCGCAAGCAGCACGACCCCCAGCACCGAAGTCGTGGTTCCTTTTGCACGCATCGGGTTAAAAAGGAACCGCACTAGGCCGGAACCCGCGAGTCGATCACGTCGTAGTTGCGGACACGGCTCTTTTCGGCCAGCTGGCCGTCGGCGTGGCGGTGGCTGAGCGCGAACAGCTCGCTGTTGGCCCAGGCCTTGAACGCCTCGTCGCTCTCCCAGCGGCTGAGCACGATGTACTCGCCCTCTCCGTCGCGGCGCAGCAGCTCGAAGCCGGCGAACCCCTCGGCTTTGTGGACGTGGCTCTCGCGCTCGAGGAACTGTCGCTCGAAGGCCTCCCGGTTCTCCTCTTTGACCTCGACCACGTTCATCACGACTCTCAAGACTTCGGCTCCTCTCCGCGAGCGCCCATCAGGGCACCCTAATTAGGCTTACCTAATTAGGGTAGCCAAAGAAATGCGGAGACGCTTTTGTCGTCGTGGGCTGGTCCGCTAGGGGCGCGGCGGGACCTGCGGCTCGCCGAGGCCGTAGGTGTCGTAGTCGCCGAACCTGGAGAAGGTCTTGTGGGTGGGGCCGTGGTAGTCGGAGGAGGCGGTGGCGACCAGCCCAAGCTCCTCGCAGAGGCCGAGCAGGTGGGCGGTCTGCTCGCGCGTGTGCGGCGGGTAGTAGGTCTCGATCCCGTCGGGCTGGAGGCTGCGGATGAGGTCCTCGACCTCGCCCGCGTCGGAGATGTCCCAGTAGGGGTGGGCAATCACGGCGACGCCGCCGGCGCCGCGGATCAGCTCGATCGCCTCGGCGGCGCTGGGCCAGCGCCGCGGCACGAAGGCCTTGGCCCCGGGGACGAGGTACTCCTCGAAGAAGGGGCCGAGGTCGCCGCTCGCGCCGGCCGCCTTGGCGATGTGGGGGCGGCCGATCGAGTCAGCGGCGCCGGCCTCGCGGATCGCGTCCTCGAGCGTGAGCTCGAAGCCCTCGCGCTGCAGGTTGGCGACGATCTCCGCCGCCCGCGTGCGCCGCTCCTCCTGGGCGCGGTCGCAGATCGGCGCCATCGTCTCGAGGTCGATCCAGTAGCCGCAGATGTGGAGGTCTTCGGCGTAGGGGTGCACGCACGACATCTCGATCGCCGGCACCAGCTCGATCCCCAGCCGCGCCGCCGCCTCGGCCGCCGCGGGCACGCCGGCGACCCCGTCGTGGTCGGTCAGCGCCAGCGTCGTCACCCCCGCCTCGGCCGCGCGCTCGACGACTTCCGCCGGCGCCAGCTGGCCGTCGGAGACGGTCGAGTGGCTCTGCAGCTCGATCAGCACGCCCGGCAACCTATCGCGTGGTTCCTTTTTAACCCGACAGGGGAAAAAGGAACCACGCGATCGTGAGGGACGATGGTGGGGGCAGTTTCGGCGCCTATTAGGGAGCCCTAATAGGGAGTTGCTATCTTGCCCCTCGATGGCTCGGCGCTCGCTTCCTCTCGCTCTCCTCGCCGCCCTGCTGATGGCGCTGGCCGCCGCCCCCGCCTCGGCGCAGCTGCGTTATGTCGGCGACAAGGGACTGGCCACGGTGGGCGTCGTCACCTGCAAGCGGGAGGCCTGCGAGATCGCGGCCCCGAAGCGGGTCAAGGTCAAGGTCGGGGAGCGCTCGTTCTGGGCGCAGGTGCTGGCGCCCAAGCGGCTCGCCGCCGGCGCCAAGGCGAAGGTCCGGGTCAAGCTCGGCGCCCTCGCCCTGGCCAACCTCGCCGGCCGCACGACCACGGTCGAGATCCGCACCGTGATCCGCCAGGGCAAGGCGGAGCGCACGCAGCTGCTGCGCCTGCGGCTGCGCCGTGCGGCGCTGCCCGCGGGCGGCGGCGGATCGGGCAACAACCCGACCTCGGGCCCGCTCGGCTCCGAACCGCCGCTGCTGGCGCGCCCCGCCACCGCGGTCGACGTCAGCGCCGTGCAGGTCAGCTGGTTCCCGCGCGACTCCTGGATTCGCTACGTCTCCAGCGGCAGCGCGGCAGGCGACGGCATCCTCTTCTCCGGCGGCGCAACCGGCATCGACTCGACCGCCTCCGAATGCCCGGACCGGCCCAGCAGCAGCGATGCCCAGCTCCCTTACCGGGTCGCCTTCGCGCCGCGGGCGAGCTGGTTCGACCCGGTCAGCGGCACGGCCGGCGTCTACGGCCAGGGAGCGACTACCTTTCGCTGGAAGGGCCACGGCATCGACCTCACCGCGGCCGAGCCCGAGATCGAGATCAACGGCGCCGCCTCGCGGGCGATCTTCCGCTTCCAGGGGAATGGCAGCACGCCATACCCGAGCCAGCGCGCGAGCCTGCTCAGTCTCGACACCAGCGCCGGGCCGGCGATCTCCAACGGCGGCAAGACCTTCACCTACAGCCTGATGCGGGGCACGCTGACCACCGACGGCGTCAACGTCTTCGCCGGTTTCTACACGCCCCCCGACAACGACGAATTCGGTTGTGTGTCGGTCGCTTTCACGACTCCCTAAGGCTGCAGCGCCGCCTGCCGGCATCGCGCCCGCCGCATAAATAGACTGCGCCGCCGTGTTCGGAAAGGTCCTCATAGCCAACCGCGGCGAGATCGCCATCCGCGTGGCCCGCACCCTGAAGGAGATGGGGATCACCTCGGTCGCCGTCTACTCGGAGATCGATCGCGACGCCCCGCACGTGCGCGCCGCCGACGAGGCCTTCCTGATCGGTCCCGCGGTCCCGGCTGAGAGCTACCTGAAGATCGAGAAGATCATCGAGACGGCCAAGGAGGCCGGGGCGGAAGCGATCCATCCCGGCTACGGCTTCCTCGCCGAGAATGCCGACATGGCCCGCGCCTGCGCCGAGGCCGGCATCACCTGGATCGGCCCGCCACCGGAGGCGATCGAAGCGATGGGCTCGAAGACCATGGCGCGCGAGATCATGCAAGAGGCCGGGGTGCCGATCGTCCCCGGCTCGACCGAGGTCGCCAAGGACATCGACGAGGCTCGCAAGCAGGCCGAGGAAGCCGGCTACCCGGTCGCCTGCAAGGCCGCTGGCGGCGGTGGCGGCAAGGGCTTCCGCGTGGCGATGACTCCCGAGGACCTCGAGGAGGCCTTCGAGGGCTCGGCCCGCGAAGGCGAGAAGTTCTTCTCCGACGACCGCGTCTACATCGAGCGCTACCTCGATGACCCGCGCCACGTCGAGGTCCAGGTGCTGGCCGACTCGCACGGCAACGTGATCCACCTCGGCGAGCGCGACTGCTCGATCCAGCGTCGCCACCAGAAGGTGATCGAGGAGGCCCCCGGGCCGCACGTCGACGAGGAGATGCGCGAGCGGATCGGCAAGATCGCGACCGACGCGGCCGCGGCCGTTGGCTACCGCGGCGCCGGCACGATCGAGGGCATGCAGGTCGGCGACGAGTACTTCTTCCTAGAGATGAACACCCGCGTCCAGGTCGAGCATTGCGTGACCGAGATGATCAGCGGCGTCGACATCGTCCGCGAGCAGATCCTCGTCGCCGCCGGCGAGCCGCTCTCGCTCGCCCAGGACGAGGTCGAGTTGCGCGGCTGGTCGATCGAGTGCCGGATCAACGCCGAGGCCGCGCACAAGAAATTTGCCCCCGCCCCGGGCCCGATCGACAGCAGCTACCACGAGCCCTCCGGGCCGGGCGTCCGCGTCGACTCCGGCGTCGAGGCCGGCGGCGAGGTGACGCCGATGTACGACCCGATGGTGGCCAAGCTGATCGTCTGGGACGTCGACCGCGAGAAGGCGACGCGGCGGATGCTGCGGGCGCTGGGCGAATACGACTCCGGCGGCCTGACCACGCTGATCCCCTTCCACGAAGCGATCCTCGCCACCGAGCAGTGGGCCAAGGGGGAGACCTGTCGCGACCTGATGGAGGACACCGACTGGCTGAAGTCGACGGCTCCCGCCGACGCGACCCCGCCCGAGCCCTCCGAGGAGGGGGCGGAGATGGTCAGCCGCGACTACAAGGTCGAGGTCTCCGGCAAGCTTTTCGACGTCAAGGTGATCGGCGAGGCCATCGCCGGTGGCGCCGCCCCGGCGGCCGGCGGTAAGAAACCGCCCAAGCGCGAGCGCAAAGCTGGCGGCTCCGCCGGTTCCTCCAGTGCCGCCCTGCCCGCGCCGCTGCAGGGCACCGTCTTCAAAGTCGTCGTCGAGGAGGGCGCCGAGGTAGCCGAGGGCGACCTGATCATGGTGATCGAGGCGATGAAGATGGAGAACGAGATCACCGCTCACCGGGCGGGCAAAGTGACTTCGTTGAGCGCCAAAGAGGGCGACGCCGTGAACGCCGGCGACGCCCTCGCGACGATCGAGTAGAACCTCCGCGCTTCAGGTGGTGTAGCGGAGGGCCGTGGGGGTGGGGTCCCTGGAAAACGGCACCTCCCTGCGGTCGGTGCAACCTGGATCGCGCCTGCGGCGCGAGGAATACGCAACGAGTTGTGGAGTTTTCCCGAGACCCCACCCCCACGGCCCAGCGACAGCACCGCCTGCTTCACGGGGCAGTTCATCTCCCGGCGTGAGAGCGCCCGCAGTTTCGGCTCGAGAGCTGCTGAATCTTCAGCGGTTTAGAACGCCCGCAGATTCCCGGCCGGAGAGCAACCGAATCTCCGGCGGAACTAGTGCTTCGGATTGCAGGAGGGGTGATACCCCCTCCGAACGGCATCAACTTCTCGCCCGAAGCGGTTCTCGGACGGGCGGACAGCGATCCAGCGAGCAAGTGAGAGAGGAGGGGGTATCACCCCTCCTCAACGCAAACCCTATTTCTGCCCTTTTTTCTGTTTTTCTTCCCGCTGTTTCTGCTCGCGTTCCCGTTCCCGCTGTTCCTTTTCCTTCTGGCGTTTGATCTTCAGCTGCTCGCGCTTGGTCAGCGGCATCTTCGGGGTGGTTTCGCGACAGGTCTTGCCGGAGCATTCGGCCAGGTCGCGCAGCTCGTTGTGGAGGAAGTTGCGGATCGGGGCGTAGTTCTTGTCGCGGGCGATGTTGTTGAGCTCGTAGGGGTCCTTGGTGATGTCGTAGAGCTCTTTCTCGCCCGAGGGCCACTCGATGTACTTCCAGGCGCCGAGGCGGATGCCGATGTAGTCCTTGGGCGGCGCCACGATCGAGGCGGTCGCTTTGCCGTCGCCGCCGACGGCGCTCGACTCGTCGCTCTGTTCGGCCCGGGTCCCGCCCTGGCGCGCTGACTTCGGCAGGGTTGACGGTTCGGCCCCGTTGGCCTCGACGTCGTTGGTCTCGACGAAGGACTCGAAGAGGATCGGGCGCCGCGTGCGCAGGCTGGTGTCGGTGACGTATGGGACCAGCGAGCGGCCGTCGAGGCTCTTGTCGGCGGTGGCGCCGGCGAGTTCGAGGATCGTCGGCGCGATGTCGATGTTGGCCGCCAGCTCCCCGGTCGTCGTGCCCGGTTTGATCCCCGGCCCCCGCATCAGGAACGGCAGGTGGGTGGAGGGCTCGTAGGCGAGGAACTTGCCGCCGGTGAGGCGATGCTCGCCGAAGAAGAAGCCGTTGTCGGAGGTGAAGATGATGTAGGTGTTGCGCAGCCGGCCCATCGCCCCGAGCGTGTCGACCACCTGTTTGACGCCGTCGTCGATCGAGCGCAGCGACTCCAGCTGCTTCTCGTAGTAGACGCGGTAGGTGTGGAGTTCGGTCGGCGAGAGGAATGGCGCTTCGCGGATGAAGCGCGGCTTGTCGGCGACGTTGCCCTCGTTGACGCCCTGCTGGCGCGTGTGCGGCAGCCGCGCCCCGGCGAGGGTGTTGTAGTGGCGCGTGGCCGGCTCCGGCCCGGCCGGGCGGCGGAAGTCTCCGTGCGGCGCCGTGTAGTCGAGCTGCAGGTAGAAGGGCGTGCCTTCCGGCGTCCCGATCATCTCTTCGGCGGCGATCCGGTTGAAGACGTCGGTCTCGTAGAGGCAGGGACGGCCGTTCAGCGGTGCCAACGGGCAGCCGAAGTCGTCGCGGGATTCTTCGCCGTATTCGCGCGTCTCCCAGCTGCCGGAGTCCCCGTAGGGGCCTTCGACCATGCCGTTGTTGTTGAGCGAGTAGCCGTAGAAGTAGTGGTCGGTGTCGGCCTTGAGGACCGAGTGCCAGGCGTTCCAGCCGGGCGGGACCGTGGCGCCGTTGTCGTACGGCTCGTCGCCGTAGCCGTTGAGGAACTTGCCGATGTGGATCGTGCGGTAGCCGGAGCCCTGCAGCCAGGTGGCGAGGTTGTGGGTGTTGGCGCCGCGGTAGGAGAAGCCGAAGTAGCCGCCGTTGGGCTGGACGTTGCCGCGCACGTTGTGGTTGTGCGCGTAGCGGCCGGTCAGGAGGCTGACGCGCGAGGGGCAGCAGAGCGGGTAGGAGACGTAGTAGCGGCTCAGGGTCACGCCTTTTTCGCCGATCAGCCCCAGCGTGTTCGGCATCACCTGGACCGGCAGGCCGCCGGGCGGGGTGTAGGTCGCGTAGAGGCTGTCGATCGTCTGGTCGTCGGTCTGGATGACGACGAAGTTGGGCCGTTCGTGAGCCGGCAGCAGTTCCACCGCGCTCTTGGTCCCGGATGCCTTGTTCTTGGCCGCGGCGGTGCTGGCGCCCTGGGCGCCCGCGAAGACAAGCGCGCCGAGCAGGACCAGCAGGCTCAGAGCGAAGACGAGCCGCATGCCGGCGAGGGCACGGAATTGAGTCCTTGGTTGAGCGAACTTATTCATCAGGGGTGTCGTGAGCGACTACCGCCGAAACCGGCGCCTGCCACCGGAGTTGCGCCCTGAACGCTAGAAAACGGTTAGGACGCGCCGAGCTTTTTGGCTGCTTCGCGGAAGTTTTTCACCGTGGCGCTGGGGGCTTTGCGGCCTTCCAGTTTCTCGCCATGGCGATTGACCCAGATCACCGGCACGTTCATTTTCAGCACCGGAGCGATATCGGTCGCGTAGTCGCAACCGATGTGGAGCCAGCCTTTCTTGCCGCCGATCCGCCGCGCGCACTCTTTGAAGTGGACCGGGTCCGGCTTGTAGCTGCGGACCTGCTGGGCGGTGACCACGAGGTCGAGTTCGGTCCGCAGGTGGCGGCGCGAGATCCCGAGCAGTTTGTCGTCGATGTTGGAGATGATCCCGATCTCGTACTTCTTGCCGAGCCGGTCCATCGCCGCGTTGGCCTCGCGGAAGGGCAGCCAGTAGGCGACGCTGTTGGGCAGGAACTGGGCCCGCGAGGGCTCCACCTCCCAGCCGAGCTCACCAGCGACTTTGACGATCGTGCGGCGCAGGACCTCGGCGTAGAGCTCGTAGGAGCCGGCCATGATCTCGGCCTGGACCTCCATGAAGCGGGCGAGGAAGGGACCCTCTTCGAAGCTGAACCCGTCTTTCGCCGCCTCTTTCTTGCAGGCGTCGATGATGCCTTTCTCCCAATCGATCAGGGTTCCGTAGCAATCGGTGGTTACCCAGTTGATGTTTTTGAGACTTGGGAGGGCCATGGGGCAGCGCGGCATTATGGCATTGCCCCTCGCTTGGGGGTTTCACCTATGCCCGGCAGCCACGATACGGCGCCCCGGCGGCCAACTTGGATAGGGTCCCCGACCGCGCCACGGCGCCCCTCCTATGGACCTCCTCGAGTATCAGGGCAAGCAGTTGTTCGCCAAGCACGGCATCGTCGTGCCGAGCGGCGAGGTCGCCGACACCGTCGACGAGGCTGTCGCCGCGGCGGAGAAGATCGGCTACCCCTGCGCGATCAAGGCTCAGGTCCTGATCGGCGGCCGCGGCAAGGCCGGCGGCATCAAGATCGCCAAGGACGCCGGCGAGGCGCGCGTGCACGCCGACGCGATCCTCGGCATGGACATCGTCGGCCCGCACGGCGAGGGCCCCTTCCGCGTCGACCAGGTCTGGGTCGAGGGCGGCTCCGACATCGCCGAGGAGTACTACGCCTCGGTCATCCTCGATCGCGGCGAGAAGAAACTGTTGGCGATGGTCTCGGCCAAGGGCGGTATGGACATCGAGGCGGTCGCCGCCGAGGACCCCGACGCGCTGGTCAAGGTCCACATCGACCCGACCGTGGAGTTCGACGCCGCCGCTGCGCGCCCGATCGTCGAGGCCGCGAAGCTCGCCGACGACGCCCTCGACGAGGCCGCCGAGGTCCTGGTGAAGCTGGCCGAGGTCGCCTCCGAGGAGGATGCCAACCTGATCGAGGTCAACCCGCTGATCGTCACCGCCGACCGCGACGTGGTCGCGCTCGACGCCAAGGTGACGATCGACGGCAACGCCCTCTTCCGCCACCAGGACCTGGCCGACATCGCCGACACGGTCGAGGACCCGCAGGAGGCGATGGCGAAGGAGAAGGGCCTCACCTACGTCAAGCTCGACGGCAACGTCGGCATCCTCGCCAACGGCGCCGGGCTCTGCATGTCGACGCTCGACGTCGTCGCCCAGGCTGGCGGCGCCCCCGCCAACTTCCTCGACGCCGGCGGCGGCTCCAAAGCCGAGGCGATCGTCAACGCGCTGGAAGTGATCCAGTCCGACGACAAGGTCACGGCGATCCTCTTCAACATCTTCGGTGGCATCACCCGCTGCGACGAGATCGCCAAGGGCATCGTCACCGCCTCCAGTCAGCTCAACCTGCAGCTGCCGCTGGTCGTCCGCCTCGACGGCACCAACTCCGAGGAGGGTCTGGCGATCCTGGCCGAGGCGGCGCTGCCCAACCTGCACCAGGAGAAGACGATGCTGGACGCCGCCCGCCGCGTCGTCGAGCTCGCCGGAGGGGCCGCATGAGCATCATCGTCGGCAGCGAGACCAAGCTCGCCGTCTCCGGCCTGACCGGCCGCGAGGGCTCCTTCCACGGCCTCCGCAACAAGGCCTACGGGACCGACCTCGTCGCCGGCGTCACGCCCGGCAAGGGCGGCCAGGACGTCGAGGGCGTGCCCGTCTTCGACACGATCAAGGACGCGGTCACCGAGGCCGGCGCCAACACCTCGATGATCTTCGTGCCGGCCCGCTTCGCCGCTCCGGCGATCGACGAGGCGATCGACTCCGGCGTCGAGACGGTGATCGCGATCACCGAGGGCATTCCCGTCCTCGACATGCTGAAGACCTACTGGAAGGCCCAGGAGGCGGGCGTGCGGCTGATCGGCCCCAACTGCCCCGGCGTGCTCTCGCCCGGCAAGGCCAACGTCGGCATCATCCCGGCCCAGTTCTTCGAGCCCGGCTCGATCGGCGTCGTCTCCAAGTCGGGGACGCTGACCTACCAGATCGGCAACGAGCTGAAACAGGCCGGTGCCGGCAACTCCTCGATCGTCGGCATCGGCGGCGACCCGATCGTCGGCTCCGACTTCATCGACATCCTCAAGCTCTACGAGGCCGACCCCGAGACCGAGCTGATCGTGATGGTCGGCGAGATCGGCGGCGACGCCGAGGAGCGCGCGGCCGAGTTCATCGCCTCTGACATCAGCAAGCCCGTCGTCGCCTACATCGCCGGCTTCACCGCGCCCCCCGGCAAGCAGATGGGCCACGCCGGCGCGATCATCTCCGGCTCCTCCGGCACCGCCGCGGCGAAGAAAGAGGCGCTCGAGGCCAAGGGCGTGCGGGTCGGCGAAAGCCCGACCGAGACCGCGGCTATCGCGGTCGAAGTCCTCAACTCGCTCTAGGGCGCGGCGCGGTAGACCGGCTTCGGGCGCAGCTCGAGCCCGCGGAGGATCGCCTTGATGCCCTTCAGGGAGCTGTACGGTTCGCTGCCAGGGAGAAAGCAGTGTTCGCAACCGGGCAGGCTGACGCCGATCACGGTCTTGCCGATGAACGCGTAGGCGAAGTGGTAGGGCGCCCCGCGCTTGCGGTGGCAACTGGATAAGGGGCTGAAGGGGGTGGAGACGATGACGGCGCGCCCGCGCGCAAGCTCCAGCGGCTGCGAGGTCGAGCACTGCTTGGAGGTGATTGCACGCCCCAATCGGCTGCCGGTGAAGCGCTTCCACCCCGGCAGTCCCCAAAGCGTGAGGGTGGGGCCGTCGGCGTAGCGCAGCCGCACCTGCGGAGTCCTCGGGTTGGGCACCGGGCGCGGGGCGTACGGGCCGGCAGTTTCGACCAGTTCGGTCGCCGTCAGCCCGTGGCCCGGCCTGAAGGTGCGCCCGAGCCAGTGAACCGGGAAGTCCGATTCCGGGTTGTCGAGCGAGACCTCGACGGTGTCGCGTTCGGCCACCGTGTAAGGGGTGGGGGAGGCGATGTGGGCCTGCTGGCGGCGGGCCAGCTCGAGCGCGGCGGAGTCGGTCCTGGCAAAGCTGCTGCCGGTTGCGAGGACCGCGCCGAGGGCGGTGCCCGAGCGCCAGGCGACGAACGTCCCCAGCCCTCCGCCTTCGAGGTAACCGGGGACCCCGCGCCAGTGGAAGAGCCGGGTGCCGTCGCCGACCACGCTCGCCGGCGCTACCTCGACGAGCGGCTTGCCGGCATCTCCGACCAACTTGGCGAGGAGGAGCGGCGAGAGCGCGAGGCCGCCTTCGGCGGCGGCGAGGCTGTCGGTCTCGAGCGCCCCGGTGCCGACCAGGGGCGGTGCCGGGCCCGGGCCCGGCACCCGGTAGCTGCGGTAGTAGCCGTCGACGCAGCCGTGGGGATGGAAGCGATCGACCCAGCGGGCGAGCTGCTTGCCAGGGTCGCTCGGCACGATGTCTTCGCAGAGGAAGCTGTCGTTGGCGCCCTCCGAGCCCAGCCCGAAGATCAGGTAGCCCGGCGGCAGGTCGTGCAGCCGCAGCGCCATCCGTTCCGCGGGTTCTTCGGGGTCGAGCACGATCGGCGCCGCGCTGCTCAAGCCGCTCAAGGCCAGCACGAGACCGGCGAGGAGCGAGGCGGTTGCACCGATGCGGATCCTGGACGAGACCGTCATGCGCGCCAAGTATGGCGGGACTCGCGCTCGCGACATTGACCACACCTGGGCATGGTCAATGTCGCGAGCGCCGCGTCGACTCCAGCTCGGTCGCGTTGCTAGGGTCAGGCGCGATGGCAACCGGGACGATTTCCTTCGCGCGCGGCGCTCCCAGCGCCGACATCCTGCCCCACGAGGCGGTGCGGGAGGCGGCGGCGCGGGCGCTCACGGAGGACTGGGAAACGGCTCTCTCCTACGGGGTCGGGGTCGGCCATCCCGGGCTCTGCCAGTGGGTGGCCGAGCGCCACGGCGGGCTTGACCCCGCCCAGGTGATGATTGCCAACGGCTCGCTGGAGGCTGGCGCGATGCTGTTCGAGCATCTGCTCTCGGCCGGTGACCGGGTGATCGTCGAGCAGCCGACCTACGACCGCACGCTGCTGCTCCTGCAGCGGCTCGGGGTCGAGCTGGTGCCGGTGCCGCTGGAGGCCGACGGGCTCGACGTCGGCGCTCTCGAAGCGGCGCTCGCCGAGGGCCCGGTGCGGCTCGCGCACATCATCCCCAACGCCCACAACCCGGCCGGCTGCACGCTCTCGGTGGCCAAGCGCCAGCGCCTGGTCGAGCTCGCCGCCGATCACGGCTTCTGGATCTTCGAGGACGACCCCTACCGTGAGCTGCCCTTCGAGGGCGAGCCGCTGGCGACGATGCTCTCGCTCGACCAGGCCGACCGGGTCGTCCACGCCTCCTCCTTCTCGAAGACGGTGAGCCCCGGCATCCGCGTCGGCTACCTGGCGGGACCCGCGGAAGAGATCAAGAAGATCGCCAAGCGCGCCAACGAGACCTACATCTCGCCGAACATGCTGGCCGAGTCGATCGTCCTCGACCTCTGCCGCTCCGGCGCCCTCGACCGCAACATCGAGTTCTGCAAAGCGGAGCTGAAGGCGCGCTGCGACGCGCTGGTCGCGGCGCTCGGCGAGCAGATCCCCGAGGCCGAGTTCGTCGTCCCCGAGGGCGGCTACTTCCTCTGGCTCGACCTCGCCGAGGGCACCGACACGGTCGCCCTCCTGGCCGAGGCCAAAGCCGACGGCGTGTCCTTCGTCGCCGGCCCCGACTTCATGATCGACGGTGGCCAAAACAGCCTCCGGCTCTCGTTTGCGCCGGTCCCGGCCGCGCAGATGTCCGAGGGCGTCGGCCGCATCGCCGCCGCGCTCGCCCGCCTGCGCTCCTAGTCCCTGACCCGGCCCTCCCCGGCCACCTGCAGGCACCGCCGCAACTTCTCTCGCGGAGATTCTGATCCGCCTCCCCGTCGCCGCGCGTAGTGGAACGGCGAAAGCGCAAACCAGCAGGGAGGCATTAGATGCCAGGCAGCAAGGAACGCGAGAAGACGGACGGACAGGGTCAGAGCGCAGTCGCGCGCGCCGTCAAGGACCCCGTTTCGCGACGCAAGTTCATGGCGCTGACCGGTGGCTCCGCCGCCGCGGCCGCCTTCCTCGCCGCCTGTGGCGGTGACGACGGCACGACGATGTCGGAAACCACCACCGCGGCCAAGTCCGGCGGCGACAGCGAAACCGCGCAGTTCGGCAAGGGCGACCTCGGGATCGTCAACTACGCGCTCACCCTCGAGTACCTCGAGGCGGCCTTCTACGCCGACGTCGTCAAGAGCGGCCTGTTCAAAGGCGCCGAGCTGAAGACGATCAAAAAATTCGGCCAGGAGGAGCAGGAACACGTCGAAGCGCTGACCGCCGCCGCGAAGGAACTGGGCGGCAAGCCGGCGCCGGAACCGAAAGCCGAATTCCCGCTGGAAAGCGCGAAAGCGGTGGTCGAACTGGCCGGTACCGTCGAGAACCTCGGCGCCGCCGCCTACCTCGGCCAGGCGGCCAACATCAAGAGCCCGGACGTGCTCGCCGCGGCGCTCGCGATCCACAGCGTCGAGGGACGCCACGCGGCCACCCTGAACACGCTGCTCGGTGAACCGATCACCCCGGACGGCGCCTTCGCCAAGCCGGCGGACGCGGCCACCGTCCTCAAATCCGTCGAACCCTTCATCGTCGGCTGACCCGGCGTAGAGAGCGAAAGGAGACAGCAATGACCCAGAACGAACTTGCACATCCGGAGCTCGCCGGCATCACCGTCGACGAGGACAGCGAGGACCTTTCCCGCAGCGAGGTGATCCTCAAGGGCGCGCTCGCGGCCGGTGCCGTCTACGGCACCTTCATGGTCGGTCCCTTCGTCCGCAAGGCGCTGGCGATGAGCGGTGGCGGCGACGTCGACATCCTCAACTTCGCGCTCACGCTGGAGTTCCTGGAGTCGAAATTCTACGAAGAAGCCAAGTCCAGGGCCGGCGCCAAGGGCGAACTGAAGAGCCTGGTCGACCTGATCGCCAAGGACGAGAAGGAGCACGTCGAAGCCCTGACGGCGACGATCAAGCAGCTCGGTGGCAAGCCGGTGGCGGAACCGAAATTCGACTTCGCCTACAACGACACGGCCGGCTTCCTGGAACTGGCGCAGACCTTCGAGGACACCGGGGTCAGCGCCTACAACGGGGCCGCCCCGGCGATCAAGTCGAAAGACGTGCTGGCCGCGGCCGGCTCGATCGTCCAGATCGAGGCACGCCACGCCGCCGCGATCCGGTTGCAGAACAAAGAAGAACCGTCCCCCGACGCCTTCGACCCCTCGCTCGACGAAGCGCAGGTGCTGAAGGCAGTGGAACCGTTCATCGCCTAAGCGGCGAGATGCCCCACAAGGGAGACTGAAGGAATGACGATCAGACGGGAGAAGGCCGAGCGGCTCGCCGACGAGGAGTTGATGCCGCTGATCGGAGAAAAAGACCCCGAGGCCTTCGAGGTCTTCTACGACCGCCACGGCGGTGCCGCCTACTCGCTGGCGTACAGAATCGTCGGCGAGCGGGCGGCGGCCGAGGACGTCACTCAGGAGGCCTTCATCTCCCTCTGGCGCTCCGGCGCCCGCTTCGACTCCACCCGCGGCAGCGTCCGCTCCTGGATGCTGAGCATCGTCCGCAACCGGGCGATCGACTTTCTCCGCAGCAAGGCCGGCAAAGCGCCGAAGCTGACCTTCGACGACGACTCGATCCTCGAGCAGCGCCCATCGGAGCAGCTGACCGAGGACGAGGCGATGCGGCATGAGACGGCCAGCGAGGTGCGCGGCGCGCTCGGGGAGCTGCCCGGCGACCAGTCGAAGGTGATCGAGCTCGCCTACTTCGGCGGCTTCAGCCATTCGGAGATCGCGCGGATGCTCGGCGTCCCGCTCGGGACCGTGAAGGGAAGAATGAGATTGGGCCTGGAAAAGATTCGCGGCGAGCTGGCGGAGGGACTGGCATGACCAACGAGCACGACAACCGCTGGCGCGACGACGTCGCCGCCTACGCGCTGGGCGCCCTGGAGGGCGAGGAGGCACGCGCGCTCGAGGGCCACATGGAGAGTTGCGAACGCTGCCGCTCGGAGCTGCGCTGGCTGACCCCGGCGGTGCAGCTGCTGCCGGAGAGCGCCGAGCGGATGCAGCCACCGCCGCGGCTGCGCGAGAGCGTGATGGCCGAGGTCCGCGCTGACGCCCGCGAGCAGGCCGCTGCCGCGCCCCGCCACGGCAGCTGGCTCGAGCGGATCCACGTCGGCTCGCTGGGCTGGCGGCCGATCGCCGGTCTGGCCGCGATGGCGCTGGCCGTGGTCGCGATCGCCGGCTACGAGATCGGCAGCAGTGACTCCGGCGGCGGCAGCCAGCCGGTCACGATCAAGTCGCAGCAGGACTCCGGCGTGTTCGTGGAGATGACCCGCGAAGGCGACGTCGGGACCCTGGAGTTGGCCAACGTCCAACAGCTCCCGGACGATCGCGTGCTGGAGGCCTGGGTCGAACGCGAAGGTGAGATCGAAGCGGTGCCGGCGCTCTTCGTTCCCGACCACGAAGGCCGCGCCTCGACCAGGATCGCCGACATGAACGGGGTCGAAACGGTGATGGTCACGCGCGAGCCCGAGGGCGGCAGCGAAGCCCCCACCTCGGACCCGATCGTCAACCTGCCAATTTCAGGGTAGGCGCCAGCGCGTCTACTCGATCGCTGGCGGCCTAGCGGCCGTAGCGATCGGAGCTGAGTACCAACTGCTCCGGGATCGCTGCCCGCGGCGGCGGCGCCGGGTCGGCGCGGACCGAGACGGTCTCGGCGACGCTGCGGCTGACCTCGTGCTTGGCGTTGGCGGAGGCGATCACCACCTTCTCGGAGTCCGAGCTCTCGACCTTGCCCGCGAGGCCGGGGTCGAGCCCGGCCGCCTTCAGGTAGTGCAGCAGCTCCTCGGCCTCGTTCTCGAAGCGCAGGACGACGACGTCGGCGCCTACCTCGACGTCGGCCAGCAGCGAGCCCTGCTCGCGGATGCCCTCGATGATCGGGTGGCCGTGGGGGCAGGTGGTGGCGTCGCCGATCGCCGCCCGCATCCGCTCCTCCAGCACCGGTGACATCGCGTGCTCGATCCGCTCGGCCTCCTCGTGGACCTCGTCCCAGGGGATGCCGAGGACGTCGGTGAGGAAGCGCTCGATCATCCGGTGGCGCTGGACGATGTGGGTCGCGTGCGTGCGGCCGGACTCGGTGAAGACCAGCGATTTGTTCGGGTTGCGGTCGACGTAGCCGTCCTCGACCAGGCGCCCGACCATCTCGTGCACGGTCGGCGGCGAGAGCTGCATCGCGCGGGCGATGTTGGCCCCGGTCATCGGCAGCCCAGCCTCCTCGAGCCAGAACATCGTCTCCAGGTACTCCTGCTCCGCAACGGTCGCCTCGCTCATCGACCCGATACTAGCGACGCATCAAGGTCGAGACCACGGCCTCGTAGAAGCCATCGCCGTTGCTGCCCTCGGTGACGGTGATGTTGTCCCAGTTGGCCAGTTGCGAGCGCAGGCCGGGGTCGCGCTCGGGGCCGTTGGCGACGACGAAGAAGCGCCCGACCGCGGCCGCCACCTCGAGGTCCTCGACCGAGTCGCCGACGGCGATGCACTCGGAGGGGTCGAAGCCGCGGGCGCGGGCGTGGGCGGCGACGGCGTTGGCCTTGCTGACCATCTGCGGCACCAAGTGGTAGGCGTGGGTGCGCCCCTCGACCGTGGCCATCGGGGTCCCGATCGCGCCGTTGTCGAGCAGCCGCAGGTCCTCTTCGCCGCGCTCGGCCAGCAGCGCGTTGGCCTCCGCGACGTCGATCTTGCCGCGGAAGAGGTGGGAGAGGACGCGGCCGTGGTGCCACGGGTCGTGGTACTCGAGCAGTCCGGGGAAGCGCTCGAACAGCGCCCGCGGGGTGCCGCGGGCCTCCATCTGCTCGTAGATCGTGCCGTCCTCTTTGGGCTGCATGTCGCCGGTCAACAGCGTCGTCTCGCCTTCGATCGCGTAGGCGCAGCCGGCCTCGTAGATGTAGGAGCCCTGGCCCATCAGTCGCGCCAGCTCGTGGACCTGGGGCTCGCGGCGGCCGGACATGACGACGATCTCAACCCCGGCCCGGTGGCAGGCCTCGATCCCCCGCGCCGGCGCCATCGAGAACTCGCCCTCGGCGTCGCGGAAGAGCGAGCCGCCGGGGCCGAGCAGGGTGCCGTCGAGGTCGGTGTAGACGCAGCGGAGGGCCATGGGTCAGGCCGCTACCGTAGCGGCGATGGATTGGAGACTCTCCGACCGCAGCCTCGACCTGGCCCAGCCGCTCGGCGCCGCGATCGTCAACGTCACCGTCGACTCGATGTTCGAGGGGGCGCGCAGCGGCACTCCTGAGCAGGCCATCGCCGACGGCCTGGCGCTGGTCGAGGCGGGCTTCGACATGCTCGACGTCGGCGCCGTCGCCGCCCGCAGCGGCCCCCCCGTGGCGCCGGAGGACGAGGCCGCCGCTCTCGTCCCGGCGATCGAAGGCCTCGCCGCCGAATCGCGTGGTTCCTTAATTACCTCTGAGGTTAAAAAGGAACCACGGGATGGGGAGGGGGTGGCGATTTCGGCGGACACGTTCTCCCCGCAGGTGGCGCGGCGGGCGCTGGAGGCGGGGGCGCACGCGGTCAACGACATCTCCGGTGGCTCAGAAGAGATGTTCGAGCTGGTTGCGGAGACCGGGTGCGGCTACGTGCTGATGCACATCGAGGGGCCGCCGCGGGTCGACCGGCCCTGGCGCGAGTACGGCGACGTCGTCGACCACCTGCGCGCCTGGTTCGAGGGGAGAGTCGAGCTCGCCCGCGAGCTTGGCGTCGCGGAGGAGCAGATCGCCATCGACCCCGGACTCGACTTCGACCTCAGCCCCGACCAGGACCTGGAGATCCTGCGGCGGCTCGGTGAGCTGCGGGCGCTCGGTCTGCCGCTCTACGTCTCGCTCTCGCGCAAGGACTTCATCGGCGCTGTCCTCGCCGGCTCCTGGGAGCAGCGGCTGCCGCCGGGCGAGCGCGAGTGGGGGACGGTAGCCGCCGTCGCCCTGGCCGTCCGCGAGGGCGCCGACGTCCTCCGCATCCACGACCGCAGCTCGCTGCAGGCGATGCGCGTCGCCGGCCAACTTCGGGCCGATGGGCCGATAAGTCAACGCATGGGCGACAGGTCAGCCCATCGGCGGGGGGCCTGATGGCCCGCGGCGGCTCACTCCTGGCTCACCCTTGGTCGGTCGCGATCGATCCGGCGCGGCGGGACGGGCGGATCGTCGCCGAGAGTTCGGAGGCCGAGCGCAGCGCCCAGCCGGTCGGCCTCCCGGCCGGGTTAGATCCGGGCCTCGTCGCCGCCCTCGGCCGCGCCGGGGTCGAGCGCCTCTACAGCCACCAGCTCGCCGCCTACGAGGCGGCCGCGCGCTCGAACCTGGTGATCACCAGCGGCACCGCCTCCGGCAAGAGCCTCGCCTTCAACCTGCCGGTGCTGGACGGGATCGCGGCCGAGCCGAAGAATCGCGCCCTCTACCTCTACCCGACCAAGGCGCTGGCCCAGGACCAGGCGCGCAAGCTGGCGCAGCTGCGCCCGCCGGGGCTGCGCGAGGCGATCTACGACGGCGACACGCCGAAGGAAGAGCGGCCGGCGATCCGGCGCAAGAACAACCTGGTCCTCACCAACCCGGACATGCTCCACGTCGGCGTGCTGCCCAACCACCGCCAGTGGGGGGACTTCTTCGCCCACCTCGGCTGGGTCGTCGTCGACGAGGCCCACACCTACCGCGGCGTCTTCGGCTCCCACGTCGCCAACGTGCTGCGGCGGCTGCGGCGGATCGCCCGCCACTACGGCGCCGAGCCGCGCTTCCTGCTCGCCTCGGCGACGATCGCCAACCCGGTCGAGCTGGCCGAGCGGCTGGTCGGCACCCCGTTCGAGCTGATCGACGACGACGGCGCCCCGCGGGCCGGGCGTGAGATCGCGATGTGGAACCCGCCGCTGCTCGACGAGGCGACCGGGGCGCGGCGCTCGGCGCTCTCCGAGGCGGCCGACCTGCTGGCCGAGCTGGTCAGCCAGAACGTGCGGACGATCTGCTTCCTCAAATCGCGGCGCGGGATCGAGCTGATCCAGCGCTTCGCTCGCGAAAGCCTGGAGCGCCGCGGCAAGCCGGAGCTGGCGGCCCGGATCGCGCCCTACCGCGGCGGCTACACGCCGCAGCAGCGGCGCGAGATCGAGGACCGGCTCAGTCGCGGCGAGCTGCTTGCCGTGGTTGCCACCGACGCGCTGGAGCTGGGGATCGACGTCGGCGAGCTCGACGCGGCGATCTGCGTCACCTTCCCCGGCACCGTCGCCAGCCTGCGGCAGATGTGGGGGCGGGCGGGGCGGCGCCGGCGCGGGCTCGCCGTCTACGTCGCCGGCCAGGACGCGCTCGACCAGTTCTTCTGCCGCCACCCGGAGGAGTTCCTCGAGCGCCCGGTCGAGGCGGCGATCCTCGACCACGCCAACGAGCAGATCGCCGGCCGCCACCTGATCGCCGCCGCCTACGAGCTGCCGCTCTCCGACGCCGACGCCGAGGTCTTCGGGCCGGAGTGGAAGCAGCGGGCTGACCGCTTGCTGGAGGCGGGAGAGCTGCGCCGGGCCGGGGGCCGGCTGCTGCCGCGCCGCAGCGACTTCGTCGCCTCGCGGATCCCGCTGCGCTCGGCCTCGGCCGAGTCGGTCGCGGTGATCGAGCGCGAGTCGGGGGAGATGCTGGGCCTGGTCGAGGCCGAGCGCGCCTTCACGACGATCCACCCGGGCGCGGTCTACCTCCACCTCGGGCGCTCCTACGAGGTCGAGCGGCTCGACGTCGAGGAGCGGCGGGCGATCGTCTCCGCCTTCGACGGCGACTGGTACACGCGGCCGAAAAAGGAGACGGACATCTACATCGAACGGATCCACGAGCAGCGCCAGGTCGCCGGCGTCGAGCTCAACTTCGGCGAGGTCTCGGTCACCGAGCAGGTGATCGCCTTCCAGCGGGTCTCGATCTCCGAGCAGGAGCCGATCGACATCGTCGCCCTCGAGCTTCCCGAGCAGAGCTTCGTCACCCAGGCGCTCTGGTACGTGTTGCCGGACCGCCTCAGCGCGACGCTGCCGCCGGAGGTGCTGCTCGGCGCTCTGCACGCGACCGAGCACGGCCAGATCGCGGTGCTGCCGCTGATCGCGATGTGCGACCGCTGGGACATCGGCGGGCTCTCGACCAACGTCCACTTCCAGACCGGCCGCTCGACGATCTTCATCTACGACGGCCATCCCGGCGGCGTCGGGATCACCCGCCGCGGCTACGAGGAGTTCGAGCGGCTGCTGGGCGACGCGGAGCGATTGATCGCTGAGTGCCCGTGTGAGTCCGGCTGCCCGTCCTGCGTCCAGAGCCCGAAGTGCGGCAACCTGAACGAACCGCTGCACAAGGCCGGCGCACTTGAGTTGATGGGGCAGATGAAAGGATCGGCGGCTCGATGAGCGAATCCGGCGAGATGGCGAAAGTTCCCAACGGGCACAGGCTGCGGCAGGTGGCGGTGATCGGGTCCAGCCGCTGCGAGGTCGGCTCCGAGCCCTGGCTGCTGGCCGAAGAGGTCGGCGGGCGGCTCGCGCAGGCTGGCCTGGCGGTGGTTTGCGGCGGCCTCGGCGGGATCATGGAAGCGGCCTGTCGCGGCGCGGCGGGCGCCGGCGGCACCGCGATCGGCATCGTCCCCGGCACCGACGTCGCGGAAGCGAACCCGTACTGCACCCACGTCGTCGCCACCGGCATCGGCCACGCCCGCAACCTCGCCGTGGTCAGCTCCGGCGACGTCGTGGTCGCGGTCACCGGGGAGTGGGGAACGCTCTCGGAGATCGGCTACGCGCGGGCGATCGGGCGGGCCGTGGTGACGTTGCAGAGCTGGACCCTGGTCGGCCGCGCCGAGATGGAGGGCGCTCCCGGCCTGATTTCGGTAGACGACGCCGAGGCGGCGGTCGCGGCGACGCTCGACGCGCTCTAGAGCGCGGCAGCGCCAGGCCCGGGCCAGAGCTCGCGCAGGGCGAGGATCGTGAAGGCGTGCGGCCAGGCCAGCGGCGTGGTCGAGGTCGGGATGCCGTGAACGGCATCGACGCGCTCCGGCAGGGCGCCGGCCGGCGTGGCGGCGCGGCGCAGGTCGGCAAGCAGGGCGAGGGCCAGGCGGCGGTCTGAGCGCGCGGCGCGGCGGTTGGCGCCCGGATCGCGGGCGAGCGCGGCGAGGCTCCAGGCGCTCCAGGCGGTCGGCGCCATCCAGGGATCGACGCCGCCGCTCCAGCCTTCGCCGGGAGTGATCCCGAACGGCGTGCGCTCGGCGGCGAGGCCCCGAAGCGTGCTCCGCACCCGCGGGTAGAGCGCCGGCGTCGCGAACGGCCGCACCGCCCAAGCCGCCGCCGAGTCGAGCCCCGACCCCGGGTCCCCCGCCCGCCGCACGAGCCCCCGCCGCGGCGCGAAGTCTCCACCGGCCCGCGCTCCCGAGTTTGAGGCCCCTATAGAGGCACCAAAGTCGGGAGCGCCGCTGGCGATCGCGTTGCCGAGGAAGTTCCCCGGCTCGCCCTCCTGGTAGTCGGCCCGGTTTCGCCAGGGGACGGGGTAGGAGTCGCCAAGGATGCGGGCAGCGTGCTTGGCGCTGGCGATCAGGCCGGAGGCCTCGGCGGCGGCTGCGGTCCAGCCGACCGCGTCGCCCTGGGCCGCGCGCCCCGGCACCGGGCTGCCGTCGCCGTGGAAGCGCGCGGCGCCCTCGAGGTCGAGCCCGAGCAGGAAGCGGGTGATCAGCGTTGCCTCGGACCGGTAGCCGGCGCTGGCGAGGGCGATCGCGGCGGCGCCTGCGTCACGCGGCCAGACGTACGCCCAGCCATCGCGCGCCCCAGCGGCCGCGGCACCGTTCTCGCGGTCGGTCAGCGCCCGCAACGTCAGCAGCGAACGCTGGTACATCTGCACCGCCCAAGCAGGCGCGCTCTCGCCGAGCCGTCGGGCCGGTGCGAGCCACCGTCGATCGTCCTTGGCCGCGGACCCGATCACCCGCGAGACCTCCCGTCCCGTGGGACCCGCTGCCGCCGCCGTGGCAACCGGACCAGCTCGACCCACCCTGCAAAGTAGGTCGAGCTGGTCCGGTTGCTCTTGGCGCGCGCAGCGAACCCCCTCCTCAACGTTCACCCCCACGGAAGGCGCTGCCGTTATCGCCTCGCCCCCGCTCGTCCCAACCCTGATCGCCAGCCACTCGTCCCTCGCCGCCACGGTCACCGTCACTCGCACGCGCCCAAACCGCGCCACCGTCCGCACCACGTTCGTCCCGGGCAGGTACCGCTGCACGACCGTGTCCGCCCGCCAAAACGCCAGCGCCGGCCCGCCGTCGAGGCTCACCCGCGGCACGATCCCGGTGCCCTCCGCGTCGACCGTCCCCGCCGCCTGCCGCGCTGCCGGGTTATCGATCAGCGCCCGCCCCGCCGGCTGCGGCCGCAGGTCGACCACGTCCCCGTAGGCGTCGACCGCCGCGGTCAGACCCCCGTCCCCGGCCACCGCCGTCCCGAGGAACGGCGCCGGCATTCCCGGCAGCGCCGCCGGCGTCCGCGGGTCGGTCCCGGAGCCGCCGGAGATAGCCAGCAGTGCCAGCGCCACCGCCGCACCCAGCGCCAAGGCTGCACGTGTCCAGGCCACGCCCCAATGCAATCAGCCTCGTCGCCTCTCGGCCGCTAGCCTTCCCGCTGCGCGATCTGCTTGCGCGACCAGGCGAGGTAGCTCAGTTGGTAGAGCACACGACTGAAAATCGTGGTGTCGCGGGTTCGAATCCCGCCCTCGCCACTCAGCCCTGTGCCCAGGCGACCACCTGCGGCGAGAATTCGCAGTAGCCGCGGCAGCCGATGCCGGGCAGTAGGCGCGGGTCGGCCCCGTCAAGCCCCGCGATCGTCAGCCGCGGGCCGCCGTCATGCGGGGTCGTGAACGCCAGCCGGGTCCCCTCGGGGGAGAAGAACGGGTTGTTGACGCTTTCGGGCAGGCCCACCACCGTCCCGGCCGTGTCGGTGCCGCCGGCGGGCACCAGGAACCACTGCCGTGGGTAATGGACGGGCAGTTCGCCCTTGGGGTCGGATTCGCCACCGGTGCCGTCGGAGAGGATCAGCTGGGCGCCGTTTGCAGACCAGGCGACGTCGTAGATTTCTTTGCCGAGACCGCTGCCTTGGTAGACGAGCCTGCGATCGGTTCCGTCGAGCCGCATCGTCAGCACCGACTCGGTCTCGTCGGTCGCGCAGCCCGGCGCCAGGCAGCCGTAGGCGACTACGGCGAGCCGGCGGCCGTCGGGGCTGGGGACAACCCGTTCGTCGATCACGACGCCGCCGTTGAAGGTGGCGAGCTTGCGCGGCTTCCCGCGCGGCTTCTGGCCGATTACCCACTTGTTGCCCTTGACCCAGAAGGCCGCGCCGGTCGAACTCAGGGTGACGATGTCGTAGCGGGTGCCACGGGGGAGATCATCGAGCCGCCGCAGGTGGGTGCCGTCGGGTCGCACCGAGTCGATCTCGCCCTGGCGGCAGACGCAGAAGACCCGCTTGCCGTCGCGCGAGAGCGCCGCCGTCCCGCCTTCGGGGTCGACCGGCATCTGCCGACGCAGCAGCTGCGGATCGGCTCCATCCTCTTTCACCGACCAGAGCTGGGCGACGTGCGGGGTGGGCGAGCCGACCGTGAAGAAGAGCGTCCCCGGAGTGGCGGCCGCCGCCGAGGGCGCGAAGACGATGGCTACGACGAGGACGAGCGCGGCGAACACAGCACTCTCAGTAAAGCGCGCGAGCCGGGAAGCGGCAACTAGGCGGTCCGGCGCTGCTCGCGCAGCAGCCACCAGTCGACCACGTAGCCGCCGAAAGGCAGCACGGCGCCGACCAGGATCCAGAAGGTGACCTTGGCGCTCCAGCCCTGCTCGGCGCGGATCGTCAGGGCGATCGCGACGTAGGCGACGAAGAGGAGGCCGTGGATCGGGCCGAGGATCTCGACGCCGGACTCGTTGCCGTCAGTGCGTTTGACCACGGCGGCGATCAGCAGGAGGAGGAAGCTGGTCGCCTCGGCGAGAGCCACATAGCGGAAGAACTTCAGGTTCACGTCAGGGGACCCTAATGGCTGGGGAGGGCACCGGGTTTGGACATTCGTCACCGATGGGTATGGGCGCGGTATGGGACCTGAGATCGCCGAGAACCCGGATCGCTCCCGCTTTGAGCTGCGGCTCGACGGCGAGTTGGTCGCGGTCGCCGACTACATCCGCGCCGAGTCGGTCGACTCGTTCATCCACACCGAAACCGTGCCGCGCCACCGTGGCAACGGCCTGGCCGCGCGGCTGGTCGAGTTCGCGCTGGAGGCGAGCCGCTCGGCGGGGCGCGAGATCCTTCCCTATTGCTCCTTCGTCAGCGAGTACATCGCCGCCCACTCGCAGCACATCGACCTGGTGCCGGCCGACCGGCGCGACGAGTTCCGCCTTCCCGTCGCCGCCTGAGCGCCTGAGCGCAGCGCGCTCAGTGGCCGCCGGCCGAGAAGTGCTGGTAGTCCTTCGGCCACGACCAGTAGCCGCCCCACTCCCAGCCGATTGCGGCGAAGGCGTCGACGACGGGGCCGCCGCGGTGGATCAGGCCGGGCGCGCGCTGCGTTCGGTCTTCATAAGGGGCGGCGGCGGGCGGTGAGACGTAGCCCTCGCCGTCGGCGTAGGGGTTCTCGATCGGGTTGACGTCGATCGCGTGGCCGTAGGCGTGTTCGGACCATTCGCTCGTGCCGGAGACGAAGCGGCAGTTGAAGGCGGAGGTGTTGTCGGCGTCCATGCTGCGGTGGTCATCGGCGCCGTAGGCGTCGACCAACCGCATCTGCCGGATCTTGAAGCGGAGGCGGAAGAGCTTGCGCAGCGTCCGCACCATGCCGCGGGCGGAGTCCTCGTTGACGACGAGGCGGCCACGGTGGACCCTGCCGTCGAAGCCCCAGTGGCGCACCTTGAGCAGCCGCAGGTCGTTCAGGCCGACCGGGCAACCTCGGTGCCAGGAGACGCCGATCATCCGCTGCTTGGTCGCCGCGTCGATCGGGCCGAACGTGAAGCCGGGGCGGGCGGCGGCGGGGGCAGTCGTGGCGAGCATGACCAGGCCGACCGCCAGGGTGGCGAGGAGGCCGGGGCTGAGCCGGGATCGCCTCATCGCCGGCAACGCTAGAGCAGCGGCTGGCGCGGCGCCGATAATGCGCGGCGATGCAGCTGACCAGGCACCCGGGGCGCAAGCTGGCGGCGATCTACGCCGGCGGTGTCGTCGGCGCGCTGCTTCGCGTCGGTCTCGCCGAGGCCTTCCCACCCGCCGCCGGCACCTGGCCCTGGCCGACCTTCGCGGTCAACCTGGTCGGGGCGCTTCTGCTCGGGTACTTCTTCGCCCTCTTCCGCGACCACCCCGAGGAGAGCCTGCGCCACCCCTTTCTTGGGACCGGGATCTGCGGCACCCTGACCACCTTCTCGACCCTGCAGCTGGAGCTCTACGAGCTGGTCGACCGCGGCGACACCGGGCTCGCCGCCGCTTACTGCGCCGCGACCGTGATCGCCGGCTACCTGCTGGTTCGGGTCGGGATCGCGCTCGAGGCGCGGCGGCCCGGCGGCGCCGCCGGCAAACCGGGGGCGGCGCGGTGAGCGCGCCGGCCTGGATCGCGGTCGGGCTGCTCGGCGGCGTCGCCGCCGGCGCCCGCTTCGCGCTCGACTTCGAGATCTCCGCCCGCGCCCGCGGCGCCTTCCCGCTCGGCATCCTCGCCGTCAACCTTGCCGGCGCCCTCGCGCTCGGGGTCGTCGCCGGCGCCGGCCTCGACGGCGAGCTGCGGGTGATCGTCGCCGGCGGCGCGATCGGCTCCTTCACCACCTTCTCGACCTGGATGCTCGACACCCACCGGCTCGAGCGCGGCGGCCAGCTCAACCTCGCCCTGCTCAACATCGGTGTCTCGATCGTCGCCGGCTTCGCCGCCGTCGCCCTCGGCCACTGGCTCGGCTCGCTCTGAGCCGGGTGATCGCCATTTCCCACCGATAGGGGGTGAAATGGCGATCACCCACTGAATATGGTTCAGGGGGTGAGCGACGAGCGACCGACGACGAACGGGTCCGGCACCCCGCTGAGCGGCGACGGTCTCTCGTTGCCCGGCGACCGCGGCCCAGAGCGGGTCGTCCACGCCAAGGGCAGCGCCGCCCACGGCTTCTTCGAGGTGACCGAGGACGTCTCCCAGTTCACCAAGGCCGGCCTCTTCCAGCCCGGGGCTAGGACGCCGCTGTTCCTGCGCTTCTCGACCGCTGTCGGCGAGCCCGGCTCCCCCGACACCGCCCGCGACCCGCGCGGCTTCGCGATCAAGTTCTACACCGAGGACGGCAACTACGACCTGGTCGGCAACAACACGCCGGTCTTCTTCATCCGCGACGGCGCCAAGTTCTCCGACCTCATCCACGCCCAGAAGCGCCAGCCCGACACCGGCATGCGCTCCAACGAGATGCAGTGGGACTTCTGGACGCTCTCGCCGGAGAGCGCCCACCAGGTGACGATCCTGATGTCCGACCGCGGCACCCCGCGGACGCTGCGCCACATGAACGGCTACGGCAGCCACACCTTCTCCTGGGTCAACGCGGGCGGCGAGAAGTTCTGGGTCAAGTACCACTTCAAGACGGCGCAGGGGATCGAGAGCTACACCGAAGCCGAAGCGTTGGCGATTGCCGCCGAGGACCCCGACGCGCACCGCCGTGACCTGCGCCGGGCGATCGAGGCCGGCGAGTGCCCAGAGTGGCGCCTGGAGATGCAGGTGATGCCCTTCGAGGAGGCCGCCGCCTACCGTTTCAACCCCTTCGACCTGACCAAGGTCTGGCCGCACGCCGACTACCCGCCGATCCCGGTCGGCCGGCTCGTCCTCGACCGCAACCCCGACCACTTCTTCGAGGAGGTCGAGCAGTCGGGCTTCTCGCCGGCCAACCTGGTGCCGGGGGTCGGGCTCAGCCCCGACGAGATGCTGATGGGCCGGATCTTCAGCTACCACGACACCCACCTGCAGCGTCTCGGCGCCGACTACGAGCAGCTGCCGATCAACTCGTCGCTCGCGCCCGTCGACGCCTCGCCGCAGGCGGGTGCCGAGGCGATCTGGGCGGTCGACCCGGCCGAGATCCGTCGCTGCGCCGAGGCCCGCCACGCCGAGGACGACGACTTCGGCCAGGCCGGAACGCTCTACCGCGAGGTGATGGACGCAGGCGAGCGCGCACGCCTGGTCGAGAACATCGTCCGCCACGCCAGCGCCGACGTCTCCAGCGAGGTCCAGGCTCGCGTGGTCGAGTACTGGACCCAGGTCGACTCGGTGCTTGGCCTGCGCGTCGACGCCGGCCTCCGGGCGTCTGCCGGGGGCGCCTGAGTCCCGTCACACAATGTCCGCAGCCGTCTCTAACTTGGGTCGGGCGATGGACGAGCTGGAGCAGCAGATCGCGATTCCCACCCCGCCCGAACCGCGGACTCCACTGAACATGATGGAGGACGGGCAGAGGGTCAGTGGGGTCTATGCCGTGCGCGAGCGCGAGCTGCGCCGCAAGAAAAACGGCGAGCCCTGGCTGCGGCTCAGCGTCGGCGACGCCAGCGGCAGCGCCGAGGCGGTCTCCTGGGAGAGCGCCGAGGAGTTCTACGCGCTCTGCGCCAAGGGCTGCGCGGTCTTCCTCACCGGCCAGTTCGAACAGAGCGAGCGCTGGGGGGCGAAGATCAAGCTGATCTCGATCCGGGTCGCCGAGGCCCACGAGTACGAGCAGGGCGACCTGGCCCCGTCCTCGGAGATCTCCGCCGAGCAGCTCGAGTCCGACCTGCGCCAGCTGCTCGACACGATCGAGGACACGCAGCTGCGCCAGCTGCTCGACTACTTCTTCGGTGAGCTCTCGCCGACCTGGCACCGCTTCCGCGACGCCCCCGCGGCCAAGGTCTACCACCAGGCCTACCAGCACGGGCTGCTCGAGCATGCGCTCTCGGTCGCGCAGGCGGTCAACGCCGCCGCCCCCTTCTTCCCTGGGATCGACCGCGAAGTCGCTGTCGCCGGCGCGCTCCTGCACGACGTCGGCAAGATCATCGCCTACAACGACGACCCGCTGGCGATCGACCTCACCGACGCCGGCCGCCTCGAAGGCGAGATCCCGCTCGGCTACTACACGGTGCGCCGCCAGATCGAGGACATCGACGGCTTCGACCCCGGCCTCGCCCGCTGCCTGCTCCACATCATCCTCGCCCACCACGGCTCGCTCGAACACGGCTCGCCGGTGGTGCCGCAGACCCGCGAGGCGGTCCTGGTCCACATGATCGACAACCTCGGCGGTCGCCTCGGCAGCTTCGACCGCCTCGAGCGCCAGCTCCCCGCCGGCGAGTCCTGGTCGGGCTTCGACCGCGCCCTCTCCGGCTCCGCCTACTTCGGCGCCCGCGAAGCGGCTTAGAACTTCACAGTGCAGCGCTGAATTCGGGCCACGTCGCCCTTGGCGCGCTGGATGCAGCGGACCAGCCGCTTTGGGTTGCCGTCCTTCTTGGCGACTTTGAAGGACTTGCGGATCTCGCGCTGGACCTGGCGGTTGACCTTCTCGATCGTGCCGTTGATGTCGGTGATGTCGACGCCGTTGGTGCCGAAGCCTTTTTCGAGGCTCTTGTTGGCGCTGTGAATCGCTTCTTTGGTCGTGTCGAGCGCGGGCTTGACCAGGAAATAGCCGATCGCGGCGATGATCCCGACCGTCACCAATAGCCGGATGATGCCCGAAGTTAGGTTGCCGAAGAGGTTGCGCAGGAAGTCCATGGCTCTCGCCGCAGACTATCCTGCGCACCAGTGGCAAAGGACACCGAGAAGCTGATTCGCCAGCTCTCTCTGATCTCGTTTCTGATGGCGCAGGGAAGGCCGGTCTCCGCGCTGGAGATCAAGCGCGAGGTAGAGGGCTACAGCGACATGAACGACGACGCTTTCGCGCGCCGTTTTTACGCCGACCGCGCGGAGCTGGAGAGCCTCGGCATCCAGCTCGGGGTCGAGAAGCCCGGCGAGGGCTTCTTCGAGGCCGAGCTCTACTCGCTGCCGCCGGAGAACTTCTACCTCGACGCGATCAAATTCAGCGACGAGGAGCTGGCGGCGCTAAGCACGGCACTGCTGCTGCTCACCGACGGCGGCTTCGCCTACGCCGAGCCGCTGCGGCTGGCCCTGCAGCAGGTCGCCTGGGGCCACCCGAACCCGCTCGTCGAGGGCGAGCGGGCCCCGGTCGAGATGGCGATGACCGCCAGCGCCGGCGGCCGCGACCTCTCCCAGCGCCTCTCCAAGATCGAGACCGCGATCAGCCGCCGCAAGACGATCGAGTTCACCTACTTCACGATGGAGCGGGGCGAGACCGAGAAGCGCAAGGTCGACCCCTTCCACCTGGTCTTCCGCGGTGGCCAGTTCTATTTGATCGGCCACTCGCACGAGCGCGACGCGGTGCGGGTCTTCCGGCTCTCGCGGATCCAGGGCAAGGTCGGCTACGCGTCCAAGGCCGAGCACGACTTCTCGCCGCCCGAGGACTTCGACCGCCGCGACTACGGCAGCCGCGCCGACTGGCAGCTGGGGGAGACCCAGGGCACCGCGAAGATCTTCATCCGCGAGCGCATCGCCTGGTTGATCGAGCGTGACTTCGGCGGCTACGGCGAGCTTCGCGACGCGGTCAAGGCGGACGGGGCGCCGGGCAAGGGCAAGGTCTTCGAAACCAGCTACGCCTCGCACCGCGAGCTGATCGCCTGGGTCCTGCGCTGGCGCGCCAACGCCCGGGTGCTTGCCCCCGACGACCTCCGCGAGGAGGCCGGCAAGCGGCGGGCGCTGCTGCGCGACCGCCACGAGAACGGGTTCAAGCCGGCCAAGGTCGTCGACCGGCCGCTGCGCGACGCGCCGCGGCGCTCGCGCTCCAACGGCCGCGGCGAGGCGGCGATTCGGCCCGAGCGCTTCGCCCGCCTGGTCACCCTCGCCGGGATGCTGATCGAAGCGGCGAAAAAGGGCGAGCGGCTGCAGATCGCCGACCTGCGCTCGCGCCTGGAGCTGACCGGCGAGGAGCTGCGCGAGGACGTCGAGCTGCTCAACGTCGTCAACTTCGGCGGCGGCACCTACGTCCTCTACGCGGAAATCCTCGGCGACGAGATCGAGGTCGACTCCGAGCCCTACGGCGACAACTTCGCCCGCCCCGCGCGGCTGCTGCCGCTGGAGGCGAAGGCGCTGATCGCCGCGATCGACCTCTTCGGCGACCACCTGCCGCAGTCCAACCTGCAGAGCGCCCGCGAGAAGATCGTCAAGGCGCTCGGCCACGACCCCTCCGAGGAGGGGCTGGAGATCGTCCCCGCCGGCGGCGGCGACGCCGCGGTCGCCCGCAAGGTCAACGACGCGATCGCCGCCAGCCGCGTGCTGGAGATGAGCTACTACAAGGAGAACGAGGACCAGTTGACCGACCGCCGGGTCGAGCCCTATCGGCTGGAGAACGGGCGCGAGGGCTGGTACGTCGAGTGCTACGACCTGACCAAAGAGGGCGTGCGCCACTTCAAGCTCGACCGGATCAAGGAGGCGAGCCTCTCCGAGGAGCGCTTCGAGCCGCGGGCCGAGGTCGAGGAGTTCGCCGGGGTCGAGGGCTGGATGACCCACGGCGAGGTGCCGACCGCCGAGGTCGCCCGGGTCTGGGTCTCGCCGGAGCGGGCGCGCTGGCTGCGCGAGGAGCGGACCGTCGTCGAGGAGCTGGCCGACGGCGCCGTCGTCGTCGAGCTGCCCTACGCGGGCAAGCCCTGGCTGGTGCGGGAGATCCTCCGCGGCGCCGGCGACCTCGTGGTCCTGGAGCCTAAGGACGCCCGCGAGGCGATCGCCAAAGAGATCTCGGACTGACCGAGACCTGCATTGACCACGCCATAGGGGGGAAATGCAGGTCTCGATCGCTCCCGACCACCCCGAGGTAGTTCGCGTTCTGGCTCCGAACCCGGGGCCGATGACTCTGGAAGGGACGAACACCTACCTCTACGGGGACGGGCCCTGCGTGGTGATCGACCCCGGCAGCGAGGACCCGAGCCACCTCGACGCGATCCGCGCCGCCGCCGAGCAGCGCGGCGGCATCGGCCTGGTTCTGCTGACCCACTCCCACGGCGACCACACGGCCGGGGCCGATCAGCTCGGCGCCGAGGTGGTGCTGCCCGGCGACGGTGAGGAGCACGGCGGGCTGCGCGCGCTCGCCACCCCCGGCCACGCCGCCGACCACGTCTCCTTCCTGGCGCCGACCGGGGTCTGCTTCAGCGGCGATCTCGTGCTTGGGCTCGGCTCGACGATCGTTCCGCCCGGCGGCGGCGCGATGGCCGCCTTCATGGACTCGCTGCGGCTGTTACAGGCAGAGGAGATCGAGTTGATCGCCCCCGGCCACGGCCCCTGGATCACCGAGCCCGGGGAGAAGCTGGCCGAATACCTCGAGCATCGAGAGCTGCGCGAGCGCCGCCTGCTCACCGCCCTCGACGCCGGCGAGCGCTCGCGCGCCGCGCTGCTGGTCGCGGTCTGGGACGACGTCCCGACCGAGCTGCTGCCGATGGCGGCGATGGCGATGGAGGCGCACCTCGAAAAGATCGAGGAAGAAGGACGGCTGCCGGGGGATCTCCGCGAGTAACTGGCTGGCTGGCCAGTTCTGGCTACACTCCCTCGATGGGGCGTTTGAGCAACCGGGCGGCGAAGGCGGGGCTGCTGGCCGGTGTCGCCGGCACCGGGATCGCCGCCGCCTCCGCGGCAACCGCTTGGCATCTGACGGCGCGGCGGCCGCTGCCGAAGGTGAAGGGTGAGATCGAGCTCGACGGACTCGAGGGCCGGGTGCGGGTGCGTCGCGACCGCTGGGGAGTGCCTCACATCGACGCCGACCGGCGCCACGACCTCTACTTCGCCCAGGGCTTCTGCCAGGCGCAGGATCGGCTCTGGCAGATGGACTTCTACCGTCGCGTCGTCCGCGGCCGGGTCGCCGAGATGGCCGGGGAGGAGGGCCTAGCGGTCGACCGCCTGCTGCGCACGCTGGGGATCCGCCGCGTCGCCGAAGGCGAGGTGGCCGCGCTCGATCCCGCCCTGCTCGCTCAACTCGAGCGCTTCTGCGCCGGCGTCAACGCCGCCGCCGCGGAGGCCAAGGCGCCGCCGTTCGAGATGCGCCTGCTCGGCCTCGACTTCGACCCCTGGCAGCCGGTCGACATCCTCAGCCTCGGCAAGCTGCTCGCCTTCGGGCTGTCGACCAACTGGGAGCGGGAGTTGGTGCGGGCCGACATGCTGCGTGAGCTCGGCCCCGAGCTGACCGCCCGCCTCGACCCCACCTACCCGGCCGACAACCCGGTCGTCACCCAGGAAGCGTGGAGCGGCGACGGGCTCTCGATCGTCGGCCAGATCGACGCCGTGCGGCGCTTGATGGGGCTCGCGGCCGAGGCCAGCGGCTCCAACAACTGGGCGGTCACCGGGGCGCGCTCGGAGAC
The DNA here is from genome assembly GCA_036265715.1 of Solirubrobacterales bacterium. Lineage (GTDB taxonomy): Bacteria > Actinomycetota > Thermoleophilia > Solirubrobacterales > 70-9 > VAYN01. Next base: position 28,220 of record DATAON010000064.1, on the reverse strand, counting down.
CGGCACGCCGCTGATCGCCGGCGACCCGCACCTGCCCCCGAGCATGCCGGGCATCTGGTACGAGATCAGCCTGCGCCAGGGCGAGCGCTTCGTCCGCGGCGCCTCGATGCCGGGCATGCCCGGCATCTACATGGGCCAGAACAACGACGTCGCCTGGACCATCACCAACGTCATGGGCGACGTCCAGGACCTCTTCGTCGAGCGCCTCGACGGCGACACCTACCTGTTCGAGGACGAGTGGCTGCCGGTCGAGACGGTGCGCGAGCAGATCCCGGTGAAGGGTCGCGCGCCGGTCGAGCTGACCGTGCGCAGCACCCACCACGGCCCGATCGTCAACGACGCGCTCGGCGCCGACGACGCCGAGCCGCTGGCGCTGCGCTGGCTGGCGCTGGACACGCCGACCGCCTTCAGCTCGATGTTCGAACAGCTCGACATCGGCTCCGGGCCGGAGCTCGTGCGCCGCTTCGAGGGTCACACCTCGCCCGCCTCGAACATGATCTGGGCCGACAACAGCGGCTCGATCGGCTACAAGCTGATCGGCCGCCTGCCGCTGCGCCGCGGCAACTGCCCGGACCTGCCGAAGCCGGGCTGGACGGGCGAGTTCGAGTGGGAGGGGACGATTCCCTACGACGAGCTGCCGGAGGTGGTCGATCCCGAGAGCGGCTTCCTGATCACCGCCAACAACCGCATCGTCGGCGACGACTACCCGCACCACATCACCAGCGAGTGGCTCGACGGCTTCCGCGCCAAGCGGATCGAAGAGATGCTGGAGGGGCGCGAGCGCCACGACCTCGAGAGCTTCGAGGCGATCCAGGCCGACAACCTCTCGCTGCCCGGCCTCGAGGCGGCGCGACGGCTCGGCCGCCTGCATCCCGCCGGCCAGCGCGAGCGCAGCGCGATCGAGCGCCTGCGCAGCTGGGACGGGCGCCTGGACCCGGAGACGATCGCCGGCACGATCTACCAGGCCTTCCTGCTGCGGCTGGCGCGGGAGACCGCGCGCGCCGCGATCGGCGACCGCGACCTCTCCGAGCGCTGGCTCGACCGCGCCGACAACGGCTTCACCTCGCACTCGACCTCGCCCTGGCGCTGGCACTCGCACCTGATGGACCTCTGGGAGGAAGGCGACGAGGCGCTGATCGGGCGTCCCTGGGAGGGGCTGGTGCTGGAGGCTCTGGCCGGCGCCCTCGACGACCTCGAGGAGCGCTTCGGCCCCGACCCCGAGGCTTGGCGTTGGGGCCAGGTGCACGAGATGGAGTTCCCGCACCCGCTCGGCGACGCCAACCCGCTGCTGAAGCGCTTCCTCAACCGCCGCCTCAAAGCCGGCGGCGCCCAGGAGACGGTCAGCCAGATCGCCTACGACCCGAACGACCCTTATCGCGCCGTCTGGGGCCCGAGCTGGCGGATGATCGCCGACCCCAACGACCCCGACCGCTCGCGCTGGCAGATGTTCACCGGCCAGTCCGGCCACCCCGCCAGCCCGCACTACGACGATCTCCAGCCCGACTGGCTGGAGGGGCGGACGCAACCGATGTGCGGCGAGGGGCCGTGGAGCGAGCTGGAGCTAGTCCCGCATACTTAGCTGCGAGCCGCGGGTCTCGGCGACCGCGGTGAGGAGCTCGACGGTGGCGTCCGCGGCCTTGGCGGGTGAGCCGGCGTCGAACGGAGGCTGGGGGTCGTACTCGATCGCCAGCTGCACCGCTTCGGCAACCTCGGGACCGGCCTCGCGGCCGACCAGGTGCAGGGCCATGTCGATCCCGGCGGAGACGCCGGCGGCGGTGATCAGCTTGCCGTCCTCGACGTAGCGGCCGCCGACCGGCTCGGCGCCGTAGGCGCGCAGCGGCGCCAGCTGCAGCCAGTGGCCGGTGGCGCGCTTGCCCTCGAGCAGGCCGGCGGCGCCGAGCACCAGCGAGCCGGTGCAGACCGAGGTGGTCCAGGTGCTGGTGGCGTCGACCTCGCGCAGCCAGCCAAGGACCTCCTCATCGTCGAGCAGGGGCCGGTTGCCCATTCCGCCCGGGACGAGGACGACCTCGGGGGCGCCGGCTTCGGCCAGCGATTTGTCGGCGCGGAGGCCGAGCGAACCGCTGTCGGTGCGGACTTCGCCGCTGGATTTTGCGACGAAATCGACCTCCCAGCCAGGGACGGAGCGCAGAACCTCGTAAGGTCCAATGGCGTCGAGCGCAGTCAGCCCGTCGAAGATCAGGATCGTGGTACGCACGGATGCATCCTAGCCGCATGTTACGAATGAGACGTGATCGGGAAGGGAGGGGGGATGCACACGCTCGAACGGATTGCCCTTGCCCTGGAGGCGAGGATTCCGGGGACCGCCGGTCACTCCCGGCGAGTCGCCGATTACGCGCGCGATCTCGCCGAAGGGATGGGGTTGCCGCCGGCGCAGGCGACGAAGATCGCCCAGGCCGGCACAGTCCACGACATCGGCAAGACCTGCGTGCCGGGAACGGTGCTGAACAAGCCCGGGCCGCTGGACCCGCACGAGCGCGACTTGGTCCGCCGCCACGCCACCACCGGCGCCGCGATGGTCGCCGACCTCGGCGACACCGAACTGACCTCCTTCGTCCGCCACCACCACGAGCGCTATGACGGCGGCGGCTATCCCGACCGCCTGGCCGGGGAGCAGATCCCGCTCGGCGCCCGCATCCTTGCCGTCGCCGACACCTTCGACGCTCTGACCAGCAACCGTCCCTACCGGCGAGCGCTGGAGCATGCGCAGGCGCTCAAGGTCCTGGCGGCGGAAGCCGGAACCCAGCTCGACCCCCGGGTCGTCGCCTGCTTCGGCGCCGGCCAGGGCATGCTCCAGGCCGCCTAGCGCCTCCGGGGCGGTAGCGTTCGGCGGGTGAGCCGTCGCGACCAGATCGTCCTCAGCGACGCCGAGTTGCTGGAGTTGCTGGAGGCCGAGCGGGTGGCGGTCGTTTCCAGCCTCGGCCCGCGCGGCTGGCCGCACTCGATGCCGCTCTGGTTCGTCCCCCGCGAGGGAGAGGTCTGGATCTGGACCTACGCGAAGTCGCAGAAGGTGCGCAACCTCGAACGCGACCCGCGGGCGACCGTCCTGGTCGAGACCGGCCATGAGTACAGCGAGCTGCGGGGGGCGATGTTCGAGGCCGAGGCGGTGCTCCACCGCGATCTCCCGACCGTGCTTGCCTTCGCCGAAGCGCTCACCCTGCGCTACGCGGAGGGGATCTCCTCGCTGGAGGGCGACGCCAAGGCCGGGCTGGAAGCGCAGGCGCCGAAGCGGGTGGCGATCCAGTTCAAGCCGGTGCGAACCGCCAGCTGGGACCACCGCAAGCTCGGCGGCACCTACTGAAGCGGGCGACAGGATCGCTACATCGACGCGGTCCCCGTGTTCCAAGCTGACCGGATCGCTACCCTGCCCGATTTCATGAAAAGACTTCTCACCATCTCCCTGCTCCTGGCCGCCCTCGCCACCGCGCTCGTCGTCGTTGCCCCCGCGGGCTCCGCGAAAACGCCGCCGCGGCCGCCGAAGGGGTTCTTCGGGATCGGACCCCAGACCGAACTTTCCCCGGAGGACTACGACTACATGAAGGCGGGGGGAGTCGGCAGCATCCGCATCGTCGTCCCCTGGGGCGCGCTGCAGCCGCAGCCCGGCGGTCCCTACGAATTCGCAGCGTTGGACGAGGTCGTGGCCGAAGCGAGCCGTCGCGGCATGCGGGTCCTGCCGATCCTCTACGGCGTGCCGCTTTGGATCAACAAGGACGAACGGCGACTGCCGATCGACAACGCGCGTCAGCGCTCGGGCTGGACCAAGTTCCTGCGCGCTCTGGTTGAGCGCTACGGGCCCGGCGGCGAGTTCTTCTCCGAACGCGCGCCCGGCGTCGTCGATTACCAGACCGAAGCGGTCCCCCGGCCGCAGCCGATCCGCAGCTGGCAGATCTGGAACGAGGTCAACTTCTTCTACTTCGCGCGGCCCGTCTCGGTGCCGCGCTACGCGCGGCTGCTGAGTATCTCCTCGCCGGTGATCAAAGCCGTCGATCCCGGCGCCGAAATCGTCCTCAGCGGGCTCTTCGGCGAACCGCGGGGCTCCCGGGCGAGGGGCATCGACGCGACCGAATTCCTCAGCGCCCTCTACCGCTATCCTGGCATCAAGAGCCGCTTCGACTCGGTAGCCCTGCACCCATACGCGATCGACACCGAAGACTTCGAACGGATGGTGGAGGAAATCCACGAAGTGGCGGTCGAAAACCACGACCGCCCGGGCCTCCAGATCACCGAGCTCGGCTGGGGGTCGCAGAACAACTTCCAGGAAGTTGCCTTCGAGCAAGGCATCCAGGGCCAGGTCAAACAGCTGCGCGGCTCCTATAAATACATGCTCGAAAACCGCGGTCGGCTGAATCTCAAGGCGGCCTACTGGTTCTCCTGGAAAGACGTCAAGGACTCCTGCACGTTCTGCGACTCGGTCGGGCTATTCCGCGAAGGCAAGAGGTTCAAGCCGAAGCCGGCTTGGCGGGCGTTTGTGGCGCTCAGCGGGGGGCGGGCGCGGCCTTAGTAGGACGGGCCTGCTTCGAAGGGGGTGGCGGGAGGGGTTGGGGTGCCCCTTTCGCTTAACTTTTTTGTGGAGCCGGATGCGGCTTTACGCCTCGATGCGCTGAAGCAAAAAAGTGCAAGACGCTTCAGGGGCACCCCAACCCCTCCCGGCGAGCCTCTCGAATAGCTCCGTTAGCTACAGGGTTCGGGCCGCTCCATCTCTCGGAGAGATCCCGTTCCTCGATCGCTTCGCGGAGAGCACGAGGAGCCTTGCTTCGTGAGGTCGCAATAAGCCGCGCATACCGCGGTTAACTGCGACCTCACGGTAAGGGTCCGCCCCTTGGCCTTATCTCTTCAGAGACTTCGGGCCTTGGTCGTCAGCTTCGAGACGATCCCCACCCTCCCTTGCCGGCCCGAGGTCGGGGAGAAATGCCCCACCCCCGAGGTTCAGCGCTGGCGGCGGCTTGGCTTGCGGTGGTCGATTTTGATGCGGAGCTTGCGGGAGGTTGCGGCGACGTAGTTGGCGTCTTCGGCGACGGTGGCGCGGAAGACGGCGCGGCGGGTGATCTGGGGGCGGAAGCGGACCGAGCAGGCGCGGTCGAGGCGGCGGGTGCCGAGGTGGACGCGGCCGCGCCACAGCTTCACCGGCTCGCCGACGCGGCCACCGCAGGGTGAGACCCAGGCGGTGATCTGGGCCCGCTTGCGCTTTTTCACGCGGCGGCCCTGGGCTTTGATTCCGACGCGGGAGATCTTGCGCGGCGCGGCCGCCGAGCAGTTGACGGCGCTGGAGCCGAGCAGGCGCGAGACCCGACCCGCCTCTGAGGCGGTGTAGATGCGGCCGCAGGAGTCCTCGCCGAAGGAGGTCATCTGCGGCACTTCGAGGCCCTCGGGGCGGTCGCTGCCGGTCGGGTCGGAGAGGGCGAAGGAGCGGACGCTGCCGCCGCAGTAGTCGCCGTAGAGGTAGCGGCCGTAGAGGTCGCCGAGGCTGGCGTCGCGGACGACGTAGCCACCGACGATCGCGCAGCGCGAGCTGCCGGGGCCGGGGTCATCGTGGCCGTATTCGAAGATCGGCGTCGTGTAGCCGCCGGCCGGGGGGGTGGCGCATTCCGGTTCGCCGATCCGCGGCCCCGCAAGCAGGCCCTCGCGGCAGGCCCAGCCGTAGTTGAGGCCGGCGGCGCCGGCCGCGGCGTAGTCGACCTCCTCGCGCTGGGTTTGGCCGACGTCGCCGATCACGATCGCGTTGGTGGGCCCGTCAAAGGAGAAGCGGTAGGGGTTGCGCAACCCGAGGCTCCAGACCGCGTCGTCGTCGGCATCACCACCGGCGTACGGATTGCCCGGCGGGATCGTGTAGGGCAGCAGCCCGGAGGGCCGGGGGTCGATGCGGAGGATCTTGCCGAGCGGTTTTTTCGGGTTCTGGGAGTTGCTCAGCTCGTCGTCTTCGCCGCCGCCGTCGCCGGTCGAGATGTAGAGCATCCCGTCGGGGCCGAACTGGAGCTGGCCGCCGTAGTGATTCGATTTCTCCGGGTGCGGGATGACCAGCAGGTCGCGCAGCGTTGAGAGCGGCGCGGTCGCCCCTTCGGCGCGCATTTCGGCGACGTGGATCTCGCCTTCGAAGCCGGTGTAGTCGACGTAGAAGCGGCCGCTGGTGGCGAAGTCGGGGGCGATCGCGATCGACTGCAGGCCGCGCTCGCCGCTGCAGCAGCTGACTTTGCCAGCGCCCCCGGGGCCGAGGTCGGCGAAGTTGCTGATGGTGCCGTTTTGGACCTGTTCGATCCTGCCTTCGCGCTCGACCACGAAGAGGCGGTCGGGGTCGGGGGCAGAGGTGACGTAGATCGGCTTGTTGAACAGGCCGACCTGTTGCAAAGTGGCGGCATGAGCGCTGCCGGCCCCCACCAGCGCGATCAGGACCGCGAATACGCTCGCGACACGAATCACCCCTTCAAGGTAGCTAATAGCATCGCCGGAATGTCCCAGACAGCGGCGCGGGGGCCGGCCTGGCTGGTGCTGCCGACCTACAACGAGGCAGGAAACATCGAGGCGCTGGTGACGGCGGCGCGTGCCAGCCTGCCCGCCACGGCGCAGATCCTGATCGTCGACGACGGCTCCCCCGACGGCACCGGCGCGATCGCCGACCGCCTCGCGGCCGCCCTCGACCGAGTCGAGGTTATGCATCGCTCCCGCAAGGAGGGCCTCGGCCCGGCTTACATCGCCGGCTTTCGCCGTGCCCTCGGCGCCGGCGCCGGCCTGGTGCTGGAGATGGACTCCGACTTCTCGCATGACCCGGCCGACCTGCCGCGCCTGCTCGCGGCCGCTGAGGAGGCTGACCTGGTGATCGGCTCGCGCTACGTGCCCGGCGGCCGGATCGCCGACTGGGGGGCGCTGCGGCGGGGGATCAGCCGCGGCGGCAGCCGCTACGCGCGGACCCTGCTGGGGGTCGAGGTCCGCGATCTGACCGGCGGCTTCAAGTGCTTCCGCCGCGAGGTCCTCGAGGCGATCGACCTCGATGCCGTCGACGCCCGCGGCTACGCCTTCCAGGTCGAGATGACCTACCGGGCGATCGAGCTCGGGTTCCGCGTGGACGAGATCCCGATCGTCTTCCGCGACCGCCGCGAGGGCCAGTCGAAGATGAACGCGTCGATAGTCGCCGAGGCGATCTGGCGGCTGCCGCGGCTGCGGTTCGCTCAGCGCAGGTCGAGCCGGTAGCGGCGCTCGCGCGGCCGCTCGCCGGCGACCGCGTAGGCAGCGGCGTAACCACCCCCGACGGCGACCGTGACCGCAGTCAGCTCCGGCGCCGGCGCCGGCCCGCCGAAGCCGCCGCCGCCGCACTTCAGTCGTGCCTCGTGCGCGGTCCAGGCGGCGTAGAAGGCGGCGGCGCGCAGCTCCTCGGGTGAGCTGGCAATCGCCTCCACGGCCTCGCCGTCCAGCGCCCGCTTGGCGAGGGAGAGGAAGTCGCGATCGGGATCGATCCGCTCGACGTCGACCCCGACCGCGGCGCCGGCAACCGCGACCAGGGCGAGGTCGCCGGAGTGGCTGAGGTTGAACTCGAGGCCCGGGCGCTCCCCGGCTAGCTCCGGCTTGCCGTGCTCCCCCAGCGCCAGAGCTACCGCGCCGGGGGCCTGGCCGAGGTAGCGGCCGAGCACCTCGCGCAGGGCCCAGCGTGAGGTCGCCCAGCGGCGCCCGGCGGCGGGATCGCGCAGCCGCTCCGCCCGCTCGCGCTCGGCAGTGCTGAGCGGCTCGGCGGGCGGCTCGCGCTCGGCGTCGAGCTCGACGAGCCAGAGGTGGACCTCGCCGCCCGTCACCTCGGGCCGCGCGGGTCCGGGCTCCCAGGAGCAGCTCACAGCACCGCGGCGATGCACTCGTCGAGGCGGGCGGCGAGCTGCTTGGCGCCGGGGTCGCGCAGCATCTCGACGTGGCCGAGCGGCAGCTGCAGGCGGGTGATCTCGGCTCGCTCGGGCCAGGCGAGGTAGGCCGGTTTGCGCTCGAACTCCGAGGAGCAGACGAGGACGATTCGTCCGGGCCAGGGCTCGGCGCGGTAGCTCGCCCGCGCCTCGCGGGCGGCGACCTCGATGCGCCGCTCGATCCGGCCACGCGCCCGCGGCAGGGTCCGGCCCAGGCGCAGTTCGAGCGCGTGGGCGGCGCGGTCGCGGGCGGACCCGACGGCGTCCGCGTCGACGCGGACGAGGCGGGAGCGAGCCGGTGCCGCGACCAGCTCGGCGGCGCGCTCGAGCATCTGCCGCCGCGACCAGCGTGGCCGCCGCGAGGGGAAGGGTGGCAGCAGCAGCGGGTCCAGGCCCTCGTCGACGCCGTGGGTCCAAGCCCAGTGGCGGGCCGAGGAGAGGTCGGCGCCGAGCGGGTCGGGGAAGATCGCCCGCAGGTCGGCGCGGTCGAGGGCGGCGAGCAGGTAGCGGTTGGCGCCACCGCCGGCGAGCGGCTCGCGCGCGTGTGCGCGCAACTCACCCCAGCCGGACCCGACCAGCGGGTCGGAGGGCAATTGCCCGCGCTGGCGCCAGAGCCGATCCAGGGCCTGGTCCCAGGGGCGGCCGCCGGGAGGGCGGCAGCTGCCGTTCAGCGCCGGCCGCAGCAGCGCCGGGGCCAGGTTGTGTTCGACGACGCCGCTCTCCCATGCCCATTCGCCCAGCGCCGAAGCGTCGGCGCCGAGCGGGTCGGGCCAGCGCCGGCGCAGGTCCTCGCGCCAGTGCCAGACCTCGTGCAGGTAGCGGCTGACGCCGTCGCCGGCGGCGCCGCGCAGCCACTCGACCAGCGCCGCCCGCCCGGCGGCGCCCTCGCGGTCGGGGACCTGCTCGCCGCGCTCGCGGGCGCGCAGCCAGGCGGTCTCCATGAAGGGGTCGGTCTGCAGACCCGGCCGGAGCTGGCGCGGGCCGGCGGGCGGCGGGTCGGAGTCGAGCGCGACCAGCAGCGGCACCTCGTGGCCGGCGCGGCGCAGCTGCTGGGCGATCTCGTAGGCGACGGTGGCGCCGTTGCAGCGACCGGCCAAAAGGTAGGGTCCGTGCGGGCGCACGGCGCGGATTTCCTCGACGCAGGCCGCCGCCATCGCCTCGATCCCGCGGTCGATCGTGGTCTGGCCGTCGAGCCCCGACGGCTGCAGCGCGTAAAGCGGCTGCTCGGCGTCCAACTCGCGCGCCAGCTGGCCGAAGCCGACCACGTTGCCGTCGCCGGCGGTGACAGCGAACAGCGGCGGCTTGCTGCCGAACGGCTTCAGCGCGACCAGGTTGCTCCAGCTACGGCGCGGCGGCGCCGCGGCGCGCAGCTCGGCGGCGAGCGCGCGCGGGGTCGGCGCCGCGAAGATCGTCGCCAGCGGCAGGCGCCTGCCGCCGCCCTTTTCGAGCTCGGTGAACAGCGCCACCGCCAGCAGCGAGTGGCCACCGAGGGCGAAGAAGTCCTCCTCGGCCCCCACCCCTTCGACCCCCAGCACGGCTTCGAAGATCGCCACCACCCGGCGCTCGTCCTCGTCGCGTGGGGCGGCGCCCGCGCCGGAGTCTCGGGCCAGGTGCTCGCGGCCGGGTTGCGGCAGCCGCGCCCGGTCGACCTTGCCGTTCGCGTTCAGCGGCAATGCCTCCAGCGCCAGCCAGGCGGTCGGCACCATCGCCGCGGGCAGCCGCGCCAGCGCGTGCTTGCGCAGCGCCGCCGGGGCGGGCCCGCCGTCGGCCTCGTCCGGGACCACGTAGGCGGCCAGCGCCCGTTCGCCGCCCGCCTCCCCGTAGGCGACCACGGCGACGTCGCCGACCGCGGCGTGATCGCGCAGGACGCGCTCGACCTCGGCCGGCTCGACCCGCACCCCACGCACCTTGAGCTGGCGGTCGGCACGGCCGACGAACTCCAGCACGCCGTCGGGGCGACGGCGCACGAGGTCGCCGCTGCGGTAGCGGCGCGCGCCCGGCCGCTCCGGGTCGGGGTGGAAGCGCTCGGCGCTCAGCCCGGGATCGCCGCGGTAGCCGCGGGCCACCCCGTCGCCGCCGATCCAGAGCTCACCGACGACGCCGACCGGGGCCGGCTGGCCGGCGCTGTCGAGGACCTCGCAGACGGTGCCCTGGATCGGGCGGCCGAGCGGCACGGTGGCGCCCACCTCGTCCCCGGGACGAAGCTCGTGGGTGAGCGCGAAGGTGGTCGTCTCGGTCGGCCCGTAGCCGTTGCTGAGGCGCCCGTCGACCGGCAGCGCCGCCAGCGCCCGGGAGACGTGGGCAGGGGAGAGGACGTCGCCGCCGGCGAGCAGGTGGCGGAGGCTCCCGAGGCAATCGGGCCGGCGATCGACCAGCTCATGGAAGAGGCCGGCGGTGAGCCAGGCAGTTGTCACCCCGTGCGCGGCGATCGCCGCCGCGACCGCGTCGGGGGAGGGCTGCTCGCCGAGCACGGCGACGGTGCCGCCGTTGGCGAGCGGGCCCCATAGCTCCAGCGTGGTCGCGTCGAAGGCGGGCGAGGCGGCGTGCAGCATCACCGTGCCCGGCCCAAGCTCGGCGAAGCCGGGGTCGTCGACGAGGCGGGCGATGTTGCGGTGGGTCACCTCGACCCCTTTCGGCTCGCCGGTCGAGCCCGAGGTGTACATCACGTAGGCGAGGTCCTCGGCCCTGGCCTCGCACTCGACCAGGGGCTCGCCGCCGCTCGCCGCCGTCACGTCGATCGCCTCGACGCCAGCGGGCAGCCGCTCGGCGAGCGCAGCGCTCGTCAGCGCCACACCGGCACCGGCGTCGGCCAGCGAGCGCCCGATCCGCGCCGGCGGGTGGGCCGGGTCAAGCGGCACGTAGGCGGCACCGGCGATCAGCACCGCCAGCGGGGCGACGGCGCTCAGGGCCGAGCGCGGCAGCAGGATGCCGACCGCGTCGCCGCGGCCGACCCCACGCGTCCGCAGAGTTCCCGCCAGCGCCCGCGCCCGGGCCAGCAGCTCGGCGTAGGTGAGCCGCTCGCCGCCTCCGACCACGGCCAGCGAGTCGGGGCGGAGGCGGGCCTGGCGGGCGACCAGCTCGGGCAGGCTGGCCTCGCGGTCGAAGCCGCCGGCGTTGGTAGTCCAGCGCTCGAGCTCGGCGAGCTCGTCCGCCCCGGCCAGGCGAAGCTCGGAGATCCGTGCGCCGGGGGCGGCGACGAACTGCTCCAGCAGCGCCAGGTGGTGCCCGGCGAGGCGGTCGACGGCGGCGTCGGTGAGCAGATCGGAGTGCTCCCAGATGAAGAACGGCTCGCCGTCGCCGTGGTCGACCCCGATCACGTTGAGGTCGGCCTTGGCGGTGCCGTTGGGGATCGTCTGCACGACTTTCGCCTCCAGGCCCGTCCAGCGCATCGTCCGGGCCGCCGCGTCGTCGAAGGAGAACATCGTCTGGATCAGCGGCGAGCGCTGCGCCTGGCGCGCGGGGGCGAGCGCTTCGACCACCCGCTCGAAGGGTACGTCGGCGTTGGCGATCGCGTCGAGCACGGTGGCGCGGGTGCGGCGCAGCAGCTCGCTCACGGTCGGGTCGCCGGAGAGGTCGATGCGCAGGGCGGCGGTGCCGACGGTCATCCCGACCAGGCGCTCGGCGGCGGGGTCGGTGCGGTTGGCGAGGCCGGTGCCGATCTGCACGTCCTCGACGCTGGCGCTGCGGCCGAGCAGGACGGCGAAGGCGGCGAGCCCGGCCGCGAAGGCCGTAGTCCCCTCGGCCCGCGAGAGCTCGCTGACGCCCTCGGCGAGCTGCGCCGGCAGCCGCCGCCGCACCGAGCCGCCGGCGAAGGACTCGCGCGGCGGCCGCGCTCGCGCCGCAGGCAGCTCCAGCAGGGCGGGGTTGCGGTCGAGGGTGCGGCGCCAGTAGTCGAGCTGGCCGCGCTCGAGCTCCGGGGTGAGCAGCGTCCGCTCCCAGGCGGCGAGGTCGCCGAGGTCGACCGGCAGCGGCCCCAGCGCCGCCTCGCGGCCCTCGACCCGGGCCGAGTAAAGCTCGGCGATCTCGGCCAGCACGATCGGGAACGACCAGCCGTCGTGGGCGGCGTGGTGCTCGACGTCGATCAGCGTCCAGCGGCCCGGCCCGCGCCGGACCAGAGTCCAGCGCACCAGCGGCGCCCGTTCCAGCTCGATCCTGGCGCGGACCACGCGGCGCACCAGGCGCGCCCACTCGACCCCCTTCTCGCCCGGCAGGTCGACGATCTCCAGCGGCACCTCCAGCTGCTCGGCGACGAGCTGCACCGGCTCGCCGTCGCGCTCGACGACCGCGGTGCGGAAGACCGGGTGGCGCCGCATCAGGTCGCCGAGGGCCGCGCGCAGGGCGTCCTCGTCGAGCTCTCCCCGCAGGTGGACGAGGGCGGCGAACTGGAAGGAGAGCGAGTCGGGGTTGATCCGCTCGAACAGCCAGGCCCGGCGCTGGGCGAAGGTCGCCGGGGCCGGCGTCGAGCGGTCCGCCCGCGGCACCAGCGGCGGCCGCGCGTTGGCGCCGGCATCGGCCAGGGCGGCGGCGAGGAGCCGCGGCGTCCTCGCTTCGAACACGGTGGCGACGTCGGCCTCGATCCCGAGCCGGTCGCGGATCCGGCCGACCAGCTGGATCGTCAGCAGCGAGTCGCCGCCGAGGGCGCCGAACTCGTCGTCGGGCCCGACCGCGTCGAGGCCCAGCACCTCGGCAAACAGCTCGGCGATCGCGGCGCTGGCGTCGTCGGGCTCCGCCCCCTCGCCTGTGCCCGGCAGCGGCAGCGCCGGCAGCGCCCCCCGGTCGATCTTGCCCCGCTCGGTCAGGGGGACCTCGTCCAGCAGCACCATCGCCGCCGGCAGCATGTAGGCGGGAAGCCGTTGGCGCAGGTGCTCGGTCAGCTCGTCGCCGCTGGCCCCGGCGCCCTCGCGCAGCGCCGCGTAGCCGATCAGCCGCTTGTGGCCGGGCACGTCCTCGCGGGCGACCACCGCCGCCTGGGCGACCGCGGGGTGGAGGCCGAGCGCCTGCTCGACCTCGCCCGGCTCGATCCGGTGGCCGGAGATCTTCACCTGGTGGTCGCTGCGGCCGAGGAACTCGAAGTTGCCGTCCTCGCGCTCGCGGACGACGTCGCCGGAGTTGTAGATCCGCGCCCCTTCGCGCTCGCTGAATGGGTCGGGGCGGAAGCGCTCGCGGGTGCGCTCGGGGTCGGCGCGGTAGCCGCGGGCTACGCCCCGGCCGCCGATCCAAAGCTCACCGCTCTGGCCGCGGGGCAGTGGCTTGGCGTCGGGGCCGAGCACGTGGAACTCGTAGCCGCGCAACGGCTTGCCGATCGGCAGCGGCGAGCCGTCGACCTCCTGGACCTCGAAGCCGGAGGCGATGATCGTCGTCTCGGTCGGGCCGTAGCCGTTGAGGACCCGCACCCCGGGGTGGGCAAAGCGGACCGCGCGGGCGGCGCTTGGCGCCATCACGTCGCCCCCGGCGGCGATCAGCCGCATGCCGCCGAGGTCCGGCAGCGCCGCCCGCACCACCTGCTCGAAGAGCCCGGCGGCGAAGAAGGCGAAGCTGACCTCGCGCTCGGCGATCAGGCGGCCGACGGCGCGGGGGTCGGGGCGCCCGTGCGGGACCAGCACGATCCGGGCGCCGACGCTGAGCGCCCCCCAGATCTCCAGCGCCGCGATGTCGAACTCGATCGGGGCGACGGCAAGCACGGCGTCGCCGGCGACCGGCAGCAGGGCGGAGCCGCTACCGAGCATGTGCAGCAGGTTGGCGTGGGTGATCTCGACCCCTTTCGGGGTCCCGGTCGAGCCGGAGGTGAAGAGGACGTAGGCGAGCCGCTCGCCGCCGGCCGCGGGCCTGGGGTCGGCGACCGGCGTGGCCGCCAGCGCCTCGACGTCGAGGCGGTCGACGGTCGCCGGCAGGCCCTCGACCCGCTCGCGGTCGGTGATGGCGAAGCGGGCGCCGGCCAGCTCCAGCAGCGCCCGCTTTCGCAACGGCGGCTGGTCACTGCCGACCGGGACGTAGGCGGCGCCGGCGCGGACGACGCCGACGAAGGCGCAGATCGCCTGCCAGGAACGGGGCAGGCAGACGCCGACCACCTCGTCCTCGCCGCAGCCCGCCGCCCGCAGCCCGGCGGCGATCGCGGCGCTGGCGGCGTCGAGCTCGGCGTAGGTGAGGCGCTCCCGCCCGGCATCGACCGCGATCGCGTCGGGCTGCTCTTCAGCCAGGGCGGCGATCGCGGCGACGATCGAACTGGAGCCGGGTGAGTACAAGGTCGGATCGATCCTAGTAAGCGATCATCGCCGTCCGGGCTGGGCCGCCCGGCGATGGTGCGAAATAGTTGTCCGGATGAACAACCGGTCGATGCCGCGGGTCGAGCGATTCGTTCCGTTCGCGCTCGCGGCCGCGATGGCCCTCGCCGCTGTCCTGCTGCTCTGGGAGGGGCGGGACCTCACCTTCTTCGTCGACGAGTGGAGCTTCGGCTACGGCGAGCGCTACGGGCTCGCCCCCGCCGAACTGCTCGCCCCCGAGAACGGGCACCTGGCTCTGGTCCCGGTCCTGCTGACGAAGGCGTCGCTGGCCCTGTTCGGAGCGGAGACGACGCTGCCGCTGCGCCTGCTCTCCGTCTGCTTCCACCTGGCGACGGCACTGCTGCTGTTCCTGATCTTGCGCCGCCGGGTCGGCGACCTTGTGGCGCTGGCCCCGACCGTGCTCGTGCTCTTCCTCGGCGCCGCCGCCGACCTCCTGATCGGCTCGCACGGGATGCCGATGCTGATCGCCGTCGCCGCCGGCCTCGGCGCCTGGCTCGCGCTCGAGCGGGACAGCCGCGGCGGCGACGTCGCGGCGGCGCTGTTGCTCGCCTTCGGCCTTGCCGCCAACGGCCTCGCTCTGGTCTTCGCCGTCGGCGCCCTGGCGATCCTGCTCGCGGCGGGCGCTCGCGGCCGCTCTCGGCTCTGGTGCGTGCTCGCCCCGCTCGCCCTCTACGCGCTCTGGAGCCTGATTTACGGCGACGGCGAAAGCGATTTCGCGGTCGCCAACCTTGCCGCTCTCCCCAGCTTCGGCTTCCGCTCGCTGGCGGCCGAGCTCGCCGCCGCCAGCGGCCTCTTCGCCGACCCCGGCGCCCGGGTCCAGAGCTTCGACCCCGCCGCCGGCACCGCCCTGGCCGGCGCCCTGCTCGTCGGCCTGGCCGGCCTCTGGCTGGCTCGGGTGCGGGTGCCGCTGCGCCCCCTGTTGCCGGCCCTGGCGGCGCTACTGGCGCTCTGGGCGCTGACCGGGGCCGTCGCCAGTCCCGCCCGTCAGCCGGAGTCGGCCCGCTACCTCTACCCGGGTGTGATCCTGCTGGCGCTGATCGCCGGCGCTGCCCTCGCGCAGGCGCCTTGGCGCCGCCGCGGCTGTCTGCTCCTGGTCGCGGTCTGCGCCCTCGGCCTGCCGCCAAACCTGCGCGAGATCAACTACGCCGGCGACTTCTTCCGCGAGCAGTCGGCCCAGGACCGTGCAGTGCTGGCCGCCGCCGACAGCCTCGGGACCGCGACCGACCCGAGCCTGGTGCTGGAGCCGCTCGGCGACCCGGCCGCGGTAGGGGTGGCGGAGATGAGCTTCGACCTCGGCGCCTACCGCCGTGCCCGCGAGGCCTACGGCAGCCCGGCGCTCTCAGCGGCGCAGCTGCGAAGCGCCAGCCCAAGCGTCTACGCCGCCGCCGCGCGCCTGCTGGAACGGGCGGGAGCGGACTGATTCCCGATTCGCAGTCCGGTAGCGTCACGGCCAATGCCCGGGAGTCGAGTCCGCCCGATACAGCTTTGAACCGCGTCCTGATCACCGGCGGCGCCGGCTTCGTCGGTTCGAACCTCGCGGTCTCGCTTGCGGCCCGCCACCCCGAGTGGGAGATCGTCGCCTTCGACAACCTCTACCGGCGCGGCTCCGAACTGAACCTGCCGCGGCTGGCCGAGGCGGGTGTCGAGTTCGTGCGTGGCGACGTCCGCGAGCCCGAGCAGCTGGCGGCGCTGGCAGAGATCTCGGCCCTGATCGAGTGCTCGGCCGAGCCCTCGGTGATGAGCGGCGTCGACGGCGACACCGGCTACCTCGTCCACACCAACCTCACCGGCGCCTACAACTGCCTCGAGCTGGCCCGCCGCGACGGCGCCTTCGTCGTCTTCCTCTCGACCAGCCGCGTCTACCCGGTCGAGCCGCAGCTGCAGATCAAGCTGGAGGAGGCGCCGACCCGGTTCGAGATCGCCGCCGACCAGGCGCTCCCGGGGGTCTCGCCGGCCGGGATCTCCGAGGCCTTCCCGCTGGACGGGCCGCGCACTCTCTACGGCGCCACCAAGCTCGCCGCCGAGCTGCTGATCGAGGAGTACCGCTCCGGACTCGGCGTGCCCGCGGTGATCGATCGCTGCGGCGTCATCGCCGGCCCCTGGCAGATGGGCAAGGTCGACCAGGGCGTCTTCACCCACTGGATGCTCGCCCACCACTTCGGCAACCCGCTCACCTACATCGGCTTCGGCGGCGAGGGCAAGCAGGTCCGCGATCTGCTCCACGTCGAGGACCTGGTCGACCTGGTCGAGCGCCAGCTGCTCGCCCCCGAGGAGTGGGACGGGCGCACCGTCAATGCCGGCGGCGGTCGTGAGTGCAGCCTCTCGCTGCAGGAGACGACCGCGATCTGCCGTGAGCTGACCGGCAACGAGGTGCCGATCGAGCCGGTCCTGGAGACGCGCACGGGTGACGTGCCGATCTACCTCTCCGATTGCACCCGGCTGTTCGGGCTTGACGAGTGGCGGCCGCGTCGAAGCGCGCGAGACGTGTTGAGCGATATACACGGGTGGGTAGCGGAGGATCCGGAGCGGATCGCGGCCGCCCTCAACGTCTAGTCCCAAACCAGAAGGAGAAGCGAGCCAGAATGCCAGTTGCGATCATCACTGGGGCCGGGGGGCTGATCGGCTCCGAGGCGGTTGAGCACTTCATCGCCGAGGGTTTCGACGTAGTCGGGATCGAGAACGACATGCGGGCCAGCTTCTTCGGCCCCGAGTCCTCGACCGCGCACGTGACCGAGCGGCTGGTCTCCGAGCACGACTCCTTCCACTGGGAGGAGGCCGACATCCGCGATACCGGCGCGATCGAGCGGATCTTCGCCAAGCACGCCGGCCAGATCGAGCTGGTCATCCACACCGCCGCTCAGCCGTCCCACGACTGGGCCGCCAGCGATCCCCAAACCGACTTCGGCGTCAACGCCAACGGCACCCTGAACCTGCTCGAGGCCGCCCGCGCCCACTGCCCCGAGGCGCCCTTCATCTTCTGCTCGACCAACAAGGTCTACGGCGACACGCCCAACCGCCTGCCGCTGCAGTCGCTGGAGAAGCGCCTGGAGCTGCCCGAGGACCACCCCTATTACAAGGGAATCGACATCTCGATGTCGATCGACACCGCCACCCACTCGCTGTTCGGGGTCTCGAAGGCCGCCGCCGACCTGCTGGTGCAGGAGTACGGCTACTACTTCGAGATGCCGACCGTCTGCTTCCGCGGCGGCTGCCTAACCGGCCCCCAGCACGCCGGCGCCAAGCTGCACGGCTTCCTCGCCTACCTGATGAAGTGCACCGTCACCGGCACGCCCTACACCGTCTTCGGCTACGAGGGCAAGCAGGTCCGCGACAACATCCACAGCGCCGACCTGATTGCCGCCTTCGACGCCTTCCGCAAGGCTCCGCGCGCCCACGCCGTCTACAACATCG
Organism: Solirubrobacterales bacterium; assembly: GCA_036265715.1. Taxonomy (GTDB): domain Bacteria; phylum Actinomycetota; class Thermoleophilia; order Solirubrobacterales; family 70-9; genus VAYN01. Next base: position 10,633 of record DATAON010000064.1, on the reverse strand, counting down.
GCGGCGGCCGCTTCTCCAACTGCTCGATGTTGGAGGCGATCGACGCCTGCGAGCGGATCGCCGGCCGTGAGCTGAGTTGGGAGATGGGCGAGGAGCCGCGGATCGGCGACCATCGCTGGTGGATCTCCGACCTCGCCCCGTTCCAGGCCGACTACCCCGAGTTCGCGCTGCGCTACGGGATCGACGAGATCCTGCAGGAGATGTACGAGCAGAACCTCGAGCGCTGGACGGCGACGCCGGCATGAAGCTCTCGGTGGTGATGCCGGCCCAGAACGAGGAGGGGTCGGTGGGGGCGACCGTCGCAGGCGTGGTCGCGGCGCTGGAGCGCGAGCAGATCGACTACGAGGTGGTCGTCGTCAACGACGACAGCACCGACACGACCGAAGCCGTGGTCAACGCGATCGGCGCCGAAAACCCGCGCGTGCGCTGCCACCGCTCCCACTACGAGCGCGGCTTCGGGATGGCGATCCGGGCCGGGCTCGACGTCTACGAGGGCGACGCGGTGGCGATCGTCATGGCCGACGCCTCCGACGACCCCGAGGACCTGGTCCGCTACCACTGCATCCTCGAGGACGGCTGGGACTGCGCCTTCGGCTCGCGCTTCGTCGCCGGCGCCCAGGTCCACGACTACCCCAAGGTCAAGTACTACGTCAACCGCTTCGCCAACCAGTTCATCCGCGTCCTCTTCCGCCACCGCTACAACGACACCACCAACGCCTTCAAGGCCTACCGCCGCGAGGTCGTCGAGACGATCCAGCCGCTGCTCTCCAAGCACTTCAACCTCACGGTCGAGATCCCCCTCAAGGCGATCGTCCGCGGCCACTCCTACAAAGTGATTCCGACCAACTGGACCAACCGCACCAGCGGCGTCCCGAAGCTGGCGATGAAGGAGATGGGCAGCCGCTACCTCTTCATCGTCCTCTACGTCTGGCTCGAGAGCACCCTCAGTCGCGGCGATTACCACGTCGGCGACCGCCGCTCGTCCCCGCGTCGCTCCCGCTCCGGCGACCCCGCCTAGCGGCGAGCTAGGCGCGGCGAGATCCCGCGCTCAACCGGATCCTCGATCAAGTTGTGGTTCCTTAGCGATCTATATGGCGTAAAAGGAACCACAACTTGCTTCGCTCCCTTGTGCCGGGCCCTCAGGCAGGACCCCTGAGCACGCGAGGGCGCCAGGGGTGCCTTCTATGACGGCAGGCGCTCGGGCGTCGTCCGCCAGACCAGCAGGCCAAGGGCGGTGGCGAAGCCGAGCATCGCCAGCAGGGCGACGACGTCGTTGAGCGCGAAGGTGCCGCTGACGAGGATGTGGTTGGTGGTCAGCGCCGGGCCCAGGGCGACGACCAGGAGCTCGACCGTGCGCAGGGAGAGGATCGCGCGGATCGGGACCGAGCGCAGCCAGGGGAATCCGCTCGCTGCCTGCTGCAGCGCCACCGCCGCCATCAGCGCCAGCACCCAGGTTTGCAGGCCCTCGCGCAGCATCCCGGTCTCTGAGGCGCCCCAGTAGATCGTGAAGGCGAGAAAGGGGACGGCGATCGTGGCGGTGAAGGGCCAGGGCCAGCGGCGGGCGGCGCGGAAGAGCGAGATCAGCAGTAGCGGGAAGAAGATGATCGCGAGGCCGAACGGGACCCCGTCCCAGTACTGGAAGAAGAAGTGGATCGAGGAGGTCGAGGGGGCTTCGACCGCGTTGATCCAAACCGAGTCGCCGTAGAAGATCGGCAGCACGAAGGGCACCATCGTGTTGATTACGGACTCCGCCCGGTAGCCGAGCCATTCGAGCGCCCCCGGGTGGGGGTTGGTGCCGGCCAGCTGGACGTATTCGGTGAAGGTGTCCTGCGTGTAGTGGTCGCCGTTGACCAGGCGCCAGGCGAGCAGGCTGACCGCCGCGCCGAGCACAAGCAGGACCGCCGGCCCGATCTGCGGTCGTTTCCAATTAGCGCCCTTCAGCGGCCACAGCGCCAGCAGCCCGAGGCCGGAGATGAAGAGCAGCGCCCCCGGGTGCATCAGGTAGCCGGCGCCGATCAACAGGCCGGCGCTGAACGGCTTGCGCTCGATCACGCAGATCGCGGCCAGCAGCACGAACGAGGCCCCCAACAGCTTCGGCCAGGTGAACCAGACTTCGTGGACGAGAAACGGCGTGGTCGCGGCGAGCAGCACCGCCAGGCGGGCGGCGCCCTGGCCGCCCAGGCGCCGGACCAGGTCCCAGAGCGAGAGGAAGGCGGTCGCGGCGAACGTCATCATCGCCAGCCGGTAGGCCATGAAGCCCTCAGGGTCAAACGGCAGCCACGGTTTTTCCGGCAGCCCTTCCGGCGGCCGGCCGCCGCTGAGCAGGACGATCGGGCCGCTCGCGAGGCCGGCCAGCGGCCCGCGGCTGGAGAAGTTGTACGGCGCGAAGTAGGAGGCGCCGAGTTCGCTGTACGGCGTGGTGCCGTGCTGGATCAGCTGCGGGATGATGTAGGAGATGCGGCTGTCGGAGCGGTTTCCGACCTCCAGCGTCCGGGAGATCCCGCCGCGATAGAGCTCGCCGTCTGGGCCGCCCGACCAGACGGCCCGTCCGATCGCGAACCCCAAGGCGCAGCCGACGATCAGCAGCACCCGTTTCTCCTCGCGCTCGAGCAGGTCCTCCGGGCCGACCCCGATCAGGCCGCCGAGCAGCAGCCCCAGGACCGGGCCGAAGACGATGAAGCAGGCGGTGTCAGGGTCGAGCGAGTCGGCGAGGACCCAGGCGAGGCAACCGGTGAGGACCAGCAGCGCCATCCCCGGCAGGAAGAGGAAGCCGAGGCTGGGCCGGCGCTTCCCCTCGCCAGCGCGCCAGAGCAGGCCGGGCCCGAGCAGCAACGTGATCGCGAGGCTGGTCGCGCAGAGGACTCGGACCAGGTACAGCGCCTGCGCTCCGGTGCCGGTGTCGTAGCTGAACGAGGGCCGCGCGACGACGCCGAGCAGGCAGCTGAGGGCCGCGAGGCCCCACAGCAGCAGCAGCCCCCATCTCTCCCGCCGGATGCCCATCGGGCTCGGCTCAGGCCTTGCGGCCGATGACGAGGAACTGCTTGCCGAGGATCTTCCAGGCGAGCGGGGTCTTCAAGTAGGTCCGCGTCAGCGCCGGCGAGGGGGGCAGGATGCCGCGGAACGAGTAGGGCAGGTAGCGCGGGATCACGCGGTCGATCTCGAAGCCGGCGGCGTAGAGATGCTCCCCGATTGCGACGTGGGTGAGCGCCACGTAGTGGTCGGCGCAGTCCCAGTACTCGCTCGAGCAGTAGCGGTAGTTGGGCCCCATGATCGCGATCCGGCCACCGCTCTCCATCGAGTCGCACATCTTTTCCAGGAAGGCGGCGATCGCCTCCTGGTCGTAGAGGTGCTCAAGGAAGTTGGAGACGAAGACGCCGTCGAAGTGGTTCTGGGGCAGCTCCGCGTCCATGATCATCGCGGTGATGACTTTGGTGTCGGGCTTGTGGGCGGCCTCTTCGTAGCTGACCGCGTCGACGGCCCAGGTCTCCTTGGCCGGCACCTTGCCGATGAACTCGCCGCGGCCGGCGGCCGGGTCGAGGACCTTCTGCGGCCCTCCCATCACCGAGTGGACGTGGGGTGCGATCTCTCCCCAGACGGCAAGCCTGCCCTCCTGGTCGATGTCGCGAAAGCGGTATGAGTACAGACGCTCGTAGTTCATGCGGGCGGTTTAGCTCCTTTGGGCGAGTGCGGGGCCAGGTTATGCGACGGCGTCGCCGGAAGGCTGCCGAGCGGGACGGATCAGAGCGGCAGCCGCGGCCGGCGTGGCTTCGGCGGCCGCCGTTTGGTCCAGGCCAGCGAGGAGCCGACCCGCGGCATGCCGCCGCGCAGGTTGGGGTTGCCGAAGGGGTCGGCGGCGACCATGTGCGACCAGCGGCCGATCAGCTGCTGTTCCTCCCAGTACTTGACCTCGGGGTCGCGGCTGGAGGACTCGAAGTGCAGCAGCACGGCGTCGGGGTCGTAGATCGTGCGGCGGCCGCTGGCGTGGATCTTCAGGCAGTAGTCGACGTCGTTGAAGTTGTGGGGGAGGGTGCGGGTGAAGCCGCCGACGTCGTCAAACACCGCTTTCGGGGTCATCATGCTGGCGGCGGTCACGGCGAGGCAGTTGCGGGCGATCCGGACCGCGTTGGCGTAGCCGAGGTAGTCGCCGGCGAAGCCGCGGTAGGTGTGGCCGGGCAGGCCGCCGTCGAAGTGGACGCCGACGTGCTGCAGGCGCGAGTCGCTCCAAAGCAGGCGGTTGCCGACGGCGCCGACGCCGTCCTGCTCGGCGTACATGACCAGCCGCTCGATCCAGTTCGGGGTCGAGATCTCGATGTCGTCGTTGAGCAGCAGCAGTTGCTTGCCCTCGCTGCGGACCGCCCCCTGGTTGACCTTGGCGGAGAAGTCGAAGGGGCCCTCGAAGGGGACCAGCCGCAGGCGCTCGCCGGCGATGTCGCGCAGCTCCTGCAGCACGATCGGCGGCGTCGCTTCGCCGAAGACGACGACGATCTCGTAGTTCTCGTAGGTGGAGCGCTCGACGATGCTGCGCACGCAGTTGACGACCAGGATCACGTCCTGGAAGCGGACTTCGCGGGCCTGGCCGGCGGTGGGGATGACGATGCTGACCGCCGGTTCCTCTTTCAGCTCTGGCTCCAGGTGCAGGATCCCCGGGTCCTCGGCGTCGCGCGAGACCTTGGCCGGCAGGCCGGTCCGCTCGCAATGGGCCTGGACCGCGCGGACTCCGGCCTCGAAGGCGTATGGCTTGGCCGCCTCGCCGCCGGCGGCGGCCGAGCCCGGCATCGTCCGCCAGTGGTAGAGGATGCGTGGAACGTGGACGACGGCGCGCGCCTGCTCGGTCACCTTCAGCACCAGATCCCAGTCCTGGGAGCCCTCGAAGCGCTCGTCGAAGCCGCCAACCTGCTCGACCAGGGCCCGGCGCAGGACGCTGAAGTGGCAGGTGTACATCTGCGTGCGCATTCGCTCCGGCGACCAGTCCGGCTTGAAGAACGGCCCGGAGTGGATACCGAGCATGTCGATCTTGTCCTCGTCGGTGTAGAGGTAGTCGGCGTGCGGCGTGGCCGCGATCGCCTCCGCGACCAGCGCCAGCGCGTCCGGGTGCAGGGTGTCGTCGTGGTCGAGCAGGGCGACGAACTCCCCCTCCGCCATCGCCAGGGCGTCGTTGGAGGCGGCGACGATGCCGCCGTTCTGCTCGCGGTGGCTGACCCGGATCCGCGGGTCGCGCGCGGCGGCGGTATCGAGGATTGCCCGCACCTCGGGGTCGGTCGAGAGGTCGTCGACCAGGCACAGCTCCCAGTCCTCGAAGCTCTGCCGACGCACCGAGCGCAGCATTTTCTTCAACACCCCGTGGGGCGTGTTGTAGATCGGGGTGAGGATCGAGAATTGCGGCACGGCAGCGATGCTCAGCGGCGGCCGCGGAGGATCGTCCACAGCTTGCCGGCCAGCTTGCCGATCACCGGAATCCGTTCTTCGATCCGCAGTTTCGCGTTGGAGAGACGCTTGGCGTGGTCTTCGTACTCGACGACTTTGCCTTTGGCGGCGCCAAGTTCGGACTCCATCCCGATCATCCGGTCGCGCAGTCGCAAGATCTCCTCATCGCGACGGTCGAGCTCGGCCAGCAGCTCGGGCCGGCTGCCGACGCCACCGCCGGCCTCCAGCTCAGAAAGTCTCTCCTGCGATTTCAGCAGCGAGGCGCGCACCTCGCCGACCTCGCGTCGCAGTCGCCACCAGCTGCGGTCGTAGTCGCGGACCGTGTCCTCCAGGGATTGGTCGCGGCGCACGTAGACGCTGGCCCAGGGCGATATGTAGGAGAGGTCGCGGTCGAGGTCGCGGACAAAGCCGTGCTTGGCGAAGTGAGCCGCCCAGGCCTCCGGCGGCTGCACGTTGAGGTGGGTCGGCTCGCCGTAGTCGCCGGGGGTGCTGGAGATCACCAGCGTGTCGCTGGCCGCGCAGAGGTTGGCGATCGCGGCTTCGGTCTCGGTCGGCGGCAGGTGCTCGAGCACCTCGATGCAGGTGAGCAGGTCGTAGCGGCCGGGCAGCGGCTCGGTCAGCGAGCCGACGCTGCAGCGGTCGGCGACCGAGGGGTGGACCTGGGAGATCGCGTACTCGGAGATGTCGACGCCGCGGACGTCGACGCCGCGATCGTGGAGCGCCTCGACCAGGAACCCCATCGCGCAGCCGGCGTCGATCGCGCTGCTCGGGTGAAAGTCGCGGACCAGGCCGTCGGCGACGGTGCCGAAGAAAGAGAGCCAGCGCTCGTTGCGCTCGTAGGCGCCGCCACCTCCCCAGTAGTTGGAGAAATAGCTCTCGCCGTACTCCGTCTCGGGAGCCTCGAGGCTCGTGGACACCGCCCGCTCAGACATCCGCTCGGAGTCTACTCAGACCAGCCCGATAGCTCGCGTACACTCCTGCACCCGATGGAGCGGCTTCAGCGCAATGCGGTCCCGATCCTGCTCGGCGCCGGCTTCCTCGTCGCCGCCGTGCTGACGCTCGTCCTGACCAAGGACACGACCTTCGCCGGCGATAACTGGGCCTTCCTGATGACTCGCCGGGACCCCAGCGTCCACAACCTGCTGTACCCACACAACGAGCATCTGGTCGTGATCCCGGTCCTGATCGACGAGCTGCTGCTGCGCGTGTTCGGGATGGACTCGGCCCGGCCCGAACAGGTGCTGCTGGTCGTCTTCCTGCTCACCACCGCGGCGCTGCTCTACGTCTACGTCAAGCGCCGTGTCGGTCCCTGGCTAGCGCTGATGGCGACCCTGCTGGTGCTGTTCCTTGGCCCGGCCTGGGAGGTGCTGCTCTGGCCATTCGAGATCACTTTCATCGGCCCGGTCATGTTTGGGCTGGCGATGCTGCTGGCGCTTGAACGCGAGGACACGAAGGGTGACGTCGCCGCCTGCGCCTTCCTCACCCTCGGCCTCGGCTTCTCGAACCTCGGGGTCGCCTTCATCCCAGCCGCTGCGGTAGCGGTGCTGATCGGCCCGCGCGAGCGCTGGCTGCGACGCAGCTACGTCTTCCTGGTCCCCGCCGTCCTCTTCGGCATCTGGTACCTCGGCTGGGGCACCGAGGCGGAATCACACGTGTCGCTGAGCAACGTGCTCTCCTCGCCGCAGTTCGTCTTCGAGTCGGCCGCGGTCTCGGTCGGCGCCCTCTCGGGGCTCGGGACCAGCGCCATCACCAACGTCACCGACTCCACCTGGGGCAAGGTCCTGCTGGTTGCGCTAACGCTCGGGGCCGTGGCCTGGAAGCTGCGCCACCGCGGCCCGCTCGCGCGCTGGCTCTGGCCGGTCGCCGCGGCGGCCCTGGCCAACTGGTTCCTCACCGCCTTCAACCTCTTTGCCGGCCGCGAAGCTGCCGCCAGCCGCTACCAGTACATCGGTGCGATCTTCGTCCTGCTGGTCCTCGCCAACGTCTTCAAGGGCGCGCGGCCGAGCCGCAACGCCCTGATCGCCTTCGCGGTCGTCACCGCGCTCGCGATCGGCCCCAACCTGGTGGTGCTGAAGAACGGCAGCAACGTCTACGAGGAACAGGCGGCGCTGACCCGCGCCGACACGGCGGCGATCGAAATCGCCCAGCGCACCGTCGACCCCAGCTTCCAGCTGACGCCGGAAATCGCCGGCACGCCCTCGTTGATCAACATCTACGCGAGCGAGTATCTGCAGGCGGTCGACGAATATGGCTCGCCGGCTTACTCGCAGAGCGAACTGGAAGCCGCGCCTGCAGTCGGCCGCCGCGCCGCCGACATCGTCCTCGCCCACGCGCTTCCGCTTTCGGTCTCCGGCGTCGACAGCCGCACCGGCTCCCGCAGTGGCTGCGTGGTCGTGCCCGGGGGGGAAGCGACCGAGGTCACGCTGAGCACCCCGGTCACCCGGGTCGAAGCCGACCCCGGGGAACCGGCGGCGCTCGCCCTGCGCCGCTTCTCCGACCCCGGCGTCTACCCGGTCAACACCGAAGGCGTTCCCGGCGGCGCGGCCGTGGAGCTGGACATCCCCCGCGACCTCTCGCCGCGGCCCTGGCAGCTCTCGGTCGACGCCGCGCAGCCTGTCCGCGTCTGCCCCGCCTAGCGGCGTTGCGCGGCTAGAGCTCCTCGGCGATCCGCGGCGCGTCGCGTCGGAAGAGCCAGACGCCGAACACGCAGATGCCGAGGTAGATCGCGACGGCCGGCAGTAGGTGCAGGGCGCCGCCGGCAGCCTCCGCCGCCGACGGGGCGTTCGGTTCGGCCAGGATCCAGACCCGGACCTGCTCGAAGATCACCGCCAGCGGATTCAGCATCAGAACGTGTTCGAGCGTCGGGTTTTCGAGTTTCTCGATCGGATATAGCACCGGGGTCGCGTAGAAGAGGACCTGGGAGAGCACGGTCCAGATGATCGCCACATCGCGGAAGCGAACGTAGAGGACCGAGAGCATCATGCTGAGCGCGCAGGTGAGCACGAGCAGGGCCGCGACCGCGAACGGGAACAGCAGCCAGGTCCAGGTCGGGTCGACGCCCCAGGCGAGGATGAAGATGAAGACGACGAGCATGTTGGTGAGGAAGTTGAAGCTGCTCGTCAGCACCGTCGCCAGCGGGATCGCCAGTCGCGGGAACTGGGTCTTGCGGACGACGCCCTCCTGCGCGGCGACTGACATCACTGCGTTCTGGGTCGCTTCCTGGAAGAGCGTGAAGAGGACGATCCCGAGCAGCAGCAGGACCGGGTAGTCGGGCAGTTCGCTGCCGATTTTGAAGACCTGGGTGAAGACGAAGAGCAGGACTCCGAACAGCATCAGCGGGCGGATCAGCGACCACACGTAGCCAAGCACGGTGCCGAAGTAGGTGCGCTTGAACTCGGTGATCGAGAGCAGCCAGAGCAGGTCGAAGAAGCGCCGGGTGCCGCCGCCGAGGGCGGAGGGCCCGTGCACCTCGCGCAGGACCGGTGGCTGCTCGGCGCTCACGCGCGCTCACCCCGCCGCGGCTCGATCGTGACCTCGTGCGGAAGCCGGACCAGGCCGCCGCTCTCGGCACCGCCGAAGACGACGAAGTCGAGCAGGCTGTGCAGGTAGAGGGCGACGCCGGCGCCGTTGGCCCGGTTGACCCCGCAGTGGATGAAGTAGCGCCCGGGGTTGAGCAGGTTCTCGATCTCGCCGGAGAAGGTCACCCGATCACCCGCGGCCAGCTCGGTCGACTCGTCGGGCCAGCGCGCGACGCCGCCGAAGTCGAAGACGTTGATCCCGTCGGCGTTCATCAGCGCGAAGCCGACGGCGACCCCTGGGCCGTCGCGCAGCGCCTCGAACTCGGCCCGGACCGTCAGCGGCCGGCCGTGTTCGACGTTCTCGACCCGGGCGCCGTCGGTGTCCTCGAGCCAGGCGTCGAGCAGCCGCACCTCTTCGCTGCCGGCCAGCGCGGTCGCGTGGTCGTCGGGGCTGCCGCGTTCGAAGTTGAGCTGCAGGTACTCGCGGCCGATCTCCCCGGGGTCGCCGATGTGGACGATCCGGCCGGAGTCGATCAGCATCGCCCGGTGGCAGTAGTTCTCGACGGTCGCCATCTCATGGGTGACGAGGATGATCGTCTTGCCCGCGTCTTTCATCTCGTGGAAGGCGTCGGCGCACTTCTGCTGGAAGGCGGCGTCGCCGACCGCCAACACCTCGTCGATCAGGAGGACGTCGGCGTCGACCTCCAGCAACAGCGAGAAGGCGAGGCGCACGAGCATCCCGGACGAGTAGTTCTTCAGCTTCAGGTCGACGAACTCGTCCAGTTCGGCGAAGGCGACGACGGCGTCGAGACGGCTGCGCGCCTCCTGAGGCGTCAGGCCCATCATCACCCCGTTGAGGACCACGTTCTCGCGGGCGCTGAGCTCCGGATTGAAGCCGACGCCGAGCTCGATGAACGGGGCCAGGCGGCCGGCGATCCGGATCGTCCCGCCGTCGGCGCGGTAGATGCTCGCCAGCAGCTTCAGCAGCGTGCTCTTGCCGGACCCGTTGCGGCCGACGATCCCGAAGAACTCCCCCTGGCGGATCTCGAAGGAGACTCCGTCCAGCGCCTTGAGCTCGCGGTACTCGCGGGCCGCGAACGGGTGCGCCGCCCTCTCCTTCAGCGAGTCGACCCGCTGGGTCGGGATCCGGAAGGACTTCTTCAGCCCCTCGACCGGAATCGCCGGCGGCCGCTCGGGGAGGCGAGGAGGGGAGCCGGCTGCGGGTGTCGGGAACGCGTCGTCGGAGGCCATCGGGGGCTGGCGAAGAGTAGGGGAAACGTTCGCCGCTACGAGCCGCGGGAGACGACCGCGCGCGCCTTCGCCGCGATCCTGCGCGCGAGCCGCCGCCTGCCGCCCGGGATCGGGGCGGAGCCGGGCCGGGCGCGCGGGGGTCCGGTCTTGCGAAGGACGACGATGAACTCGATCGCCTGCCGTGCCGCCGCCTCGATGTCGAAGGCGCCGTCGAGCCGCTCCCGGCAATGGAGGATCAGCGCCAGGAACTCCGCCTGGGTCCAGACGTGCATGTGGATCGAGTAGGCGTCCTCTTCGAGCGCCCGCGCCCGTTGCGCTGTCCACTCCTCGAGCGCGGCCCCCTCGATGCCGGCGGGCGCCTCACCGTCGACGACCAGGCGGGCCCACTCGTCGTAGTGCTCGGCACGCGAGCGCTCCGGCCCGTGCTCGTGGTCGGCGAC
>DATAON010000063.1:0-40383 GCA_036265715.1 Solirubrobacterales bacterium | reverse complement strand
TCTGCCCGCGCGCCGGCGGCGTCCTCTCCGCCTTCGGCCTCTGCGCCTCCGAGCGCCGCCGCGACACCACCCGCACGGTGATGCTGGCCGGCGCCGAGCTCAGCGCCGAGCGGATCGCCGCCGCGGTGGCGGAGATGGTCGCCGCCACCGGCGCCGGCCTCGACGGCGCCGAGCCCAGCCTGGCCTACGCGATGCGCTACGCCGGCCAGGCCTTCGAGCTGGCGGTGGCGGGATCGGCCGAGCCCGATCCCGGTGACCTGATCGAGCGCTTCGAGGCCGCCCACGAGGAGCGCTACGGCCACCGCGACCCCGAGGGCGAGGTCGTCCTCGTCGACATCCAGCTGGCCCTGGTCGCCCCCGGCCCGGAGGCGACGCCGCGCGCCGCCGCCGGCGAGGGCCTAGAGCGGGGCTCGCGCGATCTCTGGATCGGCGGGGAGTGGGTCGAGGCCCCGATCCTGCGCGGCGAGCCCGCCGCCGGCACCGCCGCCGAGGGCCCGGTGGTGTTCGAGCTGCCGGAGGCGACCCTGGTGCTGCCGCAGCACTGGTCCGCCACCGTCGACGACCACGGCACCATCATCGCGCGGTTCCTTTCGGTCCCTATAGGTGAAAAAGGAACCACGCGATGAGCGGGCTGGACCCGATCGGGCTGCAGGTGCTGATCGGCGGGCTGCGCGCCGCCTGCGACGAGATGGGCGCGGTGCTGATCCGCTCCGCCTACTCGGCCAACATCAAGGAGCGCCACGACTGCTCGACCGCGCTCTTCGACGCCGCCGGCGAGCTGGTGATGCAGGCCGAGCACATCCCCGTCCACCTCGGCTCGATGCCCGACGCGGTGGCCGCGGTGCTTGGCGAGCAGCACGAGCCCGGACTCGCCTGGATCCTCAACGACCCCTACCGCGGCGGCACCCACCTGCCGGACATCACCCTCGTCTCCCCGGTCTTCGCCGCCGGCGAGCTGCTCGGGTTCGCCGCCAGCCGCGCCCACCACGCCGACGTCGGCGGCCCCACCCCGGGTGGGATGCCGGCCTTCTCGACCTCGCTGCAGGAGGAGGGCGTGGTGATCCCGCCGACCCCCGCCACCCCCGAGACGCTCGAGCGACTGGCGGGCCGGATGCGCTTCCCCCACCAGCGCCTCGCCGACCTCCGCGCCCAGGCTGCCGCCAACCGGGTCGGCGAGCTGCGCCTCGTAGAGCTGGCCGAGCGCCACGGCCGTGCGCGCCTGCTGGCGGGGATGACGGAGATCCTCGCCTACAGCGAGCGCCGCACCCGCGCCACCCTGGCCGCGCTTCCCGACGGCGTCTATGCCGCCGAGGACTTCCTCGAAGCCGATTCCGCCGCCGGCGAGCACGACGTGCGCCTGCGGGTCGTGGCGACGATCGACGGTGAGAGCCTGCGGCTCGACTTCTCCGGCACCGACCCCCAGGTCGAGGGCAACCTCAACTGCCCGCTCTCGGTGACCAAATCGGCCGCGTTCTTCGCCGTGCGCGTTTTGACCGACCCCGAGGCGCCCCCCTGCGCCGGTGCCCACCGCCCGATCGAGGTCCACGCTCCGCCCGGCTGCCTGCTCAACGCCGAGTTCCCGGCGGCAGTCGCGGCCGGCAACGTCGAGACCTCCAGCCGCGTCGCCGACCTCGTGATCGAGGCCCTGGCCGCTGCCGGCCCCGCCCCCGCCCAGGGACAGGGGACGATGAACAACCTGACCCTGGCCAACGACGAGTTCACCTACTACGAGACGATCGGCGGCGGCCAGGGCGCCTGCCCAGACGCCGACGGGCCAAGTGCAATCCACGTTGCAATGTCGAACACGCTGAACACGCCGATCGAGGCGCTGGAGACCGAGATCCCCCTTCGTGTGACGAAGCTCTCACATCGAAGCGGAAGCGGCGGAGCGGGGTCCCAGCGGGGCGGAGACGGAGTGGTGCGGGAGCTGGAAGCACTGGCGCCGATGCGCTTCACGTTGATCACCGAGCGCCGGCGAATCGCCCCGAAAGGGCGCCACGGCGGGGAAAACGGCGACCCGGGGGCGAATCTCCTCAACGGCGCGCGGCTGCCGAGCAAGGCCGAGGGCGCGCTCAGGCCTGGAGATCGCCTGCGAATCGAAACGCCCGGTGGCGGGGGTCATAGCTGACGATTTTTTTATTTTGCGATTTCGCCACCCTGGTCTAGAATCCGCGACCCCGGGGTGGCCCCACGGCCCTGTTTCAGGCCGGAAGCAAAACGCCCGCCCCCACATCAACGACCTTCTCAGGTGCAGATTTAAAATGCCGATCGCTTTCAAGGAATGGGCTGTAACGGTTCGCGCTCTCGCCGAGGGCGAGCAGCTCCTCACGCTCCGCAAGGGCGGAATCCGGGAGGAGAACAAGCACTTCGAACTCGAGCACGAGCGCTTCTTCCTCTACCCGACCTTCGACCACCAGCGCAACGACCTGGTGCGCGAATCCCACCACCCGGAGCTGCGCCGCGCGCTCGAGGAGGGGGTCTGGCCCGACGAAGAGCCGCCGCCGAAAGCGCTGCTCCAGGACGGCGGCATCCCCCAGCCCGACCGCGTCCGCCTGCGCGCCTGGGCCGAGGTCACCGATCACGTCACGATCAACGACCGTCGCACCCTCGACAGCCTCTCGCCGTACTACATCTGGACTCCGGACTACGCCGAAAAGCGGCTGAACTGGAAGCGGCGTCACCCGCTCCACATCCTGCTGCTGCGGGTCCATCGGATCCCGCGCCCGGTCACCGTGCGCGTCCGCGACGAGTACCACGGCTGCCGCTCCTGGGTCGAGATCGACCGCGACCTGCCCTTCGAGGGCACGCCGGTCATGGCCGACGACGAGTTCGATAGGGCGCGCGAAGAGATTCGCTCGGTCTGCTCCGCCTCAGAACCAGTCCTGGTCTGACGCTTCGGTCAGTCGAGCGGGACGTCTAGGCTCGCTCTATGGCCTGGATTGAAACCGAGTCGCTGTCGTTTGCGGCTCGGCACGACTCCGACGACTCCGCCTTTGCGGAGCGGACCCTGGACCGGCTGGAGAACCTGCGGCTGCGGCTCGAAGACCGCTTCCCGAAAGTCCCTGGCGAGGTCACGGTGGTGGTTCACACCAACCCGGTCTGGCTGACCCTCGCCCACCCCTTCCTGCCCGCCGCCCGCTGGTCGGCCGCCGCCGCCGGCCGCCGCTACATGGCCGGTTGGGCGATGGCGACCGAGCTGCACGTGCTCAACGACCCGCACCTGGAAAGGCGCGCCGCCGGCGACGACTCGCTGGAAGCCCTGCGCGGCACCGCCGAGCGCCTCTACGCACAGCTCGTCGTCGCCGCCAACAACCCGGCCCTCCCCCCCTCCTGGACCCCGCGGCGCTTCGTCCGCTACCTGCGCTGGACCTGGCTGGTCGAGGGCGGCTCCCAGTACTTCTCGCGCCAGGTCGGGCTTTACCGGGCGGCGGTGATCCGCCGCCTGCGTGAGAGCTCACGCCCCTCCTTCCCGCCCTCCCCGCGCGACGCCGTCATCCTCGGCGGCACGATCTTCGACCTGCTCGAGAACGAACGCGGCCCCGAGGCCTGCGAGCGCCTGGTCGACGGCCTCCTCCCCGGCGGCCCCGAGGTGACCCTGGAAGACGCCTTCGACGCTCGCTTCCGCGACATCGAGGAGGCCTGGCGCGACTACCTGCGGACGATGGTCCGGCCGCTGCCCGCCTAGTCAATCCCCTCGGCGCCCTCGGCGAAGGTCTCCTCCAGCAGCGCCCGCGCCTCCTCTGCCTGGCGCTCATGCACCATCACCCGCCGCGGGCCGCCGCCAAGGCCGCGCGGCAGCATCTCGAACCCGAATCGCGAGCCGCCGTCCTCGCGGCTCAGATGCTCCAGCACGCTGGGAATCCCGGCCCCCTCAAGCAGGCCCTGCATCATCTCCCCCTCGACCGTGTCCCGGGCGTAGGCGACCCGAACCAGCGTGGCCATGCCTAGCTCAACTGGTAGAGGATCCAGACGATGATCGCGGCGCCGAGGAAGGCGACGAAGACCCAGAGCGCCAGACGCCCGGGCGTGGTTTCCGTCGCCCCCGGTCGCGAGAGGCCGATCTGTTCGTTCAGCTCGGCCCGCTCTTCGCCCTCGCTCTCGACCATCGTCTCGGCGAGCACCTCGCGGGCCTGCTGGGCGGCGTCGGAGTTGACCATCACGTCGTGCGGGCCGGCGGCGAGGAAGTCGGGGTTGTCGAAGCCGCCGCTGCGCTTCAGCACGCTGGGGATCCCGGCCTCGGTCAGCAGCCCCTGCAGCATTTCGGCTTCGGCCTGGTTGCGCGCGAAGGCGACCTTGACGAGCTTGCCTCCGCCGCCTCCTCCGCCCCCGCCGCCATCGCCGTCGGAACCGCCACCGCCACCCCCGTGGGCGCCACGACTGTGCGAGCCGCGCTTATGCGACGTCGAGCTCGACATCGGCGATCTTCAGATCTTTGAGCAGAAAAGCCTTCACGTCTGCCTCTTCCTCAGCGAGCGAGACGATCACGTAGACCTGTTCGGGCCAAGCGACCGCCTGGTTGACGTCCGTCTGCGAAGGATAGGCGGCGCTCTTGGTGTGGGAGTGGTAGATCCCCAGCAGCTCGGCGCCGCCGTCTTCGATCGTCTTCAGCGCGTTGTACTGGGCCTGCGGGTCCATCTCGTAGCGCAGTGGGGTGGCGGCGGCGTTCTCGACCCGGATCACCGAGGTCGCCTCGCCGTCGACCCCGCCGATCATTCCGCAGCACTCGTTCGGCAGATCCTCGCGCGCGTGCGCGACCATCTCGTCGATCAGGGCTTGCGCGATCTTCATCGGATAGCTGGCGGGCGATCCGCGACTGCGGCCGCTACCACCAGACCGTTGAGTCGATGTCGCCCAGTTCCTCGATCGACTTCGTGTAGACGCCGGAGGAGAGGTACTTCCAGCCGTCGTCGGGGATCAGGAAGACGACGTTGCCGCTCTCCAGCTCGCCGCCGATGCGGGCCGCGATCGCGGCGATCGCGCCGGCCGAGACGCCGGCGAAGACGCCCTCCTCGTCGAGCAGCTTCTTGGTCCAGACGATCGCGTCGCGGTTGGAAACCATGATCTTGCGGTCGAGGATCGAGAGGTCGATGATCGGCGGGATGAAGCCGTCGTCGAGCGAGCGCAGGCCCTGGACCAGCTCACCCTGCATCGGCTCGGCGGCGACGATCAGCGTCTCCGCGTTGGCCTCCTTGAGGCGGCGTCCGTTGCCCATCAGGGTGCCGCCGGTGCCGAGCCCACCGACGAAGGCGGTCACCTCGCCGAGCTCGTCGAGGATCTCGACCGCAGTGCCGTTGTAGTGGGCGAGCGGGTTGTTCTCGTTCCCGTAC
Organism: Solirubrobacterales bacterium; assembly: GCA_036265715.1. GTDB lineage: Bacteria > Actinomycetota > Thermoleophilia > Solirubrobacterales > 70-9 > VAYN01. The sequence continues at coordinate 35,056 of DATAON010000063.1, read as the reverse complement.
TGGTAGGGCATGTAGAAGTTCGGTGCCTCGGCCAACTCCAGCGCCACCTCGACCGCCCCGTTGGAGCCCTTGGCGCCCTCGGAGTAGACGATCTCAGCCCCGTACATCTTCAGCAGCTGGGTCCGCTCCTCGGTCACGTTGTCGGGCATCACCACCTGCAGCGGGTAGCCCTTGCGGCGGCAGATCATCGCCAGCGCGATTCCGGTGTTGCCGGAGGTCGGTTCGAGAATCGTCTGTCCCGGTTCGATCGCCCCTTCCGCCTCGGCCGCCTCGATCATCGACTTGGCCACCCGGTCCTTGACCGACCCGGTCGGGTTGTGCCCCTCGAGCTTGGCGTAGATGCGGACGTCAGGCTTTGGCGAGAATCGCGGCAGCTCGACCAGCGGCGTATTGCCGATCGACTCGACGATGTTGCCGAAGCGCCCCCCGCAGGGTCGGTTGAGAAGTTGGTCGTGAGCCATAGCCGGGTCCCGTTACTTCAGAAAGTGTAGCGAGCCTATTTGGACCGCTGGATAAACCTTCTGATCCAGTCGGTGTGTATCTTCGCCTCAATCCGGCTACATCTCCTTTACACCCAGGATCGAAAGGCAGGATCGATGAGAAAAACCCGGCTGACCGCCCTCTTCGCGCTTCTCGCGATAGGCGCCATCTCTCTCGTCATCGCCGGCTGCGGGAGCAGCGACGACGACAGCACCAGCGCCAGCACGAGCGGTGGCGAAAGCACCGAAGCCACTGGCGGCGGCGAGCCGCTGTCCGTCGGCTCCGACATCCCCTACCCCCCGTTCGAGCAGGGCAAAGCGGGTGAATACACGGGCTTCGACATCGAACTGATGGAAGCGATCGGCGAAAAGATCGGCCGCACGCCCGAGTTCACGGACACGTCGTTCGAAACGATCTTCCGCGACGTCGCCCAGGGCAAGTTCGAAGCTGCGATCTCGGCCGCGACGATCACCGAAGAACGCGAAGAATCGGTCGCTTTCTCGGATCCTTACTACCTCTCTGAACAGGCGATCCTGGTCAAAGAAGGCAGCGACATCACCGGCCTCGCCGACCTCTCCGGCAAGACCGTCGGCGCCCAGCAGGGCACGACCGGTCTCGAACTCGGCAAGGAAAAAGCCGACGCCGGCGAACTCCGGCCCTACCCCGAAGGCCCTGACGCGGTCAACGCGCTCAAGTCGGGCACGGTCGAAGCGGTGATCATCGACGCGCCGGTGGCGCAGAACGCGGTCGAAGAAAGCGGCGGAGTCGAAATCGCCGAAAAAGTCCCGACTGAAGAAGAGTATGGAATCGCCCTCGCCAAAGACAACACCGAGCTGCTCGAAGAAATCAACACCGGGCTGGCGGAAGTGATCGAAGACGGGACCTACACGACCATCTACGAAAAGTGGTTCAAGCTCGAACCGCCGAAAGAGATCGTCGGTTAACGACGGCAAGGCAGTCTGATCTAAGCGGAGGGGCGCCGAATGCGGCGCCCCTCCTGTGTCGCCACTCAAGCGGCACCAGGAGAGAGCAATGAGTGAATTCTTCCACCAGTACTTCGACTTCGACGTCATGGGCGCGAACTTCAACGAAGTGCTGGAAGGCTTCCTCAAAAACCTGCTGCTCTTCGCCGTGGTCGTCGTCCTCGCCCTTCTCTGGGGGCTGATCCTCGCCCTCTTGCGCCAGCTCCCGGGGCGTGGCCTGATGCCGGTCCGCTTCCTCACTGTCACCTACATCGACGTGCTGCGGGCGATCCCGATCCTGATCATCCTGCTGCTGATCTCGGGGGGTATCCCCTACCTCAACTTCCTGCCGAAAGACATCCGCATTCCGCAGTGGTTCGGCCAGCCGGATCCGTTCTGGTTCGGGGTCCTGGCCCTCACGCTCGTCTACGGCGCCTACATGGCCGAGGTCTACCGAGCCGGGATCGAAGCGGTCGACCGCGGCCAGATGGAGGCGGCACGCTCGCTCGGGATGAGCCACGGCCAGGCGATGCGCCATGTAATCGTCCCCCAGGCGGTGACCAAGATCCCGGCGCCGATGCTGAACGAAATGATCTCCCTGCTCAAGGACACGACCCTGGTCAGCGTGATCGCCTACGCCGAGTCGGTTCTGATCGGCCGGGAAATCCTCGCCGAACGCTTCAACAGCTCGGCGATCATCCTCGCCGGCGCGATGTTCCTCGTCATCACCCTGCCGGCAGCCCGCTTGGTCGACTACCTGATCAAGCGCAACCAGGGCAAAGTCGCGCGTGGCTCCCACATCGAGGTCGGCTGACAATGGCGGAGCCGATGCTGCAACTCAAGGGGGTCCGCAAGCGCTTCGGCGACCTGGAGGTCCTCAAGGGGGTCAATCTCGACGTCGCCAAAGGCGAAGTCGTCTGCATCCTCGGCCCGAGCGGCTCCGGCAAGAGCACCCTGCTGCGCTGCGTCAACCTGCTCGAGCCACCCGAGGAGGGCGAGATCTTTCTCGAGGGCAACGACATCTGCAAAGGCCCTGGGTCCGGGACCGGCGAAAAGGGCTGGAACGTCAACTTCGTCCGCCAGCGGGTCGGGATGGTCTTCCAGCAGTTCAACCTCTTTCCCCACAAGTCGGCGCTCGACAACGTCACCCTGGCGCCTAGGAGCGTCCTCGGAAAATCGCGGGCGGACTCCGAAGAGAAAGCAAAGTCGCTGCTGGAGCGCGTCGGCCTCGGCGACAAATTCGACCAGTACCCCGAACGACTCTCCGGCGGCCAGCAACAGCGGGTCGCGATCGCCCGCGCCCTGGCAATGGACCCGCACGTGATGCTCTTCGACGAGGTCACCAGCGCCCTCGACCCGGAGCTGGTCAAAGAGGTCCTCGACGTTCTCCGCGAGCTCGCCTCGGAAGGAATGACGATGCTGGTCGTGACCCACGAGATGGGGTTCGCCAAGGAGGTCGGCGACCAGGTCGTGTTCATGGACGAGGGCGTGATCGTCGAGCAAGGCAAGCCCGCCGACGTGCTCGACAACCCCCAGCAGGAGCGGACGAAGAAGTTCCTCGGGCTGGTGCTGGAGCGCTGAGGCGCTAGCGCGAGCCGCCGGCCATCGCCGGCAGGATGACCACGTTGTCGCCGTCTTTGACGACGGTCTCGAGGCCGTCCAGCACCCGCACGTCCTCGTCGTTGAGGTAGACGTTGACGTAGCGGTTGAGCTCACCGTCCTCGCCGAACAGCTGGGCCGAGGTGTCGGGATGCTCGCTGGTCAGCGTGCGCAGGACCTCGCCGACGTTGGCGCCGGCGGCCTCGACCTCGGAGGCGCCGCCCGTTTTTGGGCGCAGGACCGGTGGGATGCGAACGGTTGCCATCGAGCGGTGATCCTATCTAGGCTGCGAGAACCAAGCAGGTCGGGGGACGCAGGGAGCGTGGCCGGCTCGGCACGCGAGCGACCGTGGACCCCGAGATGCGCCGGTTTTAGCGGTCCCCGCCGGCGCCGGCGCAGAAGAGGTCATAGTCGGGGAACTGGCCCATCTCCGACTCCGGGATCTCCTCGGCGTGCTCGCCGCAGATCGGGCACTCCGGGTCGCGACGAACTTTCAGCTCGGTGAAGCTGGTGGCGAGAGCGTCGTAGAGGACGAGGCGGCCGACCAGCGGATCGCCGGCCCCGAGGATCAGCTTGATCACCTCGTTGGCCTGCAGCGTGCCCATCGTCCCAGCCATCACCCCGAGGACGCCGTTGGCGGAGCAGCTCGGCGCCAGCTCGGCCGGCGGTGGGGTCGGGTAGAGGCAGCGGTAGCAGGGGCCCTCGTAGGGCACGAAGGTCGAGATCTGCCCGTCGAAGCCGAGGATCGAGGCGGAGACGACCGGCATCCGCAACCGCACCGAGGCGTCGTTGAGCAGGTAGCGGGTGGGGAAGTTGTCGGCGCCGTCGACGACGATGTCGTAGTCGCCGATGATGTCGAGGATGTTGCCGGCGTCGAGTCGCCCGTTGTGCTCGACCACGTTGACATCGGGGTTGAGCCCTTCGATGAAGATCCGCGCCGAGGAGGTCTTCGCCATCCCGATCCGCTCGGTGTTGTGAATCACCTGGCGCTGCAGGTTGGAGGCGTCGACGACGTCGTCGTCGACGAGGCCGATCGTGCCGACCCCGGCGGCGGCCAGGTAGAGCGCGGTCGGCGCGCCGAGCCCGCCAGCACCGAGCAGCAGCACCTTCGCGTTCAGCAGCTTGATCTGGCCGTCGACCCCGACCTCGGGGAGAAGGGTGTGGCGCGAGTAACGCTCGCGCTGCTCCGCGGTCATCCCGGAGGCGGAGACCACGGGCAGTCCCTGCTCCTGCCAGAGCAGGATCCCGCCGGAGACGGAAGCGACGTTCTCGTAGCCGAGCCGTTCCATCTGCGCGGCGGCGATCGCGGAGCGGTTGCCGGAGCGGCAGTAGAGCAGCGTGCGCGCCGACTTGTCGGGCGCGACGGTCTCGATTTCGTCGGCGAGCAGGCCGGGTGAGACCAGTTTTCCGCCCTCCAGGTGGGCCTCCTGGTACTCGTGGGGCTCACGGGTGTCGATCAGGACGACGCCGCCGCCCTCGATCTCCGCCTGCGCCTCGAAGGGTTCGATCTCCTCGATCTGCTGCACTGCGCCAGTGGCCATGAAGTAAATCCCCTAATTCGGATCGCCTTTTACTTCAAAAAGTATAGCGAGGCCATGACCAAACGAAAAGCGGGCCGCCGAAGCGACCCGCTCATCACTTGCTCGTTCCCTCCCGAGCTACAGACTGGGGCGCATCTGGCGCAGCCTTTTGACCCGCTCCTCGATCGGGGGGTGGGTCGAGAAGAGGCCGGCGATGCCACCGCCCTTGAACGGCTTGACGATGTAGAGCGGCTCGGCGGCCTGGTTGACTTTCATCGGGATCGCCTGGGCGCCCTGCTCGAGGCGCAGCAGCGCGCTCGCCAGCGACTCCGGGTTGCCGCAGATTTCGGCTCCGCCGGCGTCGGCCGCGTACTCGCGCTGGCGCGAGATCGAGAGCTGGATGATCGTCGCCGCGATCGGGGCCAGCAGGACCATCGCCAGCGAGGCGACGATGCTGAGCGGCGAGTCGTCCTCGCTGCCGAACCACATGAACATGTAGGCGAGGTAGGTGATCGCGGCACCGATCGCCGAGGCGACCGACTGGATCAGGATGTCGCGGTGCTGGATGTGCGCGAGCTCGTGCGCTAGCACCCCGCGCAGCTCGTCCTCGGAGAGCAGTTTGGTGATGCCGCGGGTGACCGCTACCGCCGAGTGCTGCGGGTTACGACCCGTGGCGAAGGCGTTCGGCTGGTCCTGGGGGATCATGTAGAGGCGCGGCATCGGCAGCCCGGCACGCGTCGTCAGTTCGCGAACCACCTGGTAGAGCCGCGGCGCTTCGGACTCCTCGATCGGCTTCGCGCCGCTCATTTTCAGCGCCAATTTGTCGCTGAAGAAGTAGGATCCGAGGTTGATCAGCAGCGCGATGCCGAGGAAGAGCGCGGCGGTGCTGGGGCCCCCGATCAGGGCGCCGATCAGGACGAGCAGGCCGGAGAGGGACGCCAGCAGGATCGTGGTCCTGATCGTGGCGCCGAAACTCGACTGCTTGGTGGTCTTCATCGCGTGTATTGCTCCTGGTTAGACCCGTTAGGGCAGGGAAGTGGTCGCCCGAGTATTGCGAGGAGCAGGGGATTTGACCATAGGTGCCAGCCCCCATTCGAAGCGGTCCACCACCCAGGAGCCCCTAGTCTGGGCCGGTGACCTTCGTCGTCATCGCCCTCATCGTCGTGGTCGCCGTCCTGGTCGCGGTGCTGGCGCGCGAGCGGCGGCGGCTGCGGCCGCTGGAGCGGCTAATCGAGGACATGGAGAAGGTCGACCTCAGCGGTCCCGGCCAGGCGCTGCCGAGCTCGATCGACGGGGTCGCCGAGACCGAGGAGGTCGAGCGGCTGGAGCTCGCCTTCCTGCGGATGATGCGGCGGCTGGAAGCCGAGCGCCGACGCGCCGGCTCGGCGGCGCTGCGGGCCCAGGAGGAGGAGCGCGCCCGCGTCGCCCGCGACCTCCACGACGAGGTCAACCAATCGCTCACCGGATTGCTCTTGCGGCTGGAGGCGGCGCGCGAGTCGGCGCCGCCGGAGCTGGAGGCGGAGCTGGCCGAGATCCGGGCGCTGGCCAACCAGGCGATGCGCGAGCTGCTCTCGCTGGCCCGCCAGCTGCGGCCGACCGCGCTCGACGACCTCGGGCTGGCGGCCGCCGTCGCCGGCCAGGTCGAGCAGCTGGCGCGGGGCGAGGTCGACGCGACGGTCGAGACCGAGGGCGACTTCTCCGACCTCGACGACGACTCGCAGCTGGTCGTCTACCGGGTCGCCCAGGAGGCGCTCTCCAACGCCGCCCGCCACAGCGGCGCCGAGCATGTCGCGGTGCGCCTGCGCCGCGACCCGGGCGCCGGGGTCGCGCTCGAGGTCGCCGACGACGGCGGCGGCTTCGCCTTCGACGAGTCCGAGCGCGGGCTCGGCATCCCGGGCATGCGCGAGCGGGCGCTGCTGGTCGGCGGCGAGCTGACGATCGAGTCCCGGCCCGGACACGGGACCACGGTTCGGCTGACGGTGCCGGGAGAATCGGCGCGATGAGGATCCTGATCGCCGACGACCACGGCATCGTCCGCTCCGGCCTGCGACTGCTGTTAGAGCGCCAGCCCGACATCGAGGTGATCGCCGAGGCCGCCGACGGCGCCGAGGCCCGCGACCTGGCCGTGCGCGAGCGGCCCGACCTGGCGATCCTCGACGTGAAAATGCCGAAGCTGACCGGGCTACAGGCGACGCGGGAGATCAAGCGCCAGGCCCCCGAGGTCTCGGTCCTGATCCTCTCCATGCACGACGACGAGCGCTACCTATTCGAGGCGCTGAAGGCGGGCGCCTCCGGCTACGTGCTGAAGACGCAGGCGGACACCGACCTGCTGGCGGCGATCCGCGCGGTCGAGCGCGGCGAGCCGTTCCTCACCCCCGAGGCGCAGCGGACGCTGATCAAGGACGTGCTCGAGCGCGGCTCCAGCGGCGAGGAGGAGCTGACCCCGCGTGAGGAGGAGATCGTCAAGCTCGTCGCCGAGGCGCACACGACCAGGCAGATCGCCGAGCTCCTCCACCTCTCCGAGAAGACTGTCGAGAACCACCGCGCCAACGCGATGCGCAAGCTCGGCATGCGCGACCGGGTCGAGCTGGTCCGCTACGCGATCCGCCGCGGCCTGATCGAGCCCTAGCGTGTCGACTTTGTTCCCCCCCTCGGAACCAAGGCGCCAAGTGGCAAACGGCATAACCGACCTCTCCGATAGGATTTAGCTCCCCCATGTTGTTCTCGACCAAAGCCGAGTACGGAGTCCGCCTGATGGTGGAGCTGGGCCGACAGCCCGGCTCGCAGCCGATCTCCCTGAACACAGTCGCCGAGGCCGAGCGGCTGCCGCTCTCTTATCTGGAGCATCTGGTCGCGAAACTGCGCAAGGCCGGCCTGGTCACCTCAACCCGCGGCGCTCACGGCGGCTACCGACTGGCGCAGCCGGCGAGCGAGATCACCATGGACGAAGTGGTGCAGGCGCTGGAAGGGCAGATCGCCCCGATGGAGTGCTTCCACGAAACCCCGGAAGGCAAAGTTCTCTGTTCGCACGAGGACGACGGCGACCGCGCCTGCTCGACCAAGCTGCTGTGGACGCGAGTTCAGGGCGGTGTCACCAAGGCACTGGCCGGGACGACGTTGGCCGAGCTGGTCGACTTCTCGCAGCCGGGCGGGCGCACCGAGGCTGACATCGCCAGCGCCGCCTGAATCAACCCTCTTACGCAATCTAGAAACGGAGTCACATTGGCTGAGCTGGAGATTCGCAACCTGCACGTGAAGGTCGAGGACAAAGAGATCCTCAAGGGCCTCGACCTCGACGTCGAGAAGGGCAAGGTCCACGCGCTGATGGGTCCCAACGGCTCCGGCAAGTCGACGCTCGCCAACGTGATCATGGGCCACCCCGCACTCGAGGTGACCGAGGGCTCGATCACCTTCAAGGGCGAGGACATCACCGAGGCCGACCCCGACGTGCGCTCGCAGGCCGGCCTCTTCATGGCCTTCCAGTACCCGGTCGCGATCCCCGGCGTCTCCGTCAGCAAGTACCTGCGGATGATCATCAACGCCCAGCGCGAGGCGCGTGGCGAAGACCAGATCAAGATCAAAGACTTCGCCAAAACCGCCCAGGAGGCAATGGCGCTGGCGAACATCCCCAAAGACTTCTCCAGCCGCTACCTCAACGACGGCTTCTCCGGCGGCGAGAAGAAGCGGATGGAGCTGCTGCAGCTGGCGCTGCTGAAGCCGGAGATCGCCGTCCTCGACGAGACCGACTCCGGCCTCGACATCGACGCCCTGCGGGTCGTCGCCGAAGGCGTCAACAAGTTCGCCGGGCCGGACATGGGCGTCCTCATCATCACCCACTACCAGCGCATCCTGCACATGGTCAAACCCGACTTCGTCCACGTCATGTTCGAGGGCCGGATCGTCAAGGAAGGCGGCCCGGAGCTGGTCGGCGTGCTGGAGGAGAAGGGCTACGGCTGGATCGCCGAGGAGGTCGGGGCAGGCGCATCCGCCTGACCCCGGACGGGAGCTGCAGCCGGTGAGCACGGAGAGCGTCTCCCCCACCGCCGCGCCGTTCCCGATCGAGAAGGTCCGCGCCGCCTTCCCGGCGCTCGAGCGCGAGGTCAACGGCCAGCCGGTCGCCTACCTCGACAGCGGCGCCAGCGCGCAGCGGGTCCTGGCTTCGATCCAGGCGGTCGACCGCTACGAGCGGCGCCACCACTCCAACGTCCACCGCGGCTCGCACACGCTCTCGGCCGAGGCGACCGAAGCCTACGAGGGAGCGCGGGCCACGGTCGCCGACCACATCGGCGCCGCCGACCGCCGCGAGGTCGTCTTCGTCCGCAACGCGACCGAGGCGATCAACCTGGTGGCGCGGGCCTGGGGCGACGCCAACGTCGGCGCCGGCGACCGCATCCTCCTGACCGAGATGGAGCACCACTCCAACATCGTCCCCTGGCAGCAGCTGGCCGAGCGGGTCGGAGCGGAGATCGACTGGGCGCCGATCGACGAGGAGGACCTGCTCGACATGGGCGCCTTCGCGCAGTTGCTGGAGCGGGGACCGAAGCTGGTCGCTGTCGCCCACGTCTCCAACGTGCTTGGGACCGAGAACCCGGTCGCCGAGATCTCCCGGCTCGCCCACGACGCCGGCGCCCTGGTGCTTGTCGACGGCGCCCAGTCGGCGCCGAAGATGGCGCTCGACATGGCCGCGCTCGGGGCCGACTTCTACGCGATCACCGGCCACAAGCTCTACGCGCCGACCGGGATCGGGGTGCTGTGGGGGCGGCTCGAGCTGCTGCGCGAGATGCCGCCCTTCCTCGGCGGCGGCTCGATGATCCGCAAGGTCGGCCGCGATGGGACCACCTACGCCGATCCGCCGGCCCGCTTCGAGGCGGGGACGCCGGCGATCGCGCAGGCGATCGGGATGGCCTCGGCGCTGCGCTGGCTCGACTCGATCGGGATGGACGCGGTCCGCGCCCACGAGCTGCAGGTCGCCGACTACGCGCTGGAGCGGCTGGTGGAGGTGCCCGGCCTGAAGGTCTTCGGCCCACCCCGCGGCCCCGACCGACTCGGCCCGGTCTCCTTCGAGATCGACGGTATCCACGCCCACGACGTCTCCGAGATCCTCGACCGCCACGGCGTCGCCGTCCGCGCCGGCCACCACTGCGCCCAGATCCTCATGGACCGCCTCGGCGTCGCCGCCACCGCCCGCGCCAGCTTCGGCGCCTACACGACGCCGGGCGAGATCGACCGCCTGGTCGACGGCCTCGAAGACGCCCGGCGCGTGTTCGGCCTCTAGCCCGCCCGACTAGTCGATCACGATCACCGGCGATTTGCCGGCGTTGCAGGCGACGGCGATCTCGGGGCTTTTCTTCGCCGCCACGGTCGCGTAGTAGGCGCCGGAGCCGAGCTTGGCGCTGACGTCGATCGCCCACTTGCCGTAGGCAGCGCTTTCGGTCGAGCCGAGCAGCTTGTCGGGGCCGTTCTTTTCGCTCCAAAGCTTCACCTTGCTGTAGCCCTTGCAGTAGGCATTGCCGGAGCTGAGCTTGCCCGAGAAGGCCGGGTACTTGCCGCTGATCCCGACCGTGGTCTTGAAGGTTTCGTAGCTGCCGGCGCCAGCCGGTGCGGCGAGGACGAGGGCGGCGAGCAGACTGATCGCGGCAGCGGGGAGCGCGGTGCGAAGACGAGACATCGGACCTCCAGGTCGGGAGAAATTTCGCGCCAGCCTATTCCGTGGCGCCTTTGCGTCGCTATGCGGTGAAAAGGCTCCACGGAGTGCCTTCGCTAGCCTCGATGTCCATGGACGAGCTCTATCGCGACCAGATCCTCGAGCACTACAAGCGGCCGCACAACTTCGGCGCGCTGGACAGCCCCGACCTCGAGTTCGAGGACACGAACCCGTTCTGCGGCGACGAGCAGCACGTGATGATTCGCCTCGACGGGGACGACCGGGTGGCCGAGATCGCCTTCGAGGGCAAAGGCTGCGCGATCTCGACCGCGGCCACCTCGCTGCTGACCGACGAGCTGGTCGGCAAATCGCGCGAGGAGCTGCTGCGACTGCCGAAGGAGTACGTGCTGGAGCTGCTCGGCATCGAGATCTCGGCGACGCGGATGAAGTGCGCGATGCTCGGCCTCAAGATCGTCAAGAGCGCCAGCCTCGGCCAGCCCGCCGAATGGGAGGACGAGGGCGAGACCGGCGACCCGAGCGAAGCGGCGGCGCTCTAACCGCCGCTTCGCCCGGCGGGCGCTAGGGCGTGTTCGCCAGCGTCTCCTCGCTCGGTTGCATGATCGCGAAGACCGCCCCGAACGGATCGGCGACGACGGCGAAGCGGCCGACCGGGATGTCGATCGGGCCGAAGCGGACGTCTCCCCCACCGGCCTTGATCGTCTCGACCGCCGCATCGGCGCCCTCGACCATGAAGTAGACGAGCCAGTTCGGCGGGATCTCACGCGGCAGCTCGACGTCGTGCGCGGCTTCGATCGCGTTGACGTCGATCATGCCGCCGACCATCGCGTCGCCGACTTTCCAGACGGTGTAGGTGCCGGCCCGCTCAGACTCTTCGTCCTCGAAGCTCCAGCCAAACACCGCGCCGTAGAACTCCTTGGCGGCGGCGGTGTCGCGGGTGTTGAGCTCGTTCCAGCCAAAGGCGCCGGCCTCGTTGACGAGCTCCGCTCCGGCGAACGTGACCGGCTGCCAGAGCCCGAAGACGGCGCCGGTCGGGTCGGCGAAGACGGCCATGTGGCCCATGCCGATGTCCATCGGCTCGACGATCGCGGTGCCGCCGTTCTCCTTGATCGCCGCGCCGGTCGCCGCCGCGTCCTCGACCGCGACGTAGGTGGCCCAGGCCGGGAACTGGCCCTCCTGCATCAGCGGGTAGACCCCGGCGACGTCCTTGCCGCCCTTTTTCGCCCGCCGGTAGCCGCCCATCTCGGCCGAGTTCGGCAGCTCCGGGATCTCCCAGCCGAACAGGGCGCCGTAGAACCTCTCCGCCGCCTCGATGTCCGGCACGGCCAAATCGACCCAGCAGGGGGTGCCGGGGGCGTAGCTCGTCCTCTCGCTCATCTCCGCCTCCTCGAAATCGCAGGTTTCACCGATCCTCTCACTCCGCTGGCACCGGTGGGTAAACCCTTCGTTACCCCCAAGCGCAGGCCCAGCGGGACCGCCCGCTAAAATCCGACCGTAGAAGTAGGATTAAGTCTCATCCGGCACTAGCTACTTACTGGAGCACGACCCTCTTGTCCGACACCGCAGGTACCCGCATCGCCGTCTGCCCCGCCACCGAGCTTGCGCCCGGGGAGATGCGCCTGGTCGAGCACGAGGACAAGAAGATCGGCGTCTTCAACTGCGAGGGCACGCTCTACGCGATCGAGGACCGCTGCTCCCACGACGACGGGCCGCTGGCCGAGGGGGAGTTCGACCCTGCCGCGTGCACCGTCGAGTGCCCCCGTCACGGCTCGCTGTTCGACCTGACCACCGGCAGGCCGAAGACGCTCCCCGCATTTCAGCCGGTGCAGACGTTCCCGATAGCCATCGAGGACGACACCATCACTCTGGAGGTCTGACATGGCAACGCCCGAGGCAGTTGCAGAGAAACGAGAGCTTGCTGGCATCAACGCCAACTACGAGGAGAAGTTCGGCTTCCACGACTCGGAGTCGGGCTACGCCTACAAAGCACCGAAGGGCCTCTCGAAAGAGATCGTCGAATCGATCTCCGATTACAAGAACGAGCCTGCCTGGATGCGCGAGTTCCGCCTCAAGGCGCTCGAACACTTCTACTCGCGCCCGACCCCGAAATGGGGCGGCAACCTCGACCAGATCGACTGGGACGACATCCACTACTTCGTCCGCGCCTCGGAGAAGAACAGCCGCGACTGGAGCGAGGTCCCGGAGGACATCAAAAACACCTTCGACCGCCTCGGCATCCCGGAGGCGGAGCGCAAATTCCTCTCCGGCGTTGGCGCCCAGTACGAGTCCGAGGTCGTCTACCACCAGGTCAACGAGAAGCTCGAGGCCCAGGGCGTGATCTTCACCGACATGGACACCGCCCTGCGTGAGCACGAGGACCTCGTGCGCGAGCACTGGGCGACGGTGATCCCGCCCAACGACAACAAACTGGCGGCGCTGAACTCGGCCGTCTGGTCGGGCGGCTCGTTCGTCTACGTGCCGGCCGGGGTCAAGGTCGAGATGCCGCTGCAGGCCTACTTCCGGATCAACACCGAGAACATGGGCCAGTTCGAGCGCACCCTGATCATCTGCGAGGAGGGCGCTGACGTCCACTACATCGAGGGCTGCACGGCGCCGGTCTACTCCAGCGACTCGCTGCACTCCGCGGTGGTGGAGATCATCGCCAAACCAAGCTCGCGGGTCCGCTACACGACGGTCCAGAACTGGTCGCAGAACGTCTTCAACCTCGTCACCAAGCGCGCGATCGCGCAGGAAAAGGCGACGATGGAGTGGGTCGACTGCAACCTCGGCTCGAAACTGACGATGAAGTACCCGGCGATCTACCTGATGGGCCCTGAAGCCCACGGGGAGATCCTCTCGATCGCCTTCGCCGGCGAGGGTCAGCACCAGGACGCGGGCGGCAAGATCATCCACGCGGCACCGCGGACCTCGTCCTCGATCTTCTCCAAGTCGATCTCCAAGGACGGCGGCCGCTCGACCTACCGCGGCCTGCTCGAGGTCGCCGACGGGGCGACCGAATCGCGCTCCAAGGTCGTCTGCGACGCGCTCCTGCTCGATGAAGACTCGCGCTCGGACACCTACCCGACGATCCGGATCGACGAGAACGACGCCGACGTCGGCCACGAGGCGACCGTCTCGAAGATCGGCGACGAGCAGCTCTTCTACCTCCAGAGCCGCGGGCTCGACGAGGAGGAGGCCTCGAAGATGATCGTCAACGGCTTCATCGAGCCGGTCACCAAGGAGCTGCCGATGGAGTACGCGGTCGAGCTCAACCGGCTGATCGAGCTGCAGATGGAGGGCTCAATTGGCTGAGCTCGCGACCGCACCGGCTTGGCTCGCAGAGAGGCGCCAGCGCGGCGCCTCTCTTACCGAGAGCCTCTCCCTGCCCGACCACAAGTCCAAGGGCTGGGAATTCACCGACCTCTCCGGCCTCGACATCGGCTCCTACGAGCCGGCGGACGCCGAGGTCGAGGTCAGCGGCGCCGAGGGCGCGACCGTGGTCTCGCTGGCCGAGGCGGTCACGACGCACGCCGAGCTGCTCGAGCAGAAGCTGGGATCGCTCGTGCCCGTGGAGGACCCGTTCGTGGCCCGCAACGAGGCGAGCTGGAGCGACGGCGTGCTGGTCCACGTGCCACGCGGCGTCACCGTCAGCGAGCCGATCCGGATCGAGGTGCCGGTCGACGCCGACGGCGCCGCGATCAGCTGGCGCACGCTGATCGTGCTGGAGGAGGGCGCCGAGGCCGAGGTCTGGGAGCACTGGTCCTCGAGCGGCGACGAGGTCGACGCGATGCTGAACTCGGTGGTCGAGCTGAGCGTCGGCCAGGCCGCGACCCTGCGCTACGTCAACACTCAGGACATCTCCGAGAAGTCGTGGATCTTCGCCACCCAGCGCGCCCAGGTGGAGCGCGACGGCCGCCTCGACTGGGCCGCGCTCGGCTTCGGCTCCGGCGGCGGCAAGGTGCGGATGGACACCAAACTCGCGGGTCCCGGCTCGGAAGCTCGCGTCACCGGCGGCTACGCCGGCGGACCCGGCCAGCACCTGGACTTCGACACCACCCAGGAGCATGCGGCGCCGAACACCAACTCCGACCTCGCCTTCCGCGGCGTCCTCGCCGCCGGCTCCACCGCCGTCTGGCGGGGAATGATCAAGGTCGACCCCGGCGCCCAGCAGACCGACGCCTTCCAGGAGAGCCGCAACCTGCTGCTCTCGACCGAGGCCCACGCCGACGCGATCCCGGGCCTGGAGATCCTCGCCGACGACGTCCGCTGCACCCACGCGGCAGCGATCGCCCAGGTCGACAAGGAGCAGCTCTTCTACCTGACCTCGCGCGGGCTCGACCCGGCCGGGGCCAAGAGCCTGATCATCGAAGGCTTCCTCGAGTCCCTGGTCGAACGGCTGGCCGAGGGCCCGGTGCGCGAGGAGATCTCGGCGGCGCTCGAGCGGCGGCTCGCCGAGATTCTCTAGCGAGCCGATCAGCGCCTCCGGGAGCGCTACTCGTCCCGTTTCCTGCGACGTTCCACGATCACCGAGCGCAGGATGCCACCGATCACGATCACGACCGGGAGCAGGTAGAAGACCCAGAGGTAGTGGCCGACGTGGGCTAGGGGCAGGCTCACCCGTTGGAGACTGACAGCAGGTAGAGGCCGAAGCAGGTGAAGGAGACCATCACGGCCAGCATCCAGTACTGCGAGCGGGCCGCCTGCTTGTAGTCCGACCAGTAGGAGACGGCGCGGTCGTGGGCGAGGACCAGCCCAAGCACGTGGCCGAAGACGAGCGAGCCGACCTGGACGTACCAGATCGCGTTGGCGCTGAGGATCGTGAAGTCGATGCCGGAGTTGGCGGTGCCGAAGAGGTCGGTCGAGGCGGTGCCGAGGGGGTCGGAGAGCAGGTAGCCGAACTGGGCCTGCTCCTGGAAGACGTAGAGGCTGAAGTAGTGGGCGACCAGGTAGGCGAGCGCGATCGGGATCAAGGTGTGGGCGAAGCCGTCGCGCAGCTGCTTGAACGAGGGGGCGCCGGCCACGGTGCGCATGCCGCGGACGCCGAGCATGTAGACGAGAGCGACGCCGGCGAAGCAGAGCAGGATGAAGATCGTGTCGGTGATGCGCAGGGCGGTGTTGAGCCCAAAGCCGGCGTCGGCGAGCCATTCGAAGACGTTCTCGATCGCGTCCTTGAAGGCGCCCTCGGAGGCGCCGTCGAAGCTGGTCGTCGCGATCGAGGCGATCACCAGGCCGGCGGAGCCGGGCAGTGTCGCCCAGCTGGTCGAGGCGGAGAGCATGCGGCGGCGGCCGAGGCGGCCGTCCTCGACCGCGAAGGCGCCGAGGCGGGAGAACATCCCGAAGTAGACCGAGAAGACCTCGCCGCGCTCGCACCACTTCTCGACCCCGAACAGGGCCATCATCGCCAGCGTGTAGACGCTGTAGACGCAGGCGGCGACGCCGGCCGCGTGGGGGTCGAGGCCGACGGCAACGCCGCCGCTGGAGCCGTAGACGATCTCCAGCCAGACCACGGCAAGGAGGCCGACGACCGCCGGCCAGCGGCCGAGCCGCTCCGGGTAGGCGAGGTGGACGGGGCGCTGGCCGGCGACGAGGCGGAAGCCGGAGCCGGCGACGCGGCCGATCGCCCGCCAGGGGTTGACCGGCCGGAAGATGTCCCCGAGCAGGGCCGAGAAGAAGGGGAAGCCGAGCCAGGCGGTGACGAAGAAGAAGGTGAGGGCGAAGTTGCGATCCGGGGCTTCGGTGCCGCGCAGGCCGGCGTAGATCCCGACGCCCAGCAGAAAGATGCCGACCGCCCCAAGGACAACCTGGACCGGCATCGAGACCGCGGCGCGCGAGAACCCCGCCCCGAGCGGCCGCCAGTGCTGGCGCTCGAAGCGGGGCTTGCGCCAGGCTGCCGCCAGCGCGAAGAAGGAGACGATCAGGACGATCGACGCCCCCCAGGCGAAGAGCCAGGCGGGGACCGGGAGGTCCTGCCTGGCGGCCAGCGCGTGCGCCAGCGGCAGCCAGCTCATGGGTTCACCCGCAACTCCAGGATCTGCGTGCCCTGGCCCTCGAGCTCTCCCTCGAAGATCCCTTCGATTTCGGCCGGGAAGTCGAATTCGACGGTGCCGCCGCCCGCGGGGATCTCCTCCATCAGGTCGTAGCCGTGGACGTGGATCTCTTCCGCTTCGTCGCCGCTGACCTTGAAGCGGATCTGTTCGCCGGAGCTGTACTCGAGATCCTTGATGCCGCCGACCGGCTCGCCGTTCTTGACGACGATGGTCGGGACCGAGGCGGTCTCCTCCTGGCCGGTTTCGTCACCCGCAGCGGCTTCGTCGCCGCCTTCGAGTTCGGCACAGGCGATCTTGTCAGGCAGTTGCTGGATGCCGCCGCCGTCATGACCGGGCTCCTCGCCGGAGCCGTGATCGTCGCCGTGCTCACCGCCGGAGCCGTGATCGTCGCCGTTGCCTTCCTTGCTGTGATCCACGCCTTCGTGGACCAGGAGCGAGGCGAACTGCTGGCTGCCGACCGAGGCCGACTCGTCGTGGCCGCCGAGGTGGAGAACAACCGAGCCGGCTTCGCCGGCCGGGACTTCCTGGTCGCTGCTGGCTTCGGCGTCGCCGCTGCCGTCGCCGTTGGAGGTGAACGAGAGGTGGATCTCGTTCGGCGGCTCGTCGGAGCCGGCGGCGTCGAACTTGAAGTGCGGGCCGCCCGGGTCCGAGCCGGTGCAGCCACCGGTGTGCAGGTGGGCCATGTATTCGGTGTCCGGCTCGAGCCCGTCGAGGCTGATCGCCGTCGTGGTTTCGCCGTCCACGCGGGTCAGCTCGGCTTCGCCGGACAGGTTCTCGTAGCCGGCGGGAGCTTCTGGCAGCAGCTCGAAGGTGCCCGCAACCGTGTCATCGCTGCTGTCGCTGCCGCCGCAAGCGGCCAGCCCCAGCGTTGCCACCAGCGCCACCAGCAGCGGCGCCAACCTCTTCTTGAAACTCATCAATCCATCTCCTTTTCAATCAGCGCGCCACGGCGCGCCGTGGCGAGTTATGCACCCACGTGCGTGAGCAACTCGCCACTGAGCTCTGAAATCAGATTGAAAGCGAGGCAGGTGGAGCGCGGCCAGAGAGGCCGAAGGCGAGCAGGAGCCCGCCGCTGGCGGCGCGGGTCGGCGGCCAGCCGGGCTGGCGCGGCGTCGGCGCGGCTGTGCGGCGCCGCCCGCGGGCGGCGATCCGCTCGGAGAGCCGGACGATCGGCTCCAGGCCGGGATAGCGCCCGAGCAGCAGGAACGCCAGCAGGCCCAGCAAAGGCACCACGGGCAAGAGGAAGGCGGCGACCGCGATCACTGCCGGCCAGGATAACGTCAGCGCCGATGCGTCCCGGTCGCGACAACATCGCCGCCCCCGACCTGCCCGCCGGCATGGCCTGGGTCGGCCAGGAACCGGAGTCGATGCCGAGCCTGACCGCAGGCGGCCCGGCGCTCGTCCACTTCTTCGACTTCGCCCAGCTCAACAGCGTGCGCACGCTGCCCTACGTGAGCGAGTGGGCGCGCCGCTACCGCGAGGCCGGCCTCAGCGTGATCGGCGTGCAGTCACCGCGCTTCCCGTTCGGGTCGGACCCCGAGGCGGTCGCCGCCGGCCTCGGCGCGCTTGGGGTCGAGTTCCCGGTCGCGATCGACGCCGAGCGCGAGCTCTGGGCCTCGTACGGCTGCGAGGGCTGGCCCAGCCTCTTCCTCTGGAGCCTCGGCGGCGCCCTCGCCTGGGCCCACTTCGGCGAGGGCGAATACCTCGGCACCGAGGCGGCGATCCAGGAGGAGCTGCGCGAGATCGACGCCCTGCAGCCGCTGCCCGAGCTGATGGCGCCGCTGCGGCCGACCGACGGCCCCGGCGCCCGCGTGATCGCGCCCACCCCGGAGCAATTCCCCGGCGGCTCCTGGGAGCAGGCCTGGACGCCCAGCGAGGGCGACGACGCGCTGGCGCTCGACTACCAGGCGGGTGGGGTATTCGTGACCGTTGAGGGCAGCGGCAAGATCGAGGCCGAGATCGACGGCGAGTGGATCGAGGCGATTGCCGCCGACCCCACCGCCGGCCTGCTGACGGTCGCCGAGCATCCGCGCCACGAGGCCCACAGCCTCGTCCTCCGCCCCTCCCCCGGGCTGGCGATCTGGTCGGTCAGCTTCGCCGCCGGCGTGCCCTGAGGATTGAGACCCACAAAAGCGGTCACTATGGGCCTTAGATGGATCTCGAACTCAAGGAGGAACGATGATCACCAAGCTCGACTTCGTCGGCGTCCCTTCGACCGACGCTGACCGCAGTCGCAAGTTCTACGTCGAGACGCTGGGTCTGAAGCCTGACCCCAAGTCCGACTACGAGTTCTGGGTCGGCGAGACCTGCTTCGGGATCTGGGAGCCGGCCAAACAGGGGATGGAGTTCGCCCCCTCCCGCAACGCCCATCCGGCCCTGCACGTCGACGACGTCGCCGCCGCCCGCGCGGAGCTCGAGGCCAAGGGCGTCGAGTTCATGGGCGACACCTTCGACACCGGCGTCTGCCACATGGCCCTGTTCAAGGACCCCGACGGCAACGACCTGATGCTGCACAACCGCTACGCGGACTAGGCCCGCGCAGCGAGCTCCTCGCGGATCTCCTTGGGGAGCATGAAGCGGACGTCCTCGTGGACGGTGCGCAACTCGGAGACGTCGTCGGCGCCGCGCTCGCGGAAGAAGTTGACGAGGCTTTCGACCAGCTCCTCGGGGGCGCTGGCGCCGGAGGTGATGCCGACGGTCTCGACCCCGACCAGCCATTCCTCCTGGACCTGGGTGTGGTTGTCGATCAGGTGCGAGCCGGCGCCGTGTTCGCGCGCGACTTCGACCAGGCGGTTGGAGTTGGAGGAGTTGGTCGAGCCGATCACCAGGACCAGGTCGCACTCGCGGGCGAGTTGCTTGACCGCGATCTGGCGGTTAGTGGTGGCGTAACAGATGTCGTCGGACTTGGAGCTGACGATCGCCGGGAACTTGGCCCGCAGGGCGGCGATCACTTCGGCGGTTTCGTCGACCGAGAGCGTGGTCTGGGTGATGAAGGCGACCTTGTCGGGATCGGGGACCTCGAGCGATGCGACCTCGTCGGCGGTTTCGATCAGGATGATGCTGTCGGGCGCCTCACCGGTCGTGCCTTCGACCTCCTCGTGGCCCTCGTGGCCGATCATCACGATCGTGTAGCCCTGGGCGGCGAAGCGGCGGGCGGAGACGTGGACCTTGGTCACCAGCGGGCAGGTGGCGTCGATCGTCTGCAGGCCGCGGGAAGCGGCGTTCTCGTGCACCGCCGGGGAGACGCCGTGGGCGGAGAAGACGACGATCGCGCCCTCCGGCACCTCGGCCTCGTCCTCGACGAAGATCGCGCCGCGCTTGGCGAGCTCCTCGACCACGTGCTTGTTGTGGACGATCTCCTTGCGCACGTAGACGGGGGCGCCGTGAAGCTCGAGGGCGCGCTCGACCGCCTGCACGGCGCGGTCGACGCCGGCGCAGTAGCCGCGCGGGGCGGCGAGGAGGACGCGCTTGGGCGCGGAAGTGGCGGTAGAGGCCATCCACGGAGGGTACCGGGGTGGCCAGCCAGGCCCTGCGAAGCTAGCCTTGCGGGATATGAGCACGGAGGGACGCCACCTGGATCGCCTGACCGCGGTCGACGCCTCGTTCTTGACGAACGAGAGCTCGTCGAGCCACATGCACGTCGGCGCGATCCTGATCTTCGAGGGGCCGCCGCCCAAGTACGTCGACCTCGTGGAGCACGTGCGCGGGCGGCTCTCGCAGGTTCCGCGCTTCCGCCAGAAGCTGGTGGTGCCGCCGCTGGAGGCCGGGCGACCGCTCTGGGCCGACGACGTCAACTTCAACCTGACCTACCACATCCGCCACACCGCGCTGCCGGAGCCGGGCGGCGAGGCGCAGCTGAAACGACTTGCGGGGCGCGTCTTCTCCCAGCAGCTCGATCGCTCGAAGCCGCTCTGGGAGTTGTGGCTGGCGCAGGGGCTGGAGCGCGACCGCTTCGCGATCCTGACCAAGACCCACCACGCGATGGTCGACGGCATCTCCGGCGTCGACATCGGCACCGTGCTGTTCGACCTCGAGCCGATCCCCGAGCCGGCCGAGGTCAGCGACGACTGGGTCCCGCAGGCGGAGCCGGGCACCACCGAGCTGGTCACCCGCGGGCTCAAGGACGGGGCGGCGATCCCGGTCAAGGCCGCGGAGCGGGCCTTCGAGGCGGTGCGCAAACCGGAGAAGGCGGCACGCAGGGCGGTCGAGGCGCTGGAGGGGCTGACCGAGATCGTCTCCGCCTTCGCCGACCCGGCGCCGGACGTGCCGCTGAACCAGCCGATCGGGCCGCACCGCCGCTACATCTGGGCGCGCTCGGAGCTGGCGACCTTCAAGAAGATCAAGGACGCGCTCGGCGGCACCGTCAACGACGTCGTCCTCGCGGTAGTGACCGGCGCCGTGCGGACCTGGCTGCACGAGCGCAGCATCCGCACCGAGGGGCTGGAGCTGCGGGCGCTGGTGCCGGTCTCGATCCGCAACGAGGACGAGCGCGGCAACCTCGGCAACCGGATCGCGCTGATGCGCGGGCCGCTGCCCGTCTACGTCGAGGACCCGGTGCGACGGTTGCGCACGATCAGCCAGGCGATGGAGGGCTTGAAGCGCTCCAAACAGGCGCTCGGCGCCGAAGTGATCTCCCGCTTCAACGACTTCGCGCCGCCGACCCTGCTGGCCCAGGCCTCGCGGATCAACTTCTCCACCCGCCTCTTCAACATGATCGTCACCAACGTGCCGGGGCCGCAGATCCCCCTCTACGTGCTGGGGCGCGAACTGGAGGAGGTCTTCCCGGTCGCCTTCCTGCCCCAGAACCACACCCTCGCGGTGGCGATCATGAGCTACAACGGCAAAGTCGGCTTCGGCCTGCTCGCCGACTACGACTCGATGGAGGACATCGAAGTCCTCTCCGACGCCCTCAACGACTCGCTGGCCGAGCTTGAGCAGGCGGCGAGCGAGCTCAGCCCCACCGTCTGAGCTGCAACCGACTTTGGTGCCCCTATAGGGACACCAAGTCCGGTAGGGCCAAGCGGCCGACCATCTACGCTTGAGCCGTGCCCATCTTTCTCATAGTCCTCTTCATCGTCGTCCCGATCGCCGAGCTCTACGTGATCATCCAGGTCGGCGAAGCGATCGGCATCTGGCCGACCCTGGCGCTCCTGCTAGCCGACGCGATCCTCGGCTCGCTGCTGCTCAAACACCAGGGCCTCGCCGCCTGGCGGCGCTTCAACAAAGCCCTGTCGGAGGGCCGCTTCCCCGGCACCGAGGTCGTCGACGGCCTGCTGATCGTGATCGGCGGCACCCTCCTGCTCGCTCCCGGCTTCATCACCGACATCTTCGGCCTGCTCTTCCTGATCCCGCCGACCCGAGCGATCGTCCGCGCCATCCTCAAGCGCTTCACGATCGGCCGCTTCACCGTGGTCGGGATGGGGATTCCGGGCGGGTTCGGGCGCGGGCCTGGGTCGGGGAGCGGTAACGGCCAGCAGCCACCCAGTCGCGACTACGACTACGACGTCACCGCCGAAGAGGTCCCGCCGGACGGCGACAGTGCCGGGCGGCAGTTGCCCCGGGTCGATGACTAGATCGCCTTCGTCCGCGCCATCAACATTCGCGAGATTCGATCCCTCTGATCCGCGTCCACGGGGAGGTCGCCGACCCGATCCAGCAACACCTCGATCTCGACCAGGCCGGCCTCGAGGGCGCCCTGCGCGAACTCCCAGTCGCGCTGATCCCCGCGGACGCACTTTGCGAGCACCAGATCGTGGGCCTCCAGGCAGCGGGCGACGGCGCCCTGTTCCGATGCCGTACGCGGGCTGACCTCGACCAAGATCAACCGCCCTTCCCATCCCTTTGGCGCCTTTGCGGTCTCCGGTCCGACGCCGTGGGCGTAATAGCCATAGGTCCGCTGGAATGGCGAGCCGTCACCGAGGACGCCGTCGATTTCCTCGGCTTTCTCGGGAGCGTCACGCCGATAGATGTCGAGCTCCATCGACCGCTGCAGGTCGTCGGGAGGATTCGGGTCGGTGCCGAGAATGGCCTGGCTGCCGATCACGACGAACTCGACCTCTTCCGAGATCTGCGAAGCCGCGTGGACAACGTGCTCGAAATCGACCCGGCGCATCCGCGATCAACCGATCTCCGTCGCTATCGCTCGCCGCTCGGCCTCGCTCAGCAGGCCGGCGAAGGGTGAGTTCTGACGCAGATCCCTGCCGCGCGGGCCCTCGTCTTCCATCGCCTTGCGCACCCCCGCCAACGGCCCCTCGAGGATCTGCTCCCACTCCGCGGCGTAGCGAGAATCGATGCTGCCGCGCACAGCCCAGTAGCGGACCAGTGCCAAGGCCATTTCCGCCGTCTTCCGGTCAAGTCTTCGCGCGACCGCGCGATGGTAGGCGAGGCTGCGCAGTTCGGAGGCGCGGCCGGCGTCACCGGTCGACTCTCCGTCCCGGATCAGGTCCTGGGAGCGCAGTTTGTCGGCCCGGTCACGCGCTTCGAAGACCGCCGCCTCGAGAACGTGCGCGCCACCGTTCCGGCGCTGTCGTTCGATCGCTTCCCAGAGATCGCCCAAAGAAGAGATCGGAATACCGCGACGACCGCTCGGGGTCAGGACCACCGGCACCTCTTCCCGCTCGATCCAGCGGTTCAACGCAGTGTGGCTTACTCCCAGCATCTTCGCCGCAAAAGCCGGCGCAACAGTGCCACCGAGCATCGCTTCCAGGTCCAAGCGCACCCGGCCAAGCTCGGGGTTGTGTGGGGCCTGGCGCTCGGCGCGTCGCAGGCGGACGATATTTTCGAAAAGTCCTTTCCGGTCTCCTTGCCTAGCCATCGCCCCAAATATCTTACCGAAAGTTTCTAATATCTCCTACTTATTGAAACTTTCGGGGGACTTGGCTTCCTGAATGGCCCCTGCGGCTCCCTCGGGGAGCGTCAATAGCACTCGCCCATCCTCGTCATACCGAACCTCCCACATCGGCTTGGAGCGACCGTAGCGGTTGCTGCTGCGACGACCGAAGGCGCCGAGCATGCCGGCCACCGTATTCCACCCATAGCGCGCCCTGACGGCGTCGGCAAGGTCGTAGGAGGAAACCTCTTCACCGGGATGTCGCGCGAGAAACTCAAGCAATTCCCGCATTTTGTTGCCGCTTTCGCGGTATGCGCGCCGGACCGTTTCGTGATCCCAACCGTGCACGAAACCGCTCCGATCCTCGGAGTTGGCAACCCGAGCGGCGTCGCCTCCGCCCTCTCCTTCGATGAATTCGGACACGGCGGCGACGAGCTCGGCCGGCACCGCCATCATCACGTAGCCCATCCTGGAATCCTTCCTTCTTATCTAGACTTAAGGATCTTATTATCCGCTTATATCGGCATTTGTCAAGATATAAGCGAATTGAAGATTGCGGGCGGCTCGAGAGCGGGCAGCGCGCTGCCCGCGTCGGGGAAAGACACCCGCCGTGGCGACGGACCAAGCCGGCGCCGATCAGCTCGCGGATAGCTCGCTTCGCCCCGTCCTCGGGATTCAGTCGCTCGGGATCGGCGTGCAGCATCAATGCCAGCTCTCCAACGGTGAGCTGGGTCGGATGTTCATCGAGGAGAAGCGCCAGGACCGCGCTCTCCGTTCCCATGTCTTCACCCGCCGGGGAAGAGGGATCGAGCGGCGCTCGACCCGTAGGGTTCCGTCGTCCTCCTGGCGTTCGAGGATGGCGCCTGGCAGACGATCCGCGTCTTCGACAACCACTTGGGAAGCCACCACATGCACCGCTACACTCGAAAAGGCGGAAAGCAGCCAGAAGCTCCGTTCCACCAAGGCCCGACCAACGAGGCTATTCCAGCCGCAATCGACCATCTCAAGGCCCACTGGGAAGCGATAATCGAGTCATGGAGAAGCTAGCCCACAGCAAGAACACCCCCGGCACCGATGCCGCCTTCGACCTCCTCGGTCGCGTTGCCGTGGATGCCGAAGCCGACGAGCGCTACCCGACGGACACCGTGCTCATCCCCGCCGACTCCCCCAACGCCTCAGATCTCATGAACGAGGCCGTCGCCGAGGGAAAACCAATCGCCGTCGTCTTTCCAGACGGCTCCGATGTGGTCTGGCGCCCTCCGGCCGCAACCGGTCCGGCCCTCGTGATCGCAGTCTGCCTCCTATGGCTGGCCGATCACGTCCGGCGCAAGCGCGACCGCCCGACCTTCGTGCCGCGCGAGTGGGTAACCGAGTTCCACGCAGCCGGCAGTCACAAGCTCGCCGCGTAGCGGCCGACCCAGCATCCGTAGGGCACGCCTAGAGTTATTGGCGTGCGGTTCACCGCCAGCGAAATCGAAGCGGCGCTAGCCACCGGCCATGAGCTAAGAGGCATAGAGGTCAAGTCCTCTGGCCCAAGCACGAGCAAGCAGCTATTCGCGAAGGTGACCCGGGCCGCTATCAGCATGGGGAACATTCGAGATGGTGGCGTGGTCATCGTCGGCTTGGACGACAACGATCTGGCGGCGATGCTTCCTGGGCTAAACGAGAACGATCTCGCGACCTGGATGGCTTTCGACGACATCTCGCAGAGGATGGCCGAGTACGCGGACCCCCCGCTCAAACTCCACGTTGAGAAGCTAGAGCTTTCCTCCGGTGCGGTCGTGGCTGTGATCGAGGTTGCCGAGTTCGCGGATCTACCCCATGTCTGCGCGAGGGAATACGCAGACATCTTGCGCCGAGGAGCGCTTTATGTACGGACCCGCAGGATGCCCCAGACCGCAGAGATTGGAAGTGCAGCGGAAATGAGAGAACTACTCGACCTTGCAACGCAGAAGGCCCTTCGCGCATACGTAGAAACGGCTCAGCGAGCGGGCGTCCACCTTGGTACGCAAGCACAGCGAGAGTCCGAGCCGTCAGACGACGAGCGGTTTGAGGAGGAGCGGAGGCGCGGCTGGGATGAATGAGCTGATCGAGAAAATCAAGTCCAAGGGCTATTGGGACATCTCGATTCTTCCCGAACCCTTCAAAGCTGACCGCTATCACTACGAGACCCTAGAAGGGGTCCTAGCGAGGGCAACTGTGAGGCTGCGCGGCTGGCCCGTGCCTTACATCGACTACAACGCCGGATTCAAGCGCGGAGAAGACTGGATCGGACAAGAAATAGACGGACAGGTCACTTCACACTACGAGGCGTGGCGCTTTTTCATGAGCGGGCAGTTCAATCAACTACGCGCTGTGTCAGCTGACTGGAGAGAAGGACAAGAGGCGACCCCGACCCCTCCTGAATTTGACTTTGCATCGGTCATCGAGGTCTGGGAGATCCTCTACTACGTCACTGAGGTATTCGAGCTTGCGGCGCGCTTCACCATGGGGGGTCCACCCGCCGAGAAGATGAAAATTGTGGTCAGGCTGCATGGCCTGAAGGACCGGGGCCTGGTTGTCGGGCAGAACAACCGAAGTCCCTTCGCGTTCCCCTACAAAGCAACCCTTCCGGACTACTGCGTGGAGAGAGTGCTCAGCAACGATGCCTTGCTTGGCGGAGCGTCGGAGGCTGCCGTACAGATGTCGCGCGACTTTTTCCTGCGTTTCGGATGGCAGCCTTCTACGGAGCAGCTAGTCGAGATGCAGGAGGAACTCACGAAGGATCGCTGGTAGTCGCGTCGGCAGGGAACTTCCAGTCACCGTTTCGAGTGCCTCCTCCTCGCTCCCCGACCTACCCGCAGGACAGCGCCGAGTGGGCGGCAGTCAAGGGCGCTTGCGCCCGACCCCCGCAGGGGGTTGACGGCCGCACTCGCGGTGCTTCGATCGCGACAGGTCGGGGTCGCCCTCTCCCCTATCTCCCGATCCCAATGCTCCGGCCCACGTTCCGTGCCCTCGCCGCCAGCTTGTCGCCCAAGCCGCGCTGCGCCTGCCGCAGCCTTCGCCGTGCCGACTCCTGGCGGGCACGCTCGGCCCCTCGCTTGGCCTCGGGGCCGAACGGCCTGGCCTGATCGGTGACCCCGTGCTCCTGGCGGTAGCGCTCGATCTGCTCGACGCCGCGATCCCACGCCTTGCGCTTGGTCGGATCGCTCGGCCTCTCCCCCAGCTCGGCCTTGATGTAAGGGGGTGGGGATAAGCGGGCGGCGGCGATCGCCAACTGGCGTCGTTCGGCGAGGACCTGATCGGCGATCGCCAGCTCGTGACGGGCGCTCTGGCCGGGGGCCGAGTCGATCCTCTCCCTCGCTTCGCGCCGTATCCCCTCCTCCCGCGACTCACGCTCTGCGCCGGGCCGCAAGACTCTGCAACGCGCGATCAGCTCCTCGGTTGGCAGACCGGAGAAGTGCGAGCGCAGAGCTTCTTCGTGAGCGGCGAGCTGGGCGCGGTCGCGCTCGGCGGCTTCGGCGATGTGAGGGATGCCCTCGCGCAGGTGCGGAGAGCGCGGCGCCATCTCCTCGCGGTGGGTCTGGATCTCCGGCGTCGCGTAGAGGTAGGTCTGCTCGCGGCTGCGCGAGGTGGCGACGTATAGCTCCTGCTTATCCATCGAGGGGTCGGCCATGACGAAGGCGCGATCTACGGTGGTTCCCTGCGCCGAGTAAGTCGTGACGGCGTAGGCGTGTTCGAGTGCCGGAGCCTCGGAGCGCGGATTGGTCTTGGCGAGGTAGTCGGCTCCGACCTCGACCCGTCGATCCTGGTCGACGCCTTCGAGGACGAGGCGGCGGCGCTCGGGGTCGACCTCGGCCACCCGCCAGCGCTCGCGGTTGTAGATGGCGGCGGCGCGGTCGTTGACGCGGGTGATGACCCGATCGCCAGCGGCGAAGCTAACGCCGACGACCTCGATCTCCGCTGCTCCGAGCTGGCCCGCCTGGCGACGGACCTCGCGCGCCATCGCGTTTAGCTTCTGCACCTCGGCGTTTCGCTTGGCGACCATCACCGCATCCTCGCCGCGCTCGAAGGAGCGCTGCCAGTCGCCGACCATCGCCTCACGCCTCGCCTCCGCGTTCGGGGCGACCGTGATCCGCTCGCCGGACTCATAGAGGCCCAGTGCCTCGCGGCCCTCGCCCTCGCGTATCCGCCCTGCCGCGATCCGGTCAAGTTCGTGCTCGTGGCGGATCACCTCGTCGAGGTGCACGGCGTCGCTGCGATCCGCGATGGCTCGGAACAACCCGCCGGCCTCGATCTCGCCAAGCTGCTCGGGATCGCCAACGAGTACGAGCTTGGCCTGCGCTCGCTCGGCGTGGGCGATCAAGCGCGCCAGCGTCGCCGAGTCCACCATCCCGGCCTCATCGACCAGCAGCACCGATCCCCGCTCCAACCCGACCGCGCCCTCGTGCTGGGCGCGGTCAAGCTCGACCAGGAGGCTGGCGATGCTCTGGGCGGGTAGGCCCTCGGATCGCATCACGTTCGCCGCCCGCCAGGTCGGCGCCGCCGCGCGCAGCTCTATCCCCGCCTGCGCCCAGCCCTCGGCTGCCGCGACGATTGCATAGGTCTTGCCGGTGCCCGCCTCGCCGATCACGACGGCGACTCCTGAGCCGTCGACCAGCAGGCGGCGGACCATCTCACGCTGGTCTGACTTCAGGGTCGGGCGAGCGGCGATCACGCGGGCAGCGATCAGCTCCCCGGCCGGGGGCGCTCCCTTGGCCTTCATCCGCTCGGCCGCCGCCATCGCCTCGCGCTCCAGCGCCCAGACGCGGCGGGTGGTGTAGCGGGGGCCTTTGGCGCTCTCGGTGATCTGGATCACCGAGTCGGAGGCGAGGTAGGCGTCGGCCAGGCTCTCGACCTCGGTTCCCGGCGCTCCTGCCGGCAACGAGTCTGCAACCGCCTGAATCGTGTCGCGGCGGTCGAAGTGGGAGGCCGACGCGGTCAGCGCGCGGTCGATCTGCTGGACGGGGATCGAGCGAGGCTCGGTACTCGCCGGGTCGGCGACCCTCATCGCGGCTTCGGGATCGAAGGTCCGCGCCATCGCCTCCCCGTCGAGACCGATCTCATCGGCTCTCGACCGCCAGCGCTCCAGCAGCTCACCGCGCGAGACACCTTCCTCCTTCGCCTTGCGGGTGGCGAGGGTCGCGACCTGGCGCGAGGCCGCCGAGGCATCGGGGCCGGCGGCCTCGAGTATTTCCGCGCGGCGGGTCGAGAAGGCGCGCAGGTGCTCGTCGGCGAAGCCGGCGATCTCGGCGATGCCCTTGCGGGTCTTCTGCCAATCGACGCCGAGGCGGCGGGTCAGCTCGTGGCGCAGGTGGGCCTCGTAGATGTAGCTGGCGGTGGTGGCGTGAGGGGTGGTGCTGCTGGGGTGCCGATTGCGTTGACGTGGCTCCGTCCGCTGCTGGCCTTTTACTGGAGCTGTGGATCAGATGTCACGCCAAAGAACCCCAGAAGAAGAGCGGGAAGAAATCGAGCGATATGTCGGCGAACGACCGGAAGCCGTCCGGCATGGGGAGTTCAACGACCGTGTCGGCCGGTTGCCAGTCGGCCCAGCGCGAGGATGGAGAGCGCGAGAGCAGCGGGCGAAGTCCTGTGAGGTGTGCGAAGGGGATCTCTGGGTTGAGGGAGCAAACGGTACGCAGATCCCCTGCGAGTGCCGACAGAGGCGATCTGCGCGCCGCGCCAACAACCGCATGCGTGCAGGGGGCTGGTGGCATGGCACTTCGCTGAGCTTTGCGGCACCACCCTTGGCGTCGGTTCCGGTACCGGTGCGCAACGCCGTAGAGCGACTTTGTACGGAGGTCAAGGATCAGCCCAGCGGCCAGGGCCTCTGGATTGTCGGCGGACCCACCCTGGGCAAGTCCGCCCTATGCGCGTATCTCGCCCAGCGCCTCTACCCCACAGAAGACGTGATAGCCGAGCGCACGGGCGATTTGCTTGCCCACTTGCGGTGGCTGGGCGCCGTGAAGGGGGAACTCGCTGTGGAAAAGCGCCTGCAAACGCTGTTGGACGCCCCCCTGCTGGTCCTTGATGACATTGACCGCCCCATTCGGTCACGCACGCCATCGTTGCCGCTGGCGCTTCATGCGAGTTTTTCGAGTCGCGATCTCATCCGACTCTCCAACCTGCTCCGCGATCGCTGCGCCGGAATGCGGCCTGTCGTCGTGACTTCTCGCTGTCAGCCGGAGACGTGCGCCGAGCGATCAGCGGCCGTAACGGGAGATGATTTGGTCCGGGGACTCATAGCTACCGCGAGCGGCACCGCGGACCCTTTTGAGGATTTCCCGAGCTACTCGCAGGCTCTGCTCGTCGGCGCCATGCGCGAGCTAGAGGGCTCTTGCACCACGCAACTTCTCGACGCTGCTCAATCAGACGCAGTAGCAGCGTAGGCTCGCGCCGGCAACGAAAACGTGCGACGCAACTCCCGTGCGTGCAGCACCGGAATTTCCGCCTCGATCTCAGCCTCAACCTCCAACAACCGTCGCGACTCTTCCTTTTCCTGCGCGGTTTCCGCACGTTCCCGAGCGCGATAGTCGGCCTCTTCCCGCTCTTCCATTTCAGCGACCAATCCGGAGAGCGATTGAGTCCGACTCAATATTGCGTCTGCATCAGCGTGCTTCTGCGCTTCTAGGTCGGCGATTTCTGCCCAAGCCTCCGCACTGGGCCGACGTGGCTTTTCCGAATCGACCATCGCCCGACGATTCCAAGTCGATCGGATGGAAAAGAACACCTCAAGGACGACGACGCCGAGCAACTGGCCTTCGTTTCGATGCGCCCAAGTCAAGAAGTCTCAGGCCGGTGAGGGTCTTCATCAGCCGATTCTTCGGGGGCGTTCAATCACCCCAACTGACAGCACCATTGATGTCCAATCGCCCATCCCCTCCGCGCCTTGGCCTGACCGTCGAAGAAGCCGCGCGAGCAATTGGCATCAGCGAGTCGTCGTTTAAGCGGCACGTCCAACCAGAGCTTCGGATCGTTCGTCGGGGGAGCTTGCGGATCATTCCCGTGCCGGAGATCGAAAGGTGGCTGGAGGGCAATGCCACCTTGGCCGCGTCGACCAGGGCGCTATCTAGGATGGCCGCACAAACAAAGCGCCCCCGCACCGTTGGCGCGGCCGGGGGCATGGCCCAAGGAGATGCAACTCCATGAGCAACGCGAAGCGTAGTGCGGCCCTGCAAGGGATCGAAGTCCGAACGGACGCGAAGGGCCAGAAGCGATACCGAGGGACGGCCCGCGACAAACTCGCCGACAGGCACCTGCGCGGACCTTGGACCGGGTCGCTGGCCGCAGCGCGGGCTTGGCGCGTTGATGCGCTTGCCCAACTTCAAGCAGGCACGCTCTCGGCCGAAGCCGGCCCGACCGTCGCCGAGGCATCAGAGCTTTTCATCGCCGGCATGAAGACCGGCGCCGTGCGCCAACGAGGCGGACAGATCTACAAGCCGAGCGCAATTCGCGGATACGAGCGCGACCTGAACAATCACGCCGTACCGACCTTCGGGACGACTCGACTGGGACGACTTCAACGTCCCGAGCTTCAACGCTGGGTAGACCGGCTGACCGCCGAGGATCGCGCCCCGTCGACCGTGAAGAACATAGTTGCCGCCTTACGTGCTCTGGTTTCCTGGGGCGAGCTTCAAGGGTGGATTCTGACTACCCCCTGCCACGGCCTACGACTGCCCAGCGGGGAAAAGGCTCGGGACCGGATTGCCACCCCGGCCGAGGCCGAGGAGTTGATCGCTGCCATGCGTCCCACGGACCAGGCCGCAATGGGTTTCGCGGTCTACGCCGGCCTGCGCCTCGGCGAGATCCTTGCCCTCGACGTTGATGCTGTCGATTTGGAGACCGGCTGGGTGGCCGTGCGGCGGGGCTGGGACAAGGGGGTCAAGGAGTTCATCCCGACCAAGTCCCGCCAGGAACGGCGCGTGCCGATCATCGACAAGCTGGCGATCCTCCTACGGGATCACCTCACCCTCCTCGACCACCCTGCCGAGGGCTTGCTGTTCGCCAGCGCAAACCGCCCCGAGTGGCCCACCGATCCCGGCGTCCTGCGTCGGCGCAATCACGACGCCTGGAGGAAGGCTGACCTGGCGCCGCTCGGCTTCCACGAGGCACGGCATACCTTCGCCTCGATAAGCATCGCGGCGGGCCTCAACGTGAAGACGCTCAGCACCTACATGGGCCACGCGACCATCACGATCACGCTCGACCGCTACGGCCACCTGATGCCGGGCAGCGAGATCGAAGCACGGACGCTGCTCGACCGCTACTTGGCTTGATCGGGCTCAGGGAAACCCTTGAGGCGAATCGCTATTGGGTGAAGAAGCTGACGTTCGCGAGCTTCGTACTCCCTCTCCAAGTCGTTGAGCATTTCTATCGCGGCGTCGATTTTCTTAAGCATCCCCGCCATGTGATCCGGCGTGAGCATGTCGCCCTCGGCAAGCGAAATCGAGGCTCCTTGCGTTTGCACTCCAGCGGCGATGCTGTTGAGGGCTCCAAATCTTGCAAAGGGGTCAATCAGGATTGCCTCAGCAGATTGACTTAGGGCAGCGATAAGGCGGTGGCCCTGCGAATTCCACAGCTCGGTCGGATAGGCCATACCACTCGGAATCTGTTTCGAATTGATCGACAATTCGGTCAGCAGCTTGGCCGCGTACAGGTCGGCTCGCAGACCGCGAGCCACTCCGATCCGCTCTCTTATTCCCTCCAGATCCGCTCGGCGAAACTGACCACGCTGAAGGAGATAGGTACCAGCGAATGCGACCATCGCGCCAAGCAGGGCTGCAATTAACTCCGAACCCACGTGGCGGACTAGGGATCGACCGGATGGATTCCGCTTGGCTCCGGAACGATTCGTTCCGTGGGCTCAAACGAGTACCAATCCCCAGTTGCTTCAAAGGAGCTAATCAGGCGTGCGAGTCCAACGTGCCACTTGGTCGTCTCCCAACGCTCTATGGAGGGAACTCCCTCCTCCAGCGGCCCAAACACCGGCTGGATGTCGGGGACGAAGCCACCAACCCCCGAGCCCCAGTCCAGATACCAAATGCGCTCCTGCCAAATAGGCGAACCGCCAAGCAGGACGACCACATAGCTATCCCTGGCGCTCTTCCACTCGTGGTCATCCTGGCCTAACCACTCGGGGATAAAACGCTCGAACCGTTCCGCGGGTTGTCTTTCCGCCTCGGGCTCATCGGCGATCGACCAAACCATCGACAGGCGGGGATCCGGCTCGAAAACCGCGATCGAATGCCCTTCCATCGTTCGCATACGCGGCTCTTCCATGCCTGGGTCGAAGACTGCCGCGAGCATGGCGGTAGCCGGTCTGCCACCGGGAACGCGAATCCAGTTGTCCGAGCGCGATGCTTGGCAAACATCCAGAAGTTCCCGCAAGCTCATGCATCGAGTCTGCCGGCCTCGACAGACGGAACCAACCGTGGGGACAGCCGTGGGGACGGGATGGGGACAAAACTGACCCCCATTGACCCCCTATGAACCCGAAATCCCTGCCTAGAAGCCGAGTGCGAACTTGGCGTCGTCGGTCATCATTTCCGGTGACCAGGCGGGGTCGAAGACCATCTTCGGGTGCACGGAGGCGACGCCGGGGAGGTCGCCGACGAACTCCTTCATCTGTTCGGAGACCTGGGGGCCGATCGGGCAGGCGGGGGTGGTGAGGGTGAAGGTGACGAAGACTTCCTCGCCCTCGATGTTGACGTCGTAGACGAGGCCGAGGGAGACGAAGTCGAGGCCGAGCTCGGGGTCGATGACCTCCTCGAGCGCCTCGAAGACGTCCTCCTCGGTGAGGGCTTCGGACTGGGCCGCTGGCGTGGTGTCTACCTGCTGTTCGTCGGACATGGCACCAATGGTAGCCGGGTGGCTAGGCGCGCTCGGGTGGCAGGGGATCGGGCGGGGGGTCGGTGGCGGGGGCCAGCTCCAGCTGCCACCAGCCGACGTCGCGCCAGGCGCCCGCCTTGAAGCCGATCTGGCGCATCGTCCCGACCTGGACGAAGCCGAGGCTCTCGTGCAGGGCGACGCTGGCCGGGTTCGGCAGGGTGATGCCCGCGCAGGCCATGCGGAAGCCCTGGCGACGCAGGCGGGCGCAGAGCTCCGTGTAGAGGTCGTGGCCGATCCCCTGGCCGACCTGGCCGGGGGCGACGTAGACGGAGACGTCGACCGACCAGCGGTAGGCGATGCGCTGGCGGTGCGGGCAGGCGTAGGCGTAGCCGACCGCCTCTCCCCCGCGCTCGGCGACCAGCCAGGGATGGGTGGCGCCGGTGGTCTCGATCCGGGCCGCCATCGCGGCCGCGTCGGGCGCGCGCTCCTCGAAGGAGATCGGGCCGGACTCGACGTAGGGGGCGTAAATCGCGGCGCAGGCGGCGCCGTCGCGGTCGGGGTCGGCGCTGCGGATGGTGGCTGGGCTCCTCAAGGGCGAGGACAATAGGCTGCCGGGAAGATGAGCGACGCGAGCCAGATCCTGCGCCGGTCGATCGGCGTCGTCTTCAGCGACGGTGGCCTGCTGGCGCTGACCTCGAGTCTGCCGCCGAAGGGGCGCGACCAGGGTGACGAGGAGGTGGTCGCGGTCCTCTGCGACTCCGACGGCGCCCCGGTCGAGTTCGAGGAGACCCTGCTCTCGACCGAGTACGGCGAGGACGGGATCCAGCGGCGGGTGACGATGGAGCTGTGGCAGAACGCCGACGACGGGCACCCGCTGCGCGGCGCCGGCACCCTGATCAACTCCGTGCGCGTCAAGCGCGACGGCCTCGACGCCGAGATCGCCTTCTTCCGCTGGTCGGTGGAGGGACGCGAGGGCCTCGGCCATTACGAGGTGGTCCGCGCCGGTGACTGAGATCCGCGCCATCGTCTCCGACTTCGGCGGCGTCCTGACGACGCCGCTGCTGCCGGCGTTCATGGCCCTGCAGGACGAGATCGGCGTCGCGCCCGAGCACTTCGCCACCGCCCTGCGCACGGTCACCGAGGAGCGCGGCGAGAACCCGCTGTTCGAGATGGAGCGGGGTGAGATCACCGAGGTCGAGTTCCTCGAGCTGCTCGGCCGCGGGCTGGAGCCATTGCTCGACCACGAGCCGCACCTGCACCGCTTCCGCGAGCTGTTCATCGGCGGCCTCGATGCCAACCCGGAGATGATCGACCTGATGGCGGAGCTGCGCGACCAGGGCCTGCGGATGGCGATGCTGACCAACAACGTGCGCGAGTGGGAGGAACTGTGGCGGGCGAAGCTGCCCGTCGACGAGATCTTCGAGACGGTCGTCGACTCAGCCTTCGTCGGCTGCCGCAAGCCGGAGTCGCGCATCTATGCGATCACGCTGGAGCGGATCGAGCTGCCGCCGCGGTCGTGCCTCTTCGTCGACGACGTTCAGGTCAATTGCGAAGGCGCCGAACGCGCCGGGATGCGCGCCGTCCACTTTCGCGACAACGAGCAGGCGATCGCCGAGATCCGGGCCGCCCTGCCCGGCAGCGCCTAGTTCTCCGACCCCGCTCGATCCCAGACGTACAGATCGACCGCCTCGACCGCAAGGTCCATCAGCCGCGGCGGGGAGAGCAGGTCCAGGACGAGCTCGAGGGCGTCCTCCTCCGTGACCCCGGCGTCGACCGCCTCCTCGCCTCGGAATCCCGCGGCGAGCTTGAGCGCCTCGCGGCGGTTCTCGCCCAGAGAGCCGAAGGCGCCCATCAGGAAGTCGCGGTTGGGAAGGGGCTGCCCCACCTCCAGCGAGCTGTGCCAGGCGGCGAGCATCGAGAGGTCGTGCTCGTCGAGCTCGGAGATCGCCTTGGCGTAGTGGGCGTCGAGCTCGTCGTCAGGGATCTCATCGACCCAGGCGCGAACGGCCTCGCCGAGAAGCTGGCGGCGCGCCTCGCGGCCGACGGAATCGGCGATGGCGCGAATTGCATCTGCGGGGTCTACGAAGCAGAGAGGCATAGAGCTGACGATC
>DATAON010000062.1:0-10016 GCA_036265715.1 Solirubrobacterales bacterium | reverse complement strand
TCATCGGGGCAGATTACCCACGTGTTACTCACCCGTTCGCGGCTTTGCCCCAGGGCAAGCCCTGGTTCGTCGCACCACTTGCATGTGTTAAGCACGCCGCCAGCGTTCGTCCTGAGCCAGGATCAAACTCTCCGTGAAAGTTACTTCTACAGAGAGCCTGTCAAACCTATATGGCCGCCGAGTACACAAGTACGACGGCCGGCATGACGAGGTAAATCAAATGCAACCCAGCGCGCTGGCGCGCTGGGTTTTCGGGCTCAAACATTCCGCAGACCGGTTGATGGGTCCGCGGAGTGCACGCTGCTCAGTTTTCAAAGACCGTTGCGCCTTGTCGACGGGACTCGTCGCTCCTCAACGCATGGGGCCACACGGGGCAGCCCCAAGAGGACGCGGGAGTATAGCGCTCCGGCGGACGTTTGCCTAGTCCCCCTCGCGGAGGGCTACGCAGGGCCGTCTACCAGCTGTAGAAAGCGCCGCTTCCCGACCTGCAGGACCTTACCGGCCAGGTCGGCCCGTGGCAACTCGAGCGTCTCGGCGGGGATCTGCTCGCCGTCGAGACGCACGGCCCCCTGCTTGATCAGGCGCCGCGCCTCGCTGGAGCTGAGCTCGAAGCCGGCGCCGATCAGCTGCGGCAAGAGGATCACGCCGGGCTCGCTGCCGCCGTAGGGGCCGATCTCCCAGTCCTTGATGTCGTCGGGGACGCCGCGGTCGACGAAGACCTGGTTGAACTGGGCCTCGGCGGCCGCGCCGGCGCCCTCGCCGTGGAAGCGGTCGACCAGACGGCGGGCCAGCTCGCGCTTGGCCTCGTTCGGCGGCCCCGCCGGCGTCACGTCGTCGAGCAGCAGCCGGAAGTACTCGTCCATCGCCGGGTCGGGGATCGACATCAGCTTGCCGAACATCTGCTCCGGCGGATCGGTCACACCGACGTAGTTGCCCAGCGACTTGCTCATCTTCTGCACTCCGTCGGTGCCGACCAGGATCGGCATCGTCAGGATCGACTGCGGCGGCTGCCCGTAGGCGGTCTGGACGTCGCGACCGAAGAGAAGGTTGAATTTCTGGTCGGTCCCCCCCAGCTCGACGTCGGCCTCGACCGCGACCGAGTCGTAGCCCTGCAGCAGCGGGTAGAGCAGCTCCAGCGCCGCGATCGGCTGGTTGGCGCCAAGCCGCTTCTGGAAGTCGTCGCGCTCGAGCAGGCGCGCGACCGTGGTCTGGGCCAGCAGGCCGAGCAGCGCCTCGGGCTCCATCCGCAGCCACTCGCTGTTGTGGCGGACCTCGGTCAGCTCGCGGTCGAGCAGCTTGAAGGCCTGCTCCTGGTAGGTGGCGGCATTTGCCTCGATCTCCTCGGCCGAGGGCAGCGGCCGGGTGCTGGAGCGGCCGCTGGGGTCGCCGACCCGGGCGGTGAAGTCGCCGATGATGAGAACCACCGTGTGGCCATTGCGCTGAAAGGCGGCCAGCTTCTCAAGCACGACCGTGTGGCCGAGATGGATGTCGGCGGTGGTTGGGTCGATCCCGAGCTTGACCCGCAGCGGTCGCCCGCCGGTCAGTTGCTCGGCCAGCCTGCCCTCGGGCAGGACCTCGACCGCGTTTCGCGTCAGATCCGACATCGGCGCAATGCTAGACTGCCGCTCTCGCTCGGCGGACCGATCCGGTCGTCGGGCGTTCGTGTTTTACCCCCTCGATGGCCTTCTTTCGCAGAAAGCGCCGGCAGAATGACGGCGGCGACAGCCCGCCCGCGTCTCCGGCCCCTCCCCCGAAGCCCAAGCGTCCACGGCTGAAGAAGCTGCGGATCCTCTTCGTGCTGCTCGGGTTGGCGATCCTGGCGATGGTCTCGACCGTCTTCGGGATGATGGCGGCGGTCTCCCAGGACCTGCCGGCGATCTACAACTTCGCCCAATACAAGTCGTCGAAAAACAGCGTCATCGTCGACGCCAACGGGGAAACGCTGGGCACGCTGACCAGCGACCAGAACAAAATCCTCCTCAACAGCGCCCAGATCTCCCCCAACATCAAGAACGCGGTGGTGGCGATCGAGGACGCCCGCTTCTACGAGCACGACGGCGTCGACTTCCAGGGCATCGGCCGCGCCCTGGTCAAAGACATCCTCAGCCAGAGCGCCGCCCAGGGCGGCTCGACGATCACCGAGCAGTTCGTCAAGAACGCGCTCGAAGCCGAAAGCACCAGGACCCTCTTCGTCAAGTTCAAGGAGGCCGCGCTTGCCTACCGGCTGGAGCGCCACTGGAGCAAGGACAAGATCCTCACCGAGTATCTGAACACGATCTACTTCGGCGAGGGCGCCTACGGGATCGAGGCCGCGGCGCGGACCTTCTTCGGCGCCGCCCACCCCGGCTGCGGCACCACCGAAGAGCCCTGCGCCTCGGTCCTGGAGCCGTGGGAGGCCGCCACCCTGGCCGCCTCGATCGCCTCGCCCTCCGCCTACGACCCCAAGGTCTATCCCGAAAACTCGCTGGGCCGCCGCAACATCGTGCTGGAAAAGATGTACGAGCAGGGCTACATCTCCTCCGAGCAGCTGAACGAAGGCCAGCAACAGGCGCTGCCGGCTCCCAACGACATCGAACCGCCGAGCCTCGACTCCAAGGCCCCCTACTTCACCGCCTACCTGCGCCAGCAGCTGGTCGAACGCTACGGGCCCTCGAAGGCCTTCTTCGGCGGCCTGCGGGTGAAGTCGACGCTCGACCTGCAACTGCAGGAAAAGGCCGAAGAAGCCGTGCGCTCGTACATGGGATACACGCCGGCGACCGCCTCGCTGGTCGTGATCGACAACCACAACGCCTCGATCAAGGCGATGGTTGGCGGCCCCGACTTCGAAACCGCCCCCTTCAACCTGGCGACCCAGGGCCACCGCCAGCCCGGCTCCTCGATCAAGCCGTTCACGCTGATCACCGCGCTTGAAGAGGGGATCTCGCCCTCGACCGTCTACGAATCCTCCGAACAGGAATTCGCCTTCGGCAAAAAGGGCCAGGAAATCTTCCGCGTCACCAACGACGAGGACGCCTACCTGGGCTCCTGCTCGATCGAATGCGCGACCACCTACTCGGACAACTCGATCTACGCCCAGCTCGCGCTCGAAGGGCTGAAGGGCAAGACGGTCCAGGACCGCACCCGCTCGATCGCGGCCACCGCCCACAAGATGGGCTACAAAGACCCGATCTCGACCAACCCGGCGATGGTGCTCGGCGGCCTCGAGGAAGGCGTGACGCCGCTCGGCTGGACCTACGCCTACTCGACCCTCGGCAACAACGGCGACCGCGTCAGCGGCACCCTGGCGCCGCGGCCGGGCGAAAGCGCCGTCTCCTACACCGAGGTCACCGACAAGGACGGCGACATCATCAAAGGTGGCGAGAACGACTCCACCCACGAGCAGGTGCTGAACGAAGACGTCGCCCTGGAAGCGAAGCGGATCCTCGAAACCGTCGTCTCCTCCGGCACCGGCAAGAACGCCCAGATCGGCGCCGAAGGCCAGTGGGGCAAGACCGGGACCACCGAGAACAACGGCGACGCCTGGTTCTGTGGCGGGATCAGCGACCAGGTCACGGCCTGCGTCTGGGTCGGCTATGCCGACACGACGACGCCGATGACGACGCTCTACCAGGGCGGGCCCGTCCAGGGCGGCACCTTCCCGGCCCTGATCTGGGCCTCGGTGATGTCCGCCTGGGAGGACATCCAGGCCGAACACGCCGCCGAAAAGGCCGCGAGGAAGAAGGCCAAGGAAGACAGCGAAGACTCCGAGGACGGGGAATCGACCGAAGGCGAAACCGAATACGTCCCGATCGAACCCGAAGAAGTCGAAGAAACCTACGAAGGCGAAGAAGGCGGCGGCGAAGTCGCCCCGGAAACCGAAGAAGCGCCGGAAGTCGAACAGGAAGCCACGCCGGAAGTGACTCCTGAAGCGACGCCGGAAGGTGGCGGCGGGGGCGGCGGGGTTACGGCGGGGTAGGCCTGGGCGGGCCGAGGGACGGCGTGCTTCGGGGGGTTTGGCGTGAGGGGTTGGGGTGCCCCTTTCGCTTAACTTTTTTGTGGAGCCGGTGCGGCTTTACGCCTTGGGGGGCTGAAGCAAAAAAGTGCAAGACGCTTCAGGGGCACCCCAACCCCTTCCATCGAACCTCTCGAATACTTCTCAGATCCCAGGGTCCGGGTCTCTGCCTGATGACCGTGAGGTCGCTCTAAGCCGCGCATAGCGCGGTCAACTGCGACCTCACCGAGAGAGGGGGACGCCCCCAACCGTCCTCGCGGCCCGAGGTTAGGAGCAAGCGCTTCAGCCGGGCGGTCGGGGCTTGGAGACGTGGGGGTTGCCGGCAGCGGAGAAGCGCCAAGGGCGATCGACGGCTTTGGTGATGCCGATTCGTGGGCCGACGACGACGGCGGGCGGCTCGCCCGGGGGCGGGGTCAGGAGAAAGGGGGCGCAGGTGAGGTCGGTGTCGTTCTGGGCGAGGCTGATGCCGAGCGCCTCAGTCAGCTTGCCGGGGCCCGAGCAGAGGTCGGTGTCGGCGAGGTGGGCGCCGCGGCGGACGCGCATCGCCTCCAGGCCGGCGGTCGGCTCCAGGGCGCGGATCAGCACGGCGGCGGCGTCGCCCTCGGGCTCGGCGACGGCGTTGAGCAGGCTGTGGATGCCGTAGGAGAGGTAGACGTAGGCGCGGGCGGGCGGGCCGAAGAGGACCCGGGTGCGCTCGGTCAGGCCGACGTAGGCATGGCAAGCGGGGTCGTCGCGCTCGTAGCTCTCGGTCTCGACGATGGTGCCGCCAACGCCGTCGAAGAAGAGCTGACAGCCGATCAGCTCGCGGGCGACCTCGTGAACGCTGCGGTTAAAGAAGTCAGTCGCGAGTCGGGCCCGCGGCGCGCCTCGCTCCCGCCTCGGTCCCAGCACGGCCCTACTCCCGCTCTTCGCGCACCCGCGCCTGCACCGCCGCCAACGTCTCCCGCGCGGCCTCGATCTGCACCGCCAGCGGGGCTGATCCGGTGCCGCCGGCGATCCGCTTCGACTCCAGCCAGCTGCCGCGCTGCAGGACCTCGTAGTAGCTCTCGTCGAGCAGCTCCGAGCGCTGCTTCAGCTCGACCGGGGTCAGCTCGGAGAGCGACTTGCCGTGCTCGACCGCGTCGCGGACGAGGTCGCCGACGATCCCGTGCGCCTCGCGGAAGGGGACGCCGCGGCGGACCAGCAGGTCGGCCACCTCGGTAGCCGCCAGCATCTCGTCGCCGGAGGCATCCTCCATCCGCTCGCGGTCGAAGGCGATCCCCTCGAGCATGCCCGCGGTGACCTCGAGGCAGGCCTCGACCGTGTCGATCGCGTCGAACAGCGGCTCCTTGTCCTCCTGCATGTCCTTGCCGTAGGTCAGCGGCAGCGCGTGCATGACCCCGAGCAGGGTCGCGTAGGAGGCGGCCACGCGCGGGCTCTTGGCCCGCAGCAGCTCGGCCGAGTCGGGGTTCTTCTTCTGCGGCATGATGCTGGAGCCCGAGGAGAAGGTCTCGTCGAGCTCGCAGAAGCCGAACTCCGTCGAGCTCCAGATGACAATTTCCGAGCCCAGGCGCGAGAGGTGCATCGAGCAGGCCGAGGCGGCGGAGAGGTAGTCGAGGACGAAGTCGCGGTTGGAGGCGCCGTCGATCGAGTTGTGGCTGACGTGGTCGAATCCGAGGTCGGCGGCGACGGCGTCGCGGTCGATCTCCCAGTTGACGCCGGCGAGGGCGCCGGAGCCGAGCGGCATCACGCTGGCGCTGTCGAGCGCGAACTGGAAACGGAGCACGTCGCGGGCGAGCATCCAGTAGTAGGCGAGCAGGTGGTGGCCGAGGTAGACCGGCTGGGCGCGCTGCAGGTGCGTGTATCCGGGCATCGGCCAGTCGGCGTGGGACTCGGCCAGGGCCAGCAGCCGCTCCATCGCGGCAGCGCAGAGGTCGATCGCGTTGATCGCGTGGACCTGGACCACCATCGCCACGTCGGTGGCGACCTGGTCGTTGCGCGAGCGGCCGGTGTGGAGCTTGCCGGCAACCGCGCCGACCTCCTCGCCGAGCAGCCGCTCGATCGCCATGTGGATGTCCTCGTCGGCGTCCTCGAAGGCGAAGCCGTGCTCGCCCATCCGTGTCCGCACCCGCTCCAGGCCGGCTTCGATCTGCTCCAGCTCGGCCTCGTCGAGGACGCCGATCCCGCGCAGGCCGCGGGCGTGGGCGCGCGACTGGTCGATGTCGTAGATCGCCAGCTGCCAGTCGAACGGCAGCGAGCGGTTGAGCCGCCAGAAGCGCGGGTCGGGGTCCTTGCGGAAGCGTGCTTTGCGGGCCATGGAGCCCGGGATTATCCCGTGCCGGCGCTCTGACCGAGTGCCGCCGCCAGCTCCTGACAGACGCGTGCCACCTGGCCCTCGCTCAGCGCCGGGAAGAACGGCAGCGCCAGCGAGTGCGCCGAGGCCGCTTCGGCGACCGGGAACTGGCCCTCGCGGTAGCCCAGCTCGCGCAGGTGGGGGAAGAGATGGATGCAGGGCAGGTAGGCCTTGCTGGCGATGCCGCGCTCGGCCAGGCGGGCGATCGTCGCGTCGCGGTCGACCTCGTCGGCGAGGCGGACGACGTAGACGAACCAGCTGCGCAGCTCCTGACCGCGGCCGGCGATCGGGGTGGTGACGCCGTCGATCCCGGCCAGCCCCTGCTCGTAGAGGGAGGCGATGGCGGCGCGGCGCTCAAGCAGGTCGTCGAGCTTCTCGACCTGGGCGATCCCGATCGCCGCGGCAACGTCGGAGAGCCGGTAGTTGAAGCCGAGCCGGTCGTGGTCGAGCCAGCCCATGTCGACGGCGCG
Organism: Solirubrobacterales bacterium; assembly: GCA_036265715.1. Classification (GTDB taxonomy): domain Bacteria; phylum Actinomycetota; class Thermoleophilia; order Solirubrobacterales; family 70-9; genus VAYN01. The sequence continues at coordinate 3,223 of DATAON010000062.1, read as the reverse complement.
GCCCTGGTTGCGCTCGCTGCGCAGGCGCGCCGCGACGGCCCCGTCGGTAGGGACGATCGTTCCCCCCTCCCCCGTCGTCATCTGCTTGTTCGCGTAGTAGGCGAAGGTGGCGAGGTTGCCGCGGGTGCCGACCCCGCGCCCCTCTGAGTCGACCGCGCCGATCGCCTCGCAGGCGTCCTCGAGGATGCCGAGGCCACGGGACGCGGCCAGCGCCTCCAGCTCCGGCATCGCCGCCGGGTAGCCGAAGATGTGGACCGGCAGGATCCCGGCGCTGCGCTCGCCAGCGGCGGCCGCGGCGGCGGCGGGGTCGAGGTTGAGCGTGACCGGGTCGACGTCGCAGAAGACCGGCCGCGCCCCCTCGTAGAGCAGGCAGTTGGCCGAGGCGACGAAGCTGAAGGGGCTGGTCAGGACCTCGTCGCCCTCTCCCCAGCCGAGCATCCGCACCCCGAGGTGCAGGGCGGTGGTGCCGCTGGAGACGGCTACCGCGTCCTCGACCCCGAGCCAGGCGGCGAGCTCGCTCTCGAAGCGGCGGCCGACCGGGCCAAGCGAGAGCTGGCCGGAGCGCAGCACCTCCAGCACCAGCTCCTCCTCGCGGGGGCCGATCTCCGGTTGGGCGAGCGGGATCTGCGGTAGCTCGTCGGTCACCCGCGGCAGCCTATTGGCCCTCGGCACGCGGCTGGAAGGCGTACTCCAGCGAGTCGACCAGGGCCTGCCAGGAGGCCTCGATGATGTTCTCTGAGACGCCGGTGGTCCCCCACTCGCGGCTGCCGTCGGCGGAGTCGAGCAGGACCCGGGTGACGGCGCCGGTGCCGTGGTCTTCGTCGAGGATGCGGACCTTGTAGTTGGTCAGCTCGATGTCGGCCAGGTGGGGGTAGCGGTCGGCGATCGCGTCACGCAGGGCGCGGTCGAGGGCGTTGACCGGGCCGTTGCCTTCGGCCACCCGCAGGTAGCGCTGGCCGTCTACCTCGACCTTGATCGTCGCCTCGGTCTCGACCTTGCCTCCAGCCCTGCGCTCGGTCACGACCCGGTAGCTCTCGAGCTTGAACAGCGGCTTGTAGACGCCCGCCTCGTGGCGCAGCAGCAGCTCGAAGGAGGCCGGGGCCGCCTCGTAGTGGTAGCCGCGGTGCTCGCGCTCCTTCAGCTTCTCGATCGCCCGCGCCGCCGCCGCGTCGTCGATCTCGATCCCGGCCTGCTCGGCCTGGGCGCGGATCGTCGCTTTGCCCGAGAGCTCGGAGGGCAGGACCGACCGCTGGTTGCCGACCAGGGCTGGGTCGATGTGCTCAAAGGTGCGGGCGTCGGCCTCGATCCCGGCCACGTGCATGCCGCCCTTGTGGGCGAAGGCGTTGCGGCCGACGTAGGGCGCGTCGGGGTTCTGGGTCACGTTGCAGAGCTCGTCGACGAAGTGGACCGTCTCAGCCAGCGAGGCGAGCTGCTCGTCGCTGACCACGTCGAAGCCCATCTTCAGCTGCAGCGCCGGCAGGATCGAGGTCAGGTTGGCGTTGCCGCAGCGCTCGCCGTAGCCGTTGACCGTGCCCTGCACCATCCGCGCGCCCTCGCGCACCGCCGCCAGCGAGTTGGCGACGCCGCAGCCGGCGTCGTCGTGGACGTGGATCCCGACCTCGACTCCCTCCCCCACGCGCGCCACCGCCACCGCGGTGGCCGCGCCGATCTGGTCGGGCAGGCTGGAGCCGTTGGTGTCGCAGAGGGTGACGTTCTCGGCCCCGGCGCCGACCGCGGCGTCGAGACAGGCGAGCGCGTAGCCGGGGTCGTCGCGGTAAGCGTCGAAGAAGTGCTCGGCGTCGTAGACGACCCGCTTGCCCTGCGCGCGACAGAAGCCGACCGAGTCGGAGATCATCGCCAGGTTCTCCTCGCGCGAGACCTTGGTCACCTTCTCCAGGTGCAGGGCCCAGGTCTTGCCGACCAGAGTGATCACCGGCGCGAAGGAGCCGACCAGGGTCGCCAGGGCCGGATCGTCCTCGGCGGCGGTGTCGCGGCGGCGGGTCATCCCGAAGGCGCAGATCGTCGCCTGCTCGAGCGCCAGCTCCGAGAGCTGCTCGAAGAGCTCGACTTCCTTCGGGTTGGAGCTCGGGAAGCCGGCCTCGATCATCTGCACGCCGAGCTTGTCGAGCGCTTCGACCACGCGCGCCTTCTCCGCCGCCGAGAGCGACATTCCCTCGCCCTGCATGCCGTCGCGCAGGGTGGTGTCGTAGAGCTTCACCTGTTCCATCTGATTGCTGCCTTTCGAGTCTGAAGATCGGGGAGGGCCAGAGGGCCCGAGCGCACGGCAGAGCCGCGCCAGCCGCTAGGCGGCAGGCGTAATTCGCCCGATCGACTCCGACTCCGGTGCCTTCACGAAGTCCAGCCACTCCAGGTACTCCTCGGCGCGCCCGTAGAGCGCGTCCATGAACTTCGCCTGGACGTGGCGGGTGATCTCGCCGGGCTCGCCCAGCGGGTGGTCGTCGATCTCGCGCACCGGCACCAGCTCGGCCGCGGTTCCGGTCAGGAACACCTCCTCGGCCAGGTAGAGCTCGGCCCGGGCGATGTCGCGCTCGACCACGGTGTAGCCGAGGTCGCGGGCGATCTGGATCACCGATTTGCGGTTGATCCCGTCGAGGATCGAGGCGACGTGCGGCGGGGTGACGATCTCGCCGTCGCGGACCACGAAGATGTTCTCGCCCGAGCCCTCGCAGACGAAGCCGCGCTCGTCGAGCAGGATCGCCTCGTCGTAGCCGGCGTTGGCCGACTCGGTCTTGGCGAGGATCGAGTTGAGGTAGGAGCCGGACGCCTTGGCGTGCGGGATCGCGCCGCCGGGGCTGTTGCGCCGCCAGCTCGAGACCTTGGCGCGGATGCCTTTGCCGGCGCTCTCGTCGCCGAGGTAGGCGCCCCAGGGCCAGACGGCGATGATCACGTCGATCGGCGCCGAGTTGGCGTAGAGCCCCATCTCGCCGTAGCCGCGGAAGGCCAGCGGGCGGATGTAGCAGGAGGAGAGCCCGTTGCGGGCGATCAGCTCCTTGGTCGCGCTCCGCAGCTCCTCGGCGCTGTAGGGGATCTCCAGGTAGTAGAGCCCCGCCGACTTGTGCAGGCGGTCCAGGTGCTCGGGCAGGCGGAAGACGGCTGGACCGCGGTCGGTCTCATAGGCGCGGATACCCTCGAAAACGCCGGTTCCGTAGTGGAGCGCGTGCGTGAGGACGTGCACCTTGGCGTCGTCCCAGGGGACGAACTC
>DATAON010000061.1:0-9537 GCA_036265715.1 Solirubrobacterales bacterium | reverse complement strand
GCCAGCTTCATCCTCTCCGGCGACGAAGAGCGAGTGAGGGACCCCCACCAGCCCCCGCCCGAGCCCTTTGCTTTTTAAGAAGCTTCGCCGCTCTGACGCAGCAGCACTGAGGTGGTCTGCTCGAGGACCCGCTTCCAGGCGGAAACCTGACCGGGCTCCACCTCGGCCGCCCGCTCGACCACTCTGCGGACACGACTTGCGGAGATTTCGAGGCCGTGGCGGCCGGCGATCTCCTCGAAGCGGTCGTAGTCCTTGGCGAGGGTGGCGGTGACGGATTCGAAGCCGTGGCGGCCGATCTGCAGGCGGCGGCGGTAGTCCATGATCGGCGTGCCGAACATCAGCTCGTCGGTCGGCTCGGGCTCGATCAGGATGATGTCGACGCCGGGATATTTCTCCTGCCACATGTCAACGGCCTGGTGCAGTCGCTGGTGGGCAATCAGGCGGAAGGTCTGGTTGGCGATCGCCGGCAGGCCCATGTCGGAGACGCGGCGCACGCGGGTGCCGAAGACGGTCGGGATCGTCTTCTCGAAGTCGTTGACGTAGGGCACCAGGGGGTTGACGACGATGATGAACTTGGCGCCCTTCTCGACGGCGATGTCGACGTTGGTGGTCGAGCGGATGCCGCCGTCGACGAGCTGGCGGCCCTTCAGCTCGACCGGCTTGTAGACGATCGGCAGCGCCGTCGAGCACTCGACGGCTTTGGAGATCGGCACGTCCTGCCAGCCGTCCTCGCCAAAGACGATTCGCTCGCAGGTGTCGAGGTCGGTGGCGGTCAGGTAGAGCTCGCGGTCGAGCAGGCGGAAGTCGTTGACGCGGCCGCCGTCGGCGAGGATGTCGGCGACGTAGTCGGCGAGGCCGGAGCCCGAGTAGAGGCCGGTGGGCAGCGCCTCGGCCAGGCCGACGCCGATGTCGATGGCGGAGATCTCCCCCAGCTTGGCCAGGGAGCGCATCAGCTCCAGCGTCCGCAGCGGCAGCGCCAGCGCTTTCTGGGCGAAGCCGAGGTAGTTCGGCCGCAGCACTCGGTCGAGGTCGAGGTCTTCAAGCTCAGAGGGCTCCTGGGCGTTCAGCACCTGCATCATCTCGTCGGGGGTGACGCCGTTGGAGAGCATCGAGGCGACGAAGGAGCCGGCGCTGGTGCCGACGTAGACGTCGAAGTTGTTGACCGTGCTGTTGACCGCCAGCAGGTCGAGCGCGCGCAGGGCGCCGATCTCGTACACACCGCCGGTGAAGCCGCCCCCGCCCAGCACCAGAGCCGTTTTCGACGGCTTTTTACGGCGCGTGCGGCGGCGCGGTTTGGACTCGATATCGACGACTTTCCCCATGCCTGCGCACGATTATCCCATCCTGGCCGGCTGACCAGGCCGCTGCGCCCGCTACCTTGACCGGCGCAGGTGTTGAAACCGACAATGAAACGACTCTCGATCCTCCTCGTCGCAGCCTGCGCCAGCGCCCTGCTGCTCGCCTCCAGCGCCGCCGCAAGCCCCGCCTGCAACCAGATGAAGAGCTGGCTGGTCAGCGGTGGCGGCGGGGCCAGCGGCCTGCTCGTCGTCGACGCGGAAACCGGCAAGACGGTCTGCGCCAGCGGCGCCGGCAGACCCCTCCCCCTGGCCTCGAACATGAAGATGTTCACGACCGCGACGGCGCTGAGCGAGCTCGGCCCTGAGCACACGATCGCCACCAAGGTCTTCCGCGACGGCAAGATCGACTCCCGCGGCGTCCTCCACGGCAGCCTCTACCTGCAGGGCGGCGGCGACCCGGCCCTCGGCACGCCCGGCTTCGACAGGAGCTACCTGGGCGGGCTCGGCACCGACATCCTCTCCCTGCGGCCGCAGATCCGCGCCGCCGGGATCAAGTCGATCACCGGCCGCCTCTACGCCGACGACTCGATCTTCGACCGCCTGCGCGGCGTCGCCGACTCCGGCTACGCGACCAGCTCCTACATCGGCCCGCTCTCCGGCCTCGCCTTCAACGCCGGCTTCCGCGGCAACAGCAGCGGCAGCGGCTTCTCCTCCGACCCCGCTCGATCGGCGGCCAAGGCGCTGGTGCGCTCGCTGCGCAACGGGGGGATCGCGATGCCGGCCGCGACCGCGTTCGCGGTCACGCCTCCCAACGCCGAGCGCGTCGCGATCATCGAATCGGCCCCGTTGACCGAGCTCGTCGACCTCACCAACATCTACTCGAACAACTTCTTCGCCGAGATGCTGATCAAGCTGCTCGGCGCCGACGTCGGAGCCAGCGGCACCACCGCGGCCGGCGGCGCCGTCGTCGAGCGCTTCGCCGGCTCGCTCGGGTCAACCGTCCACGCCGTCGACGGCTCCGGCCTGACCCGCTCCAACCGGGCGGCGCCGCGCGAGGTGATCGACCTGCTACTGGGGATGCGCAGGCAGGAGGTCGGCGACGAGTTCATCCAGGACCTGGCGCTGAGCGGCGCCGAGGGCACCGTCGACGGCCGCATGATCGGGACCGCCGCCAACCGCCGCTGCCGGGTCAAGACCGGGACCCTGACCGGAGTCAGCAACCTCTCCGGCTACTGCTTCAACAAGAGCGGCAAGGTGATGGCCTTCTCGATCCTGATGGGCAGCGTCGGCAACCTCACCCTCGCCCACCAGCGCCAGGACCAGATCGCCGGCCTGGTCGCCAGCTACTGAGAGGGCTCGGCGCCGACCAGCTCCAGCAGCCCCGCTTCGTCCAGCACCTCGGTGCCGATCTTCTCCGCCTTGGCGAGCTTCGAGCCCGGGTTGTCGCCGGCGACCACGTAGTCGGTCTTCTTCGAGACCGAGTTGGTCACCTTGCCGCCGGCGCCCTTGACCAGGGCCGCGGCCTCCTCGCGGGTCAGCTCCGGCAGGGTGCCCGTGAGGACCACGGTCATGCCCTCCAGCGGGCCGCCGCTCGCCCGTCGTTCGGACTCGTCGGCCTCCAGCCGCAGGCCCTTGGCGCTGAGCTTGGCGATCAGCTCGCGGGTCGGCTCGTCGGCGAGCGACTCGGCGATCTGCTCGGCCATGATCGGCCCCACTCCCTCGACCTCCTCGATCGCCTCCGGCTGGGCGGCGATCAGCTCCTCGATCGAGCCGAAGTGGTCGGCCAGCGCCTCGGCGGTCACCGAGCCGACCCCGGGCAGACCCAGCGCGAAGAGGACCCGCTTGAAGGGTTGGCGCTTGGAGGCCTCGATCGCCGCGACCAGGCTCTGGGCGGACTTCTCCTTGAAGCTCTTCTTGCCGATCTTCGTGCCCACCAGGCGCTCCTCGGTGAGGTCGTAGATGTCCCCCACGTCCTCGATCACCCCCTGCGCGAGCATGTTCAGGGCGACCTCCTCCCCCAGTCCGTCGATGTCCATCGCCCCCTTGGAGACGAAGTGCTTGACGTGCTGAGATGCCTGGCCGGGGCAGCCGTTGCGGTTGGGGCAGATCGTGAACACCGAGCCCTCCGGCTTGACCGTCGGCGTGTCGCAGATCGGGCACTTCTTGGGCGGCTTCGGCTTGCGGGCGCTCTTGTTCTTGCGCGGCAACTTCGGCGAGACGACCTGAGGGATCACGTCGCCGGCCCGCATCACCACCACCTCGTCGCCCTCGCGCACGTCCTTGCGGGCCAAGTCCTCCTCGTTGTGGAGGGTCGCGGTGGTGACGGTGACGCCGCCGACGTGGACCGGCTCCAGCATCGCGAAGGGGACCAGGTGGCCGGTGCGGCCGACGTTCCAGACGACCTTGTTCATCGTCGTCATCGCCGTGGTCGGCGGGAACTTCCAGGCGATCGCCCAGCGCGGCTCGCGCCCGACCACGCCGAGCTCGCGCCAGAGCGCCCGCTCGTCGACCTTGACGACAACGCCGTCGATCTCGTAGTCGAGGGTGTCGCGGCGCTCCTCCCACCAGTGGCAGCGCTTGACGACGCCCTCGACGCCGGCGTGGTGGTCGGTGTCGGGGTTGACCTTGAAGCCGCGCTCGCCGAGCCACTCGATCTCGTCCATGTGGGTCGCCAGGTCGAGGCCGCGGACGGCGCCGATCCCGTAGACCCAGGTCGAGAGCGGCCGCTCCGCGGCCAGCGCCGGGTCGAGCTGGCGGATCGAGCCGGCGGCCGAGTTGCGCGGGTTGGCGAAGGTCGGTTCTTCGTTTTCGGCCCGGCGCTCGTTCAGCGCTTTGAAGGCGGCGATCGGCAGGTAGGCCTCGCCGCGGACTTCGATCAGCTCCGGTGCGTTGGCGATCTTCAGCGGCACCGAGCCGATCGTGCGCAGATTCTGGGTCACGTCCTCGCCGACCCGGCCGTCGCCGCGAGTGGCGCCGCGGACAAGCACCCCGTCCTCGTAGGTGAGGGTGATCGCGAGCCCGTCGATCTTCGGCTCGGTCGTGTAGCTGAACTGGGAGGCGGCGATGTCGAGGCGCTTGAGGTAGTTGGCGAGCCGGTTCTCCCAGGCGCGCAGCTCCTCCTCGTTGCGGGCGTTGCCGAGCGAGAGCATCGCCTCGTGGTGGCGGGCCGGCTCGAAGCGCTCCAGCGGCGCCGCGCCGACCCGCTGGGTCGGCGAGTCGGGCGTGCGCAGCTGCGGGTGCTCCGCCTCCAGCGCCCGCAGCTCGTCGAGCAGCGCGTCGTACTGATCGTCGCCGATCTCCGGGTCGTCGTGGATGTAATAGCGGCGGTTGTGGTGCGCCAGCTGCGCCCGCAACTCCTCCGCCCGCTGCTCGGCCGCCGCGCTCACGCCGATGTAGCGCTCGCCGCCAGCATCTCCTCGAAGCCCCAACCGCGCAGGCTCTCGAGCCCGCCGTGGTCGGTGAGATCGAAGTGGATCGGGGTGACCGCGATTCGCCTCTGGGCGACCGCGTGGAGGTCGGTGCCCTCGATCTCCTCGTGGCCGGGCATCCAGCCGTAGATCTCGTAGTGGCGGCGGCCGTTCTCGGACTCCTCGACCAGCCGCAGCTCGTCGTTGTAGATCCGTTTGCCGAGCTTGGTCACCTCGATCCCCTGCGGCTCGCCGGCCGGGACGTTGACGTTGATCAGGGTCGCCTCCGGCATCGTCTCGGTGCGCAGGCGCGCGACCAGGGCGGCGGCGAAGGCGGCCGAGTGGGTGAAGTCGAAGCGGCCGCTGACGTAACCCATGCCGCCGCCCGAGGACTGCTGGGAGAAGGCGACCGCGGGGATGCCGAGGATCACTCCCTCCAGGGCCGCGGCGACGGTCCCCGAGTAGGTGATGTCGTCGCCGAGGTTGGCGCCGTGGTTGATCCCGGAGACGATCAGGTCGGGGCGCTCGCCGACCAGCCCGACCTCGGCGAAGCGGACGCAGTCCACCGGCGTGCCGTCGGTCGCGTATCCCTTGGTTCCGTCTTCGAACTCGACCTCGTCGACCGCCAGCGGCGAGCGGGTGGTGATGCTGCGGGCGGTGGCGCTGCGGTTGGCGTTGGGGGCGATCACGTCGACCTCGACGTCGTCGAACTCCCGCAGGGCGCGGCGCAGAGCCTGCAGGCCCGGCGCCGAGATCCCGTCATCGTTGGTCAGCAGTATCCGCACGCATTCGATTCTAGGTGTCGGAGATACTGCCCCGGATGCCCACCCTGCGGCTCGACATCGAATACGACGGAACCGGCTTCCGCGGCTGGGCAGCGCAGCCGGGACTGCGGACCGTGCAGGGCGAGCTGGAGACCGCCCTGGCCACGATCCTGCGCGAGCCGGTCGCGCTGACCGTGGCTGGGCGCACCGACACCGGCGTCCACGCCCGCGGCCAGGTGGCGAGCTTCCAGACCACCGTCGAGCCACCAGGCGACCTGGCACGGCGCCTCAACGGGCTCAGTCCGCGGGACATCGGCGTCACCGCCGCCCGCGTCGTCGCCGACGGCTTCGACGCTCGCCGCGACGCCCGCTCGCGCACCTACCGCTACCGGCTGCTGGCGCGCTCGGCCCCGGACCCGTTCGAGCAGCAGCGGGCGCTCTGGTGGCCGCACCGGGTCGACCTCAAGGCGCTCGACGCGTGCGCCGCCGCCCTCCCCGGCAACCACGACTTCACCGCCTTCACCCCAACCCAGACCGACCACGTCCGCTTCGACCGCGACATCCTCGCCGCCACCTGGCACCGCTCCGGCGATCACCTCGACTTCGAGATCACCGCCGACGCCTTCATGCGCAACATGGTCCGCGCCCTCGTCGGCACCCAGCTCGAGGTCTCGAGCGGCCGCCGCAGCGTCGAGAGCTTCAACGCCCTCCTGAACGGCGCCCATCGCTCGGCAGGAGGCGTCACGGCTCCACCCCACGGTCTTTACCTGGAGTCGGTGAGCTACTGATCCAGGGCGGGATGCCTCCCGAACTGGCGGATACTCAAAGTCGGGGAGCTAATTAGCGACCCGACTTGTCAGGGCGGGAGGCATCCCGCCCTGGATCCCTTAGACCAGCTCCAGGTAGACCATCTCGGTTGAGTCACTCCGCCGAGGGCCCAACTTGACGATCCTCGTGTAGCCGCCGGGCCGCGTCGAGTACCGCGGCGCCACCTCGTCGAACAACTTGTGGACGATGAACTTGTCGTTGTGCAGCGTCGCCAGGGCCTGCCGGCGGGCGTGCAGATCGCCGCGTTTGGCGAGCGTGATCAGCTGCTCGACCTCGGGCTTGACCGCCTTCGCCTTCGCCTGGCTGGTTTCGATCCGCTCGTGCTCGATCAGCTGCTTGGAGAGGTTCGCCAACAGCGACTCACGGTGAGCGGAGGTGCGACTCAGCTTGTTCCGCTTCTTTTTGTGGCGCATCGGTCGGCTCCCCTGGGTTCCGCGTCTAGTCCTGCTGGAGGTCGAGGCCGCGGGCGTGCAGGGTCTCGATAACTTCCTCGATCGACTTCTGACCGAAGTTGGGGATCGCGTTCAGTTCCGCGCGGGACTTGCGGACCAGGTCGCCGACGGTTTGAACGCCGGCGCGCTTGAGGCAGTTGTAAGAGCGAACGCCGAGTTCGAGCTCCTCGATCAGGATCTCGTCGAGGCCGTTGTTGGAGGCGATCCCGTCGCCACCACCGGCGGAGAGCGAGTCGCTGAGCGGAGCCGGAATCGGTTCACGCGCGGTCAGTTCCTCGACCCGCTCGGCGTCGGTGAAGATCGCCAGGCTCTTGATCAGGATCTCCGAGGCCTCGCGCAGCGCCGCCGCGGGCTCGATCGAGCCGTCGGTCTCGAGGTCGAGCTCGAGTTTGTCGAAGTCGGTGCGCTGACCGACGCGGGCGGCCGAGACCGCGTAAGAGGCGCGGCGGATCGGCGAGAAGATCGAGTCGATCGGAATCACGCCGATCGGCTGCTCGTCGGACTTGTTCTCTTCCGCCGGCGAGTAGCCGCGGCCGCGGCCGATCGTCAGGTAGACCTCGAGTTTCGTTTTCTTCTCGAGCGTCGCGATCGGCGCGTCCGGGTTGAGGATCTCAACGCCGGAGGGCAGGTCGATGTCCTTCGCCTTGACCTCGCCGGGGCCGGTCGCGACCAGCGGCGCCTCGACCTCGTCGGCGTCGGTGTGCATGCGGACGACCAGGTCCTTGAGGTTGAGGATGATGTCGGTGACGTCCTCCTTGACCCCGGGCACGGTCGAGAACTCGTGCGCGACGCCCTCGATCCGGACGCTGGTGATCGCGGCACCCCCCAGCGAGGAGAGCAGGACGCGTCGAAGGCTATTGCCGAAGGTGTAGCCGAAGCCCTTGTCGAGCGGCTCGATGGTGAAAGTGCCGCGACGGTCATCGACCTTCTCGGAGATGATGCGGGGGACCTGGAAATCAGTGGTCATGAGTTCCTTGCGTATGCGTGTTCAGAAATTGCGGGGGTTCCGGACTACTTGGAGTACAGCTCGACGATCAGCTGCTCCTGGACCGGCGCCGAGATCTCGGAGCGCTCGGGGTAGCGCAGGACCTTGGCGGTGAGGGCGTCGTGATCGGCCTGCAGCCAGGCGGGAACCGTGGAAACCAGTTCGGTTGCACGCTGGATCGTGTCCGTGCCCGACGAGCCCGGCTTGATCGAGATGATGTCCTCGGGACGCACCTGGTAGGACGGGATGTCGACGCGGCGACCGTTGATCATCCAGTGGCCGTGGCTGATCAGCTGCCGAGCCTGACGCCGTGAGGCGGCGAAGCCGAGGCGGACGAGCACGTTGTCGAAACGCGACTCGAGCAGCCGCAGCAGGTTCTCACCGGTGACGCCGTCCTGGCGCGAAGCCTTGTCGTAGTAAGCGCGGAACTGCTTCTCCAGCACCTGGTAGTAGCGGCGCGTCTTCTGCTTCTCGCGCAGCTGCACCCGGTACTCGGACTGGCGCAGACGGCCGCGGCCGTGCTCGCCGGGCGGGTAAGAGCGCCGCTCGACACCGCACTTGTCGGTGAAGCATCGCTCGCCCTTGAGGAAGAGCTTCTGGCCCTCGCGCCGGCACTGCTTGCACTGAGGGGAAGTGTCGCGGGCCACTAGACGCGCCTCCGCTTCTTCGGCCGGCAGCCGTTGTGGGCCTGCGGGGAGACGTCCTTGACCGTGGTCACGTCGAGCCCGGCGGCCTGCAGCGAGCGAATCGCCGTCTCGCGGCCGGAGCCGGCGCCCTTGGCGAAGACCTCGACCCGCTCCAGGCCGTGTTCCATGCCCTTCTTGGCGGCGGCGTCGGCGGTCACCTGGGCGGCGAACGGGGTCGACTTGCGCGAGCCTTTGAACCCGGCCGAGCCGGCCGACTCCCAGGCGATCACGTTGCCGTCGGTGTCGGTCAGGGTGACGATCGTGTTGTTGAAAGAAGTCTTGATGTGCGCCTGTCCGTAGGTGACGTTCTTTTTGACGCGGCGACGGGCGCGACCCTTGCCGGGTTTTTTCTCAGCCATGTGGTTCCCCTACCTGACCTTGCGCTTGCCGGCGATGCTCAACCGGCGCGGGCCCTTGCGGCCACGCGCGTTGGTCTTGGTCCGCTGACCCCGGACCGGCAGGCCGCGGCGGTGACGCAGGCCGCGGTAGGAGCCGATCTCCATCAGACGTTTGACGTTCTGCGAGCGCTCGCGACGAAGGTCACCCTCGACCTCGTGGTTCTCGACCGCGTCGCGCAGTTTGATGACCTCGTCCTCGGTCAGGTCCTTGGTCGGAGTGCCGGGATCGATTTTCGTCTCGGCAAGGATCTGTTTCGCGGTCGAGTGACCGATCCCGAAGATGTAGGTGAGCCCAATTTCGATCCGTTTATTGACCGGGAGGTTGACGCCTGCGATTCGTGCCATGACTAACCCTGCCTCTGCTTATGGCGCGGGTTTTGGCAGATCACCAGGACCGCCCCGTTGCGGCGGATCACCTTGCACTTCTCACAAATCGGCTTTACTGAAGCTCGGACCTTCATGCCCCTTCTTTCGTGGGGTCGTATCTGACTGGGAGTAGGCCCCTCGGCCCCAGGAGTCGGGCCGATAGGCACAAGAAACGCCGGCACGCCAAGCGTGAACCGACGAGTGAAAGTCTAGCAGCGTGCCTGCGTAAGCCGTGGTAGAGGGCCCCGATGCAGACCGAAACACGCGTTATGGGTCCGGACCGACGCGACGGTCAAGGATCTGCGCTACCTGTTCGCGGCGGCTCGCGCCGCGGACGAGGTCGAACCGGGCGG
>DATAON010000060.1:0-5242 GCA_036265715.1 Solirubrobacterales bacterium | reverse complement strand
CACCCACGACTTCTACGGGACCCTCCGCGGCGGGCGAATCATCTCGCGCTTCCGACATTTACCCCACTCTGGTCGGGTCAATGCCCGAGGCGACTGCCGGGCGCGGAGGTGGGGTTTCGTCAACCCTCCTAGGGAAGTTCGAGGAACCGGCGCGCGCGCAGCGCGAGGTGGAACGAGAGCAGGACGTCGCCGTCGGAGAGGTCACGGCCGGTGATCGACTCGATCCGGTTGAGGCGGTGGTAGAGGGTCTGCCGTTTGACGCCGAGCGCCGCCGCGGTCTCGGCCCGGCGGCCGGCGTAGTCGCAGAGGGTGGCGAGCGTCCTGACCAGGTCGCCGCGCCCGCGCCGGTCGGCCTCGATCAGCGGCCCCAGTCGCTGATCGGTGAACTCGCGCAGGTCGTCGGAGTCGCGCAGCGAGTAGAGGAGCCGGTCCGGCGAGGGCTCGGTGATGTCGTGCCAGGGGCGCGGCTGCTCGTGGCCGGCGGCCACGAGCGCGGCGACCGCGGCCCGCAGCCCCTGTCCCGCCTCGCGCCAGCCGGCGGCGGCGCCCGCGACCGCGACGGTCGGCGGCGCGGCCTCGCCGAGGCGCCTCGCCACGGCCTCGCGCAGCATCCCGGCGACCGTCTCCGCCAGGCGCTCGCGGTCGGCGGCGCGCCTGAGCCCGAGGACGAAGAGCAGCTCCCCGTCCTCGCCGTCGCCCAGGACCGCCGGGATCCGGCGGCGCTCGAGGGCCTCGCGCAGGTCCCGTTTCACCGCGACCCAGGCGGGGTCGCGCTGGCTGTCGCCGCCCCGCTCGCCCCCCGTCGCGGCGAGCGGAAGCAGGCGCTCCCAGTCGCCGGCGAAGCCGAGTTCGCCGGCGCGCCCGGCCACCTCGGACTCGCCGGCGCGGCTGCCCGTCAGCCCGATCAGGAAGTCGCCGCTCTGCCGCGTGCTGAGATGGTCCTCCTCCTCGCGGCGCATCAGCGCCAGCGCGATCAGCCCCACCGCCCGCTCGACCGCTACCTGGGTCTGGCCGTCGAGCGGCCGGTCGAGGGCGAGCACGACCAGGCGGCCCCAGCTCTCCTCACCGCCGAGCGGGACCCGCTCGGCGGTGGCAGCCGGCGCCGTCGCCAGGCCGCGGCTGAAGGCAGCCCAGGCGCCGAGCGCGGTCTCGTCATCGCCCTCGTAGCGGGCGTGGTAGGCGAGGCCGTGCCCGGAGCGCTCGAGGTAGACCGGGTTGCCGACGAACCGGGCCAGCTCCGATAGCACCTCGGTCACGCCCGCCCCGCCCAGCATCAGCGCGGTGAAGCGGCGGTGCAGCTGCTCGGCGCCGCGCAGCAGATCGCCGCCCTGGTCGATCAGCATCCGGTGGATCGTCTCCGTCACCTCGACGAAGCGCACCTCGCGGTTGAGCGCGATCAGGCAGAGGCCGTGACGCTCGGCGGCGCGCACCAGGCCCTTCGGAACGGCCTCCAGCGAGGAGCCGAGCTCGATCACCAGCGCCGCGATCTGGCGCTCGGCGAGCTCGCGGACGAGGCGGTCCTGACCCGCGGCGGCGCGGTCGAGCCCCATCCCGGTGCTGAGCAAAAGCTCGCCGCCGCGCAGCAGCGAGGCGATGTTGGAGACCTCGCTCGCGTGGACCCAGCGGATCTCGTTGTCGAGGCCGGCCGCGTGGGCGAGGACCTCGGGGACTCCGCGCCGCAGCACCGGAGTCTTCAGGGCGTCTGCGACCGAGACCGTGTTTGGGTGGGACAGATGATCGATAAGGACATTGAAACAGGTGACGCGGTGGCGCCCTCTTTGTCGTTTCGTCAAATTGGCGGGGTCGATTTCATCCGCGCGGTCCCTGGTATCGGCGCTTCCAGCGCGGGAGGCTGCCGAGATGACCACAGACCCCGGTTCCCTGCTCCTCCACTTCGCCCGCAACGGCGCCTTCGCGCCCGGCGGCACCGACCTCCTGGTCCTCGACCGCGGCGAGGGCCCCTACGTCTTCGACACCGAGGGCCGTCGCTACATCGACGGGCTCTCCAGCCTCTTCTGCTCCCAGCTCGGCTACTCCCACGGCGCCGAGTTCGCCCGCGTCGCGACCGAGCAGCTGGAGCGGCTGCCCTTCAACACCAACTGGGCGACGGCGAGCCCGCCGGCGATCGACCTGGCCGCAAAGCTTGCGGAGCTGGCGCCGATGGAGGACGCTCGCGTCTTCTTCACCAGCGGCGGCTCCGAGGCGGTCGAGGCGGCCTGGAAGATCATCCGCCAGCACTTCATCGCCAGCGGCGAACCGCAGCGCACCAAGGCGATCGCCCGCGACGTCGCCTACCACGGCGTCACCCTGGGGGCGCTCTCGCTGACCGGGGTCGAGCGCTTCAAGACCCCCTTCGGCCCGGCGCCGATCCCGACCCGCCACGTCGCCAACACCAACGCCTTCCGCGACGAGCGCGACGAGGCCATCCTCTGCGCGGACCTGCTCGCCGAAGTCGAGCGAACCGTCGCGGAGGAGGGCCCCGAGACGGTGGCGGCGATCTTCGCCGAGCCGCTGCAGAACGCCGGCGGCTGCCTCGTCCCGCCGCGTGGATACTGGGCCGGCCTGCGCCAGATCTGCGACCGGCACGGCATCCTCCTGGTTGCCGACGAGGTGATCACCGGGATGGGCCGGCTCGGCGAGTGGTTCGGCGTCACCCGCTTCGGCGCTGCGCCGGACGTGGTCACGATCGCCAAGGGGCTGACCTCGGCCCACGCCGCGATGGGCGCGGCGATCGTCTCCGGCCGCGTCGCCGCCCCGCTGCTCGGGGACGGGGTGACGCTGCTGCACGGGATCACCTTCGGCGGCCACCCGGTCGCCGCCGCGATCGCGCTGCGGAACCTCGAGATCTTCGAAGAGGAGGCGGTCCTCGAGAACGTGCGGACGCTGGAGCCCCATCTGCAGGCGAGGATGGAGGAGCTGCGCGAGCTGCCGATCGTCGGCGACATTCGCGGCGCCGGCTTCTTCTGGGCCGCCGAGCTTGTCCGCGACGCCGAGGCCACCCGCTTCGACGCCGACGAGAGGGAGCGCCTCCTGCGCGGCTTCATGCCCGGGCGCCTGCTCGAGGCGGGCCTGATCGCCCGCGCCGACGACCGCGGCGACTCGGTCGTCCAGATCGCCCCGCCGCTCAACTGCGACCGCTCGCAGCTGGACGAGGTGGTCGACGCGCTGCGCGAGACGCTCGTCGCCGCGGGCGAGTTCATGGGCGTGCCGGCGGAGACCGCGGCCGCCGGATGAAGCCGCGGTCTCCGTCTAGGACCGCGGTCCTAGAAGGCGGGCCGCTCCTGGTCGAAGCTGGCCGAGCGCATCACGATCCGCGTCTCGGTGGCGGCGACGCCGCCGTCGCGGCGCACTGTGCGCACGGTCTGGTCGAGGTCCTCGGCGTCCTTGCAGGCGACCCGCAGCTGGTAGTCGAAGCGGCCGGTGAGGAAGACCAGCTCGGTCACCGCCGGCAGGCCGGCGGCGAGGCGCTCGAACTGGTCGGGGTTGGTGGAGGGGAGAAGGCGGACGTCGACCAGCGCGTCGACGGAGCGGCCGAGGTCGATCTTGGCCGCGTAGCCGGTGATCACGCCTTCGCGCTCGAGCTTGCGAACCCGGTCGGCGGTGCCGTGCGGGCTGAGCCCGACCTGGGCGCCGATGCTGGCGAACGAGGCCCTTCCGTTTGTGCGCAAGAGGCTGAGTATCTGAGTGTCAATCTGGTCCATATCTGTGGAAAGCGAGAGATTAGCGCTGGCAACATTGAAGTTTGTTCAGCCAGTCTCGACTCTCCGCGGAAATTCGAGAGGAGAAGCTGAGATGCGCATCGGGGTCCCCACTGAGATCAAGCCTGACGAGTACCGGGTCGCGCTGACCCCGGCCGGCGCCCGCGAGCTGGTCGCCGCCGGGCACGAGGTCGTCGTCCAGGCGGGCGCCGGCGAGGGCTCGGCGATTGCCGACGGCGAGTACGTCGCCCAGGGGGCCACGATCGTCGCCGACGCGCCAGCCGTCTTCGCGACCGCGGAGACGATCGTCAAGGTCAAGGAGCCGCAGCCGTCCGAGGTGGCGCTGCTGGAGCCCCGTCACACCCTCTTCACCTACCTGCACCTCGCCCCCGACCCCGAGCTGACCCAGGGCCTGCTCGACTCCGGCGCCACCTGCATCGCCTACGAGACGATCACCGACCCCGCCGGCCGGCTGCCGCTGCTGGCGCCGATGAGCGAGGTGGCGGGCAAGCTCGCCGCCCAGGCCGGCGCCTTCATGCTCGGCAAGCCGCTCGGCGGTCGCGGCATCCTGCTCGGCGGCGTCCCCGGGGTCGCCCCCGGCCGGGTGATGGTGATCGGCGGCGGCGTCGTCGGCTACAACGCCGCCCGGGTCGCATCCGGCCTCGGCGCCGAGGTCTTCATCTACGACCGCTCGCTCGAGCGGCTGCGTGAGCTCGACGCGATCTTCGGCGAGCGGGTCAGCACCTGTTACGCCTCGGCGCTGGATCTCGAGGAGCGCCTGCCCGAGGTCGACATGGTGATCGGCGCGGTGCTGGTCCAGGGCGCCCGCGCCCCCTACGTGATCCGCCGCGACCAGCTGGCGCTGATGAAGCCCGGCGCGGTCCTCGTCGACGTCTCGATCGACCAGGGCGGCTGCTTCGAGACCTCGCGGCCGACCACGCACGGCGAGCCGACCTTCGAGGTCGACGGCATCACCCATTACTGCGTCGCCAACATGCCCGGCGCGGTCCCGATCACCTCCACCCACGCCCTCACCAACGCCACCCTGCCCTACCTGGTGCGGTTGGCCGGGCAGGGCGTCGCCCAGGCGCTGGCCGCCGACCCCGGCTTCGCCGCCGGCCTCAACGCCTTCGCCGGCCAGCTGACCAGCGAGGCGGTGGCGAGTGGCCAGGGCCGGGAGTTCGTCGCGCCGGGCCAGGCGCTGCGGGCGGAGGCGGCGGTCGCCGGTTAACGGACGGCCCGCTCAGATGTCAGCCACCCGGGCCACCGATCACAAACTCCTCGCCGCCGGCGAGTGGGTCTCCACCGGCGAGTGGGCCGAGGTCAAGAGCCCCTACGACGGCTCCCTCGTCGGCCGCGTCGCCCAGGGCGACGCGGCCCTCGCCAACAAAGCGATCGCCGCAGCGCATGAGGCCTTCGAGACCGCCTCCTTCCCCCAGCACCAGCGCGCCGCGGTCCTCGACCGCGCCGCCGAGCTGGTCGGCGAGCGCATCGAGGGCCTGGCCCAGACGATCGCCGCCGAGGCCGGCAAGCCGATCAAGACC